>JAEZJG010000017.1 GCA_023415795.1 Bacillota bacterium | reverse complement strand
CGGTCTCGGTCCGCGATTGTCTTGATTGTACGGTCTGCTCCCGTCCGGTCTCGGTCCGCGATTGTCCTGATTATATGGTCTGGAGCCGTCCGGTCTCGGTCCGCGATTGTCCTGATTGTACGGTCTGGAGCCGTCCGGTCTCGGTCCGCGGTTGTCTTGATTGTACGGTCTGGCGCCGTCCGGTCTTGGTCCGCGATTATCTTGATTATACGGTCTGCCGCCATCTTGTCTCGGCGGACGATTTTCCTGATTGTACGGTCTTGCTTCCTGTACAGGCTGCGACTCTGCAACCGGCTTTTGCGGCTGAGGCGCATTGACAGCAGCATCCTGTGTTTTTGCATCAGGCACGCTGACTTCTTTAACAGTCTCAACGATATGTGCGGTGGGGGCGGTGCTCACTTTCGGCTCCACGGGAGTTTCGGCTGCGGGCATTTTTCGTGTCTCCGACTGAACAGCTTCCTTGTCTGAAGACGCCGCCGGACGAACAGGCTCACTGACAGGCTGGCTTGCTTTTGCCGCTTTAGCGTCCTCCGCAACGCGCGTTTCCGCCGTTGCTTTGGCTTGCTCCGCAGCGCGAGCGTCCGATTCTGCCCTCGCATGCTCCTGCTCCTGACGAACACGCTTTTCCTCCGCCTCAGCGCGCGCCACCTTAATAAGGTCGGCCTCAATGCGCTTCAGCGTGGCCAAATGAGACTGCACGCTCGTTTGAAGCGACTCCATACGGTTTACAGTCTGCTTTGATTTGTCCATCAGCTGCTTGTTCATGTCAATAATCTTCAGTTTACTCATTCAATGCCACTCCCACCATGATAATTGTTCATTATTGCTTTCGCAAAGCCCGGATCTGTGATACCCACCAGCATCACACCCGGACGTCCTATTGCCTTCCCCAAATCATCTTCGGAATCCACCACTATGATATCCGCGCCCGAATGTGCGCACAGTGTCTTAAACTGCTTCAAGCTGTTTTGAGACAAACCCTTTTGTATAAGCAGCAGGCATATGCGTCGGGTGGCCAGCCCTTTTTCGCAGGCAAAGCTGCCCGCCAGCGCGCGACCTGCCCGAAACGCAAGCCCCGCCATCGACAATCTATTTGATGCCACGACGCAATATCACCCTTTTTATCGCATTATACGCTTCCTCGCTCATCGGCGCTTCCAAGCTTCTCTCAAATGCCTTTGTCTTCTTTGCTTTGTCTAGGCATTCTACATTCGGGCATAAATACGCGCCGCGTCCATGGGCCTTGCCCGTCTCGTCGGGGCTTAAAATACCCTCAGCTGCTACCACGCGAACGAGCTCTTTTTTGGGTCGTCCCTCACGGCAGGCGATACACATGCGAACAGGCACTTTTTTTGTTTTCAATAATACCGCCTCACTCAAAATTGACTTATTCGTCAATGCTCATATTGATGTCATCAGCGTCGCCGGTGGTGCCTGCCTCGTCGAAACCATCCTCGAAGCCCAGCATATCTTCGTCATACGCATCATCAAATCCATTATCCGTTGTTTCATCCTGGTTGTCAAACAAAGCCGCTTCAATTTGCGACTGACTCTTGATATCAATCTTCCAACCTGTCAGTTTAGCCGCCAGACGCGCGTTCTGGCCTTCTCTGCCAATAGCCAGCGACAGCTGATAATCCGGCACAACCACCTTGGCTGCCTTCTCGTTTTCGTTGATCTGCACCATCAGCACCTTGGCGGGGCGCAGCGAATTGGCGATAAACTCAATCGGGTCGGAACTCCACGGTATCACGTCGATCTTCTCATTGCCCAGCTCTGCCACCACGCGATCGATGCGAGAGCCCTTCTGCCCCACGCATGAACCCACCGGATCGACGTTGTCGTCGTCGGAATGCACAGCAATCTTCGTACGTGAACCGGCTTCACGCGCCACGCTTTTGATGTGGACGATATTCTGCATGATTTCCGGCACCTCGATCTCGAACAGGCGCTTTAAGAGGTTGGGGTGCGTGCGCGATACGATAACCTGCGGTCCCTTGGTGGTTTTGCGCACCTCCATCACATACACTTTGATATGGTCGTTGATGTTGTAGCGCTCACCCGGTATGCACTCTGCCGCAGGCATCATGCATTCGACGCCGTCCAGCTCCAGCAGCACGCTGCCCTTATCCACACGGTGTATGTACGCGTTCATTACTTCGCCTTCGCGCTCCGCAAATTTGTCGTAAATAACGCCGCGCTCTGCCTCGCGCAGACGGTGTACCACCACCTGCTTGGCTGTCTGCGCCGCGATACGTCCAAACGAGCCCGGTGTTACCTCCAGCTCGATGACGTCGCCCGGTTCGTAAGCAATATTAATTTTGTGTGCGTCCTTGAGCGAAATTTCCTCCGCTTCGTCCATCACCGTTTCCACAACAGTCTTTTTTGCGTACACCTTAAACATGCCGCTGTCCGGGTCTACCTCTACCCGAACCTCCTGCACTGTGTTGTAATTTTTCTTATATGCGGAAACAAGTGCGTTCTCAATCGCGTCGATCAGCACGCTCTTGTTAATACCTTTTTCCTTTTCCAATGCCGCTAGGGCGCTTAAAAATTCTGAGCTCATACATTACCTCCCGAATGTAATATCCAAATGCAGCCGCACAAGCGCCACATCTTTGTTTTCAAATGCTTTGTCACCGTCGTCCATTTCGATGGTCACACAAGCAGCGTCGTGGCTCTTTAGCATGCCAGTCCACTCCTTCTTGCCGTCCATCGGACGATACAGCTTGACATCCACCTTTTTGCCAATACTGCGCGCAAAATCACGCGGGGTTCTAAGCGGTCTGTCGAGTCCCGGCGATGATACACAAAGGCAGTATGCTTCTTCAATGGGGTCTTTTTCGTCGATGATGGGATCAATCAGCCGGCTGATAGTCTCGCAGTCGTCCAGCCCGAGACCGCCCGGCTTATCGGCATAGATGATGAGCTCATTGTTTGCGCCCATCTTATTGTATTCTGTTCCGACATATTCGTATCCGTTCTGTTCAATGATCGGCATGACAAGCTGTTCGATTATCTTCTCAATTTTCGTAGAAATCTTCTTTCACCTTCCAAATATACTGCCCTAAACACCGTCCGCATAATCTGCACGGTGCATTTTGGCAACTTACAATTTAAAAGAGTGGGTTTTTCCCACTCTCCATAGTCAGTAATCTTGCTTCCCTTTGCGTAATATAGCACAATTACGGTAATTTAGCAAGCATCGCAGCAAATATTTTTATATTTTGCCTGCCGACAGCGGCAGATAAACAATAAACGCGCTGCCCTCTCCAACGCGGCTATTCACCGTGATGTGACCGTCCAGCAGACTGACGATGTGCTTGACAATCGCCAATCCAAGGCCCGTTCCGCCCAGAGAGCGCGACCGGCTTGTGTCCACGCGGTAAAACCGCTCGAACAGACGCGGGATATTGTCTTCGGGAATGCCGATGCCGGTATCCTCCACGCACAGAACGGCAAGCGTCTCTTCGGCACGCACCGACACACGCACACGGCCGCCGCTCGGCGTATACTTGATCGCATTGTCGATCAGGTTGATCGCAAGCTGTTTGACGCGGTCCTTGTCCGCCAGCACCACGATGCTATCCTCGGATATGTCAGCAAGCAGCTCCAGCCCCTTATCACGAGCAGCTCCCTCAAGCAGCTGCACGGCCTCACGGATGCCCTCCGTCAGGTTTATTTCCGTTTTGGGGCTCTCCGCAATGTTTTCTATCTCCGACAGCAGCAGCACATCATTGATCAGCCGCGTCAGCCGCTCCGTCTCCAGCGCAATAATATCGAGGAAGCGTGCGATATCCTCACGCGGCATTTCAGGCTCCTTGAGTGTGTCCACAAAACCCCGTATGACAGTGAGCGGCGTTTTCAGCTCGTGCGTCACATTAGCCACAAAATCCTTGCGCAGGTTTTCCAGCTTGCGCAGGTGCGTGATGTCCTGTATCAGCAGTATAACGCCGTAGCCCTTTCCTTCGCCGAACACCGACGCGGCAAAAACCTGATAGAACAGCGTTTCCATTCCGTGCGTGATGCTCAGTTCACGTTCCACCACACTGGGTTTTTGCAGTGCTTCACGTATCACCGCTTCCAGACCCATGTTCTGGGTCACCTCAAGAAAGTGCCGCCCCTCGGGCTTATCGTTAATGGAGAACATGCTTCGCGCAGAAGGGTTTGCCATAATCACGTTCATGCTGCTGTCCACTGCGATAATGCCGCCGGGCACAGCGCGCAGAACAGCCTCCAGCCGCGAGCTGTTCTCTGTAATGGCTTCAATGTTACGCCGCAGCTTTTTAGCCATTCTGATCAGCGCGTCAGACAGGTCTTCAATTTCATCACCAGTCCGTACGTTTCCAAGCTCATCGTACCGCCCCTCGGCTATCTTGACGGTTTCCTGCTTGAGCTGGATTATCGGCTGGGTTACCCCCCGCGAAACAAAAAGTGAAATTCCTAAGCACACCAAAAACGCAGCGATAACCATTGATAGTATCGGTATCCAGATTGAGCTGGAATAAGCAGACACGCCGTTTAGCAGCAATGCCACGCGCACGATCATCTGGAGTTTGTCTGATCGATAGGCCAGATACATCATATCTGCGCCCAGCGTATCGCTTCGCCTGATGTCGCTGCCAATGCCGTCTTTGAACGCCAGCATTACCTCAGGTCTATCCAGATGATTCTCAAGCCCCTCTGCGTCCGCCCGCGTATCAAATATCACATCACCACTAAAATCAATGATGGTGATACGTGCGTCCTGCGCTTTGTCAATGCTGTACAAGGCGGGTTTATCATCACCCTCGTAAAGCATGAAGCTTTCTGCCACCTCAGCAATGTTGTGCAGCTGCTCCCTGACTTCTCTCTTGTAAGTTCCGTCCAGATAGCTGACAGTCAGTAAACTGACGATCACAATCACGACCAGAAACAGGAGGCTGATTCTTACAACGATCTTCTTAAATATTCGGTTCATCCTTCATGTTGAAGCGATAGCCTACGCCGCGCACCGTTTCGATACGCTCACCGTAGTCGCCCAGCTTCTTTCTCAGATTCGTGATATGCACGTCTACAGTACGGGTTTCCCCGAAATAATCGTAACCCCACACCTTGTTGAGAATCATGTCACGCGTCAGCACCTGTGTGCCGCTGGACATCAGCAGCACCAGCAGCTCAAACTCCTTGAGCGTCAGCTTCAGTTCCTCTTCGCCGATGAAGGCCTTGTAGTTCGCGTTGTCTACCTTGAGGGTTTTATATCCCATGGTGGGCTGGCTTGGCACCTCCAGCTTCTTGGAACGGCGGAGCTGCGCCTTTACCCGCGCACACAGCTCGCGCACACTGAATGGTTTGGAGACGTAATCATCCGCGCCCAGTTCGAGGCCGATGATCTTGTCCACCTCCTCGGCGCGCGCCGTCACCATGATGACGGGCATGTCCGCCAACGTCTCGCTTGCGCGGATAGCCTTTAGCACACCCAGTCCGTCGACACCCGGCAGCATCTGATCCAGCAGCACAATATTCGGACGCTGCTTTGAGATGATCGCCACTGCTGCCTCCCCTGTCTCGGCGCGCAGCACATCGTAACCTTCTTTTTTGAGGTTGTACTCCAGCAGCTCCAGTATGTTTGGTTCGTCGTCAACAATGAGTATCTTTTCGTTCATGCCAGATCACTCATCCTTTAACAAAATTGCGGCGGCCATTGCCCCTGTCTGCCCCTTGTCGCGCCGGTGTGAGAAAAACAGATACGGGTCTGCATAGGTGCAAAGACCTGCCACCGTCACATTTTCGGGGTTGAGCCCGCACGACAGCAAATCTTTTACGCAGGCAGTATTCAAATCGGCGTATAGCCGTCCATCTCTTGTTTGCACGGTATCCTCGCCAAACTCGCGCACAAAGATATCCCGCACCTCTTCACCCACCTCAAAGTTGCGCACGCTGATGCAAGGCCCCACCGCCGCCAGCATATCGCCCGGCTTGCAGCCGATACCCGTCAGCGCCTCCATGGTGTTTTGGATGATATGATTGGTCACCCCGCGCCAGCCCGCATGGCACACAGCCACCGCGCGCCGTTTGGGATCGTAAAAAAACAGGGGTACACAGTCCGCATGAAGCGAGATTAGAGGCAACCCTGTCTCGTCAGTATAGAGTCCGTCGCACGGCTGAGACACCATGTCACGCCAGATACCGCAGCCCGCATCCTCGCGATGCGAACGGTATAGCCTAACCCCGTGCTCGTAGTTGTCCAGCACCGCATCCCGGCTGTTAAAACCGGCAGCCTCGCCGTAGCGGCGCATGTTTTCTAAAAAGTTTTCCTGATTCGGCTCACGCGAGCGGCTAAAATTCAACGTATCAAAAGGGCTGGGACTGACGCCGCCAATGCGTGTGGAAAACGTGCATAAAACACCGCCTGCCCGATCAAATGACGGTATTGTCAGAAACCGAACCCCTTTTTTCTTCCAAAGTGTAAAACCCTTTTGTATTTGCTGCATCCTATTTTTCTTCCAGCAGGCGCTGAAGCTCCTGCATAAATGTGTCCACGTCTTTAAACTCTCTGTACACCGAAGCGAAGCGTACGTATGCCACGTCGTCCAGATCTTTTAAGCCCCGCATCACCAGCTCACCGATCTCCTTGGTGGAAATCTCCTGCCGCAGCGTGTTAAATATCGCCTTCTCGATGTTCAGCACCAGCGTTTCAATCTCCTGCATGGGTACCGGACGCTTCTCACACGCTTTGATGATGCCGATCTTGATTTTGTCCGAATCGAAGGGTACGCGCTCGCCGTCTTTCTTGACGACCAGCAGCGGCAGGCTGTCAATCTTCTCGTAGGTTGTAAAGCGTTTTTTGCACGACAGGCATTCCCGCCGCCGTCTGATGGAGCTGCCCTCGTCTGTCGGCCTTGAATCTACCACCTTGCTTTCCAGATAACCGCAATATATACACTTCATAATGCGCCCCCATGCCGTATTTGCTTTCATTATAGCATAATTATGAAGAAATACAATTATTCACGGTAGTTTGGCATGCAGTTCACGTCAATTTCCACCAGTACCACATCTTCTCCAATTTTCCGAATGTTCTGCCACGGTATTATGCTGTCTCGATCACCCTTGAACAGGAACGAAAACCGCGTGGGCCCCGGCACCACAATCGCCGTCACCTTGCCGGTGGGCATATCAATCACCAAATCACATATGTATCCCAGCCGCGCGCCGTCCAGCACATTGACGACCTCTTTTTGCCGCAGCTTGGCATAACGCGTCATCGCCATCACCTCGCTTTCTATATCATATTATGCGAGATGGATAAAAAAGACCGGGACCCGTGCGACACGAATCCCGGCTGCCAGCTTTTTTAACGTTGCTATATGCTTCTCTTCATACTCTTCAATGCATTCTTTTCAAGCCTTGATACCTGCGCTTGACTGATGCCAATCTCGTCAGCGACCTCCATCTGCGTCTTGCCCTGATAAAAGCGCATACGGATGATGTTGCGTTCACGCTCACCCAGCTTATCGATAGCCTCCTTCAAAGCGATGCCCTCCAGCCAGTTCTCGTCGGCGCTGCTCTTATCCTGCAGCTGATCCATCACGTAGATTGCGTCCGCACCGTCGTGATACACCGGCTCGTACAGCGACACGGGGTCTTGTATCGCGTCCAGAGCAAAGACCACATCCTCAACGCTGATACCCAGCTCCGCGGCGATCTTCTCCACACTGGGATCGCTGAAATCTTTCTTCGCCATCGTGTTGCGTATCTGAAGCGCTTTGTACGCGATGTCCCGCAGTGAACGAGAAACGCGGATGCTGTTGTTATCTCGCAGATAGCGTCGAATTTCGCCTTGAATCATAGGAACGGCATAGGTGGAAAAACGCACACCCAACTCCACATTAAAGTTATCGATTGCCTTGATGAGCCCGATGCAGCCCACCTGAAACAGATCGTCCATGTTCTCTCTGCGCCCGGTAAAGCGCTGAATGACGCTCAATACCAAACGAAGATTCCCTCGAATAAATTCCTCTCGTGCGGCACGGTCTCCGGCCTTGACCTTGAGCATTGTTTCCTTCATTTGCCTCGGTTTCATCACAGGCAGCTTGGATGTGTCAACGCCGCAGATCTCAACCTTATTTGTCAGCATGTCATATCTCCTTGTGGGTGCTTTGATATGACTAGCTTTACCATGCCAAAATTCTTTTATACCGCACGCAGACGTTGCATATGCAACAATTTTTCCCTTGTATGGTTTCATAGAATTCCGCATATACAGCACCGTTCCATTCAATAAAAGGAAGGGTTTACAAGGTTATTCATATAAGCGGAAAATAAAAAAGCAGCAATATTTTTGCCGCTTGGTGAATGTCAAATATCTATCTGTCGCGCATCAGCATGTAATGTGCAATGCTCTTCAACGCAGAGGCCCTCTCGCCGAATATCCCCAGTGCCAGCTCTGCTTCGTCCGTCAGCCTCGCCGCGATGCCGCGTGACGATTCGATACCGTAAACACGCGCAAAAGTCTGTTTGCCTGAGTCCGCGTCCTTGCCGACCGTTTTCCCAAGCAGCGTTGTCTCTCCCACCTCGTCCAGTATATCGTCCACAATTTGGAACACCAGCCCCAGCCGGCTGCCGTACGTTTCCAGCGCGGCAGTTTCCTGCACGGAAGCCCGCAGCAGCGTCGCAGCACTCAGCACCGACGCGCTGATCATCGCGCCTGTCTTGCGCTCATGGATATGCCGGAGAACCTCCTCGTCCTTATCTTGCCCCTCAAAAGCGATATCGCAGGCTTGTCCCTCGATCATGCCTTTAACACCCGCCGCCTTGGCGACGACGTTCATCGCGCCTATGTAATCCAGCCCATCTCCCGCATTGCGCACCGCACAGTCCAGCATCACCTCATACGCGAGGTTCAGCAGTCCGTCGCCCGCCAGCAGCGCATACGCCTCGCCGAACACCACATGGTTGGTGGGCTTGCCGCGCCGCAGCACGTCGTTGTCCATGCACGGCAGGTCGTCGTGTATCAGCGAGTAGGTGTGGATCATCTCCAGCGCACAGGCGTAATCGAGTGCCTTCATGGCATCGCCCAGCATGTCCGCCGTCATCAGACACAATGCCGGACGCAACCGCTTGCCGCCCGCCGCCAAGCTGTAGCCCATGGCATCCTTGAGCGTGCCCGGCTCACACATCGTTTCCAGCAGCGTTTCCAGACGCGTATTGACCAATGCGCCGTATCTGTTCAGCTGTTCCACCGCCGTGTTCATGACCCTTTTGCCTCGTTCTCCAGTATCTCTATCTTCGACTTATACGTGTTGAGCCGCTTTTGCAGCTGCTCCGCCAGCTTGACACCCTCGGCATACAGCTCCATGCTCTTCTCAATACCCGTTTCGCCCGACTGCAGCAGCTGGGATATCTCCTCCAGCCTGCGCAGATCCTTTTCAAAATCGTCCATCAGCGCTCCGTCCTTTCCACCGCCACACGACCGTCGGCAAATTCTATCTCCATACGCACCGGCGCGGTCTGTGAGGACGTCACCACCCGACCGTCTCCGCCGTGGACCAGTGCATAGCCGCGTGCCAGCACATTGCGCGGATTCAGGCTCTCCAGCCTGTCCTGATATTGCTCGAGTCGCAGCGCACAGGCTTGGAGCTTTGCGGATACGCCCCGGTTCATCAGCTGCAGACGGCTTTCAATCTGCTCCTGCATCCTGCCGATCTTCAGCCGCAGCGGGTATGCGGTCAGCGAAGCCGCCGCCGTCGTCACCCGCTGTTCGCGCGTCCGCAACACATTCAGTAACGCCTGTCCCAGCGCGGCCTTCCTGTCCTCCAGCGCATCGATGATCGCCCGTTTCTCGCGCACAACCAGCTCCGCCGCTGCGGAGGGTGTGGGAGCCCGCAGGTCTGCCGCCATGTCGCACAGCGTGTAATCCGTCTCATGCCCCACCGCCGATACCACGGGGATATCCGAAGCATATACTGCGCGGGCAACTATCTCTTCGTTAAAAGCGAATAAATCCTCAAAAGAACCGCCGCCACGCGCCACGATGATCACATCAACGCTGCGTGTTTTGTTGAAGTGTGCGACACCTTCACTGACGCGTTTTGCGGCGTCCGCGCCTTGCACCGGCACCGGATAAACCGAAATGCGGATGCCGTCAAAGCGGCGTGTCGCCACGTTGATGATATCGTACAGCACCGCGCCCGACGTGGACGTTATGACACCGATGTGTGTCGCAAACGCGGGCAGCGGCTGCTTGTGTGCGGCATCGAAAAGCCCCTCATCAGCCAGCCGCTTCTTGGTGCGCTCAAAACGCACGAACAGATCGCCCACGCCCTGAAGCACTGCCGATTCCACAGCCAGCTGGATGGAGCCGCTTTTCCTGTAGAACGTCACGCGCCCGCCCACGCGGAGCAGCGCCCCGTCCGATATCGCATCCCTGTCCGGATGCTGCGCAAAATCGTATACAATACAGCCCAGCATGCTGTTCTCGTCCTTGAGGGAGAAGAACGCATGCCCCACCGAAGACATCGAGAAGTTTGTCACCTCGCCCACCACGTTTATCGCGCTGATGAAAGGGTCCTGAAAGAACTTGCGCGACAGATATTCCGTGATCTGCGAAACGGTGAAAACAACCTCAGCCATGGATGCGAGCTGCTTCGATGGTGTTTTCCATCAGCATCGTGATCGTCATGGGGCCTACACCGCCCGGCACCGGCGTGATAAATGCCGCCTTTTGCGCCGCCTCTTCAAACAGCACATCGCCCTTGAGCTTGCCGTCCACCTTCGTTGTGCCCACGTCGATGACCACCGCGCCCGGCTTCACAAAGCTGCCCTTTATCATCTCGGGACGTCCGATCGCGGCCACCAGTATATCCGCACCGGCGCAGACCTCGGCAAGGTTTTCCGTGCGTGAATGGCACATCGTGACCGTCGCATTCTCGTTCATCAGCAGCAGCGACACCGGCTTGCCCACCATGTTGCTGCGCCCCACCACCACGGCGCTTTTGCCGCTGATGGATGTGCCTGTGCTCTTGATGAGCCGGATCACGCCCTTGGGTGTACAGGGCACGAAGCCCTTTTCGCCCACCAGCAACCGTCCAGCCGTCACCACGTGCAGACCGTCCACATCTTTGTCCGGGTCTACCTCACGCAGTATCTCCAGCGCGTCCAGATGCTTTGGCAGCGGCAGCTGCACCAGTATGCCGTGCAGCGCTTTGTCCTCATTGCAGTCGTGCACCAGCGCAATCAGCTCTTCCTTGGTCGTCTCGGCGGGCAATGTGTGCACCACCGAGTGCATGCCCAGCTCGTCGCACGCCAGCGCTTTGTTGCGCACATATACGGCAGAAGCGGGATCGTCGCCCACCAGTATCACCGCAAGACCCGGCGTGATGCCCTGCTCTTTTAGCTCCTGCACCTGCTTTTTGAGATTCTCTCTGATCTGTGCCGATATGGCTTTTCCGTCGATTATCGTCATGGCAAAACTCCTTTATCACGCAGCCTCTCCGCCGCCAGCGCAAGTCCGCAGGCGTTGTCGCTGCAATATTCCCTTTGTGTCAGTATCAGCTCTATGCTTTTATTCAGTGAGGCAGCCGTCAGGCGTTCTCGGATGACCGATCCCGCAATCACGCCGCCGGACAGTATCAATCTATTGCAGCCGGACTCCTCCGCCGCGTTTGCAGCCAGCCGGGAAAGCGTCTCTCCCACGCAGTCGAACACCGCGCTGCACACCAGTGCCGCATCCTCTCCCGCCGCGATGCGCCGCAGCGCCTGTGTCTCCGCGCCGGACAAGTTCGCGCCTAAGCCATCCACACGGACCGCCAGCTTTTGTGCACCCGGACGGTACAGCTTCTCCATATGCGCCCCGGATGGGAACGGCAGACCCGCCGCCACACCCACTCGGTCTATCAGCTGCCCGCATGTGATATCCAGCGTGCCGCCCATCGGTTCGATACGCGTCACGATACCGCCGTCTATCGATACGTCCAGCAGCTCCAGCGTGCCGCCCGACACATGCATCGCGATATGCCGCCCGTCCGGCACCTCGTTGCCGAAGAACGCGGCATACAAATGACCGTGCTGATGCGTCAGCGCGTACGGCTGCACGCCCAGTGCATTGGCATATACCATCGCGTGGGATGCGCCCACGCAAAACACCGGCATATACGAGCCGTCTGCCGGACAAGGCTTCTCGCTGTATGCCACCGTATCAGCAGTATAGCCTGTTTCCAGTCCTAAAAAAAGCGCACTCATATTTTTGATGTGCGCAAATACCGCTTCTGATTGCCGCAGACCCCGGCTGCCCTGTGCCACTGCCAGCATCCGGCGGATGTCCGCCACCACCTTGCCTCCTGACACCATCGCAAAGGAGGTTGTGTAGGCGCTGGTGTCAAACGCTGCCGCCGCTCTATTGAGGCTGCGCATGGGTGGCGTTTGCGGCGTTCAGCACCGCAGCCAGCACGCCGTTGATAAAGCGCGCCGATTTATCCGTCGCATATCTTTTGCCCAGCTCCACGCATTCGTTGATGGTGATGCTTTCGTGTATATCCTCGCAATAGAAAAGCTCGCACACGCCGATGCGCAGTATGGAAAGCTCTACCTTGGCCATATGCGAGATGTTCCAGTTTTTCGAATTAGCCTGAATCACCTTGTCCACTTCTTCGGTGTTCGTCTTATACAGGTCAATCAAACGCCCCACAAAAAGCCAGGCGTTGTCGTTCATTCCCTTATCAAAACAATCCCGCATGACGTCCATCGTCGCGGGATTGAACTCGCCGGTAACCGCGTATTCATAAAACAACCGCAGCGCCGTATCCCTAGCCGCTCTTCTGCTCATCTATCCTCCGCTTTTACTTGAATATATCCGGTAATATCTTGTCCAAAATTTCGAAAAGCCTTTTGCGGAACTTGTTCTTCGTTCCAAAAAAAGCGCCGATTGCGCCGCAAAGCGCCAAAAACAGCGTCGCGAAAAAGCCGATGGTCAGCATTAGAATACCCACCAGCAGCCCCAGCCCCACGCCGATGATAACACGCCTATGCTCTTTTACATAGCTAAAAAAGCTGTGCGGATCAGACACTATTCGACACGCGCCTTTACAACCTGCGTTGTCTTCTCGACAAGCAGCATAATTTTAGTTACCTCGATACCTGCCAGCAGCTCGATATGCGCCTTTAGGCCGGCTTGTATGCTTTGCAGCGTTTCGGGAATGTTGGTCCCCTCCGCAACCGCCAGCCTGCCCTGCACCACCAGCTTGCCATCGCGCACCAGCACAGCCGTCCTCACGGTGCGCACCGCAGTGTTGGAGGTAATAAAGCGCAATGCCATGTCCTCCAGCGCCGTAACGGTGATGGATATAGCACCGTTCTCCGTCTGACGGATGCTGGCTGCCTTGGGCTTGCGGCGGCGGATGCCGGAAAACATCAGCATGAAGCTGACAATCACCACCGCCACACCAACGGCCGACACGATCCAGATAACAGCAGTGCTGCCGTAAAGCTGATCCAGCCACCATGCGGGATAATCAAAGCTGATGATCCCCCACGCGCAGCATAGCGTTACGCCTGCGATAAACAGCACGAACAGTATGTAGAGCGTCAGCAGTATTCTCATGAAAATACGCATTTTTCTTTAGTATCCCCCGAATCCTTAATAAGGCCCCTTCTTTATCTCGCGGCGTTAATGGACGCGCTTGGTTTCCTCTACAGGTTCCTTCGCTATACGCACGCCTTGTATATGTATGTTGGTTTCCACCATGCGCAAGCCCGTCATCGTCTCCACGGCCTTTTTCACACTGGATTGAATCTTTTCGCACATCAGCGGTATCTCAACGCCGTAATCCACCACGATGAAAAGATCGATGGCGCACTCCTCTTTGCCGACCTCAACCTTAACACCTTTGGTCAGATTCTTGCGGCCAAGCAGCTCTGCAAGGCCGCCCGAAAAACCGCCGCTCATACCGGCGACGCCTTCAACCTCTATCGTTGCCAGCCCTGCGATTGTAGCCACCACATCGTTTGCAAAGGATATGCTGCCGTTCTGCTCTTCACGCGTATTCATATCGTTTGTGCTCAAACATCTCACCTCTTCAATTAATGCTTAAATTATAACAGACAGGGCAGCCAAATACAATCTGAAAGGAAAAATCGTTTTTTGCAGCATACGCTTGCCTAGCCCTGCAGTATCACCTTGATATTCTGCGCCGGTTCGCCGGTTTCCTGCCTCACGAGCTCTAAAATCTTTGCTGCGTCCTCTTTGCTGATCTCATCGGCCTTGATGACGACGTTGACCGAGCCGGACTGAACCGTCACAATCGCATCTTTGAAGCCGCTTGCCACCAGCAAACCTTCAACCGTCAGTTCGTTCTCCATCTGCTGGACGATCTGAATCTTCTGATCCTGTGCGTCCTTAATGGTTTCCGCATCGCTGTTCTTATCGGCTATGATGCTGTCAAGATACGACACCTCTTTGTTGCGGACGCTCTCACGATTCGTTTTGTAGTCCGCAAAATAGTTGTCGGTAGACATCACAGCCAGATCATCCGCAGACATTGCGCCTTGAATCTCGGAATCTGCCACGTCGCCCGCCTGCGCCGATTGATCCGCCGGCACAGGACTGGTGCCCAGCGCGTAGTTCAAATAACCCACGCCCACCAACACCACGATCAGTCCGCCCAGAAGCAGATAGCGCCCAACCTTTTTATTTTTCATTATACCATTTCCTTTAATCATTATACAATTTCACTTCCCTTACTCATTCATTTTATATACATCAACCTGATCAGGGCTGATGTTCAACAATGTTTGCACGGCGCTCAGCAGATTCAGCTTTACCCGAATGTTGTCCGCGCCCTGTGCCACCACGATAACGCCCCGTATTTCGGGGCTCTTCTCTTTGAGCACCAGCGCGCTGTTGCCGCCGCTGCCGCCTACCGTCACCACCTCGCTCTGCGTGTTTTCAGTGTTTGTGGTGCTCGTTCTGCCCTCATCCTCATCGGTCGTGGTGGTGGTCTGTTTATCCACGCTGATGGCGGGGATAATCTCGCCGCTGGACTCGTATGTGATCATCACCTCCACCTGCCCCGCGCCCTCTATCTGCGACAGCGTGTTTTTGAGCTGCTGCTCGACGCTGGAAGCCTCCTGCACACCTGCTGTCACCTGAGCGGAAGCCTGCGATGTTTTGTTATCCGACTTGTTGGCAAATCCGCCGGACGACGCGAAGTAAATGGTGAGTATCACAATGACCACCAGCAGTATCGCCAGATACTGTATCTTCTTTTTGATGTCCAGCTTCATAAAGCGCGACACCAGCCCTTTTTTGTCCTTAGGCTCCAGCGCCTCTTCGGCAGCCGTGATATTATCAGCATCATTCATTCGTAATCACCCTTTTCATTACTCATATTTATTTTACTCATCGCCCATATATACCTCATATATCTTGTAAATGTAGTCCTTGTACGATCCGCTTTCAGGCACCGCCGGTTCACTGTTACCGGCGCTCTTCAGCGCGTTTTGCAGCTCTGCCTCGGCATCCGTACCGGACAACAGCGATATCAGCGGTGAGAGTATGATGATGGTCACCACGATGCCGATAACGACGGATACATACTTCTTGATTGCGGAGTCGGGCAGCAGCATGCCGATCACAGCGCTGAATATGATGGCCATTGTTACAGCGACAGCCCACGTGCTCACAAGATTCTGCATACTCTCACCTCAGCATAATGTTGGCGTTGCCCGCGCCGATAATGACGGCGGTGGTCACAAAGAACATGATGGCGGCCGCCAGCACCGCAACGAACAGCAGCATCAACACATCCGCCGCATCCTGCACAAACTTTGCCATATCGCCGCCTGCAATGGGCTCCAGCACCGCGGCCGTCAGCTTGAACAGGAAGTAGTGCGCAAGTATTGCAAGCGCGGGCGCAATCACGATAGCGGCGATGATGATGATGCCCGCAATGCCCACGGCGTTTTTGATGAGCAGTGTACAGGAGATCACCACGTCTACCGACTGCGCGAACAGTCCGCCGACGATGGGCACCATTTTGTCGATGGTGAACTTCGCCGTCTTGATGGATACACCGTCGAAGGACGACCCCAGCAGCCCTTGTATCGCGATGATGCCGATGAACACCGTCATGCCGATGCCCACGCCCCACTTCACGATGCTTTTGAGCAGCGAACAGAAGCCGCTCAGCTTGATTGTGGACGAGAAGTGGTTGATGATGGTGAACACCGTTAGCACAATGATGAACGGCAGCACAAAGCTCTTAAAGAATATTGAGATACCCGTCGTCAAAAACACTGTCGCCGGGCTCAGTATTGCGGCGGACGTGATGCCGCCCAATGCCGTCAGCAGCGAGATCATCAGCGGAAAGAATTCTCCCGTGAACGCCGCCATCTTTTCCACCGCGTTTGATCCGATGGAGAATGCCGAGGCGAGTATCCCCAGTGTCATCGTTCCTACAATGACGAACTGCGCCGTCTGCGCCGCCTTGCTGACGCCCGTCTCCCCGAACGACGGCTTGAAGTGCGAGATAATGCTGAATATCAGCGCAACGACGATGATCTGCACCACGGCGGGTATGCTTTGCTTCAACCCCGCAAACAGCGCATTGAGCACCATGCCATACACATCGGCTGCGCTGAAGTTAGCCCCACCCTGTGCCAGCGTCGTAATAAAGCCGGATAAGCTCTGTCCGTCAGTCACCGGCGCCAGCGTCTGGGCATACTCGCTGTAGTAATCCTCCAGCTCGTGAAGGTCTGCGGTGGACAGCGCTTTGCCGATATTTTCGTTGATCTCATCCTCAATCTCGTCTGCGATGGCCTGATCAATATCGTCGTCCGCCAGCACCGGACGCGGCAGAGCAATAAAGCATAGCACCAATGCCAATATGATTATCCATAGCTTCTTCATTCGTTTTATCCCAGCATTCCCAGCACCATGGTGAGAAACGAGGTGATCACCGGCAGCGACAGCACGATGATGAACACGCGCCCCGCGATCTCCACCTTGGCAGCCAGAGAGTTTTCTCCCGTATCCTTTAACACCTGAACGGCAAATTCGCAGATGTACGCGATACCGACGATTTTCAGCACGATGGCAATGCTTTCGTACGGTATGTCATAACGGTTGACAATATCGCGCAGGTAGTCCACTGCCACTACGAGGTAATCCAGTACATAGATGAATATCACGATGCCCGCGATCAGGCTCACCTGCATACCCAGCTCCGGCTGCTTTTGGCGTATTGTAACCACCAGCACACCCGCGACAATGCCGATCAGCGCGATGTTGATAATCTCCATGGCTAGTACAGGTTGAATATTCGCCGCACGCTGTCGAACAGGTTCGCAACAAGATCCACCACCATCAGCAGCACGATGATGAGCCCGGCGATGGTCGCCATCGTCGCCATGTCCTCGCGCCCCGCCCGCACCAGCAGCTGATTCAAAATAGCAATCAGTATTCCGATAGCGGCAATTTTGAAAATAAGATCAATGTCCAAGGTGTCTCCTCCTTCATATGACCAGCAGCGCAATCATCAGCCCGGCAAGCACACCGGCTGTGTTATACAGCTTGCTTTTCTTGTACTTTTCCTGCTCCAGCAGCGCGATATAATCCGCCACCTGCTTCAGATAGATCGCCGACTGCTTTTCACTGGGGTTCGCGCACAATGCTTCCAGCGCATGCCCGCCTTCCTTCAGGAACTGAATATCCCCTTTGCTGAGCGGCGAGACAACTTCACCGCTTTGCGCCAAGCTTTTCGTCCAGATCACCTCCAGCTTGAGCTGCGGGTGTTGACGCAGCAGTGATGCACATCGTGCCAGCAGCGGTTTGATACTGCTGATGCGGCATTCCGCCAGCGCCTTATACAGCTCCAGCCCCGTCCCCACCACCTTGTCCGAAAGCTGCGTCATCGCAGATTGGTATTCCCGAAAGAAATCCAGCCGCTGTGCCAGCTTGCGAGACATAAGCCGCCCGATGTACGCGCTGATAACGACGATCACCAAACAAAGCGCCAGCTTCATACCGCCACCGCCTCTGCCGCCGTCAGCTTGACAGGCGCGGTAAGCTGCGGTTTTCCTTTGGCATCGTGCACCTGCGCAACCGTTATGCGCCCCAACTTCGCTGACAGCACCACATACGCATCAAACAGCCCCGCGTCAAACAGCTCCCGAAAGAACATCCGTCGCAGCAGCGCTTCGAGATCGGGCGCATGAGCCGTCGCGATCATCACCACGCCGCTGTTGGCAACCTCTCTTAGCGCGTCCAGATCCGCAGGCTTGCCAATCTCGTCGGTCACGATCACCTCGGGTGACAGCGAACGCAGCGCCATAAACACGCCTTCCGCCTTGTATACGCCGGAAATCACATCCGTCTCGCGTCCGACGTCGAACAGCGGATAACCGTACAACGAAGCTGCCAGCTCCTGCCGTTCGTCGATAAGCGATACCTTGCAGGGCGCAAGACCTATGCCGCTGCCCGCGCACCTTGATATATCCCGCGCGATTGTGGTTTTACCCAGCTTGGGCGACGATACAATCAACGTGTTGACCAACCGTTCCTGACATGTGATATAGGGCAGCAAATTGCGGCATATGCCGGTGGCTTCCCTCGGAATGCGAAAATTGATGCCGCTGACGCTTTTATACGTTTTCAGCTGTCCGTTGGTCAGCATGGCGCTGCCGGACAGCCCGGCTCTTATACCGCTGCTGAGCGTCAGAAACCCCTGCCGAATCTCGTCTTCATAAGCGTAAGGAGACTTTCCGGTGATGGCGCTGAACGTGCGCTCAATATCCTGCTCGGTGACAGTCAGGCCGTATTTGTCGCTCGTACGCCCATCCGCGCCGACGCACCAGCCGCCATCGGCTGTATATATCATCAGCGGTCTGTTCGCGCGAAGCCTCAGCTCTTCGGCAAAGGGCAGTATGCCGGAGGAGACGGCTGCCAAAGCGGCATTGATATGGGATGGCAGATACTTCTCAAGGACGTTTGTCCATTCAATCATTTGTTTCATGGTAATGTATATGAATCGGCACATGCGTTTATTAACAGGACAATCAAAAAAAGTGGGACACGCCAATAAAACCCGCACAATAAAAAAGGCATCCGAGGCGATAAACCCCAAATGCCTTTATGCTGATCGAATAATTATCTGTCTTCGCGGAAATACGGCAGACCCAAGCTGCCGGGCGGCTGGTTCTCACGCCTTCTGCGTATGGAAACGAAGATAAGAACGATAATCGTCACCAGATAGGGCAGCATCTTGAATATCTCCTGCGACGAGCGTGTAAGACCCGGGATGTAGAAGAACAGCCAGAAGAGTATTCCAAACAGGTATGAACCCCAGATCGCATGTCTTGGCTTCCAACGAGCGAAGATAACGAGAGCAACGGCCAGCCAGCCCAGTTTCTCGATTCCGCCGTCATTGGCCCACGTACCTTTGATATAGTCCATAACGTAGTACAAACCGCCAAGGCCTGTGATTGCCGCACCCACGCAGGTGGACAGATATTTGTATTTCGTAACGCTGATACCGGCGGCGTCCGCTGTTCCGGGGTTTTCACCCACAGCGCGCAGGTTAAGACCCTTGCGCGTTTTGTTGAGGAACCACGCGGTAATGAAAGCCAGTATGATGGCTAAGTACACCATAAAGCCAAGCGCTGAGAAAACGCCGATGCCGGACAGAAACGGCAGCGTGGCACGAAAAGCCCCGCTTGTTGCGGCGACGGAAATCTGACCGACGCCACCCGCCATTGCATTCATCGCACCGCCAAAGAAGTTTGCGACACCAGCGCCGAATATAGTCAGCGTCAGACCCGTCACGTTCTGATTGGCACGAAGCGATATTGTCAGAAAGCTGTAGATTAACCCCGCCAGGGTAGATGCAACAATCGAGCAAACCAGCGCGATCAGAAGACCAACCAAGGGTTCCGGTGAGGGGTTACCTGTCTCGTACATAAATGACCCTGCCAAACCTGCGATGCCGCCCAAGCTCATGATGCCCGGAACGCCAAGGTTCAAGTTGCCGGATTTCTCTGTCAGAATTTCGCCGATCGATCCAAATAGTATGACTGTTCCGAAGACAAGAGCGGCCTGTAATAAGGAAAGTAATTGATCCATATTAGTTCGCCTCCTTTGCGTTGCGGAAAACAACCCGGTAGTTTGTGAAGAATTCGCTGCCAAGGATGAAGAACAGGATAATACCCGTAATCATTTTTGACGCATAGTCATTCAAATTAAACTGCGACGCAATTTGGATCGCGCCCTTCTCCATAAACACCAGCAGTGCCGCGACAATTATCATCGTAAAGGTATTGAACTTGGCAAGCCACGCCACGATAATGGCGGTGAAGCCGCTTCCGCCCGCCGTATTCGTTGAAATGGTATGCGATGCACCTGCGACCGCAATATATCCTGCCAAACCGCAGATCGCGCCCGATATCATCATTGTTCTGACAACAACCTTACGCACGTTCAAGCCAATATATCTGGCGGTGCGTTCCGATTCGCCCACAACGGAAATCTCATAGCCCTGCTTTGAATACCGCAGATAGATAAACATGATAATCGTCAGCGCCAATACAATAATGACGTTCAGCATATATTGTTGACCCAGTAATGGTGGAAACCACCCTGCTTTACCCTGCTGGTTGATGATGCCAACGGTGTTCGAGCCAAACGGGTTTTCCCAAAGCGCCACGCAAAACGACGTTAGCTGTATAGCCACATAGTTCATCATCAGCGTAAACAGCGTTTCATTCGTTCCAAAGCGTGCTTTGAAAATCGCAGGTATAAAGCCCCAGATAGCGCCCGCTATGCCGCTGACTGCCAGCGATACGATCAGCAGCATCCATGTCGGCATGGCTTTGCCAAAGTAGATCATCACGGCGGCCGTTGCAATGCCTCCAATCAGAATCTGACCCTCTGCACCGATGTTCCAAAAACGCATTTTGAATGCGGGTGCCAGGCCGATACCAATGCACAGCAGCATCATTAAATCTCTCAAGGTTACCCAAAAGCGCTTTTCAGAGCCGAAGTTGCCTTCAAACATAGCGGCGTATACCTTGAGCGGATTCAGCTTAACGATAGCATAGATGACGATTGCACTGACGATGAGTGCCAACAGCAGACCGGCCAGGCGGACAAGCCAGCCATGCCAAACCGCAATTGAATCGCGCTTGACAATGCGCATTAAGGGTGTCTTCGCAGCCTTGTTCATTTTTGTTCTCCCCCTCCAAGTTTAGTCATCATCATACCCACCTCATTCTTATCAGCGCCTCTGCCGGGCACAACGCCGCTAACCTTGCCGCCGCACAGAACAAGAATTCTATCACAGAGCTCCAACAGCACATCAAGGTCTTCGCCGACAAATATGACGGCAACCCCTTTCTCTTTCTGCTGGTTGATGAGATCATAAATGGTGTAGGAAGAGTTAATATCAAGACCGCGAACAGCATATGCCGTCATCAGCACGGTAGGTGCGGAAGCAATTTCGCGCCCGACCAGCACCTTTTGTACATTGCCGCCGGAGAGCCTGCGCACAGGCGTTGTAACACCCGGTGTGTTAACAGAAAGCTCACTCACAACGCGCTCTGCCAAACTGCGAGGTGTTTTTCTATCCGCAAAAAAGGATTTTCCCTTGCGGAAGGAGCGAAGCATCATATTATCCGTTAAATCCATGCTGCCCACAAGCCCCATGCCCAGTCTATCTTCGGGCACGAATGACAGCTGCACGCCCATGCTAAAGATTTCACGCGGATCTTTTCCGATCATTTCAACTTCATTGCCGGTAGCGGGGTCTATGTATCTAATACTCCCCTTTTCGTGAGGCTGTAAGCCCGCTATCGTTTCCAGCAGTTCTTTTTGTCCGCAGCCCGAGATGCCCGCAATGCCCAGAATTTCGCCGGAATTTGCCGTGAATGAAACGTCGCACAGCTTGGTAATGCCGTCCTTGTCCTTCACGGTCAAGCCGTCTACAATGATGCGCGGCTTGGGGTCCTTCGGCTCGGGGCGATCGATATTCAAAGACACTTGCCGCCCGACCATCATGTTGGTCATTTCAGCGGCGTTTGTTTCCTTCGTCAATATATCGCCCACAAACTCACCGCGGCGCAGCACCACCACGCGGTCAGAAATATCTTCTACCTCGTGGAGCTTGTGAGTGATGATAACGATCGCTTTACCGTCGTCGCGCATGTTGCGCAGCACGGCAAAGAGCTTGTCAGTTTCCTGAGGGGTAAGTACAGCGGTGGGTTCGTCCAGAATCAGTATCTCGGCACCGCGGTAGAGCACCTTTACGATCTCCACCGTCTGCTTTTGAGAGACGGACATATCGTAAATTTTCTGGTTGGGATCCACATCAAAACCGTACAGCTCACAAATGCCGCGCACCTTTTCAGCAACGGCTTTCATGTCGAGACGCCCCTTGCCCGGCATGCCCAAAATGATGTTCTCTGCTGCGGTTAATACATCAACGAGCTTAAAGTGCTGGTGGATCATACCGATACCAAGGTCGTACGCGTCTTTAGGGCTGCGGATTGAAACTTCGCACCCATCAACCAAAACATGTCCGGAATCGGGATAGTAAATACCGGAAAGCATGTTCATAAGAGTCGTTTTGCCGCTGCCGTTTTCTCCTAGCAACGCAAGAATCTCGCCTCTGTAAATGTCCAGCTCTACCCGGTGATTTGCGACCGTTGATCCAAATGTCTTGGTAATGTCGCGCATGCAGACCGCCGCTTTTGCGCTTTGCATAGTGGATTACCCCCTTAGAAAAGTATGGAAAGAGCCAGCGTGTGGCTCTTTCCATCAAAACGATTCTTAATTAGTTCAGCTCTTTGATACCGTCTATACGCAGATAGAAGTACGGAGCGCTTCTCAGAGTGGATTCGGCATATGCGCCATCCACAATCGCTTCGCCGCTGTCGGCCACAAAGTCGCCGTCGGTGTCAAGCGCGGGAGCCGTGGTAACCTTAGCGCCCTTCACTGTGAACGTGTTGATATCGAACACCTTCAGGCTGCCATCTTTCAGGGCTGCTTCAACTTCCGCAACCTTCTCAGCCGTTCCGGGAGCGCAGCTCTCGCCCAGAGCAGAGATCATGACAGCACCTTCGTCATAGCCCTTCGCCCAGTCGGTAACAACTTCTTCGCCGTTCTTGATGCAATTGAACAAATAGGTGTAGAAAACGCTCCAGTCGTTCTGGCAGCTGGTCAGCGCGGAAGTCTTCGCAACGGAAAGCATATCCACGTTGTAGCCCACGCAGTAAACGGTGGTGCCGCCATCGAGCAGCGCCTGGCAAGCAGCCGGAGCGCCTGTAGAGTCGGCATGCTGGCTGATGATGATCGCGCCGTTCGAAACAAGCGCATTGGCAGCTTCAGCTTCAGCAGTCGGGTCATACCAAGAGTTGGTGTAGGATACATCCATCACAACGTTGCTGACGATGGACTTCACGCCAAGGTAGAAAGCCGTGTAGCCGGAAACCACTTCGTCGTACGGATATGCGCCAACGTAACCCAGCTTGATGTTGCCGTCAGCATCCTTATTCTTGTCCGCAACCTTACCGTCCTTGACGAGCTCTGCCACCTTCATGCCGGCAACAACGCCCGATACATAACGGGATTCAAAGGTTTTGTTAAATGCATTCTTGAGGTTCGCCAGTCCCGAGGGAGCAGCGTTCACGCCTGTCATGGAGATGAAGGTAACATCGGGGTTCTCATCAGCAGCCTGCTGCATGTAGCTCTGGTGACCAAAGCTGTCGGAGATGATGTAGGTGCAGCCCTGTTCAACAAGGTCAGTCGCTGTGTCATAGCAGGTTTCGTCTTCGGCGATATTGTACTTCCAGATGATCTGGTCATCAGTGAAGCCAACATTCGCAGTCGCTTTGCGGATGCCTTCGATGTGCGCAAAGTCATAGCCCGTGTTTTCGTCGTGCACCAGGATGACGCCGATCTTCACAGCATCAGTCGCCGGAGCTTCGGCAGTGGGCTCGTCAGCCGGGGCTTCAGTCGCCGCGGGAGCATCAGTCGCCACAGGGGCTTCCGGAGTCTTTTCGCCGCAGGCAGCAAACGGCACGATAACCATTGCCAACACCACTAACAACAATACAAATTTCTTCATGGGTTCCTCCTTAATAAATTAAATGTGAAATCAGGATCTGTTAATCTTTTCTCACATTAAATGAGCCAGTTTAGATGGATATAACCAATTACTCTATCCATTACCCTCTTCTTTTTTCAAAAATGAGCCATAAACCAAAAAAATGAACAAAGGTCATTAATGCCGACATCCTTGTTCAAGCAAATAGAATACTATCACATTCTTGCCGAGAACACAAGCCTTTTTGACCCTGTCGATTTTTCCTGAGAGTAAACTTTTCAAAATCGCGCTTGCTCTTTTCTTTTGATTTTCACTGGGTAAAGTAGCTAAAAAACATATCCCTAAACTGCCTAGAACATATTACCGGAACACAATTGGCAACTGTTTTATCGTTGATAATATTCTATACCAAAGCATATCAATTTATCAATACATTTTTAAAAAATATTTTTAAGACTCAAAAAATAATTAATCCCAATAGGGTTTATTGTTTTTCCTATTTATGATAGCATATCGATAATTAATAACTCAATAAAAATCTTCATAAGGCGGGTGAAGCATATGGATAAATCGCAGCTAAAAAAGCTGATTGACACGGCTGCCAGCAGAATTCCGGCAGACTTTGTAATCAAGAACTGCAAGGTTGTGGACGTATTCGGTGCAACCGTTATCGACGCTGATATCGCGCTCTGCAACGGCATCATTGCGGGGGTCGGCAGCTATGCGGGTCTCAACGAGATTGACGCCGCGGGACTTTATGCTGCGCCCGGCTTCATCGACAGCCACATCCATGTTGAATCATCGTACGTGAGCCCGGAGGAGCTGGGCAGGCTCATCGTCCCCCGGGGAACAACGACCATCATCGCCGACCCGCATGAAATAACCAACGTGTGCGGCCTTGCGGGGCTGAATTATATGATAGAAGCCTCGAAGGGAACCGCGCTGGATATCAAATGGATGCTGCCCTCCTGCGTTCCCGCGACTCCGTTTGAGCATTCGGGTGCCAGCATAGACGCCGCAGCAATGGAGCAGGTTATTCATCGCGATGAAGTTTTGGGGCTGGGCGAGTTCATGAATTTCCCGGGCGTTACCGGTGCGGAAAGCGACATTTTAGACAAGCTGCTCGTTGCCCGCAGCAGCGGCAAGCCCGTTGACGGGCACAGCCCAAGGCTGTCTGCCAATGCGCTGAACGCCTACGCCTCTGCCGGGGTGCATACCGACCACGAATGCTCCACCGTTGAGGAAATGCACGACAGACTGTCTCGCGGCATGTATGTCCAAATGCGCCAAGGCTCTACCTGTCACGACCTCGCCGAGCTGCTCAAGGCTGTCACGCCTCAAAACAGCCGCCGCTGCATACTCTGCTCTGACGATTGTCAAGCAAAGACGATATTGAGCATCGGTCATCTTGACAACCATTTGCGCATGTGTGTCAGCGCCGGAATAGACCCCATCATCGCAATTCAGATGGCCAGTTTGAATGCGGCGGAATGCTATGGTCTTCAAGACAGAGGCGCCATCGCCCCCGGTCTGAGAGCCGATATTGTGCTGCTGGACAGCCTGACGGATTTTAATGTTAAAAGGGTGTTCATCGCCGGTCGGGAAGCGGCGGCAGACGGCAGCTATCTGCTGCCCGTTACGAAGCACGACATATCAGCGACGAAGGGTCGCTTTCGCATCAAGGATTTCTCCATTGACAAGCTGCGGCTGAATATTCCCTCCGGCAAAGCGCACGTAATAAAGGTTATTCCGGGCGGGGTTGTCACGCGCAAAGTGACAGCGGCAGTCACCACGGATGCAAGCGGCAGCTTTGTATACGATCCCGATCGCGACATCGTGAAAATAGCCGTCGTCGAGCGGCACAGCTTCACCGGCAATGTGGCTGTCGCGCTGCTCAAGGACTACGGCATGACCAGCGGCGCCATTGCGCTGTCGATAGCGCACGATTCGCACAACATCATTTGTGTGGGCGTCAGCGACGACGACATGGCATTCGCCATACAAAAGCTGGTGGAGCAGGAGGGCGGCATCGTGCTTGTTGACAACGGAAATGTTCTTGAGAGCCTGCCCATGCCCATAGCCGGACTGATGAGCGATCAGGATGGACAATGGGTTGACGAGAGGCTCACGCGGATACACCGGCTGGCCGTTGAGGCTCTGGGTATTAAGCCGGAGCTGGAGCCGGTTATGCTGCTGTGCTTCATGTCTCTGCCCGTCATTCCAGAGATTAAGCTGACGGACATGGGGCTGTTCGACGTTATAAAATTTGATTTCATTGATATCGAAGCCTGACCCTCTTCCCCATTTCTTTGAATCGCATATAACATGAGCAGGGCACACCTGCTCTCGGTTTGTCGAAAAACCTACGGTTTTCCGCCAGTTTTCTGGTTTTATGCAGTTCCTCGTTCCTCAAAACTGCATAAAACCACAAGTTGTGGGCTACGCGGGCGGAGTCCGTCTTGCCCACAAAAATTATATAAAAGACTTTTTGACAGTCTCTGGGCAGGGCACACTTGCTCTTTTTTATTAATGCACCATGCGCACGCAGTGCACTTTTTTGTTGTTCCCATATTTGTCTGATTGCATGATCTTAGCCTTGCATTACGCTTGGCACATCAAGTGGCATATTTTTATATGAATCATATACATGATTTATACACAAACTATATATTTGTTGTTTCAACCTTTCAAAACATGTTGATATATATCGTGTTTAATATTCATTACTGGAGGGTGCCGCAGTGAAAATCTATAACAATATTATGCTCAACTTTCAGCGCCGCCTCGACGAGTATCGCCCGGATGCCTTAAAAAGAGAGCAGTTAAGCAAAGCGCAGGAGACAAGGCCCGTAACACAGCCGGAAGAAACATATACCGATATCAAAAGCCCTACCGAGAGGCTGCTCGCCACCTATTTTGACATAGAGGTATAGCAGCGGAAATATTCCCCCGGCACACAGGCAATTCGCACAACTGCGCGAATTGCTTTTTTAATACATTGGTTATTTTTCATACTGACATAATAGGCTATTGACAATGCAGCCATCATCGCATATCATCAAAGCATACATACCAAGTATGAAATGAGGTGCGGCAATGAGGATATCCGCGAAAGGGCGTTACGCGCTGGCGGCAACGGTCAGCATGGCGCAGCAGTATGGCAATGGGGAGTGCATTACGGTTATCAGCATATCCGAAAAGCTCGGAATCTCCAAGATATATCTGGAGCAGGTGTTCTCGCTCCTTAAACGCGGCGGCGTTGTGTCTTCTGTCAAAGGGGCGCAAGGCGGCTATATGCTGATGCGAATGCCGGGGCAGATCAGCGTATACGACGTTTTGGCGGCGGTGGAAAACACGCTGTTTGAAACGACGGAGGAGACAGTGGGTAAAAAATCTCCTCAGACGGACGCCGCTTTGCAGGCTCTTGTATTCTCTCCGCTGGACGAAACCGTCAAAAAAACATTGGAGAGCGTATCGCTGGAGGCTCTCGTTCACGAGACCGCCAAGCACAGCGCAGATCAGAGCCTGATGTTCTTCATCTGACGAAGGAGTTATTTCATGAATATAGAAACGTACTGTATACACGGCAGCAGTGTCAAATATGACAGCACGGGTGCTGTTAGCGTACCCATATATCAATCGGCAACATTCGCGCATCCGGGCGTGGGTCAAAGCACCGGCTTTGACTATTCCCGACTGCAAAACCCCACGCGCGAGCATTTGGAAAAAGCACTGGCGGCACTGGAGGGCGGCGTGGACGCGATGGCGTTTTCCACCGGCATGGCGGCAGTCTCGGCGCTGATGGAGCTGTTCTCCCCCGGCGATCACATCATTGCCTCAGACGATCTCTACGGCGGCTCACATCGGCTGTTCAGCCATATATCGGTGAAGAACGGTCTTGTTTTTGACTACGTCAATACGTCGGATATCGATCAGATTGCCTCCCTCATCAAGCCGGAAACCAAGGCTTTGTTTGTGGAGACACCCACCAACCCCATGATGCAGGTAACGGACATTGCGGCGGCGGCACGGTTGGCCAAGGCGCATGGGCTGCTGCTCATCGTGGACAATACGTTTTTGACGCCATACTGCCAGCGACCGCTGGAGCTGGGTGCAGATATCGTCACGCACAGCGGCACCAAATATCTTGGCGGTCACAACGACACGCTTGCGGGCTTTCTCGTCACATCGGATGCGCAGCTCTCTGAGAAGCTGCGTTTTATCTACAAGACGACGGGCGCATGCCTTTCGCCTTTTGACAGCTGGCTGCTGATACGCGGCATCAAAACGCTGGTGGTGCGGCTGAACCGGCAGCAGGAAAGTGCGATGAAAATTGCGCAATGGCTTTGCGGGCAGCCATGTGTCAACAATGTCAACTACCCCGGTCTGCCCACACATCCGGGTTATGAGATCTCTATCCGGCAGTCCAGCGGCTTTGGCGGCATGCTCTCTTTCGATACGGTCTCCGCGGAAACGGCAGAGCGCATACTGGAGCGCGTACGCGTCATACAATACGCTGAAAGTCTGGGCGGAGTGGAATCACTCATCACCTACCCGATGCTGCAAACCCACGCCGATGTTCCCGAGGACGTACGCGAAGCCAAGGGTATCAACAACCGCCTCCTGCGCCTGTCGGTGGGCTTGGAAAACGCGGACGACCTGATCGCCGATCTGGCGCAGGCTATGGAAGGATAACGTAATGGCATTTAACTTTGACGACATCATAGAACGTCGGAATACCGACTCCATTAAATACGATTTTGCGGCACGGCGCGGCAAGCCGGAAGGTCTTCTGTCGCTATGGGTCGCCGATATGGACTTCAGCGCGCCCCCATGCGTGACGGAAGCGCTGGCAGAAAAGAGCTGCCACGGCATCTTCGGCTATTCCGAAAGCCGCGAGGACTATATCGAGGTGCTCCAGAGCTGGTTTCAAACGCGCTTTGGATGGAGTATTCAGCCGCAGTGGCTGGTGAAAACCCCGGGCATTGTATACGCCATCGCAACGGCGGTGCGCGCGCTGACAAACAAGGGCGACGCGGTTATCATACAGCAGCCGGTGTATTACCCGTTCGCTGAGACCATTAGCATCAATGAGCGCGAGCTTGTCGTCAACCAGCTGGTGTACGAGGATGGTGCTTACCGCATCGATTATGACGACTTTGAAAAGAAGGTGGTTCGCCACGGCGTCAAGCTGTTCATACTGTGTAGCCCACACAACCCGGTGGGGCGCGTGTGGACGCGCGAAGAGCTGATGCGGCTGGGCGACATTTGCGTGAGGCACGGCGTGGTTGTGATTTCGGACGAAATACACGCGGACTTCGTTTATGCCGGTTACCAGCATCACGTGTTTGCGTCCTTGAAGCCTGATTTCGAGGAGCTTTCCATTACCTGCACCGCGCCCTCCAAAACGTTCAACTTAGCGGGGCTGCAAATATCCAATATATTTATCCCAAACGCGCAGCTGCGCGCCATGTTTCGGCAGGAGATCGTCAGGAGCGGCTACAGCCAGCTTAATATCATGGGTATCGTAGCGTGCAAGGCGGCTTATCGGGATGGCATTCCGTGGCTGGAGGAGCTCAAAGCCTATCTTGCGGGCAACCTCAATCTTCTGCGCTTTGAGCTGCAGGAGCGCATCCCCGGCATCCGCTTGGTGGAGACGCAGGGCACGTATCTGCCGTGGCTGGACTGCTCGGCGCTGGGCTTGTCCGACAAGGCTTTGGACGATTTGATCGTTAATAAGGCGCGGCTTTGGCTGGATGCCGGTACGATGTTTGGCGCGGGCGGCGAGGGCTTTCAGCGCATCAACATCGCATGTCCGCGTGCGCTGCTCAAGCAGGCGATGGATCAGCTGGCGCAAGCCATTGACCAGCACCTCGGTTAATGACAAGAAGCTCTATTGATTACGGTCTAAGACCGTGGAGGCTCTGCCTCCACGCCACCGCTCAAGGGATTCATCCCTTGAGAATCCCATCGAAAGCACCATTAACATGGTGCTTTATACTTTTCGCGGTTATGATACTCATATTAACAGCACAGGAATCCAGAGGCTAGTGCCGCAGAAAACGGTTTTTTCATAAAACAGAGGCACCACATACCTCTGCTCAGACTCCAAAAAGGTCTTTTAGGATATATGTGGGCAAGACAGGCTATGATTCACCCCAAAAAGCTTTGCTTTTCGGGGCCCCGTGCCCACGCAGCCCACACCTTGCGGTATTAAGAAGTTTTGAGGTAGAAGGAACTGCTTAATACCGGAAAACTGGCGGAAAACCGCAGGTTTTTCGACAAGCAAAGCAAAGGCACTGCTCTTCGCAATGCCTCTGTTTTCCCGAACCCCTACTATTCTACATACCGCTTAGTGCCAGTCCGTCACCTCACGCGCGCCGCTGCCCGCGTCCGATTGGTAGAAAGCCGGCACCAAGCCTGTCACTTTGCTGTACTTAGCCGTCATGCCTTCCTTGAATTCATCCACGCGGTGCTTTTCAACAATACTGATATTGCAGCCGCCGAAGCCGCCGCCTGTCATACGGGAGCCCAGCACACCGGACAGCCCCATAGCGCTGTCAAACGCGGCGTCCAGTTCACGCCCTGTCGCTTCATAATCGTCGCGCATCGATATGTGCGCGTCTGCCAGCAGCTTGCCGAAGGTTGTGATATCGCCGCGCTGCAGCGCCTTAAGCGATGCCACCGTGCGCGCTTCCTCGGTCACACAGTGCCGCGCGCGCCGCCACAGCGTATCATCCGTGAGATACTTCTTATACTCCGTGAGGCTGTCCATCGTCAGCTCGCACAGATAATTATAATCGCCGCCGTTTTGGTTGATAACCGCCAGTGCCTGCTCGCACTCCTGCCGCCGCTGGTTATACTGCGAATGCGTCAGCTTGTGCGGTGCGTTGGTGTTGGTGATAACGATGGTGTAGTCGCCCAGATCCAGCGGTACATACTCGAATTCCAGTGAGCTGCAGTCAAGGAACAGTGCATGTGCCTGCTTGCCCATCGCGGATACAAACTGATCCATGATGCCGCAGCTCATGCCCACGTATTCGTTCTCCGCCTTCTGGCACAGCCGCGCAATCTGCACCATATCCGGGCTGTTCGTGCCGCCCAGCCTTGCCAGCGTCAGCGCCGTGGCCACCTCGATGGACGCGGATGACGACAGCCCCGCGCCGTACGGCACCGTTCCGTGGTACAGAAGATCGCAGCCGGGTATGGAAAAGCCCGCCTGCTGCATCATATACGCCACGCCAATCTGGTAGCTGCCCCAATGCAGCTGCTTGTATTCCCCCAGCGAACCTATATCGGCGCTCACACGATCGGGCAGGCTCGTTACCGCCATGTTAATGCGCCCCGTTCCGTTTAGCCGCGCAACAACGGTATTCCTCATCTCCAACGCAGCCGGAAACACGTGACCGCCGTTGTAATCAATGTGCTCGCCGATCAGGTTGACACGCCCCGGTGCCTCAAAAAGGCGTATGCCTGCCTCACTGCCGCCGTAGATATCCAAAAACAGCTTGACCATTTCTGCACGCGTCATGACTTATCCTCCGTTTTAAAGCGTTTGTAGGCCTCTCGCAGCTCCACAGCCTTGTCTTCCGGCGCGGTGGTATTGCAATGTGCCCACGCGCCCGTCTCGCTGGAGGCGTTATATTTGATTTGTTCCGCCGAACGCAGCGGCGGAAAGAACTCGATGTGGAAGTGATAGTATGCGGATGCGTCTTCCCCATTCACCGGCGCGTTATGCATACACATCATGTACGGAAAAGGCTTATCAAACAGGCTGTCCAGCATGCCCACGGTATCGCGCACAATCTCAGCAAGAGCCAGGCTCTCCGCGTCGCTGAAATCCGTGATGTATTGCTTATGCGCCTTGCTGATGATATACACGCCATACGGGTATTCCGAAAAAAACGGCAGTATCACCGAAAAGTGATCGTTCTCAAATATCACGCGACGTCCGTCCGCCAGCTCCTCGTCGCGCCAATGGCAGAACAGACAGCATCCGTGATCCGCGAGGTGCTCCTTGGCTGCCTGCGTTTCCAGCCCAAGCTTTTTCGGCAGAAACGGATAACCGTATATCTGGCCGTGCGGGTGCGGCATCGTAACCCCCACCTCTTTGCCCCTGTTCTCGAAGATGTAAACGTATTTAACCTTCGGGTCTTCTCTCAGCACATCCAAGCGCTCTTGCCAAAGCATCACCAGCTTGTGGACATGCGGCAGTGAGAGCTGCGGCAATGTGGCGTTATGGTCGGGGGAATACAGTATCACCTCGCATTTGCCGTACGAGGGCATTGTCTCAAAGAAGTCCGTCGCCACGTCGTCTGGCGCTGGCGGTTCGGGCGACAGCGCGGGGAAATCGTTGTCGTATTTGTATACGTCATAATCGTCCGGCACACGGCCCGATCCCGCGCAGAACGGGCACCAGTCCTTCGGCATCTGCGGACGCGCCTGACGATGGGATGCGATCATGATCCAGTCCTTAATAAACGGATGATAGCGAAGCTCTGCCATTACAACCTCCTGATTTTGCGCTGAAAAGGCAGCCCGATTCGCTGCCTTATTGATTGATGATATAGCCAGTTTGCTTTAGAACCTGTCGATAATACCAGAACCATTTTACTGCATCACATTCACAATATCAATCATCCATCACAAAAAAAGTTTGCTTTATGTGCGTTTTTTTACTTTGTTGTTCGAATCATAGGAACTAAGTATTCTGAGATATAAAAAGGGGGATCACACGATTCCCCCTTTTGAAACGGTAGTTTTATGTTTGGCGTTCTTCCCGCTGCTTATTTCTTGCCGTAGACAGGACCAAAATTCTGGCAAGCCAGATAATCCGCACCCTCACGGCTTTCTGTGCCAAACGAATTCCATGCCGACGGACGGAACACCTTGCCATCCTCCACGTTGTGCATGTTCACCGGTATGCGCAGCATGGAAGCCAGCGTTATGAGATCCGCACCGATGTGTCCATAGTTGATCGCGCCGTGGTTCGCGCCCCAGTTGGCCATCACGCTGTAAACATCTGTGAACGCACCCTTGCCGGTGAGGCGCGGCGCAAACCAAGTGGTCGGCCAGGTGGGGTTGGTTCTCTCCTCCAGCATATCGTTCATATCCTTGGGCAGCTCTACGGTGTAACCCTCGGCGATTTGCAGCACCGGTCCCAAGCCTTTCACAAGGTTGATACGGCTCATCGTCACCGGCATTCCGCCGCGGGTCTTAAAGTGGCTGGAAAAACCGCCGCCGCGGAAATAGCCCTTGTCGCCGGGGCACCAGTCGGTGGCGTCCAGGCATTTTTGCACCTCTTCATCCGTGATCTCCCAGAAGGGCTTCATCGCGGGCTTGCGATCCTTTTCCTGCTCGCCCGTGCCGTCGAGGCAGGTTGCGCCCGAATTGATGAGGTGGATGATACCGTTCTTCGCATCGCCCGTAAGCGCCTTGCCCGTCACGCGCTTCACCGCCTCGGGGCTCCAGTATGTGCGCACATCCGAGAATATGGACGCGGTGTTGGTCAGCAAATGCCCAAACAGCATGGCCGTGCCGTTCAGCGCATCGTTCTCCGTCGCGAACACGTATGGCGTGCGTTTGCCGTTCCAGTCGAACGACGAGCACAGTATCGACTCCACAAAGTCCGCGTTGGGGAAATGGTCTGTCCACTGGCGCTGACCCTGGAAGCCGCCCGCGATGGCATTATGACCCAATCCTTCTTCGCGGTAGCCTTTTTCAATCAGCTTGGGGTTGCCGCCCATCAGATCCTTCGCGATAAGCGCACACTTGACGGTGAACTCCCACTCCCAGTCCTTACGATCGCGCGAGCTGGGGCTGTCGTTGGTGTCGCGCCCTTCCTTGCAGTTGCGCTTAACCCAAGCCATAGCTTTGTCAAACTCGTCCTTATCGTATATCTCCTCTTCGATGCGGCGAATGTATTCAGACATATCCACCTGCTCGCACCGCATACCCAGATAGCTTTCAAAGAAATCGGGGCTGACGATAGAACCTGCGATGCCCATCGACACGCTGCCGCAGGACAGATAGCTCTTGCCCTTCATCTCGCCCACAGCCACCGCCGCGCGCACGAAGCGCAGTATCTTCTCCTGCACATCCTCCGGTATGGTGGTATCGTCGGCATCCTGCACATCGTGCCCGTATATGCCGAACGCAGGCAGCCCTTTTTGCGTATGCGCAGCCAGCACAGCCGCCAGATAAACCGCGCCCGGTCTTTCCGTGCCGTTGAAGCCCCAAACCGCCTTTGGCATTAAGGGGTCCATGTCCATTGTCTCACTGCCGTAGCACCAGCAGGGCGTGACCGTCAGCGTGGCGCATACGCCTTCGCGCGCAAACTTCTCCGCGCACCGCGCCGCTTCGCTTACGCCGCCGATGGTGGTATCGGCAATCACGCATTGCACAGGATTGCCTTCCCTGTCCTTCAGATTACCGCTGATCAAAGCGGCAGCGCTCTTAGCCATGTCCATTGTCCGAGCTTCCAGCGTTTCGCGTACGCCTCTTTCCCGTCCGTCTATTGTGGGGCGGATTCCGATCTTTATCATGCATTACCTCCCGTATAATATACACACTAACCGGAGCATCAGACCTGATTCTCACTCACACTCCATTGCGCTGATTATATCAAAGAACATGCGGAAAAGAAATCCCCAAAAACATCATATACGAGCCATCAAGACGGTATCATGTCTATCATGACGGCTGCGTATCAGCCAGTACCACATCCACCAGCGTCTGCGAAAAAAGCTCGTTTTCATCCACCCAAGGCGTATGCCCCGAGCGTTCGAACCATATCAGGCGTTTGGATGGCGCATCCAGCAGGTTGTAATACTCCTCCGCCAGCGCAGTGGGCGTATTTATGTCGTGCCGCCCCACAAAGAAGTACACCGGCACCTCCAGCTTTGCGGCCTGTTCGCGCAGATCCAAGTCGTACAGCTGCTGATAGACAACGCCCAGCGTATCCGTCATGCCCAAAATGTATGTCAGCTTGTCGTACAAACCATATTCCGTCCCCGCAAGGTCGGTAAACGTATTGTGGCTGGAGGCGGTAATAGCGGGATTGGACGACATCACCTGAAACAGGTACATGAGGTAATTGGCCATTTTGAGAGCGACGCCGTTGCCGTAATACGGCGGCCTGCCCTGTGCCTCAAGCTGCTGAATGACTGCGGTATTTCCGCGCTCCTGCGCCGTCTGCATCGCGAGATCGTAACAGTAGTTCTCCGTATCAAGGAACGACACCATCTGACCCGTGCCTACAAACGCGCGAAACAGCTCCGGATGCTGCTGCACCATCCATATGCCCAGCGCACTGCCCCAGGACTCACCCACCAGGTAAATCTTCTCCTGACCGAAACGTTCTGCCAGATAGGCCGCCAATGCACAGCCGTCGTCAATATACCGCTGTGGCGTTATTTTCTGTTGGGCTACGGCGTTGAAAGACTTAGCGGAGCCCGGCTGATCCCAGCCGACGACCACGAAGTTATCTTCAAGCGCGCCCAGCTGGTCTCGAACGGCTGCCAGCTGGCTGCCCCCCGGTCCGCCCGCCAGAAACAGCAGCACCGGTTTTGTGGTATCCTTGCCGCGAATGGATATCCACTGCGTTGAACCGTTGAGCTCGACGCGCTCCAGCGATGCGATGCTGCCTTCAAGCACATTTCCGTTCTCTGCGCGGATCGGCGGCGTGTACGCCAGCCACTGCGACAGCACCACCATAACCGCGAGTATCACGGCCAGCACCCCGCTCCAAACAGCACGGCGGCGCAGCCGGGCAAACCACACCTTGTTGATTTCGCTGTTTTTGGCAAACAGTGCCCGCCCCAGCGCTATCAGCAGCACCACAACCAGCGCTGCCAGCATCACAATAAACACCAGCAGCACGGCAAAAAAGGCGATAAGCTCTACACCCACAGTCGCCATTGCGGGCATCAGCAACGGGCGGATGAGCAGCAGATATATGATTGCCACCGCGACAATCACCACCCCGGCGATAAAGTATAGCTTGTGTGATCTCCTTAGGCTTTTTTCATGAACGACATTGTCCATCGATGCCTCTCCTTATTTTCTCAAATTTTTCTATGAAAACAAGATAACACACAACATCAATGTTTACAAGTATTACATTACTAAAGTGTTAGGATATTTTGCGCTTCTTAGCGTCTTTACTCTCGATGCTCACCCTTTATTATATCAGCAGTATCATCCCTATGCCTCAGGTCTGATGTAATCCATCGTCAAATCCATCATCTTCGCTATATTATTTTTATCCAGACTATAAGCAGGAGCCTTCACCGGTCTTTGATGATGATCGAAATACTGACCAGATATGCTGTCTATGTCGTTTGAAAGTGCCAGATATGTATATGTCTTTGCCATTTCCTCTGGCGAAATAGACTTTTTGCTCTTGATCGAATACGCGAATCTTTGCAGCTTAGAAAGCCCCGGATAACGGGATATATCAATCTTGACACTAGTAACGCGTATGCAGTTAGCCGTCACTCCCGTTCCCATTAACTGATCCGCCAGCCAATGTGTATACATTACCTGTGCCAGCTTGGAATGATAATAAGCTGTGGGCACGCTGAAACCGCCCATGTTAAACTCCAAGTCATCAAAACGTATCTTTAAACCAGGGTGCATCACAAGCCCTTGTGATGCCACAGTCAGAATGCGTCCTTGCTCGCTCTTTTTGAGCCGCTCCAAAAATAGATCGATCAGCAGTACAGGCCCCACATGATTAGTTGCCCACACACTCTCAATACCCTCTGCTGTTTTTATCGGGTGCTTCTGTGCAAGATCAAACGTCGCCGCATTGCAGATCAGTACATCAAGAGCGTCGTATGGATATGCTTTCGCCAGCGCCCTGATAGAAGACTGCAACGACATATCCGCCACCATCATCTCCACCGCATGGCTGCCGCTTTCCCGTATTACTTCGTCAAGTGCCTTTTCTCCGCGGGTTTTGTCGCGGCATACCATTATTACACGACAGCCTTGTGCTGCAAGCTGTATTGCGGCGGCTTTGCCAATCCCCGCATTTGCGCCAGTTATCATACATATCTTATTATCCATAAATACTACATCCTTTCTGAGGCAAACCCCTTTTTCAAAAACGCAATAAAGCAGTCCACCTTTTCCATCAGCTCTTTGGGCGAAAGCTCCGAACTGGGCTTTACAATTTCATCAAAGTGTCCGAAGAGCACCGCTATCGTTTCCACCACAAACTCCTTTGAAAACCCCGCCGTAATCTCTCCTCGGTGAATCGCATTTTCCACCATCTCCTCCAACGCTGGTTTAGACTGAGCTTCAAACAGTGCCTGCACGGAAGCATAAATACTGCTGCTGCGTTCCTTTGCCAGCATTTTCGCAAAGCCATGCGCTTCGGGACAGTAAAGCGCATACTCTAGCCCCCACTTGGCTTGCAGCTTCAGCATATCAAAAATGCCTTTTCCAGCGATGTCATCGCAATCAGCCGCCATACGTTGCTGAATAAAGCGCCACTTCTGTTCCGATGTATATCGGATGAGATACAAATAGAGGTCTGCTTTGTCCTTGAAATGGTAATAGAACGTTCCTTTGCTAATCCCCGCATCATTGATGATCCGGTTGATCGAAGCTTCTTCATAGCTTTTCTGCGAAAACTCCGCCAAGGCTGCATTCAGCAGTTGCTGCTTTCTTTCAAACGCTTTTTCTTTCATTGATTATCCTTATAGACCATTTAGTCTAGACTTATTAGTCTACATTTTATCGCTGCTAAATGCTTTGTAAATGGCAAAAGAAAAACCCTCGGGTATTCCGAGGGTATAAATGCTTCACGGAGTTTACAGCAGTATACAGATCAGCCCTCCGTTGCCTTCGTTGATGATGCGCTGCAGCGTCTCCTGTATCTTCATGCGCGCATCGTCGGGCATGTGCGTCAGCTTGCCAGACAACCCTTCCTTGACGAGGTCATGGAGCGATTTGCCGAATATATCGGTACTCCACAGCTTTGACGGATCATTCTCAAACTCGGTGAGCATATATTTGATGAGCTCTTCCGACTGTTTCTCGCTGCCCACGATGGGTGAAACCTCCGTCTCAATGTCCACGCGTATCAGGTGCAGGGAAGGAGCGCTGGCCTTGAGGCGCACACCAAAGCGTCCGCCCTGCCGCACCAGCTCCGGCTCTTCCAGAGACATTTCCTCCACCGACGGCGGTACGAGTCCGTAGCCCGTCTCCTTAACGCTTTGAAGTGCATCCGCCATTCTATCGTATTGCTTCTTGGCGGTCACGAGATCCTTCACGATGGACACCAAGTGATAGTCGTTCTCGATGGGATATCCGCACTCGTCGCCCAGTATCTTGTAGAAGAGCTCCTGCGGGAAGTCCACATGCATCTGTACACTGCCCTCGCCCAGCTCCACCTTGTTCACTGTTGCACCGCTGACATCCTCAAGGTTGTTCATCGTGCCCAGCAGCGTGCCATAATCGCGCACCTTCTCCAAATTGTCCAGCGAAGCAGAGATGCCATTCATCACCTCGCTCATCAGCCAGTGATCCGGCGACAGCGCCCGCGCCCAGCCCGGCATGTCGATGTTGATCTCCTTGAGCGGAAACTCATACAACAGGTTTTCCAGCATCGCGCTGATGTCATTCTCCGCCAGGCGCATGATATCCATCAGCAGCACCGGCACCTGATATTTATCCTCCATTGCGTTGCGCAGACGGATGGTATCCTCGCTGCCTGGTGTTGCAGAGTTGAGTATCACGATGAAGGGTTTGCCCAGCTCCCACAGCTCGCGCACCACACGCTCCTCGGCCTGCACGTAGC
>JAEZJG010000004.1 GCA_023415795.1 Bacillota bacterium | reverse complement strand
TGATAACGACGGGGATCACGTAACCCACCTGCTTGGCCGTTCTTTCATTGAACTCCTTGCAGAAGGCCATGATGTTGACGCCATGCTGACCCAGAGCCGGACCTACCGGCGGGGCCGGCGTCGCCTTGCCTGCATTGATTTGCAGCTTTACGTAACCGGTAATTTTCTTAGCCATGGTTACACCTCCTTAAGATGCTGATATTTGTGGTACAAGCGGAAATTTGCTGCCCCGGGCGAGGTGAAGCGCCTGAAGGCTGTTGTTCCTCCCACTTGTGAAAAGAAGCTTTTGGCCTCTTTTATATACGCTTGATCTGGACGAAATCGAGATCGACCAGTGTGTCGCGCCCGAACATCGAGACGACGACTTTGACTTTTTGCTTCTCGGGATGCACTTCTTTGATGATACCCACGAAGCTTTCGAGCGGACCGGATGTGACCATCACATTTTCGCCCACTTCCACATCGAGCTTGATCGGCACGTTTTCCACACCCATCGCCCGCACTTCCTTATCGGTCAGCGGAATGGGCTTAGAGCCGGGGCCTACAAAGCCTGTGACGCCGCGCGTGTTGCGCACCACATACCAGGTTTCGTCATCAAGTATCATCTTGACCATAACATAACCCGGATAGCGCTTTTTCATCACGTGCTTTTTCTTGCCGTTCTTAACTTCGATGCTCTCTTCCATCGGAACCTTCACTTCAAGAATAACATCCTCGAAATTGCGGTTCTGGATGGCCTTTTCCAGATTCATCTTGACCTTGTTCTCGTAACCGGAATAGGTGTGGATGACATACCAGTAAGGCTTATCCGTTTTTTCCTGCTTGATAAACACACCCTGCGGCTCTGGCTTTTTTGGCTGTTCAGTTGTCTCGGGGCCGTCTACCAAAAGACCGGCTTTTTCTTCATCAGACATAGTAACCATAAGTTGCACCGGCCATTAAAGACCTTGTGCGTCTCCTTATTTTTTTAGAACCAGATCGAAGAGAGAGGTAATGCCAAAGTCAAACAGACCAACAATGATTGACACGATCAGTATGAAACCCAATACCGCGCTGGAATACTTAAGAGTATCCTTAGGCGTGGGCCAGGTGACCTTCTTCAGCTCGGATAAGATATCCTTAAAAAATCTTGCCGGGCTCTTTCTCTTCTTCTTGTTCGCTTTTTTTGCCGCTTTTTTTTGCTGCTCCAGCTTTGCTTTTCGGTCTTCGCCGATTAGTTTCGTTTTCGCCATAGCCCTCACATCCTAAACTCGTTATAGGTGCCCAAAGATAATATTATTTGGTTTCCTTGTGGGTGGTGTGCTTCTTGCAGAAACGGCAGTACTTGCTCATTTCCAGTCTGTCGGGATCATTTTTCTTGTTTTTCATCGAGTCGTAATTTCTCTGTTTGCACTCAGTGCACGCCAGAGTGATCTTGTTACGCATGGCTTTCCTCCAAACTTTGTATCTGCGCAATTAAAAAAGGCCTTTAAAGCCTATTTTCAGAGCACTAGTAGTAATCTAGCACAAGAGACTCTGCTTGTCAATGATTATACCCGCATGTAATAATATTTTTTCACGGACACAACGAACAGTTTTATGCTATAATATGCGCGACGATTGGCTTATTATTTTCGCTGACTATATAATAAAGGTAAGAGTGTTTGCATGTCAACGCAAAATGCCGCTTCCATGTGCTATATAATGAAGGATGCCGCCTTTGCCGCGGGAGACCGGCTTGCCGCCGCACAGGCCGAGCAGGCACATCAGGCGCTGCTGGACACGCTGCTTAACGGATGGTTTGCGGCGGGCGCAGCGGATGTGCTGCTGTGGACGGACGGTCTTGCGTCGCCCATGCTGGCGCGGCGCGATGGGGACGGCTATGCGCTGACCAATTTCGCTGGGGACACCGGCGCGTATGAGGGCGCCTGCTTTGCGGTGAGCGGCACAAGCGGTTCGTCTGTGGAGCGCGGGCTGTTGGGCGCGGGCATTGCCCTGGCATATCTGAACGAGCGGCAGCTGCAGACCTCGGTGGTATACGACCCGCTGCATGTGGAGCTGTTTCATGCGGTGAGCGGGCTGGGCGCATACCTGAACGGCAAGAGAATATCAACATCATCCGAAAAGCGGCTGAGCGGCGCACAGGTTTCGGTGGGGCAGGCGGCGCTGCGCAAGGGCGGTGCGGTGCAGGCGCTGATCGCGCAGGCGGGGCATATACGTGCGGGGGCAGCCTGTGCGCTGGAGCTGTGCCATACGGCGTGCGGTCGTACAGACGCGGCGGTGCTGCGCAACGAGGCGTTCATCGCGTATGCAGCGGGGCTGCTGGCGGCAAAGGAAGCGGGCGCCGTGCTGATGAACGGGCGCGGAGAGCCGCTGTTTGAGCTACGAGAGTACGGCGAGCGGCGCGATATTGCGGCGGCATGCCCCGGCATCGCGGGAGAGCTGGCGCGGCTGCTGGCAGACAACTAAAAGATAAGCATATCTGCCGGACAACGCTGTCTGGCTTTAAGGGTGTTGCAGTGAAAGCGATATTTTCCAATCGCTTAATTCGCTGTGACGCTATATATGTTCTTGCTAAACACCCGATTTTTTGATAACTTATAGTATACGAGTCTCACTAATGGTGTTTATCAGGTTTAGCGAAATAAATTATTCATATTAAGGAGAGGAAAACTAATGAAGAAACTGACGCTTTTAATGTTGGTTGTTGTGATGGTTGCGGCTGCTTTTGCCGGCTGCGGCAGCAACGCACCCCAGACCTCTGAGCCTGCGGCAACCGAGGCGCCTGCTGCGCCCGCCGACGAAGAGACACCCGCCGCTACGGAAGAGGCGGCTGCCAAGCCCTTTGTTGTGGGTATGGAGTGCGCTTATCCGCCGTACAACTGGACGCAGATGGATGACAGCAACGGCGCGGTGGCGCTGGAAGCCGGACAGTTCGCGGGCGGCTACGACGTTGAGATCGCCAAGAAGGTGGCGGAAGGCCTTGGCCGCGAGCTGGTTATCGTGCCCACCTCGTGGGACGGCTTGATCCCTGCTCTTGAGTCCGGCGTTATCGACGCGATCATTGCGGGCATGTCTCCCACGGACGAGCGTAAAGAGTCCATTGATTTCTCGGACAGCTACTATCGCGAAGACATCGTGCTGGGCATGGTGGTCAAGAAGGGCAGCGCATTTGAAGGCGCAACCAGCCTGGCCGACTTCTCTGGCGCGAAGATTACCGCTCAGCTGGGAACGTATCACTACGACAAGATCGGCCAGATCACAGGCGTCGTACAGCAGGAAGCCATGAAGGACTTCACCGCGATGCGTGTGGCGCTATCCTCCGGCATCATCGACGGCTATGTGAGCGAGAAGCCGGAAGGCGAATCTGCTATGGCTGCTGATCCGGATACCTATGTGTTCATCGAGTTTGCTGACGGCAAGGGCTTCAACCTCTCCGAGGGCGACACCTCTATCGCCGTGGGCGTCAAGAAGGGCAACCCGGAGCTGGTGGCTGCGATCAACAAGGCGTTGGCTGCTATATCTGAGGACGACAGAAAAGCGATGATGGAAGCGGCGACCAAGAATCAGCCTGCTGCGTAATACAAATTTAGTGAATCATTGACGGGAGGGCTCTATTGTGTTCTTCGACACAGTTGCCAGAATAGTTGAAAAATACGGATTTATGTTTTTGCAGGGCGCTGGTACCACGCTGCTGATAGCGATTACCGGTACGCTTATCGGTTTTGTTATCGGACTGGGCATCGGTGTTGTGCGCACGATTCCGCTGGACGCAAAGAGCTCTCCTGTTAAACGGTTATTGCTCAAGGTTGTCAATGCGATACTGACAGTCTATATCGAGGTATTCCGCGGTACGCCAATGATCGTGCAGGCCATGGTTATGTTCTACGGCTTCGCGGCGGCGACGGGCATCAGCCCTGACCGCAACATTGCCGGTATCGTGATCGTGTCCATCAACACGGGCGCATACATGGCGGAGATTGTGCGCGGCGGTATACTCTCGGTGGACAGGGGGCAGTTTGAAGCGGCCCACTCCATCGGTATGACCCACGGTCAAACGATGATGAGCGTGGTGTTGCCGCAGGCGATCCGCAACATCATGCCCGCAACGGGCAACGAGTTTGTCATCAACATCAAGGATACGTCGGTGCTCATGGTGATCTCGGTGACGGAGCTGTATTTCAAAACATCCATGGTTAACGCAAGCACTTATAAGCCGTTTGAGGTGTACTTTATCACCTGCGTGCTGTACTTCGTGATGACATTTACGGTAACGCGCATACTGCGCCTGATCGAACGCCGGATGGATGGCCCCAAGTCCTTTACGATCCACGGCTCGCAGACGGTGCCGGAAGCCGAAATCAAGGTCACTAAATGACGGAGGAGAGAGCATTGGATAACATCATTGAAATCAATCATCTGAAAAAAAGCTTCGGCTCCGTCGAGGTGCTCAAGGATATCGACTTCTCAGTGGGCAAGGGCGAAGTGGTGTGCATCATCGGTTCGTCCGGCTCGGGCAAATCGACGCTGCTGCGCTGCATCAACCTGCTGGAGACGCCCACAAGCGGCGAGGTGCTGTATCACGGGCAGAACATTTTGGGCGATCACATGTCCACCGCGCAGTACCGCGCAAAGCTGGGCATGGTGTTTCAGCAGTTCAACCTGTTCAACAACTTAACGGTGCTGAACAACTGTGTGGTGGGGCAGGTGAAGGTATTAAAGCGCGACCCTGAAACGGCGAAGAAGACCGCGCTGAAGTATCTGGAGCAGGTGGGCATGGCGCAGTACATCAACGCCAAACCCAGCCAGATTTCCGGCGGACAGAAGCAGCGCGTGGCTATCGCGCGGGCGCTGTCGATGGAACCTGAGGCGCTGCTGTTCGACGAGCCGACATCCGCACTCGACCCCGAAATGGTGGGCGAGGTGTTGAAGGTGATGAAGGGTCTCGCGCACAGCGGACTGACCATGCTGGTGGTGACGCACGAGATGGCGTTTGCCAGAGACGTGGCCGACCGCGTGGTGTTTATGGACGAAGGCGTGATTGCCGAGCAGGGTCCGCCGGATGTTATATTCGGCAACCCGACGCAGGAGAGAACACGCGTATTCTTAAAGCGCGTGCTGGACTGATCAGCAGCGCAGTTTATCATCATAACGGACATATCAGCCTCTTCCCGACGCGTCTGGCGTGGGTGGGGGCTTTTCATTATATATAACGGACGGAGGGTTGGCATGATCGATAACCAAAGTCTATTAATCATGAATAAGCTGATTGGCCCCATGGACGGGGCGATGGCGGACAGTATACTAAAGAATATCGATTGCTTTTTGCATCCCGATGTCAGCCTGTTCATCCCTGCCTGCGGGCAATGCGCCTATGCCATCACACCCCGGCATACGCACCCAGCTTATTCCTTCGTGTACTATTTTCATCCCACCAATGGCTTTATAATCGGTGATGAGCTGACGATGCATGAACTCAGCGACGGGAAATGCCTTTGTGCCATATCGCCCGATGTTGTCCATCAGGAGCTGCCGGACGAGGACTTCCAAAGCTACATCGCCATCATGATCGACAAACCGTTCCTGGAAGCGGCGGCAGCGGATTACGGCTGTGCCATCCCCGTGTTTGAAGGAGAGGTATACAAGCCGCATCCGGAGCTGCTGGGCTTGCTCAGATGCTTTATGCTGTCTGTTAGCGAGCCTGCGCGGGAAAGCCGTGCGCTGCTGAACAGCTTGGCGGTTTCCATAGCGCACTTCATATTGAAGAGCACGCTGCCTCAGGATGATCTCTCGATACCTCTGTTCGACCGGTTTGAGGTGGATCGCGCCATAACGTACATGAACAGCCATTTCGCGGAGAAGATCACGATTGAGGAGCTGGCGGGGGTAGCCAGCCTGTCGGCTAGGCACTTTGCCAGAGTGTTCAAAGCTATTACGGGCAGCAGCCCCATCGATTTTCTGAATATCATCCGGCTGCAAAGAGCCCGGCATATGCTGGTTCACAATGACATCAGCATCACGGAGGTGGCGCTGCTGTGCGGCTTTAAGACTTCCTCCTATTTTTCCAACTGCTTTGTTGAAAAGTATAAGCTGACGCCCTCCGCATACCGGCAGCAGTTTAAACGTCTGTGACAAAAAGCGTGATTCTGCAAATTTACGGCTGTATTCTGAAAGCGGCTCGCCCGAATATGTATTATCATTAAGGCTAACAAATTTTTTCAGGAGGGTCGTATTATGGACGAGAGGTTGAAAGAAATTTTATTGTTTGCGAATGAAAACCCGTCTTGCTGGCTGGCCACCACCGAGGATGCACAGCCGCGCGTGCGGGGAATGTGGATGTGGTTTGCCGATGAAACGGGCTTCTATTTTCATACGGGAACTACAAAAAGCCTTTATAAACAGTTTTGCGATAATCCCAAGGTGGAGGCGGGCTTCATACGCAACGCGGATAAACCAAACTTTGAGATGCTGCGTGTAACAGGCATTGTTGAGGAGCTTCATGACGCCGAGCTGGAAAAAAGGCTGTATGAGGAACGCGCATGGCTGTTGAACAATATGGAGGTGGCAGGCGTGGACACGCGGCTATCCATATTCCGAATCGTCAAGGGCAGCGCTTATATTTGGAACATGTCTATGAATTTAAAGGAAAGCGAAGTACCGCGTATCGCGTTCTGAGAAACATTGCTGCGCTCTGCATGAGCGCACCAACCCAACATACCGTCATTCCGAGCCTGCGAGGAATCCCACGTGCATAGCACGCCACGGGGGATGCTTCGCTGTGCTATTCACATGCAATATTTCTCAATTGTATTTTTGTGAGAGTCTTAGTTGTTCTATGAGTCGAAATATGTAATAATTCTTGATATGTGTCAAGCAAGATATTAGAGGTGATATACATCATAGTCTTAAAGGCCAGAATATTGGTTTTATTTAGCAATGATTGATGTACCTAAATGGGGATAAGTGAAATATATAATTATTTCAATGGACATGCATAACAGATTTGTACAAATAAAAAACTTTGGTGGATTGACTTCATGAGATTTTTGGGGAACAAAGAATCAATTTTGGGGATGATTGAGAATTTACTGGAAAGCCAGAATTTACTTAGGAAAGGTCTAGTCTTTTTTGATGCCTTTTGTGGTTCAGGTTCTGTTGCTGATTATTTTAAAAGCTGGTTTGATTTAATAATAAACGATAACCTATCTTGGTGTGTTATATATGCTAAGGGAAGAATAGTTGCACCGCTATGCTCCTTTAGTCGTTTACCCTTCGACCCATTTGAATATTTAAACAATAACGAAAATATTATTCAGGGTTTTATGTATAATAATTATTCCCCTGGCGGATCGAATAGGATGTATTTTACAGCTGAGAATGCTGGAAGAATAGATTATTTCCGAGATCAGATTGAGCAGTGGAAAATAGAAAAACTTATTACTGATAATGAATACACTTATTTACTTGCATGTTTAATAGATTCTGTATCGTTTGTTTCGAATACTGCTGGTGTTTACGGTGCCTTCTTAAAAAAGTGGGATCCAAGATCGACAAAAAGAATAATATTCAATAAGGTAGATGCTAAACAATCATCTTGCTCATTAACAAAAATATATAATGAGAAAATTGAAGATATTATTGCCAATATTGAGTGTGATATTTTATATTTGGACCCGCCATATACGCAAAACCAGTATGGAACACAATACCATTTGTTGGAAACGCTTATTCTTAATGACAATCCTACAATAAGTAAGATTACAGGGTCTAGAAGTACTGCACCATTGCGTTCAGATTGGTCAAAAGAGTACAATGCTCACATTCTATTTGATAAGGTAATGGCTAAAACACAGGCAAAATATGTTGTTTTCAGTTATAATAATGATGGTTTTATGTCGAAAGAATTCATTGAAGCTTCAATGAAGAGGTATGGAAAACCGGAAACGTATCTTTTTAAGAAAATATCATACAAAAAGTATCAAAACTGGAAATCACAAAATGAGAAAGAGCATTTTGAATATTTATTTTTTGTTGAGATGAAACCAAAAGACAAGATTTACTATGAATCTCCACTTAATTATATAGGTAGTAAAGCTAAGATTGTTGAAGATATTATTAATTATTTACCAAAAGAGTTTACAACTTTCATTGATGCTTTTGGAGGAGGTTTTAATGTTGGTATTAATTTGGAAGCACCTAAGGTAATATATAATGATTTAAATTACTTTGTAAAAGATTTAGTTGCATCTTTTAAACATTATGATACTAATCAATACTTGCTTTACATAAGAAGGATGATTAAAAAATTCGCCTTAATAAAAGGCGATACAGAAGCATATCAAAAGGCAAGGGGATATTATAATTCTCTACCTATTGAAGTACGAGACACTAGGCTATTGTTTACGCTCATTCTTTACGGATATCAACAACAAATAAGATTTAATAGTAAACATGAATTCAACAACCCGGTTGGTATGAGGTGGTTCAACGATAAAGTCTTAGAAAAAATGATAAGCTTTTCAAGAAGAATAAAAGAATATAATTATGAGTTTCGATCTATGAATTATTTAGAACTTGCAAAAGACTTAAATCCTTCATGTTTCGTTTACATGGATCCACCCTATAAACTTACAACAGGTTCGTATAATGATGGAAAAAGAGGATTTAATGGTTGGAATGAAGAATTAGAAAAGGATATGTTTAAATTTGCAGATGGCCTTACAGATAGAGGTATATCTTTTATGATATCTTATGTTCTTGAACACCGTGGAATTGTAAACCAACATCTAGCAAATTGGATTTCCAAAAGGAATTATCGTGTAATAGATTTAGGAAATATAATCGGTATTTCGGGAAGCAGAAGAAAGGAAGTGCTAATTGTAAATTATGACATATAGAGAAGAACCGCATTTTATTATTAAAAAAAATCTGCAAAAGTCAAAGGTAACTGGTGTTTATTTCTGTGATGTGGTAACACCGATCATTCTCAATGATGTGTGCTATAGAATAACTGGTTTGCGGAAATTCACTTACGAGTATGTCGATAATGATTACTATGATGAGTTTTTAGATCCAACATATAATAAAGGACGTATAGCTATTCTTCAATACAAAGACTCTGTTATTTATATAACATTTTCGGAAAAGGAAATCGGAGGTAGGAACTCAAGCGTTCAGAGTGTCGCCACAGCCTTTAATATGTACTATACTAATCCATACCCAAAGAAGGATCTTTACTATTATTTTCTTAATGTGAATGGTAATCCAGAAACTGAATATCACATCTTGATGTACAGATTAATGCGTACTATAGGCTTTAAATTTCTAAATGTAGACCATGTTTTAAGAGGAAGAATAAATATCTTTAATTCAATTGAAGATATAATGATGACAAGACGGGTAAATTCTGGTCAAAATCGAAGCAATAACTCAACATACATAACAAAAAGTGGTCTTAAAACTTATGATGTGTATGGAAAAACCTATGGAGCAAATAAGTACGAAACCAGCATGATCTGCTACGCTTTATCGCTGCTCGCTCGTAATAATGATATAATTACACTTTATGAAGTTTTAGAGCAAGATTTGAAGGAGTTGCCGGCGACATGTCTAAATGTTATCAAAATGATGGGGATTATAGACGTTAAACCTACTGATATGCAACTTGAAAGACAAGCTTTCTTGGAAAATAACAGTTTGAGGTCTCCAAGGTATATATTCAATTTGCTTGATAGGTTAGGTAGTAAACATTGTGCTTTTTGTAATTGTGAATTACCAGAGTTAATTCAAGGCGCACATGTTTGGGCAGTTGCTGATATTAAAAAACAAACAGCTATGCCTTTAGAAGCAAAACTACAACACGCTATCAATGGACATAATGGATTATGGTTATGTGAAAATCATCACAAAATGTTTGATGAAAACCTAATAACCATAAATAATAATGGCAGAATTGAATTCAACACTAAAGTCGAACGGAAACATATAGCATATATGCAGGAGATAACTAATGTTAGTAATTTGCCAGATGACTATATGTCAGATAGCTTTGTTAGGTACTTAGAATTACGAAATCGAGCATCATGAATTTATAAATGTTTCGACAAAAACACAATTGTATTTCTAAATAATAATTAGTTAAAAGCCAAATAGTAAATTATATTTTGGTTAGTTCATCTAAACCTTTTACTTAATTAAATTATCTCCCCTTATCCCCACACCCCATCCCAAACAATCATCAAAAAAATTTTTGATACTGCCTCTCAAGCGTTTGACAAAGCGCAATAAAAGTGGTACATTCAAATTACAAAATTATTTAGGGAATAAAAAATTTTTGTATATACGGAGTTGGGTGACAAATGCGCACGACGAATGGATATACAGTTCAAATAGTAACACATCTGCATGGGTTAGGGCAATATTAATATTGCCCTATTGTATATTGTAAAAACACGAAAGGATATTTTAAAATGGATTTTTCATTGATCAAGCAGGCGGCTGAGGGCTATGAAGCCTCGATGACAAAGTTTCTGAGAGACCTGATCGCGATTCCGGGCGAGAGCGCGGGCGAAGAGCAGGTGGTGCTGCGCATCAAAAAGGAAATGGAAGACTTAGGCTTCGACAAGGTTGAGATCGATCCGATGGGCAACATTCTTGGCTACATGGGCGACGGCGACAAGATCATCGCTTACGACGCGCACATCGACACCGTGGGCATCGGCAACATCGCCAACTGGACGTTCGATCCTTATCAGGGCTTCGAGACGGAGACAGAGATCGGCGGCAGAGGCGCTTCCGACCAGCTGGGCGGCATCGTCAGCGCGGTGTACGGCGCGAAGATCATGAAGGATCAGGGTCTGCTGGCGGGCTACAAGGTGCTCGTGACGGGCACAGTGCAGGAAGAAGACTGCGACGGTCTGTGCTGGCAATACATCATCGCTGAAGACAAGGTGCGTCCGGAGTTCGTTGTCATCACCGAGCCGACGGACGGCAACATCTATCGCGGACAGCGCGGACGCATGGAGATCCGCGTGGACGTGAAGGGCATCTCCTGCCACGGCAGCGCTCCGGAGCGCGGCGATAACGCGATCTACAAGATGGGCGAGATATTGGCGGAAGTCAAGGAACTCAACGAGAGGCTGCACTTCGATCCGTTCCTCGGCAAGGGCACGCTGGCCGTTTCGGAAATTTTCTTTACCTCTCCGTCGCGCTGCGCGGTGGCAGACAGCTGCGCCATTTCCATCGACCGTCGCCTGACGGACGGCGAGACCTACCAGTCTGCGCTGGAAGAGATCAGAGCATTGCCCTCCGTGCAGAAGTACGAAGCGGTGGTGTCCATGTACAAGTATGACCGCCCGGCCTACACCGGCCTTGTATACCCGACCGACTGCTACTTCCCGACATGGGTTTCCCCGGCGGACCACATTACCACAACGGCCATGGTTGAGGCTTATGAGGGTATGTACGGCACACCGCTCGTGGACAAGTGGACGTTCTCGACCAACGGCGTTTCCATCATGGGACGCTACGGCATACCGTGCATCGGCTTCGGCCCCGGCAAGGAAGCGCAGGCGCATGCGCCCAACGAGAAGACCTGGAAGGCAGACCTTGTGAAGTGCGCGGCGGTGTACGCGGCGTTGCCCGAATGCTACAGCAAAAGAGACAACAAATAATATAAGCGGAGGATTTGCAACAGATGAAAAACATGATTGATAAAATTAACAGCCTGAATTTGAAGGATATGTACTTAAACGACTTCTTCCTGACATGGCAGAAGACGGACGATGAGATCGAAGGCGTGTTCCAGGTGGCGGAGCTGCTCCGCAAGATGCGCGAGAACAACATCTCTACCCGCATCTTCGACAGCGGCCTTGGCATCTCGCTGTTCCGTGACAACTCGACCCGCACGCGCTTCAGCTTTGCCAGCGCCTGCAACCTGCTGGGTCTGACGGTTCAGGATCTTGACGAGGGTAAGTCTCAGATCGCCCACGGCGAAACAGTGCGCGAGACGGCCAACATGATCTCGTTCATGGCGGACATCATCGGCATCCGCGACGACATGTACATCGGCAAGGGCAACACCTACATGAAGAACGTGGCGGAATACGTGCAGCAGGGTTATGACGACGGCGTGCTTGAACAGCGCCCCACTCTGGTTAACCTGCAGTGCGATATCGACCACCCGACGCAGTCTATGGCCGACATGCTGCACATCATCAAGCACTTCGGCGGCGTGGAGAACCTCAAGGGCAAGAAGATCGCGATGACATGGGCATACTCGCCGTCGTACGGCAAGCCGCTGTCGGTGCCGCAGGGCGTGATCGGCCTGATGTCCCGCTTCGGCATGGACGTCACACTGGCGCATCCGGAAGGCTACGAAGTGATGGGCGAGGTCGAGGAAGTGGCGCGCAAGCAGGCGGCGGCTTCGGGCGGCAGCTTCACCAAGACCAACAGCATGAGCGAAGCGTTCAAGGACGCCGACATCGTGTATCCCAAGAGCTGGGCGCCGTTTGCGGCAATGGAGAAGCGCACGGTCATGTACGGCAATGGCGACTTCGACGGCATCAAGACGCTGGAGAAGGAACTGCTGGCACAGAACGCGCAGCATAAGGATTGGGAATGCACCGAAGAGATGATGAGCCTGACCAAGAACAAAGAGGCGCTGTACCTGCACTGCCTGCCGGCGGACATCACCGGCGTATCGTGCGCGCAGGGCGAGGTGGCGGAGTCCGTGTTCGACCGTTACCGTGTGCCGCTGTACAAGGAAGCGGGCAACAAGCCGTACATCATCGCCGCTATGATTCTGCTCAGCAAAGTAAAAGATCCGGGTGCAACGCTGCAAGGCTTGATCGACAAGGCGTCCCCGAGATGGATAGGATGATTTTGTGAATAAGCGCATTGTTATCGCCCTGGGCGGCAACGCTTTGGGGGAAAACCTGTCGGAGCAGATGGTGGCCATCCGCAACACGAGCAAGCGCATCGTCGATCTCGTGAAGGCGGGCTATCAGGTTATCGTGACACACGGCAACGGACCGCAGGTGGGTCTGATGACCGACTGCTTCGACACCTACAAGATTGATCACAATATCGACAGGTTCACGATGTCTGTCTGCGTCAGCCTGACGCAAGGCTACATCGGCTACGACCTGCAGAACATGCTGCGCGAAGAGCTGCTGGATCAGGGGTTGCAAATCCCTGTATCCACAGTGATCACGCAGGTGGTTGTAGACCCGGACGATCCGGCGTTTGCCGAGCCCACCAAACCCATCGGTCTGTTTCTCACCGACGAGCAGGCCGAGAAGCGGCGGCAGATGGGCGAGGATCTGGCGCACTTCCCCAAGGGCTGGCGGCAGGTGGTCGCCTCGCCCGAGCCGCAGCGCATCGTGGAGTTGGAATCTATCCGCGCGCTGCTGGAGGCGGGGCAGGTGGTTATCGCGTGCGGCGGCGGCGGCATACCGGTGAGGGAGATCGGCAACCGGCTTAAAGGCGTGGAAGCCATCATCGACAAGGATTTCACCAGTGCCAAGCTGGCGCATTTGATTGACGCAGACTATTTTGTTATACTGACGGCAGTGGAGCAGGTGGCGCTTAACTACGGCAAGGACAACGAGCAGTGGCTGAGCAGCCTGTCGCTGGACGAGGCGCAGAAATTCATCGACGAAGGGCATTTCGGCAAGGGTTCGATGCTGCCCAAGGTGCAGGCGGCGATGCGCGTGGTGCGGGAAAAGCCGTCGTGCAAGGCGCTGATCACGTCGCTCGACAAGCTGATGGAAGGCCTCGAAGGCAAGACCGGAACTCTGATAGTGCCGTAAACGGCTTGGCGAAAAACCTGCGGATTTTCCGCCAGTTTTCCGGTTTTGTACAGTTCCTCGTACCTCAAAACTGACAAAACCGCAAGGTGTGGGCTGCGCGGGCACGGGGTCCCCAAAAAGCAAGGCTTTTTGGGGTGAAGCATAGCCCGTCTTGCCCACGGATTTGCATTAAGGACAAAAGGACTTGGAGTTAACACTTCTTTTCTTTAAGAAAAGAAGCAAAAGACAAGGGAAATGCCATTCGGCATTTCCTGTGGGATTAATCAATGAGTGTGCCCGGAGGGGTGTCGCAAGCCCGAAACGCGTTGCCATGCACAGCGCAAGCGAACCCCCTCTGTGGTGCACTGTACAGGGGATTCACCTGTGCCCCGAATGGGGTATCGCAGGCTTGGAATGACATAAGCCCGGAAATGCTGAGTGGCATTTCCCTAATGGGATTCTCAAGGGGCGCGCCCCTTGAGCGGTGGTTTGGAGGCAAAGCCTTCAAGGTCTTAGACCTAAACCGCATCGGAAAGAAAGGAAACGACGATGATATTGATCGGTAACGGGGTGCTCATCACCCAGAACGCGTCGCAGCCCGTGATACACGGCGGTTGCGTTGCGGTAGACGGAACAACGATAGCAGACTACGGCACAACCGGAGAGATGAAAGCGAAGTACCCGCAGAGCGAGTTTACCGACGCGCGGGGTGGCGTAATCATGCCGGGGCTGATCAATACTCACGGTCATATTTACAGCGCGATGGCGCGCGGCATGAGCCTGAAAAACAGCAAGGTGTCCAAGAACTTCACGCAGATACTGGAGAACCTGTGGTGGCGCGTGGACAGGGCGCTGGAGTTGCCGGAGATCGAGTACAGCGCGTACACCACGTACATCGACGGCATCAAAAACGGCGTGACCACGGTGTTTGACCACCACGCCAGCGCCGGATGCGTGAAGGACAGCCTGTTCACCATCGCCGAGGTGGCGGAGAACTTGGGCGTTCGCACCTCGCTGTGCTACGAGGTGTCTGACCGCGACGGCGAGAAGATCGCGGACGAGGGCATCAAGGAGAACGCGGACTTCATCGCGTACGCCAAAAAACAGAGCAGCGACATGGTCAAGGGTCTGTTCGGTCTGCACGCCTCGTTCACGCTGTCGGAAGCGACGCTGGACAAGAGCGTGACGGCGGCGAACGGTGCGGGCTTCCACGTCCATACTGCGGAGGGCATCGACGACCTGTCCGACAGCTTAAAGAAATACGGCAAGCGCGTGGTGGAGCGTCTGAACGACGCCGCCATATTGGGACCACAGAGCATCGCGGTGCACTGCATCCACATCAACGCGCGCGAGATGGACATACTCAAAGATACGGATACCGTCGTGGTGCACAACCCGGAGTCGAACATGGGCAACGCGGTGGGCTGCTCGGCGGCTCTGCACATGATGGAAAAGGGCATACTGATGGGACTTGGCACGGATGGTTACACCACCGACATGCTGGAATCCTTCAAGGTTGCCAACATTATTCACAAGCATAACCTTGGCGACCCTAGCGTGGGCTGGGGCGAAAGCGCGCAGATGCTGCTGCAAAACAACGGCAAAATCTGCGCCCGCTATTTCAATAAACCGCTGGGCGTGATCGAGAAGGGCGCCTATGCGGACATCATCGTGGTGGACTACGATTCGCCCACGCCCATTACGGCGGGCAACACGTCGTCGCACATACTGTTTGGGATGATGGGGCGCAGCGTACGTTCCACGATGATCAACGGTCGCTTCGTGATGAAGGACAGGGAACTGCTGACGGCGGATGAAAGCGAAGTCTTCAGCAAATCCCGCGAGATCGCGGCGAAGTTCTGGGAGAGAGCCTAACAATTCATGACAATGAGGGGGAGCCTGTAATGAGCGAGATCATGACTCCGATGCCTTTTGAGCAGCTGGTGCGCTGGATGATGGCGGAATACCGCAGCAAAAACAGCGTGTTCGGCGTCCATAAAAACAAGTTCTACCGCAATAAATCCGGCAAAATGGCCACGGTGCTGGGGCAGGAGCTGGGCAGCCCATTAGGGCCGGCGGCTGGCCCCAATACGCAGCTGGCACAAAACCTGCTGGCGTCTTACGTGGGCGGGCTGCGCTTCATGGAGCTGAAAACGGTGCAGACGATGGACGGCGAAGACCTTCGCAAATGCATCGCGCGCCCGTGCATCAACGCCGAGGACGAGGGCTACAACGTGGAATGGTCCACCGAACTCACCGTACAGGAGGCTTTTGAGGAATACGTCAAGGGCTGGTTCGCCGTACATGTGGCGATGAAGGAATTCGGCCTTGCGGAAAAGCCGGATGTCATGTTCAACATGAGCGTGGGCTACGACTTTGAAGGCATCACCTCGCAGAAGATTGACAGCTATATCAACAACCTGCGGGATGCGTCCGGCACAGAGATTTTCAAGGCCTGTCGCGCGTGGCTGCTGGATAACCTAGATCTGTTCGAGAACGTGACGGCGGCGGATATCGAGGCGGTTCCCGCTTGTGTGTCGTCCTCCATCACGCTGTCCACATTGCACGGCTGCCCGCCGGAAGAGATCGAGAAGATCGCGCATTACTTCCTCACCGTGAAGAAGATGGATACGTTCGTGAAGGTGAACCCCACGCTGCTGGGCTACGACTTCGTACGCGACCTGCTGGATAAGCTGGGTTACGGCTACGTCACCTTCGACACGCGGCACTTTGAGCAGGATTTGAAGTTCCCCGATGCGGTGGCGCTGATCGCGCGGCTGATGGATACGGCGAAGGAACTGGGCTTAAGCTTCGGCGTGAAGGTGACCAACACATTCCCGGTGATGATCAAGGACGGGGAGCTGCCCGGCGAGTTCATGTATATGTCGGGGCGGTCGCTGTTCCCGATCAGCATCAACGTGGCGCGCAAGCTCAGCAACCATTTTAACGGCGCACTGCCCATCTCGTACTCGGGCGGCGCGGATGCGTTTAACGTGGAGCGCATATTGAAAACGGGCATAAAACCCGTGACGTTTGCGACCACAATACTGAAGCCGGGCGGCTACGCGCGCTCCAAGCAGCTCAGTGAGAAAGCCGAGAAGGCATTCTATGAGGGCAACGGCATCGACGTGGCGGCGCTGAATGAACTGGCTGACAGCGTGCTGACCGACAAGCATATTGCCAAGGACGCGCGCGAGGTGAAGTCCCGCAAGACGGACTCCCAGCTGCCGCTGTTCGATTGCTTCAAAGCGCCGTGCAAGCAGGGCGGCTGCCCCATCGAGCAGCAGATACCTGAGTATTTGCAGTGTGTGGCGCGCGGCGACTACGAGATGGCGTTTGAGATCATCGCGATCGACAACGCTGTGCCCGCGGTGACGGGTGAGATTTGCAGCCACGCGTGCCAGACCAAATGCACGCGCATCGACTACGACGAACCGCTGCAGATTCGGCAGGCGAAGAGGCTGGCGTCACAGAACGCACAGCAGAAATACATAGACGGCATCGTGCCCGCACCGCTGCGGACGGACAAAAGGGTGGCGGTGATCGGCGCGGGACCGGGCGGCATCGCGGCAGGCGTGTACCTGCGCCGCAACGGCGTGGACGTGACGGTGTTCGACCGGCGCGAGAAGCCGATGGGTGTGGTGCAGTACCTCATCCCCGAATTCCGCGTATCGCAGACCGCGATTGACCTTGACTATCAGCTGGCGGTGAAGACGGGCGTGCGGTTCCAGTTCGGCGTAACGGACACTGACGTGGCACGGCTCAAGCAGGAGTACGACTTTGTTATCATAGCGACAGGCGCGTGGAAGGAAGGCGCTTGCCCTGTCGAGCGCGGCGGCGAATACACCATCGACGCGCTGGACTTCCTTGAGAAATCGAAACAAGCGAACTGCAAGCTGGACCTCGGCAAGGCAGTGGCGGTGATCGGCGGCGGCGACGTGGCGATGGACTGTGCCCGTGCGGCACTGCGCGCCAACGGCTCCCCCAAGGTGAGCATCGTTTATCGGCGCACGCGCGAGTTCATGCCCGCCGAGCCGGAAGAGATACGTCTGGCGCTGGAGGACGGCGTGGAGTTTCTGGAGCTGCTGGCTCCTGTGGCATATGAGAACGGCCTGCTGACCGTGGAGGTCATGAAGCTGGGCGAGAAGGGTGCGGACGGTCGGCGCGGCGTGGAACCGACGGGCGAGACCAAGCAGCTGCCCTTCGATACGGTGATCAGCGCGGTGGGCGCGCGTGTGGATACGGAGTTCTTCACGTGCAGCGCCATCAGCCAGAACAAGCGCGGCTATGCCGCCATCGACGAACAGAGCTGCCAGACCAATTTGGACGGCGTGTACGTGTCGGGTGACTGCCGCCGGGGCGCGTCTACCATCGTGGAAGCCATGGCAGACAGCAAGCGCATCACCAAGGATATATTGGGCAAGCTGGGCCTCTCGCACGACTTTGTGCGCGTGTCCCGACCGGCAAACCCGGAAGTCATAAGGAGCTGCCGCGCTGTGCTGGCGGACAGCATGAGCGATTCCAACGACGCGGTGCGCTGTCTGAACTGCGACGCCGTGTGCGAGATATGCTGCGAGGTGTGCCCCAACCGCGCGAATGTGGGTGTGCTGGTGGACGGACGCCCGCAGATTGTCCACGTGGACGGCATGTGCAACGAGTGCGGCAACTGCGGCTTCTTCTGCCCGTATACGGGGCTGCCGTATAAGGATAAGTTCACGCTGTTCTGGAGCGAGGAAGGCTTCCGTGACAGCACCAACAAGGGCTTACTGTTCGAGGCAAACGGAAATGTACTGGTTCGCGACGAGAACGGCGCGGAATTCAGATGCGGTGCGGACGACGCACGGCTGTCGGAAGACTTCAAAGCGTTCATCAGAACGATCAGTGAGGACTGCGGATATTTAATCCCGTAAGGAGAGAAAAGTGGTCACATTTGAGCTGAACGGGCGGGTCATTCAGACCGACGCCGACAAAGACTTGCTCAGTTTCCTCCGCAAGGACATGGGAATCAAATCTGCCAAGGACGGATGCAGCGAGGGTGCTTGCGGCACCTGCTCTGTGTTGGTTGACGGCGTGTCCCGCCGTGCCTGTACGCAGTCTGTGAAAAAGCTGGACGGCAAGCGCGTGACCACTTTGGAGGGGCTGTCGGACTACGAGAAGCAGGTTTACGCGTATTGCTTTGCCAACGCGGGCGCGGTGCAGTGCGGCTTTTGCATCCCCGGCATGGTGATCAGCGCCAAGGGGCTGCTGGACAAGAATCCGTCGCCCACAAGAAAGGAAGTCGCGCAGGCGCTGGTGGGCAACATCTGCCGCTGCACCGGCTACATCAAGATATTTGACGCCATACTGATGGCGGCGGAGTTTCTCCGCGAGCATAAAGAGGTCCCGGAGCACAAGTCGACAGGGCGCATCGCCGAGGACGTGTTCCGCATCGACGCGTACTCAAAGACGCTGGGCACCGGCGAATACGTGGACGACATGGAGCTGCCGGATATGGTGTACGCCAGCGCGGTGCGCACCAAATACCCCAGAGCCGTCGTGGACGATATCGACATATCCAAGGCGCAGGCATACCCGGGTGTGATCGCGGTGCTGACCGCGGCGGACATACCGGGGCACAACAAGTGCGGACACCTCGCCAAGGATTGGGACGTGCTGATTGCCAAGGGCGATACCACGCGCTACGTGGGCGATGCCATCGTGCTGGTGGTGTCGGAGACGGAGGAAGCGCTCGAAGCCGCCAAGGCGCTGGTGGAGATCACCTACACGCCGCTGACACCGCTCACCTCGCCGCGCATGGCGCTGGAGGAGGGCGCACCCCAACTGCATCCGTCGGGCAACGTGCTGCGGCACGACCGCGTAAAACGCGGCGGCGACGTGGATGAGGCGTTCGCGAACTCCAAATACGTGGTGAGCCATGTGTACCATACACCGTTCACCGAGCACGCGTTCATGGAGCCTGAGTGCGCGGTGTGCAAAAACAACGGAGAAGACGGGCTGACGATATACACGTCCGGCCAGAACATATTCGACGAGCAGCGCGAGATTATGCACATCCTCGATCTGCCTGCCGAAAAGGTGCACATCATCAGCAAGCTGGTGGGCGGCGGCTTCGGCGGCAAGGAGGACATGAGCGTGCAGCACCACGCGGCGCTGGCATCCTACATCACCGGGCGCACTGTGAAGGTGAAGTTCACGCGGCAGGAGAGCATCAACGTTCATCCCAAGCGCCACGCGATGGAGATCGAGATGACCACCGCCTGCGACGAGAACGGCATGCTGACGGGCATGAAGGCGCGCATACTGTCCGACACCGGCGCGTACGCGTCGCTGGGCGGGCCGGTGGTGCAGCGGGCATGCACCCACGCCGCGGGCCCTTATCAGTATCCGTGCGTGGACATCGAGGGCAAGGCGGTGTACACCAACAACCCGCCGGGCGGTGCTTACCGCGGTTTCGGCGTGACGCAGAGCATATTCGCGACGGAATGCAACCTGACGGAGCTGGCTTCGCTGGTGGGCATATCGCCGTGGGAGATACGGTACCGCAACGCCATCGAGCCGGGCGGCATACTGCCCAATGGTCAGATCGCGGATGAAACAACGGCCTATAAGGAATGCCTTGAAGCCGTCAAGGAAGATTACGAGCGGCATGCCATTGCGGGCATTGCCGGTTCCATAAAGAACACAGGTCTCGGCGTGGGCGTTCCGGACACCGGGCGCTGTATCGTGTCCATCGAAAACGGCAAGGTGCACGTGCGCACGGGCGCGGCGCGCATCGGTCAGGGTCTGGATACCGTGGTGCTGCAGATCGCCTGCCATACGCTGGACATGACGCCCGATCACATGGTGATTGAGGTGCCGGACACCAAGCGCACGCCCAACTCGGGCACAACCACGGCGTCCCGCCAGACGATGTTTACCGGGCAGGCAGTGCGCAAGGCGTGCGAAAACCTGAAGCAGGCGCTGGACGAGGGCAATACGCTGACCGATTTGGAAGGGCGCGAGTTCTACGGCGAGTTCACCTGTGTGACCGACCCCATCACCACCGACAAGGAGCATCCGTACAGCCACGCGGCTTACACGTACGGCGTGCAGGCGGTGGCGCTGGATGAGAGCGGTAAGGTGGAGAAGGTATACGCCGTGTACGACGCGGGTCAGGTGATCAACCACAAGAGCGCCGAAGGACAGGTGGAAGGCGGCGTGGTGATGAGCCTGGGGTACGCGCTGACGGAGGATTATCCGCTCATTGACTGCGTGCCGCAGGCGAAATACGCCAAGCTGGGGCTGTTCCGCGCCAACGCCGTGCCGGAGATCGACGTGAAGTTCGTGTGTGCGCCGGTGAAGGCGGACCCCGCATACGGCGCGAAGGGCATCGGCGAGATCGCGTCCATACCCACTGCCCCTGCGGTGGCGGGCGCGTACTTCAAGCTGGACGGGGTGCTTCGCACCAAACTGCCGCTAGAGGGTACTGCATACAGAAAGTAAGGTGAAGCTGCGATGATTATCAAAAACGGATATGTGGTCACGGAAGAAGGCGTTCTGCATACGGACGTGCGCATTGAGAACGGGCTGATTTCTGAAATCGGAAACGGACTCACCGGCGGCGAAATCATCGACGCGGCGGATAAATACGTGCTGCCGGGCGGCATCGACGTCCACACGCACCTGTGTCTGGACGTGGGCATCGCGGTGGCGCAGGACGATTTTTATACCGGCACCGTTGCGGCGGCCTGCGGCGGCACCACCACCATTGTGGATCATCCGGGCTTTGGGCCCGCGGGCTGCGCGCTGGATCACCAGATCAAGCGTTATCACGAACTGGCGGCGGGCAACGCCGTCATCGACTACAGCTTCCATGGCGTGATGCAGCATGTGGACGAGGATGTGCTGAGCAAGATGGAGACGCTGGCGGACGAGGGCATCACCAGCCATAAGGTATACATGACGTACGGCTTCAAGATGAGCGACGAGGACATCTATGCGGTGCTGAAGCGCGCGAAAGAGCTGGGCGTCATCATCACGGTGCATCCGGAGAACGACGCTCTGGTAAACACACGGCGCAAGGAGCTGTCCGAAAGCGGACACACCGCGCCCAAGTATCACGCCATCAGCCGTCCGGAGCCGTGCGAGGCCGAGGCCATCAATCGAATTGCACAGATATCCGCTGTGGCGGGTGACGCGCCGCTTTACATCGTGCACCTCTCCAATCATTTGGGGATGCAATACATCAACCTCGCGAAGCAGAACGGACTGAAGAATCTGTTCGCGGAGACCTGCCCGCAGTATCTGCTGCTGGACGACTCCTATTACGAGCGGGAGGATGGGTTGAAATACGTTTTAAGCCCGCCGCTGCGTGACAAGGCAAACAACGCGCTGCTGTGGGACGACATTCAGAAGGGCTATATCCACACAGTGGCGACCGACCACTGCCCGTTTGACTACACGCTCAAGCAAAGATTAGGCGGCGGCGATTTCACCAAGTGCCCCAATGGCATGCCCGGCGTGGAGCTGCGGTTCCCGCTGATGTTCTCGGAGGGCGTGATGAAGGGGCGCATAACCCCGGTGCAATTCGCCAAAATATGCTCCACCAACCCCGCGAAGCTGTTCGGCATGTACCCGCAAAAGGGCGTCATCAAACCGGGCAGCGACGCCGACATAGTGATCGTTGATCCCGGTAAACAATACACAATCACGCACGACCGGCTGCATGAAAACGTGGATTATACACCGTATGAGGGGATGCAAATGCAGGGCAGTATCGACTGCGTCATATCCAGAGGGGATGTGGTCGCCTGGCATAATGAATTTGCCGGTCAAAAGGGACGGGGACAGTTTATCAAACGCGGCAGACCCTTGCTCAGCGTTTAAACAGCAAAATAAATATTATAGTATAAAGGAGTACAGCAATGAGCAAATACAAATTGATCGACCTGTCGATGGATCAGGCCCGCCTGAAAAGAGCGGTGAAACGCTCCAAGGAGCGCAATATCACGATACCGACGTTCGCGCAGATGAAGAACCCCGCGCTGATCGACGAGAACACCAAGGCACAGCTGAAAAACGTGGGGCTTTGGGATGTGAACCCGCTCAACCTGTTCCGCATCAACTGGCACAACGAAGCGACGGAGAAGGGCGGCGGCTACGACGGCGTCAACTACATCGAGTTCCCCGAAGCCATCACCGGCGTAAAGGCGAAGATCGTCGCGATCAGCGGCAAGTGGTTCCCCACGGGCGCACATAAGGTGGGCGCGGCGTTCGCGTGCCTCGTTCCCCGTCTGGTGACAGGTCAGTTCGATCCCACCACGCAGAAGGCCGTTTGGCCGTCCACCGGCAACTACTGCCGCGGCGGCGCTTACGACTCGGCGCTGCTCGGCTGCGATTCCATCGCGATTCTGCCCGAGGGCATGAGCAAGGAGCGCTTTGAATGGCTCAAGACGGTGGCGGGCGAGACCATCAAGACGCCGGGCACCGAGAGCAACGTGAAAGAGATATTCGACAAGTGCTGGGAGCTGCGTAACTCCGGACAGGATCTGATGATATTCAACCAGTTCGAGGAGTTCGGCAACTATCTGTGGCACCATGAAGTGACCGGCAGCGCGATTGAAGAAGTTATCAAGGCTGTCGGCGGCAACATGCACGGTTACGTGAGCTGCACCGGCTCCGCGGGAACCATCGCGGCGGGCGACTACCTGAAGAAGATATACCCCAAGACCCGCATCGTGGCTTCCGAGGCGCTGCAGTGCCCCACCATCTACAACAACGGCTTTGGCGCGCACCGCATCGAGGGCATCGGCGACAAGCATATACCGTGGATACACAATGTGAAGAACACCGACGTGGCGGTGGCCGTGGACGACGAGATCGCAATGCAGTGGATCCGCATGTTCAACGAGCCGGAAGGCCTCAAGCTGCTGCGTGAAAAGGGCGTCTCCGAAGACGTCATCAGCCGCCTTGGCTGGGTGGGCATCTCCGGCGCTGCCAACCTTGTCGCAGCCATCAAGTACGCCAAGTACTTCGAGCTGAAGGAAGACGACGTTGTGGTCACGATACTGACCGACTCCGTCGAGATGTACGGCAGCCGTCTGGAAGAGCTTGCTGAGGAGCACGGCGCTTTCGACGCTTTCGCGGCGCATGCGGTGAACGCCCGTTACTTCGACGGCATCAATGTCGACTACCTCAAGGAGCTGAACTACTACGACCGCAAGGCCGTGCACAACCTCAAGTACTACACCTGGGTAGAGCAGCAGGGCAAAACGTACGACGAGATCGTGGCGCAGTGGGAAGACGACAGCTACTGGACAGACATCGTGACGCACACCGAAGAGCTGGATGAGCTGATCAAGAACTTCAACAAGCTGGTGGCTGAGGCGTAAATATGGAGCAGATCAAATACATACCCAATGCGATGAAGAACAGAGTCTACACCAACGAAACGGCGCTGTTCTCCGAGGAGGAAGTGGAGAAGGTATACCGCTTCCACCGCTCGATGGGCGATAAGTATAATCAAACACCGCTGGCCCGATTGGACGCGCTCGCCGCGTCCTTAGGGCTGGGCAGCCTGTGCGTGAAGGATGAGTCTCAGCGGGGCAACCTCAAGGCTTTCAAGCTGCTGGGCGGCGCGTACGCCGTGGCCAACAGCATCTGCCGCAAGCTGGGTGTCAACATCGCGGATGTGGACTTCACGTATCTGAAGTCCGACGAAGTGAAGCAGAGGCTGGGCGACCTGACTTTCGCGGCAGCGTCTGACGGCAACCACGGCAAGTCTGTGGCGTGGGCGGCGCACGAGTTTAACCAGAAGTCCATCGTGTATATGCCCAAGGGCACGGTGCAGGATCGTATCGACGCGATTGAGAGGTTCGGCGGTACGGTGATCGTGTCGGACGATAACTACGACTGGTGCGTGCGCGAGGTGAACCGCCTTTCCGTCGAAAAGGGCTGGGAAGTGGTGCTGGACACCGCCAGCGAAGGCGACGCGCAGGTGGCGACATGGGTGATGCAGGGCTACGCCACGATGGGCGTGGAAGCCATTGAACAGCTGGGCGGCGTGCTGCCCACCCACATGTTTTTGCAGGCGGGCGTGGGCTCGATGGCGGCGGCAATGGCGGGCGTTTTTATCAACCATTACGGCGATAAGTGCCCCAAGATATACATCGTGGAACCGCATCAGGCGGCGTGCTACTTTAACTCCGGCGCGGCGAACGATGGCAAGGCGCGCAGCGTGGACGGCGACATGGACAGCATCATGGCGGGTCTTGCGTGCGGCGTGCCCAATCCGATATCGTGGGAGATCATCCGCAACTTCGCGGACGGCTTCTTTGCCTGCGACGATGTGCTGACGGCGGACGGCATGCGCATACTGGGCAACCCGCTGGCGGGCGATCCGCGCGTGGTAGCCGGTGAATCCGGCGCGGTGGGCACCGGCCTGGTGGACGAGATCATGAAGAACCGTCCCGACCTCGCGAAGGAGATCGGTCTTGATGCGTCGTCCCGCGTGATTATGTTCTCCACCGAGGGAGACACGGATACCAAGAACTACCGCGATGTGGTGTGGTACGGCAAGTATCCGAGATGCTGATAAAAAAGCCTTCTCCTTCGAGGAGAAGGTGCTGGATGTGGATTAAGGTCTAAGACCGTGGAGGCTCTGCCTCCACACCACCGCTCAAGGGGCAATGCCCCTTGAGAATCCCATTGAGAGAATGCCATTGACAAGGCATTCTCATATATCTTTTCCCACTTTTCTTTAAGAAAAGTGGCGGGGATCCAAGGGGCAGCGCCCCTTGGAAATAAGGTTTACATCAAGTAAGGGTTCTAAACTAACGGGCATCCGGGCGGACGAGGCGCATTTCCATCGCGATTAAATCCTCCCGGGTGTCAATATCATCAAGCTGCGACGCGTCTGCGATATGGAACGTGCGCAGCAGTGCATCGTGGCGGCATGCCACCGTTTTGCCCGATTCCTCTCCGGAGAGAGCCATGAGCTCGCCGTACAGGATTTCCGGATAGATGACGGGGTTGCCGCTTTGGTCTTTGTGAGCCGATATCAGTATGGTGCCCGGCTCGTAGTCGTCCAGCATGCCAGCCACCGTTTTGGGCTTGAGCAGCGGCTGATCCGCCACGCAGAACATGCAGGCGTCGGTGCCGCCCATCAACTCTAAACCTAAGCGGATGCTGAGGCTGACGCCGTGGTCGGGGCAGAGGTTTACGACACCATCGAAGCCGAACTCGCGGGCGGTGTGCAGCATGTGCTCGCTGGCGGCGACGATGACGCGGCGGCAAAAGGGTGCTTTGCTCAAGGTTTCCAGAATGTATTCGACGACCGGTTTGCCGTCAAGCAGGGCGTTCAGCTTACCGCCGCCGAAGCGGGCTCCGGCACCTGCCGCCAGTAATATACAACCGATATTTTTCATTGGTAGTTCCTTCGTTTTTGGTTTATTATATCATTTAAGCGGAATATAAAACAAACGCGGAACGGAAAAAAGGGATATGCAGAACAATTTCAGCGTTTTTGATATTGTGGGGCCCATCATCATCGGGCCGTCCAGCTCGCACACGGGGGGCGCATGCCGTCTGGCTAACGCCGCGCGGGCTATTTTCAACAAGCCGATCACCGACGTCACCATCCATGTGTACGGCTCGTTTGCGGCGACGCTGCGCGGTCACGGTACCGACAAGGCGCTGGTGGGCGGGCTGATGGGGCTAAAGCCGGACGACGAGCGGCTGACGAGTGCGCTTGCCATCGCGAAGGAGGCGGGATTTACGTACCGTTTTGCGGTGGAGGAGGAGTCAGGCTCGCAGCCCAATCTGGTGCGGTTCGATTTGAACAACGCAGACGAGGGCGCGAAGATGAGCGTGACGGGCGCGTCCATCGGCGGCGGCAACATCGTGGTGACGCGCATTAACAACACCGCGCTGCAAATCAGTCTGAAGTATAATACGGTGGTGATAGACCATCAGGATAAGCCGGGCGCGGTGCTGAGCGTCGCGAAGATATTGGCGGACAGCGGCGTTAACATCGCGAACATGAACATGTACCGACAGGGCAAGCACGGTCGGGCGTATATGATTCTGGAGACGGACGAAACCATATCACCGGACGTACTGGGAACGCTCAGGAGTCTGAATGATATGTACGTTATTTACATACCCAAGCTGTATTAAAGGAGCAACAAACGTGTATCAGTATCAGTATGCGCGTCAGCGGGACATCGAGGCGCTGACCACGCAGTTTGGCATCAGCATATCCGAGCTGGCAATGCGGCACGAGGCGGAGCGCGACGAGACGGATGTATCCGTGGTTGCAGACAAGATGAAGCTGACGCTGGATGTGATGAAAACCAACGTGAGAGCGGGCATCGTATCTACCCGACCCTCTATGGGCGGGCTGATCGGTCAGAACGCGGCACGGATGTATACATATGCCACCGAGGCAAAGCCGCTGGGCGGTGCGCTGATGGCACGCGCCACAGCCTATGCGCTGGCGGTGACCGAAGAAAACGCGCGCATGAAGCGCATTGTGGCGTGCCCCACGGCGGGCGCGTGCGGCGTGCTGCCCGCCTGCCTGATTGCGGTGGGCGAGGAACGCGGGTTTTCGGACGAGGCACTGGTGCGGGCGCTGTTCAACGCGTCAGCCATCGGCATACTGATTGCCAACGGCGCAACGGTGAGCGGCGCGGAGGGCGGCTGTCAGGCGGAGATCGGCTCGGCAGCGGCAATGGCGGCATCCGCAATGGTGGAGCTGGCGGGCGGCAGCGTGGACGCATCCTTGAGCGCGGCGGCGATTGCGCTGAAAAACATGATGGGATTGGTGTGCGACCCGGTGGCGGGGCTGGTGGAAGTGCCTTGCTCCAAGCGCAACGCGGCGGGCGTGGCGAACGCCGTCACCGCGGCGGATATGGCTCTTGCGGGCATCACCAGCGTGATACCGCTGTATGAGGTGATCCACGCGATGAAGGAGGTTGGGCGCGCACTGCCGTTTGAGCTGCGCGAGACGGCGAAGGGCGGCGTGGCGGCATCCAAAACGGGTCGGGAGATTGCAAACCGCATGCGTCGCAATATCGACGAATCCCAAGATATGTGATATATTGGAGAAAATACTAAGATAGGGGTCGCTTAGAAGCATCAAAATGAATCAGCAAACGGCATTGAACGCAATCATGGAAGGTATTAATATGAATAAAGCATTTTTCAAACCTTTCTGGATACAGCTCGCCAAAGGCATCACCGGTCACTTCGGAGAAAACTGCGAGGTGGTGATTCACGATCTCACAGAGGATGAAGAACACACCATCATCTGCATCGAGAACGGTCATGTAACGGGGCGGCAGGTGGGCGATGGTCCGTCGCACATTGTGCTGGAAGCGCGCAACAAGAAGCCGGAGGAGCTCAAAGACCGCATCAACTATCTGACGCAGACCGAAGACGGGCGCATGCTCAAGTCGACCACCATCTACATTCGTGACAACAACGACAAGGTGGTGGGCATATTCGCCATCAACTACGACATCACCAACTTCATGATGATGGACTATGTGCTAAAAGGTTTTATCGGCGCAAAGGATGAGAAGCCGGAACGCATCACCAAGGGCGTGAATGGGCTCTTGAACGATCTTATCGATCAGTCGGTGCGGCTTGTGAACAAGCCGGTGGCTCAGATGAACCGCGAGGACAAGATCAAGGCGATCCGCTATTTGCAGGATAAGGGCGCGTTCCTGATTACCAAGTCGGGCGATAAGGTGTCCAAGTTCTTCGGCATATCCAAGTTTACGCTGTACAACTACATCGATGTGAAGGAAAACGGCAAGGACTGACGGCGGCACTTCGGCTTGACAAACGAAGCAATAACCCGGAAGACACTCCGGGGGTTATTAGGTGTTCGGTTCACCAATCCAAAAACGAAAGAGAGAGGGCATTCATATGGGATTCATTGTTGGCGGCGCGACCGTGATTACAGTAGACAAGCAAAGGCGCATCATAAATGACGGCGCGGTGGCGGTGAATGGCACGCTGATCGAAGCGGTGGGCAAGACGGACGATATAAAGGCGCAGTACCCGAATTACGAGTTTCACGATATGGCGGGACGCATCATTATGCCCGGTCTGATCAACGGACATGTGCACCTGACGCAGGCGCTGATCAAAGGCTGTGCGGACGATGTGAGCCTGATCGACTTTTTGGCGGAGCGCATCTGGAAGCTGATGGGCAGCTACAACGAGGAGGAAGCGCGGGCGAGCACCGATCTGTGTCTGCTGGAGATGATCAAATCCGGCACCACCACGTTTGTGGAAACGCTGCTGCTGTCGCGCTACGGGCTGGACGGCATCACGGACGCTGTGGTGCAGAGCGGTATGCGCGGCGTGCTGGCAAAATCGGTGATGGACATCGCGACGTACGCCAGCCGTGACAACATCATGTGCGAGGGCATGGTGGAGGACGGCGACGTGTGCTTGCAGCAGGCTATCGACTGGAAGAATCGCAGAGAGAACGACGGCGACGGCCGCGTGAACATATGGCTGGGGCCGCGCCCCGTGGGCTCCACCACCAAGCAGATGCTGGAGAAGGTGGGCAAGACGGCGCGCGAGCACGACATGGGTATCGCGATACACTTCTGCGAGGTGAAGCAGGATGTGGCGCTGATGCGCGGGCAGTACAATCAGGAGCCGGGAGACTTCGCGGAGTCCGCAGGCATACTGACCGACCGCACGATGATGGCGCACGGCATCTGGCTGACGCGCGAGGATATGCAGGCGCTGTCCCGCAACGGCTCGACCGTGGTGCATTGTCCTGCCAGCAACGCCAAATTGGCGTCCGGCTTCTGCCTCGTGCCGGAGCTGATGGAGGAGGGCGTGAACGTGGCGCTGGGCACTGACGGCCCCACCTGCGACAACGCCTACGACATGTTTGACGCGATGCGGCTGGCGGCTATCATCCACAAGTGCCGCCTTTTAGATCCGCTGGTGATACCCGCGGAGACCGCCCTTGAGATGGCGACCATCAACGGCGCTATTGCCATGCGCAAGGAGAACGAGCTGGGATCGCTGGAGGTGGGCAAGAAGGCGGACCTCATCACCATCGACTGCAACAACGCGCGGCTTGCGCCCAACACCAATCCGGTGTCGCTGGTGGTCTACTCCGCCAAGGGCACCGATGTGGACAACGTGATCATCGACGGCAAGTACATCGTGAAAGACCGCGAGATACTGACGATGAACGAGCAGGCCGTGATTGACAACGCGCGCGAGAAAATAAGCACGGTGCTAGCAAAGACGGGCATGAAGAACGAGTCCAGGTGGCCGACGGTATAAGGTTTAGCTGATGTGACACAGCCTTCCTCTGGTTTCCGCTCCGTTTGGGGGTGGAGTCAGGGGGAGGCTGTTTATTGCGAACAGGCGTGATGATCTAAGCCTTCCACTCGAGGGGAAGGTGGTGCACCGACACAGTCGTGTCGTTGTGACGGATGAGGTGTTCCGCTACGCTTCGATGTGTGCTCACTCGTCGCGAGTCATCGCAAATTACCACTACATTCTTGAGGTTAGCGCGGGCGGGCACGGAGACTGGCCCCAAAATAATTATTTAACAAGCGAAGCACGTTTGTGGTAAAATATACTTATAATTGATTGGCGACAATAAATGCAACAACTTGGATTATTAGGACAGCTATTGAGATGTATGGTTATGCAGGAGGATTCTGAATGATAAAAGCAAAGCATAATAGTTCAGATAATTATGTATATACTTATTGCCATACTTTTAATACTTAATATTGTATTAATTAGTGAAGATTACTTCTTCAATTTGTTAGATTTTACTATACAAATTATCTTAGTATTGAGTAATTTAGCTGTTTTAATATTCCTAATTATTATGTCAACTTTATACGCAGAAAAAAATAAAAACACTTCAATTGAGAAATCAGATAATAAATGATTCATATATAATCCCCAACACTATTATGCAAATAACAACATTGCAAAGGGATTTGAAGCTGCCGGGAAACATGCATTCAGCGCAATAAAGCTCCGCCAACAGGGGTAGGTGCTTAATCAGAAACAATCTATCTCATAACCTACACTAAGAGTTAATAATTAGATCCGTTTATCAGAGCGGCTTTTTTATTCCCTATATACACGTTGCCATGGCAACATACTATTTGCGTGGCAGATGATAGAATACCAATCAACATAAAGGCAAAACTAATCTAATTTAGATGCAAACTCAACGATACATCCGGCAAGGGAGCCATTGATGAAACTGATAAAGACGACGGAGGCCGTGGGGCATGTGCTGTGCCACGACATCACGCAGATCATTAAGGACGTGAAAAAAGGCGTTGCGTTCCGCAAGGGGCATATTGTGACAGAGGCCGACATACCCGTGCTGCTGTCGCTCGGCAAGGATAACTTGTATGTGTGGGAGAAGCAGGAGAGCATGCTGCATGAGAACGACGCGGCGGAGCTGCTGCGCCGCATCTGCATGAACGAGAACATGACGGCCTCGGAACCCAGCGAAGGCAAGGTTGATCTGTTCAGCGACATCGACGGGCTGTCCAAGGTGGACACGCAGCGGCTCTGCAGTGTCAACGCGCTGGGCGAGATCATCATCGCGACGCGCCACGGCAACACGCCGGTGAAGAAAGGCGACAAGCTGGCGGGCATGCGCGTGATACCGCTGGTGATCGCGCAAGAGAAGATGGATCAAGCGGCGGCAGCGGCGGGCGATACGCCCATACTGCAATTGCTGCCTTTTATACACAGAACGGCGGGGCTGGTGATTACGGGCAACGAGGTGTACCACAAGCGTATTCCCGATTCGTTCGGGCCGGTGATAGAAGCCAAGCTGTCCGAATACGACGTGGAGATACTCGGCAGAACGTACATGGACGACAGCGCGGAGCGCATCACGAACGCCATACGGCAGCACATCGATAACGGTGCGGATTTGATTGTCTGCACCGGCGGCATGAGCGTGGACCCGGACGACACCACGCCCACCGCCATCAAGAACACAGGGGCAGCGCTGGTGACGTATGGTGCGCCTGTGCTGCCCGGTGCGATGTTTCTGCTGGCGTATATCGAAGAAAACGGCAGAACGATACCGATACTGGGGCTGCCCGGCTGCGTGATGTACGCCAAGCGCACGATATTCGACCTTGTGCTGCCGCGCATCATGGCAGGAGAGCGGCTGACCGCGGCGGATTTGACGACGCTGGGCGAGGGCGGGCTTTGCCTGAACTGCGAGGTGTGCACGTATCCGAACTGCGGGTTCGGCAAATGAGGAGGCGCTGATGGACGGTAGGCTGACGCACTTTGACGAGAGCGGTAACGCGGCGATGGTGGACGTGACGGACAAGGCGGAGACGCAGCGTGTGGCGGTGGCCATAGGCAGCATCTGCATGAACGAGGCGGCCTTTGCCGCCATCCGGCACGGTACGGCAGACAAGGGCGATGTGCTGGGCGTGGCGCGTGTGGCGGGTATCATGGCGGCTAAGCGCACGGCAGAGCTGATACCGCTGTGCCATCCGCTGATGCTGACCAGCGTGAAGGTGGATTTTACGCTGCGGCCCGAATCGCTGGCGGTGGAGGCGGTATGCACCGCGAAGCTGTCCGGCAAGACGGGCGTGGAGATGGAAGCGATGACGGGCGTGTCCGTCGCGCTGCTCACGATATATGACATGTGCAAGGCGCTGGACAAGAGCATGGTGGTACTGGACATTCGCCTGCTGGAGAAGTCCGGCGGCAAGAGCGGCAGTTTTATCAACAGATAGATTAAGGGCTAAGACCGCGGAGGCTTTGCCTCCACACCACCGCTTAAGGGGCGGTGCCCCTTAAGAATCCCACTAGGAAAATGCCTTTGGCATTTTCCTAGTGGACTGGTAAAAGCGGAAAGAGGATTCTATGAAGAAGGTCGTTGGCATTGTACTGGTGCTGTGCATGGTGCTGGCGGGCTGCGGCAGCCCGAACACCGCGCCCTCTGAGGAGGCGGTTGTGACGGAAGACCCGTCACCCACAGCCGAGCCGGTGGAGCTGATGATCGCGGCGGCTGCCAGCCTGACGGATGTGACGGCGGAGATCGCGGAAGCGTACAAGGCCGAAGCCCCCAACGTGACTCTGATGTTTACCTATGGCGCGTCGGGCGCGCTCCAGACGCAGATCGAGCAGGGCGCTCCGGTGGACATATTCATGTCGGCAGCGCAGAAACAGATGGACGCGCTGGAAGAGGGCGGGCTGCTGCTGGACGGCTCGCGGGCAAACCTGCTGGAGAACAAGGTTGTCATGATCGTTCCGGCGGATTCTGCGCTGGGGCTTACCAGCTTTGAGGATCTCGCCAAGGATGAGGTGAAGACAGTGGCTATCGGCGATCCCGCCAGCGTTCCGGCCGGGCAGTATGCCGAAGAGGTGTTGACGTCGCTGGGCATCAAGGATGCGGTATTTGATAAGGTAAACCTCGGCACCGATGTGCGTCAGGTGCTGACATGGGTGGAGAACGGCGAAGTGGAAGCGGGCATCGTGTACGCCACCGACGCGGCCACCACGGATAAGGTGAAGGTGGTCTGCGAAGCCCCGGCGGACAGCGTCAAAAGAATCATCTATCCCGTTGCGATACTGAAGTCGTCCACGAACGAGGAAGCGTCTCAAAGCTTCATCGACTTTCTGAAAACGCCCGACATCGCGGCGCTGTTCGAAAAGTACGGCTTCATCATGGCTGAATAAACTTATAAGAGGGTTTCATGGATTATTCGCCGCTCTGGCTGTCACTGCGGGTCGCGTTTATCGCGACTCTTCTGACATTTATATTGGGAGTGCTCGCGGCTTGGCTGACCGTGAAGCTCAGGCGCGGTAAGGGCATCGTAGACGGTTTGTTTACGCTGCCTTTGGTGCTTCCGCCCACGATGGTCGGCTTCTTCCTGCTGGTGATATTCGGCAAGAACGGCTTCATCGGGCAGCTGCTGGGCAGCATCGGTGCGCCGGTGGTGTTCACGTGGACGGGCGCGGTGATCGCGTCTACGGTGGTGGCGTTCCCGCTGATGTACCGCACGGTGCGCGGCGCTTTCGAGCAGCTGGATGAGAATCTGCTCTCCGCGGCGCGGACGTTGGGCATGTCGGAACCTAAGCTGTTCTGGCGTGTGATGATGCCGAACTCCATACCCAGCATACTGGCAGGCGCGGTGCTGGCGTTTGCGCGGGCGCTGGGCGAGTTCGGTGCCACCATCATGCTGGCAGGCAACATCCCCGGACGCACGCAGACGGTGTCCGTCGCGATATACACGGCGGTGCAGGCGGGCAACTGGGAGCTGGCTTACCGCTGGATGATCATTATCGTGGGCATATCGTTCGCCACCATCATACTGATGAACTGGTTTTCTAGCCGCTCAAGCCATGGCAAAAGAGAGGCGGTGAAGAGATGGCGCTGAGCGTGGATATCGAGAAGCGCACGGGCAGCTTCCATCTGAAGAGCCGCTTCGAGGTGCAGGACGAGACGCTGGCGATACTCGGCGCGTCCGGCTGCGGCAAGAGCATGACGCTAAAGTGCATCGCGGGCATTGTGACGCCGGACAGGGGCCGCATCGTGCTGAACGGGAGGGTGCTGTTCGACAGCGACAAGCGCATCAACATACCGGCGCGCAGCCGCAACACGGGCTATCTGTTCCAGAACTACGCGCTGTTTCCCAACATGACGGTTGAGCAGAACATCGCCTGCGGCATACCCAAGGGTCGGGATAAGGCAAAGGCTGTGCGCGACAAGATCGCGGCGTTTTATCTGGAGGGGCTGGAGCGGCACTACCCGCATCAGCTCTCGGGCGGGCAGCAGCAGCGGGTGGCGTTGGCGCGTGTGCTGGCGAGCGAACCGGCGCTGCTGATGATGGACGAACCGCTGTCTGCGCTGGACAGCTTTCTCAAATGGCAGCTGGAGCTGGAGATACTGAAGGTGCAGGAGAGCTTCGGCGGCACAATATTGTTTGTCTCGCACAACCGCGACGAGGTTTACCGCCTGTGCGACCGCGTGGCGGTGATGGAAGACGGCGCGACCATCGAGGTGCTGGACAAGAAGGATCTGTTCGCCCAGCCGCAGACGCTGTCCACGGCGCTGTTGTCCGGCTGCAAGAACTTCTCGGCGGCGGCGAAGACGGGGGAGCAAACGCTGTACGCGGCGGACTGGAACACGGAGCTGACGGTATCGCGGACGGTGCCGGACGATATCCGTTACATCGGCTTTCGCGCACACTTCTTCGAGCTGTCACAGAGCGGCGGCGGGAGTAACGTGATTGAATGCCGCGTGACGCGGGTGATCGAGGACATGTTCTCCACCATCGTGATCGCATATGTGAAGGGCGGCGCAGACAAGGATTGGGCGTATCTGCGCTGCGAGCTGAGCAAGGACAAGTGGGAATCGCTGGGGGCTCCGGAAACGCTGTATCTGCGGCTGCCGGAGGATCATATCATACTGATGAGGTAACGCCATGCAAGACGGTTTTGGCCGGACGATCGACTATATGCGCATATCCGTCACGGATCGCTGCAATCTGCGGTGCGTTTATTGCATGCCGCCCGAAGGCGTTGAGTGTGTGGGGCATGGCGATATACTGCGCTTTGAGGAGATGCTGCGGGTCGTGGAAGCGGGTGTGGCGCTGGGCATCACCAAATACCGCATCACCGGCGGAGAGCCGCTGGTGCGAAAGGGCATCGTGGATTTTGTGCGTATGGTCAAGGCAACGGCGGGTGTCGAATCCGTCGCGATGACCACCAACGGCGTGCTGTTCGCCGAGATGGCACAGGCGCTCAAAGGTGCGGGGCTGGATGCGGTGAACTTCAGTCTGGATTGCATGGACGCGGAAAGCTTTACGCGGCTGACGCGCGTGGACGCGTGGGATGCCGTGATGGCGGGCATCGATAAGGCGCTGGCGCTGGGGCTGAAAACGAAGCTCAACTGTGTGCCGATGGAAGGGTATAACGGCGGCGACTGGGTGCGGCTGGCGGCACTGGCGCGGGAGAAAGCACTGGACGTTCGCTTCATCGAGATGATGCCCATCGGCTTGGGGCGGGATTTTAAGTCCGTGGATAATGCCGAAGTGCTGGCTGCACTCACACAGGCGTTCGGCGAACCGATAAGGTCGGCAAACGGCCACGGCAGCGGCCCGGCGGAGTATGCCGACTTTGCGGGGTTCAAAGGCAGCATCGGCTTCATCAGCGCCATGTCGCACACGTTTTGCGGCAGCTGCAACCGTGTGCGGCTGACGGCGGACGGCATGCTTAAAGCCTGCCTCTGCTACGAGGACGGATTGAATGTCAAGGAGCTGCTGCGGGCAGACATATCGGATGAAGCGCTGAAGGACGCGATGGCGGCGGCGATTACCGCCAAGCCGCTGCGCCACAACTTCTGTGACGGTACGGCAACAGAACAGCGTAAAATGGTACAGATAGGCGGATGATATGGGTATAGTGAAAGCGATTTGCATCAGCGAGAGGAAGGGCACGAAGAAGACCAACGTGGGCACATGCGAGCTGGTGGAGAACTTCGGGCTGAAGGACGACGCGCATGCGGGCAGCTGGCATCGTCAGGTGAGCCTGCTGTCTTACGACAAGGTGGAGGCGTTCCGCGCGACGGACGCGACCGTGGACGACGGTGCGTTTGGTGAAAACCTGCTGGTGGAAGGTATCGACTTTCGGGCGCTGCCGGTGGGTACGCAGCTCTCCTGCGGCGATGTGCGGCTGGAAATCACGCAAATAGGCAAGGAGTGCCACGCGCACTGCGAGATATACCGTCAGGTGGGCGACTGCATCATGCCGCGGGAGGGCGTGTTCGCGCGCGTGCTGAGCGGCGGCGTGATAAGCGTGGGGGATGAAATGCATGTCGGGTAAAGCGTATCGGGCGGCGGTGATTACTGCCAGTGACAAGGGTGCGGCAGGTGAGCGCGAGGATATCAGCGGCGAAACGCTTCAAGCAATACTGCGGGAGAATGGCTACCTTATCGCCAGCTATCGCGTGCTGCCCGACGATCAGGAGCAGCTGGCTGCAGAGCTGATGCGGCTGGCGGACGGGGATATCTGCGACGTTGTGTTCACGACGGGCGGGACGGGATTGTCGCCGCGCGATGTGACGCCGGAGGCAACGCTGTCGGTGGCGCACCGGCATGTGCCGGGCATCAGCGAGGCGATCAGGGCGCAAAGCATGCGCATCACCAACCGTGCCATGCTGAGCCGCGGCGTGTCCGTGATACGGCAGCGCACGCTCATCATCAACCTGCCGGGCAGCCCCAAGGCGGTGAAGGAAAGCTTGGATGTGATACTGGACGCGGTGTCACACGGTCTTGCGATACTGCGCGGCGACGACGGCGAGTGCGCCCGCTGAGGAATACGGGACTGATATATACGGAGATTAATACACAACTTGTTGCCCTTGGATGAAGTTACATACGAATACATCAAGGTCGAGAAAAATTGTGATCGTTAAGTTTTATCTTAACAGCTCTATTATAATTCTTATATCTGTGTGATTTCAAAGATGGAAATAAGTAATAATCCAAGGTCAGACAACGCTGAAATTATAATACATAAGAATGAAAAAATCTGTACAAATTTATGCAAATGCAAATTAAACCTCCTTTCGTTAGAATAAATACCCCGACTTATTGATTGAATAAGAATTTGATGTGAAAAACCGATTTTGCTTTATGGATAGGTGGTTATTAAATTCTCTTATTATTTGTTCTGAAAATTTGTACTAGCGTAATGATAAAAGGTAATATCAAAATAAGGCATTCGTTGTCAATATGAAGATACACAAAAAAACTCCTTTCTTTTATATTAAATTGAAGCGAGAAAGACAAAATGCTGTTTATACACTATAAACAGCTTGAATTGCATATGTCGAGATATTAACCTCATTATACCATACTTGGCATAGATTTGTCAAGAAGTATTGAAAATATATTTTGAGGAAATTTGAGAACACGAGAAACAGATCAATAAATGCCTATTTCAAATGAATCAAGGGAAAGCGAAACAAATGCCAACACGGGATTCTTGTTTTTAGTCCCCGATATCGGAGAGCAGGCGGAAGCGGTTCTTCTCAAACGTGATCAGCCCTTCCTCCTGCATGCGTCCCAGCTCGCGGGACAGCGCGCTGCGATCGACGCACAGGTAGGCGGCGAATTCCTCGCGGTTGAAGGGGATGACGATTTCGTTCGATTTTCGGCGGCGGCTCTGCAGCGTGAGATACAGCATAATGCGCTCGCGCAGGCTCTTGCGGGACAGTATATCGATCTTGTAAAGCTGGCGCATGTTTTCGTTGGCGGTCAGCTCCAGTATGTTTTTCAGCAGCTCGCAGCGCAGCCGGTCGGGGATGGAACCCGGCTCCGCGATGCGCGCGTAGGGGAACGTAATGATCTGAGCGTCGGTGGCGCACACGGTGATGAGCGGGCTTAGGCGGCTGGGCGTGCAGGCGATATCGAGACCGAACAGCTCATACGCGCGTATTTTATGTATCAGGTTCAGGCTGCCGTGTGAATCCGGCTTGAAGGTGTTGAGCTCTCCGTCCGCCACAATGCCCGCGAAATCGACGACGGTATCCGTGCCAATCAGCACCGTACCCTTTTGGCACAGCCTTTGCTGCGCGCCCAGCAGCGGGCACAGCGCGGCGATGTCAGACGCACTTATGCCGGTGAAAAGCTTTGTTTTTTGAAGTGTATTCACCACAGTGTTCATCGTTTGCTTCCTTTCCGTCCGGCGGATCAGGCGCTGCCGCAACTTGATTATAGCACAAAAATATTTGTGATTTAAAGGCATTTCAAGCATGTCCGCACCGCGAATCAGCTTGACATCGACTGTGCAAGTTGATAAAATTAAAGTACAACAAAACAGGTATTGGCTGCTGACTTGGCGAGCGTCACGTTTGGCGGCATTTGGTGCTCTTGTATAAGTCCATAGATTGGTATGGACGTCTCTACAGGCGACCGTAAATTGCCCTAGGCTACAAGAGATACATGTTGAGTAATCAAGCTGGGCCGACCAAAAACCGGCTGCGATTCTCAAGGTGTATCTCTTGCGGTTCGGGGTTTTTATATTTTAAGCCGCTGCTTTTTTGAGGCGTGCGGGCTTACCCGAGCAAGGGCAGCATCCAAGCAGTTAAGGAAGTGTGGCGCATGACAGATAATCTGGTGGTCGTGCGGGGCGGCGGAGACCTCGCGTCGGGAACGGTGGGCAGGCTGGTCAACTGCGGCTTTCGTGTTGTGGTGCTGGAAACCGCGCAGCCCACGGTGATCCGTCGCACGGTGGCCTTTGCGCAGGCCGTTTTCGATGGCAGTGCCGAGGTGGAAGGGCAAAGAGCCGTGAAGGCACAGTCCGTCAGCGCGTGCCGGAGCATACTTGGTGAGCATTATATCCCCGTGCTGGTTGACCCGGATTGCAGCTGCTTGAGCGAGCTTCGTCCGCTGGCGCTGGTGGATGCGATACTGGCCAAGCGCAACGTTGGGACATCGAAGGATATGGCGCGTATCGTTGTTGGCTTGGGTCCCGGCTTTTTTGCCGGTCGGGACGTTCACGCCGTGGTGGAGACCAACCGCGGGCACAACCTTGGGCGGGTGTTCTACGACGGGGCGGCGGAACCCAACACGGGCACGCCGGGCAGCATCGCAGGCTACACCAGCGAACGCATCGTGCGCTCACCCGCAGAGGGCGTCATCGTGACGGCGGCAGACATCGGCGATCATGTGACGCAGGGGCAGGAGCTGGCGCATGTGGCAGGCGTGCCGGTATACGCGCCGCTGACCGGGGTGCTGCGCGGCATGATACAGTCGGGCATTGTCGTGGGTGCAGGCATGAAGATCGGCGATGTGGACCCGCGCGATAAGCGCGAATACTGCTACACCGTTTCCGAAAAGGCGCGAGCCATCGGCGGCGGCGTGCTGGAGGCCATCATGCATCTGAGGCTGAAGCTGTAAACGTGGATTTTATTTGGTCATAAATAACATGACATTGTATAAAAAGGGGGAATGCGTTGTGAGCCAGGTAGGAAAAAGTGTCGAGAGACTCGACGCGCTGGATAAAGCGACCGGCCGTGCCAAGTATACGGATGACCTGTGCGACAAGGGCGCGCTGATCGTCGTCGTCGTGCGCTCGACCATCGCACACGGGTATGTGAAGTCCATTGATTTGTCCGAGGCGGAGAAGGTGCCGGGCGTGGTGCGTATATTCACATGCTTCGACGTGCCGGATATACAGTTTCCCACGGCGGGGCATCCGTGGTCTACTGATCCGGGGCATCAGGACGTGGCAGACAGGCTGCTGCTTAACCGCCATGTGCGCTATTACGGCGACGACGTGGCAGCGGTGGTGGCAGAGAACGAAATAGCCGCGGCGCAGGCCGCCCGTGCCGTGAAGGTGGAATACGAAACGCTGCCCTTCGTGCTGGACCCGCAGGAGGCGATGGAGGACGGCAGACCGCAGCTGCACGAGGAATACCCGAACAACGTGCTCAAGCATACCTCCATCAACATCGGCAATTACGACGAGGCCATCAAGGAGCCGGGGCTCATCTGCGTGGACAAATGGTACGACACGCAGGTGGTGCAGCACTGCCATATCGAGAACTTTATCGCGTATGCCTACGGTGAGGGAGACCGCATCGTGGTGGTCGCGTCCACGCAGATACCGCACATCGTCCGCCGGACGGTGGGGCAGGCGCTGGGCATACCGTGGGGCAAGGTGCGCATCGTGAAGCCCTACATCGGCGGCGGCTTCGGCAACAAGCAGGATACGCTGTACGAACCGCTGCTGGCTTACATCACGCAGCAGCTGGGCGGGCGTCTGGTGAAGATCGATGTACCGCGCGAGGACACGTTTGTCAGCAACCGCACACGCCATGCCATACGCTCGCACATCATTTCGTGGGTGCGTCCGGACGGCACATACGTTGCGCGCAAGCTGGAGGCGTTCTCGGATCAGGGCGCGTACGCGTCGCACGGACACGCCATTGTCGCCAAGGGCATGGGCGCGTTCCCGCAGATGTATCCCTGCCCCAACGTGCAGGGCGATGCCTACACCGTGTACACCAACAAATCGGTGGCGGGCGCGATGCGCGGCTACGGCATACCGCAGGCGATGTTCGCGGTGGAGAGCCACACGGACGACGTGTGCAAGGCGCTGGGTATGGACCCGGAAGTGTTCCGCCGCAAGAACCTGATGCCGCAGGGCTATAAGGATAACTTCTCAAAGAACGAGAACTACTATGATACCTATAACCAGTGCCTCGACAAGGCGATGGAATACATGGACTATCATAAAAAGATAGAGGAATACAAGCACCAGACCGGTCCCATCCGCAAGGGGCTTGGCATCTCCTGCTTCTGGTATAATACGGCGGTGTGGCCCATTGCTCTTGAGCATTCCTCCTGCCGCATGGTGCTGAACGAGGACGGCTCGATGCAGCTGCAGGTGGGCGAAACGGAGATCGGTCAGGGCGCGGATACCGCCTTTGCTCAGATGGCGGCAGACGTGGTGGGGCTCAAGGACTACCGTGATGTGCACGTGGTTTCGTGTCAGGACACGGACGTAACGCCGTACGGTCTCGGCTCGTATGCGTCGCGCCAGACCTATGTATGCGGCTTCTCCATCACGCAGACGGGGCAGATACTCAAGGAAAAGATATTAAAGCACGCGAGCGGGCTGACGCACATGGCAGAGGCGAACCTCGATATTATCGACAGCAACATCGTCCGCAAGACGGACGGGCGCGTGCTGATGTCGCTGGAGGAGCTGGCGACCGAGGTGATCTACAGCATGAAGAAGAGTGATCACATCACCGCCGAATCCAGCTACCACATCACCAACAACGCGTACAGCTTCGGCTGCTGCATCGCGGAGGTGGAGGTGGATATTCCGCTGTGCAAGGCCACGCTCACCAAGGTCATCAACGTGCACGACTGCGGCACGCTGATCAACCCGGCGCTGGCAGAGGCGCAGGTACACGGCGGCATGTCGATGGGCATCGGCTACGGTTTGTCTGAGCAGCTGCTGTTCGATCCCAAATCGGGCAAGCCGCTCAACAACAACCTGCTGGACTACAAGCTCGCCACGATGCTGGATCACCCGCATCTGGAGGCGCAGTTCGTGGAAAACGCAGAGCCCACCAGCCCGTTTGGCACCAAGGCGCTGGGTGAGCCGCCGGCGACGCCCGTTGCGCCCGCGATAAGAAACGCGATACTGAACGCCACCGGCGTTGCCGTCGATAAGCTGCCGTTGAACCCGCATATACTGTTCCAGCGGTTCACCGAGGAAGGGCTTATCGCCGATCCCTCAAAAGAGGAGGAGTAAACGACTATGTTTGATATGAAGGAATTATACGAAGCGCAGAGCGTGGCGGATGCCGTGCGCCTGAGGGTAGAGCATCCGGACGCGCACGTGATCGCGGGAGGCTCCGACGTGCTGATACAGATGCGCGAGGGCAAGCGCGCCGGTGTGGAGCTGATCTCCATCTTCATGCTTGACGAGATGCGCGGCGTCTCCATCGACACGGACGAGGCGATACGCATCGGCTCTCTCACCAGCTTCTCGCACATCACCAAGAGCCCCATTATCCAGCAATATATCAATGTGCTGGGTGAGGCGGTGGATCAGGTGGGCGGTCCGCAGGTGCGCAACATCGCCACCATCGGCGGCAACACCTGCAACGGCGTGACCTCGGCGGACTCCGCATCCACGCTGCACGCGTGGGAAGCGCTGGTGGAGCTGACGGGACCGGAGGGTGTGCGGCGCATACCCATCAAGGATTTCTACATCAAGGCGGGCACGGTGGACATCCGCCCCGGCGAGCTGCAGACGGCGCTCATCATACCGAAGGAAAGCTACGCGGGCACGTACGGCAGCTACATCAAGTATGCCATGCGTAACGCCATGGATATCGCAACGCTGGGCTGCTCCGTCAATGTGCGCCTCTCGCCCGACAAGAAGACGTTCGAGCGCGTACGCGTCGCCTTTGGCGTGGCGGGGCCGGTGCCCATGCGCGCACCTTCCGCGGAGGCAGCTGCAAACGGTCAGCCGGTGTCCGAAGCCACGGTGAAGGCTTTCGGCAAGGCGGTGCTGAGCGACATCAATCCGCGCGACTCGTGGCGTGCGTCCAAGGCGCTGCGCCAACAGATCGCTGTGGAGCTGGCGAAACGCGCTCTCGCCGAATCGGTAAAACGCTGCGGAGGTGAGCTGGAATGAAGGATCAGCATCGTATCATAGAATTTAATCTGAACGGCAAAGATGTGGCCGTTATGGTGGACGCGCGCGCGTCGCTGACGGATATGCTGCGCAACGATTTTCGCATGACCTCCGTGAAGAAGGGCTGCGAGGTGGGCGAGTGCGGCGCATGCAATGTGCTTATCGACGGAGAGTGCTTCAACTCCTGCATCTATCTTGCGGTGTGGGCACGGGGCAAGAAGGTGCGCACGCTGGAAAGCCTGCTGGGACCGGGCGGCGAGCTGAGCGACATTCAGCAGGCGTTCATCGATGAGGCGGCGGTACAGTGCGGCTTCTGCACACCCGGCTTTATCATGTCGGCCATCGAGATACTGGAGAGCGGCAAGGAGTATACGGATGACCAGCTGCGCAAGCTGATGAGCGGACATCTGTGCCGCTGCACCGGCTACGAGAACATATTGCGCGCCGTGAAGAAGACGATGTATAAGCGGCTGGGCAAGGAGATGCCCGTCGAATAAAGGCTGCTGTGTTTGCGGCGGCGAAGGATTATTAAATGTTAAACAATGAAACGCTGATACTCAAAGGAAATATTATATACACACAGACGCCCGATGCGCTGACGATGCTGGAGAACGGCTATATCGTCAGCGAAGGCGGCGTGGTAACGGGGGTGTATGCGCAGCTGCCGGAGCGGTACGCGGGCGCACACATCACGGACTATGGCGACAAGCTCATCATACCGGGGCTGGCGGATCTGCATCTGCACGCGCCGCAGTTTGCCGTGCGCGGCATGGGCATGGATCTGGAGCTGATACCGTGGCTGGACAAATACGCGTTTCCCGAGGAATCGCGCTATGCCGATCCGGAGTACGCGGCGGCGGCTTACGGCGCTTTTTGTGCTGCGCTGCGCTCCGGCGTCACCACACGCGCCTCCGTCTTCGCGACGGTGCACATCGCTGCGGCGGATATGCTGATGCGCATGCTGGAGGACTCCGGGCTTGCCACGTATGTGGGCAAGGTGAACATGGATCGCAACTGCGCTGCCACGCTGGTGGAAACGACGCAAGGGTCTGTGGCGGACACCGAGGCGTGGATACGCCAGTCACAACAGACGTACAAAAACACGAGACCGATCATCACGCCCCGCTTTGTGCCCACCTGCACGCCGGAGCTGATGGGGCAGCTGGGAGAGCTGGCAGAGCGCTACGGCGTTCCCATCCAGTCGCACCTGTCGGAAAACCTTTATGAGATAGAGCTGGTGAAGCAGCTGCATCCGCAGGACGAAACGTATAGTCATGTGTACCGCCGCTACGGTTTGTTCGGGCAGCAGCCCACCATTATGGCGCACTGCGTCCATCTGACCGACAGCGAGATGGACTACATACGCGATAGCGGCGTGTTAGTGGTGCATTGTCCGGAATCCAACATCAACCTGTGCAGCGGCATCGCGCCGGTGCGCCGCATGCTGCAAAAGGGCCTGCGCGTGGCGCTGGGTACCGATGTTGCGGGCGGCTTCTCGATATCGATGTTCCGCGCTGTATCCGACGCGATACAGGCTTCCAAGCTGTATTCGGTGTTCGTGGATAAGGATGCGGCACCGCTCTCGCTGCCGGAGGCGATCTACATGGCGACCAAGGGCGGCGGAAGCTTCTTCGGAAGCGTGGGCAGCTTTGAGCCGGGCTATGAGCTGGATGCGGTGGTCATCGATGACAGCGGCATAAACGGTCTTACACGGCTGACGCTGGCGCAGCGGTTGGAACGCGCCGTGCACCTCTCGGAAAACAGCGACATCACGGCGAAGTATGTGAAGGGTGTGCCGCTTTGGCAGCCGAAGTGAGATGAGACAATAGCAGTATTCAAAAAGCAGACGGGATTGCTTCCGCCTGCTCAGTTTGATGACAAACCCATTCTCAGGGGCGCTGCCCCCGAACCCCCGCCACTTTTCTTGAAGAAAAGTGGGAAAAGACATGTGAAAATGCCATGAACATGGCATTTTCAACGGGATTCTTAAGGGATCAAATCCCTTAAGCGGAGGTGTGGAGGCAGAGCCTCCACGGTCTTAGACCTTTGTCAGCGGTCTGAGCAGACGGGATTGCTTCCGCCTGCTTTTTCTTTTCCGGTGCGCTGATGCGTCAGCCGACTATCAGCAACGCACATACCAAATGATACAAAGGTATACGAACGTATACGGATTAATGTGCGGGAATCTGATTTCTCTAAGTCTATTTAGCCTTGCGTACCGGTAGCCATACCTCGCAGCGGTAATCCGGTGACTGTGTGTCGCCCTCCGGATACACCTCGATGTCCGGCGCATCCGCGTATTCGTAGCCGGAGGAGGGCAGCCATTCGGAGATGATGCGTGATTGCAGCTGCTGAATGGCTTGCGGCATCGCACCGACGCATTCAAAAATCGCCCATGTGCAGGCGGGCACCGTATACTCCGCCATGCCCTCTAAGGCCGGCGCATCCGTCGCCAGCGCGATATAGTAGTCGAAATCGCGTCCGTCCATGCAGGTGGTGACGCCGAGCAGACCGCAGGGCTCCTTTGCGGGCAGTGCGCACAGCTGCTGCACCATGCCGCTTTGCGTCGTCTGTGCCCAAAACTGCGGTACCTTTTCGAAGCCGTCCCCCAGCGCCATGTCGAAATGCTGCATCGCACCCACGATGCGAAACGCTTCCTTTTGCTCAATCCTGTAGTTCATTTCCGTGTCTCCTTTGATTGTCATACGGAAGCTGATGGGCGGCCATGCCTTGAGCGGTGCGCCCTGCCGACGCGCCTCGGACGGTGACAGACCATGGACGCTGCGGAACGCGCGCGAGAACGCGGTGGGAGAGTCGTAACCGTAGGTCAGCGCGATATCAATCACCTTGCCGCCCTGCTGCAGCGCGAACGCCGCCGTACTCATTCGCCGCCTGCGGATGTATTCCGACAGCGGTATCCCCGCGATGTACGAGAACATGCGCTGAAAGTGGAACGACGAGCAGCACGCGATACGCGCCAAACGCTCCAGCTCAATGTCGCCTTCAAGGTTCTGCTCAATGTAATCCACCGCCATGTTCAGCCGCTCCAGCCATTCCATACGCAACAAGCTCCTTTATGCTGTCAGTGTATCAAAGGGATGCCATTCCATCCTCGCTATTCATGCACGCAAATGCGCGGTTTTATCCGTATTGTACCAGATGGCAGAGGCTTCCGTTAATAATATAATTTGCTGAGGTATATTGTCATCCTTTAGATTTTACTATAATATATACATACAGCCATAATATTTGAAATATCAAGGAGGAATAGAGCATGAGAACAGCCAGTATGGTTTTAGGTATTGTAGGCGGCGTGCTTGCGCTTCTGTTTGCGATCATCTATCTGATCAGCGGCGCGTTTGTCAGCGGCAGCGCGAATATAATTGACGACTATACAAATTTCAATAATGGGGAATTCTCCGACGATTTTTTTGACAGCTATGATGATGGCACCTTCAGTTATGAATTTGATGTGAACCCGGGCGCTATTGTTGATTACGGCATTCAAGCCGCTGCTGTATGGCTCTGGATATCCGGAGTGCTTAGCATCATCGGTGGCGTGCTGGGAATAATCGGCGGCGCACAAGTTAAAAAGAAAAACGTGATGGCCGGTGTATTTATGCTGGTGGGTGGTGTACTGAGCGTGTTCACGGGTGTGGGTTTCATATCCATGGTTGTTCTCGTTGTGGGCGGCATACTCGCACTGGTGAAGGAAAAGCCGGCTCAGGCAGCTTATCCGTATCCTTACTCAGGTTATTCGCAGCAGGCTCCTCCGCCGCCGCCGTACAATCCGTACCAGCAGCAGCCGCAGCAACCGTACAATCCGTATCAGCCGCCGCAGCAGCCGTATAACCCCTATCAGGCACCGCAGGCACCTCCCGCTCCTCCGGCACCGCCGCAGGAACCGGAAGCTCCGAAGTCTGAGGAGTAATACTGCAATCGCACAACAAAGGGTCAGCTCATACGGGCTGACCTTTTTATTGTGCGTTTTGGGAACATGGGAGTGGAAATTTTCGTCTGTTATGTAAATCATAATAGAAGGAGGTGCTGATGTGATGACGAAATGGAGGCTATACTTAGCAGCTGCGTTATGCATTGCTCTGGGCATGTCGGGCTGTGCACCCGCCGACACTAAGCCAGCAGCGACTGAAGCTTCTTCGAATGCGGCACAAATACAATCGAAGGAGCAGCCGGATGACGCCTTAAATGTGTCAGTTCCCTATTCGGTTTATCCTGAGGATGTGGAATATATTACGATGACAGTACATGTTCTTGAAGGGGCAGAGCTCTACGGTGCGCTGGCACCACAGGTCGAGCGGCTTACCGACAACGAATGGGTACCATTGCTGGGGGAAGGCTATTGCGGAACGCCAGATAAGCTCAGGGATGGCACACAGCTGCGTATTCCGATACAGCAATATGAGGGGGCAGGGGCAGGCAAATACCGCGTTTCTCTCGGTGCCTCAAAAACAATGAGCAGCAAAGCTGACATGCGCGTTTATGCAGAGTTTGAACTGACAGATGGGGTGAGCGTATCGGCAGACCCCCGTGCATACACGGTCGATGGAGAGGCTCTGACACTGGTGGTGTACAACCCGTCTGACGGCGATGTGACACTGGCAGACGAGGAAATACGGCTTGAAACGATGAGCGGCGGCGAGTGGGTTGGCTGCGGGTCTGCGGAAGCGGAACAGAGTCTTGCGCTGAAAGAGGGCGAAAAGGGATGGGTTTCAGTGGCCTTGCAGGGCGAAGTGTATGCCAGTGGTACGTACCGTATGGTGGTGACGTTCGACAGGGATTTCCATGGCGAAGAAGTGCGAGAGGTGCGCATGCCTGAATTCCAGATCAAATAGCATAATTGATACTTGATATATCCTCTCAGAAACGCTACTATGAATGTTGCTGTATCAAATCAAAAGGGATGGATATGTTATGTTTCTGGGCGTGATCGTCAATTTTCTCGCGGTAATAGCCGGCAGTGCAATCGGCTTGTTCTTCAAAAATAAATTGGCGGTGCGTTATCAAAAAGCGCTGACCGACGTCATCGCACTGGGCGTGCTGGGTATAGGAATCTTGTATACCATCAAGACGCAGAATCTGCTGGTGATGATACTGAGTATCATTATCGGAACGCTGCTGGGTACGCTGATCCGCATCGACGACAGACTGGAGAGCCTTGGCAACAAGATGCAAAGCCGCATGAAGATGACGGATGGTTCGTTTGCTGAGGGCTTCGCGGGCGCGTCGATACTGTATTGCGTGGGTTCCATGGCGATTATGGGCTGCCTTTCCAGCGCGCTTTCGAACGATCACAGCATACTGCTGACCAAGTCGATCATGGACGGTGTGACATCGGTGTTCCTGACCTCCACCATGGGGGTGGGTGTTTTGTTTTCCGCGTTTTCGGTGCTGGTGTATCAGGGGCTGCTGACGCTGGGCTTCTCGCTTTTTGCGGGCGGCTTAGACAGCGTGATCGTCGGCGAGATATCTGCCGTGGGCGGCATCATATTGTTCGGCATCGCGCTCAACCAGCTGGGCATCAAGAAGGTGAAAACGGGCGATATGGCGCTGTCATTGTTTGCGCCCATCGGCCTGCTGCCGCTGCTCAAGCTGCTGGGCTTATAATCCTTTCTGACATCATTATAAAAACACAGGCTCCTTTATTAACGGAGGAGCCTGTTTTTTGTTTGTGCGTGATTTGAGCAGCGTTTGCCTACATCTGTTTTTGATAACGCACGGTCAGCACCATGTATAGCACGTGGTAGGTTGCGTATACGCCCACGACGAGCAGCGTCTGCCAGAGCGGCGCGTCCGCCAGTATCAGCACGAACGCAAAGGCGATCACCAAGAATTGTGTCACCATGCCCGCCGCAGCCCGTGCGCGGCTGCGTATCATCACGCTGCGTTCATCGTTTTGTTCGACCGCGCTTTGTTCTGCGGCAGCCGGATTCTTTTTCTCCCAGCGCTTCATGAACAGCCCGGAAAGGCTCATGCCTGCAAGACCGCCTCCTATGCCAATCAACACACCGCTCAGCGGCTTTTGAGCATCCGCGGTGAACACAAAGCTCAAGGCTATAAGCACTAAGCCCAGCACCAGTGCGATAACATAAACGAACGATTTCCTCAGCATTATTTACTCCTCCTCGTATAAGAATATCTGCTCGACGGGCAGCTCAAAAAACCGCGCAATCTTGAGCGCCAGTATGATGGATGGGTTGTAGCGCCCGTTCTCAAGCGATCCTATCGTCTGCCGCGATACCTTCAGCGCTGCCGCCAGCTCCTCCTGACGGATGCCGCGCTGCTTTCGCAGCTCCTCCAGCCTGTTCTTCATGGTCACCTCCGCACCATAGATGTAAAGCATGCTTTCCATAAAAGAACATACCAAAACGACGGAATAATGTCAAGCACACTTTCCATAAAAGAGTTGTTTAGTGTTGTTGCTTTTGGGTTGCCGGAAAGAGGCTATTCGCCCAGCACGAAGGTGGTGGATTCCATGCCGTGCGAATGATTCAGCACGATAAAGGTTTGCCCCGTGTAGTAATGGTAGTGCTTGTAGCGCGCCGCATCCACATAGGTGGGGGGCTGCGTGACGATGGAAAAACCGTGCGAGTGACCGACCGCCGTCGTGGTCTCGCCGGATATGATGTGCGTATGACCCGGCGTTTCCGGGGCGGCGGATGAGACGCCGGAGAACAGATGCAGGTGTCCGTCTACGTAGACGGTGACGCCTTTGAACTGGTGCGTATGCAAGTGAATCAACTCCTTGGTTTATGATATGCGCTGCTGCTTTGGCTTGATACCATTTGGTGCATCAAACAAAATGCGACAAAATATTACGAGAGCTACATTAGCGGCAGCTAAGCGGCTGTCTTGCCCGCGCCCACGCACCGTGATATAATGCAGCATTGATATGGTGAATATTGTCACAGGGGGATAAGCATGAGAACACTGGGGCGCATACTGGGCGCACTGCTCTGCATTATATTGATACTGGCGGTGGTCGCGGGGGCGGTGATGTTCAACGAGCTGCGCAGCCTCGCCTCGCTGCACAAGACGGACGATTACCCGATGTACCGCATGACGTATTACGGCGACTACGGCTTCGACGGCTTCTTGAAGACGGGTGCGTCGAGCGACAGCGATATCGAGAAATACGTCACCAAGCGGCTGCTCAAGGGTTTGCCGATAGACCTTGGCGTGACGGGGGATGGCTGCACCGCCTTTGTGTCGCGCAATGCCGACGGCGATGTGATATTCGGGCGCAACTTCGACTTCGGCTATACACCGTCGCTGCAGGTGTTCACCGACCCGGACGACGGCTATGCCTCTGTGTCCACCGTGAACCTTACGTTCGCGGGTTACTCGGCAGACAAGCTGCCCGCGGGCGGCGTTTCAGCCAGCAGCTTTCTCACGCTGGCGGCACCCTTCCTGCCCTTCGACGGCATGAACGAAAAGGGCGTTGCCATTGCGCTGCTGGCTGTGCCGGAGGCGCAATCGCCCACGGACAACGAGGTGACACTGAACACCACCACGGCTATCCGGCTGGTGCTGGACAAGGCGGCGACGGTGGACGAAGCGGTGGAGCTGCTCAAGCAATACAACATCTACTTCTCGGCGGACGTAGAGTGCCATTACCTGATCGCGGATGCCACGGGCGCTTCGGTGATTGTGGAGTATTGGGACGGCGAGCTGGTGACGACGAAGCCGGACGCGGGCTATCAGATTGCCTCCAACTTCATCGCGTATAACGGCATGAACATCGGCGATGGTTTCAACGAGTTTGAGCGGTACGACGCGGTGAAGGCGAAGATTGAGGAGGGCGGCGGCACAATCAGCGAGGAGGAAGCCATTGCGCTGCTGGCGGACATCGGCATACGCGACGGCGCCGAGGATAAGCTTCAGTGGTCGGCGGTGTATAACCTCACCGACTTAACGGGGCAGATATTCGCGCACCGCAACACGGATAACGTGATGAAGTTTGACATTAAGGGAGCGATGAAATGACGCTGTTCTTCTGGATTGTCGATCTGCTGCTGCCCGCTGTTGTGACGGCGATCGGGTTGCTGCTTACATACCGCCCGCCGCGTCGTATCAACACGATTTATGGCTATCGCACGCGCCGCTCAATGGCGTCGCAGGAGGCGTGGGACCAAGCGCACCGCCTGTACGGGCGCATCTGCTTGCGCGTAGGACCGGTGCTGGTTGCATTCGCGGTGCTGGTGAAGCTGCTGGTTCCGCTGCCGTCCGAATTCCTGAGCCTTGCGCTGATGACGTTCTCGTTAGCGGGGCTAATCGCGCCCATACCGGTGGTGGAGAAGCGGCTCAAGGCGATGGAGGGAAAGAAATAACACCAAACATTTAAGCCTGCATGCGAAGCGGGCTTTTCTTATATAGTGGGAATATGTTACATTAAATATAATACAGCTATTACAGGAGGAACCATGATCAGTATAAGGGTGGAACGTGTCGTATTCTTGATTGTTCTGATGATGTTGGCCGTTGTCTTTTCCAGTGTGACAACAGAAATTGTGCTGAATCACGTTCCGTATAACGAGGGGTTATCACCCGAACAAGTTATTGAGAAAGAGCTGCATGTATCGGTAAACGGCACTAGTTCGGAATATAGATACAAGATTATTAGTAACACCCTTTTTGCAGTGGTTGATTCGGGAGTGGATTCAGGTGTGCTGCACATTGGATACAAGAATAACGTATCAGGGTTTTCGTTTTATGATCATGCAAGCAATATTAATAGTTATCAGAGGGTGCTTTTTAAAGAAGACCCTAACGGACATTTGCTTTGGGTTCAAGTGGGCCATATAGTTGACGATTATTCCATCAGTATAATAGATCATAGTCAGATATATAGAGAGAATTCATCTTTGATAATTATAGATCAAAATGGGACAGAACTTGAAAAAATCGAATCACCCAGAGTAGGTGTGTATTGGATAGACGCATTCGAACAAATACCTGAAGACTATCAGCTCGTTGCAGAGTCCGGTAATAATTCGACAGTTATATTAGACAAAGAAGAAATACTCAACCTTTTTGGAGGCCAATAATGATTTTTCTGCTCGATTTTTTAAAAACACTATTGTCGCTTGTCGTGGCTTACGGATTATCGATTGTCGTGACTTACGGATTATATTATTTATACCGTCGTATATTTATCGAAGGATATGTTAAAAAGATAAAAAAGGCTATTGATGATAACGACATGGAAAAAGCGGAAAAGATGAAAGCTGTCGCGCTCAAGCGCCAGCCCAATAGAATTCCTGCGCTGCTGGTGAAATACAAAATCGAAGAGGAAAAGGACAATCTGCAGCCATATGAAATCGATCCCAATGGTATGGAGGGTAGCAGTTCAGTAACAGTAGAGCTTCAGCTAAACACCAAGGATTTATTCCGCTTCAACTTTTGGTATTTACTGAATCGCAGCTCGGCGGCGTCCAGGACTATATGGTTGGTTATTTTAATTTTGGTTTTCATAAGTTTGATCGTTAATTTCACCGCTAACGCTTTAGCCTTTACGATAGTATTGGTGTGCTGCTTGATTATTAATAGGATAAAAGTATATATGCACTACAGAAGAATTCCAAAGGATACTGTCAGAATGGAATTCTTTTCAGATGAAATGGTCCTGAAAAAGAGAGTAAAGACTTATGGAATCGGCAGAGCAGATATTGAAAAAGTGTATAACACCAAGAAGTATTTATATGCTATTGTCAAGAACAAGACGGTGATCATTATTCCGAAACGGTTTGTTTCTCGTGAAGAGATACCCATCATATTGAACAGTTTGAATGGGCAGCGAACAAGCTCGGTCGTACCTCCTGCTTAGCGTCGCTCTTCGCCCATACTGGGTGGTGGAGAAGCGGCTCAAGGCGATGGGGGGAAAGAGCGTGTGATGCGGATTGCAGCTCCCTATGTGCCGTGGTCATAGTGGAATAAAGCTGATAAATCAGAAGAACCCGTCATGGCGGCGGGTTCTTGCGTTTATGTTAAGCTTGGGCAGTCATGCAGGATGCCTGCCCGTCCAAGAGATTCACGGAGTGGACTTCATTTTGACTCTTGCCATGAACGCAGCCGCAAGGGCGCAAATAATTGACAATGAACCCAGCACCCACGCCAGGGTGTCGTCTTGCCCGGTCACCGGCAGTTCCGCTTTGCGAACCGTCACTGTGACGGTGTGTGATGTGCCATTGACCGAATAGGTCACCGGCAAGGTGCCCGCCTTCAACGCCGTAAAGGTTGCGGCGCTGCCGCTGGTTTCAGCCGATAAATAAGCCTCGTCCCAATCCCACGAGCCGCCTTTGGGAGAGGGGTCCCATGTGACGCGGCCGCCCACGTAGAGCGTGAGATTATCCGGCAGCCCTGTCACCGGCGTGGAATCGCTGATGGCAACGGTCAAAGCTTTCGGATCACCAACATCAAATTCAACGCTGAGCTCAAGGTTTCCGGCGGGCTGTTCCAAAAGGTATTCCTTCTTAATGCTCAAGGTTGTTCCGCTGATACTGTATTTATCCGCACCGATGGAGGCTCCGCCTGCCTTGACATCCGTCACAGACGCCGCGTTATTCCATGTGATGGCAGTGCTTGCGTCAGCCAGACCAGCCGGATTCTTATCGAAGGATATGCTCGCGGGGCTGATGGATGGACCTGCCAGATGCCCGACCCGCACGGTGTTGGTTCCATCGGTATAGATCAGATAGTCCTCGTAAGGCGAGGTTCCCGGTACGCCGTTGGCAACATTTTTAACCACATCCTGAAGACTGATATATATCGGTGCCACCAGCGTACCGTCTATAGTAATCGTACCGCCGTCGTATATTTGTGCGCCGGTGATCGCTAAACCGCTTGCTGTTACGTTGCCGCCCACTGTAACCGTGCCGCCAAACGCTATGGCAATGGCATAGGGGGAATGCTCGTAGCCGGTTGCGGTGACGTTGCCATCTACCGTCACGACTGCGCCCATAGAGCAGGAAATTCCGACGCCGCCTGTGGCGTTGCCGGCCACTTCAACAAGCGAGCCTATACCAACCGCGTCCGCACCAATTATGCCGCCTTCCGCGTTACCGTCCATGATGACCGTGCCGTGATTTCGGGCGAGCGCTCCGATGTTGTCTGCTGATGTGGCGTTACCCATTACATGAACGTTGCTGTCTGCTCCGATTGCGTGGGCACCTATGCCGGTAGAGCCGGTGGACGCTGCATTGGTGACTGTTGCCCTGCCGCCGTTCTCGGCGCTTACGCCATAGCTGCCGGCCGCGCTGCTTGAGACGTTGAACGCGCCGTTGCCTGTCAGGTTCACAATGCCCCCGCTGCCAACGTAAAGCCCGTCGTCCGCGCTGTTTGTGACGTTGAGAGTATACCCGTTTAAGTCGAATGTGATGGTTTTACCCGAGATTGAAATGCCGTTGGTATAGTCAATGTCTGCCGCCAGCCGGATCGTATCCCCGTCTGCCGCAGTCCCCAGCGCGGCTGTCAGCTCTTCAGAAGTACTGACACCATGATCCGCCGCCAGTGCCAGCTGCGGCATCAGAACCAGGGCAATTAAGCCAGCCAATATAAGCAATGGTGCTTTCTTCTGTGATCTCATTGGTATTCCTCCTGATGATCGGATACAGTTAATTTGAGCAAAACTATTATAATCTTAAGTGTAAGACAAATCCAGAAATATTTACAACATATACCTTTTTGTTTTCGAACATATACCCCTTCAGGTTATGGTAAATAGAACCAATGTGCCGATGATTGGAATATTTAATGGACATCAAGCGCGTGATGGTGTAGCATATATTGGTTTGTTTTTTTATCTATGGGAAAAATACTTATAAACGAAACGGGAAGGACACACAATTTGCAGTTTACGGAACTAGATCTGTCCGCAGAGGTGCTGCGGGGAATACAGGCGATGGGCTTTGAGGAGCCGACGCCGATACAGGAGAAGACGATCGTCCCTATTATGGAGGGGCGCGATGTGATTGGACAGGCACAGACGGGCACGGGCAAAACGTGCGCGTTCGCGATACCTGCCGTGCAGTCGCTGGCGGAGGACAACGGACGCGTGCAGGTGCTGGTGCTGTGCCCCACGCGCGAGCTGGCGATACAGACGGCGGAGGAGTTTCAGAGCGTCTCCAAGTTTGTGGAGGGTGTACGCATACTGCCGATATACGGCGGGCAGTCGATGGACAGGCAGATACAGTCGCTCAAGCGGCGCCCGCAGATCATCATCGGTACGCCGGGGCGCGTGATGGATCACATGCGCCGGGGCACCATCAAGCTGGACAGCCTGCGCATGGTGATATTGGACGAAGCGGACGAGATGCTGAGCATGGGCTTTCTGGAGGACATGGAGACCATACTGTGCAAGACGCCGGAAGACAGGCAGACCGTACTGTTTTCCGCCACGATGTCAAAGCCGATACTCGATTTGACACGGCGTTTCCAGAACAATCCGGAGCACATACAGATATTGCACAAGGAGCTGACGGTGCAGGGCATCGAGCAGTATTATATTGAAGTGCGCGAAGCATCGAAGCTGGACGTGCTGTGCCGCGTGGTGGACGGCAACAACCTGTCGCTGTGCCTTGTGTTTTGCAGCACCAAGAAGGGCACGGATGCGCTGGCATTCAGCCTCAAGGCGCGGGGCTACTCGGCCGAGGCGCTGCATGGCGATATCCGGCAGACAGAGCGCAGCGCGATACTGTCACGGTTCAAAAGCGGCGATGTGAGCATACTGGTTGCCACCGATGTGGCGGCGCGCGGTCTGGATGTGGACAATATAGAAGCGGTATTCAACTACGATATGCCCAACGATGAGGAGTATTATGTGCACCGCATCGGACGGACGGGACGCGCGGGCAGAGCGGGCAAAGCGTTTACGTTCATCACCGGGCGCGACTTTCACAAGCTGCGCGCCATTCAGCGGTATACCAAAGCATCGATCAAGGCTGTTAAGCCGCCGTCGCTGCTGGACATCGAAGAGAGCCGCATGGGTGCGCTGCTGAAAAAGGCCGCGGACTTTGCGGCGGAGGGCGGTTATGACTCCTTCGTTCCGTATGTGGAGGAACTGATGGACGCGGTGAACGCGCAGATTGGGGATTCGCCGGAGCTGACGACGATGGACATCGCGGCGGCGCTGCTCAAGATGCTGTCCGAAAAAGAGTCTCCCCGGCAATATGCCCCGCTGCTGCCGCCGGAAGAACCGCGGCACGAGGGCGGCTACCGTCCGGGCGGCGGTGGTGGTTACCGTCCCGGCGGGCATGGCTCGCGGCAGGGACGCATGATGCGGCGCAGATAGGCGGCACTGATATTGTGCCGGTTTTCTGAGTGCCAAATAGAAATTGGTTCAAAAGCACTTTGATTTTTGTGTCTGTTGTGCTAAAATAAATTATAATAATATTCTGCCACCGGGTAGAGAATGCAATAAGCATTCATGTGTACATCGTTAGGTCCTAGAAGATGTACTGCATGGGTGCTTTATTTTTTTAGGGGGGACAAATTGAGCAGAATCAAAGCAGCAATCGCGTACTTTACAAAGGGTGAACTCCTGTTATGGTGTTTATCCGTTGTGCTTATCGTTGTGTCATTTGCCGTTTTCGACAGGGAAGGTTATCTGGTGCTCACAGCATCAGTCATCGGTGTCACCTCATTGATATTTAATGCTAAGGGTAATCCGTTCGGACAGCTACTGATGATAGTATTCAGTGTGCTGTATGGCATTATTTCATTTGCGTTTGCCTACTACGGCGAGATGGTAACCTATCTTGGAATGACAGCGCCAATGTCTATATTCGCACTGATTGCCTGGCTGCGAAATCCTTACAACGGGAATAAGGCAGAGGTGAAAGTCAACCACTTAAAAGGCAAAGAAACTATTTTTATGCTGGCGCTGACCGCTGTTGTAACCGTTGCTTTCTACTTCATCCTGGAGGCTTTTAATACCGCGAACCTGATACCGAGCACCATTTCTGTGACAACCAGCTTTTTTGCCGTTTACCTGACCTTCAGACGCAGCGAATATTTTGCGCTGGCGTATGCTGCCAATGATATCGTTTTGATTGTACTATGGGTGTTGGCGATGCTGGAAGACATAGCTTATCTTTCGGTCGTTATCTGCTTTGTCGTATTTCTCGTTAATGACCTGTATGGATTCATTAATTGGAGACGCATGAAAACCAGACAAACTTTGAGTGCGTAGCCCTCGGGTTTCGCTTTGCCGCATAGTATAGGGGTATATGACAACACCGCAGGCCGAACAGCTTGCGGTGTTGATGTATGCCATTTTAGTTGTGTGCGGGAGTTTACGCCGCCATTCGTGCCTTGGGCAGCAGTATCGAGACAACGCCCGCCAGCACGGTGCACACTGCGGGCACCAGCATCAGCATGTCCATGCCCCACGCATACGCCATCGTGCCCATCAGCAGCGGGAAGAAGGAGTACGCCAGATACAGCGCGCCGAACACTGCGCTGGATGCAAGTCCGGAGTTTTGACGGTACCAGCCGCTGACCATGCCCATCGTGCGGGGCAGCAGGGGTGCGTTGAGCGCGCCGGAGAGAAACACGCATACCAGCATCACCGCGTAATTGCGCACCAGTATGCCAAGGACGAGGCACACGCCTGCGAGTATGCTGCCGTATATGTTGATTGTCCGCGTTTCCAGCTTGCGCAGCGAGGGCACCATGCCAAAAAGCAGGCGCACAACGCCCGCGCCCAGCCAATATGCCGTAAGACCAAGGCCCGCGGCCAGCTGGCCGGAGCCGAACACTTCCTTGAAATACTGCGACACCCACACGAGTATGCCGCTCTGGTAGCCGCCAAACGTCAGCGTGCAGAGCACGGCAACCCATACGTGGCGGTCGGTGAGAAACCGCTTGGCTGTACCCTTTTGTTTGCCTTCCGCATGCGCCGCCTTAACTGCCTTTAAGCTCTTGCGGGTGCACAGCATTACGATGATGTATATCACCAGCAAGACGAGCACAAAGCAGCCCGCAGCGGTATAAACTGTCTGCCAGGGCAGGCCGGACTGCGTGATGCCGCCCGCGATGAGCGGGGCCGCCACCGCGCCGATGGATGCGATGCCGTGCATCAGGCTGAGCGCGGAGCTGCTGCGCTCCTGCTGGACATCCGCCACGAGGGCGTTGCCCGTCATGTCCATCGTGCTGAACGATACGCCGAAGAACAGGAACAGCAGCATGAACACGGTATACGAAGGTGCGGTGCCGATGAGCAGCAGAGAGAGGGCGAGGCAGAACATAGGCACGGCGAAAACCGCGGTCTTGTTCAGCCTGTCCATGATGAACGAGAAAAGTATGATGGCTGCCGTGCCGCCGATGTTCTGGTACATGGACATGAGGCCGCCGCCGTCCAGCCGTATGTCGTAGTGTGACATGATGTCGCCCAGCACCGGACCGACAATGTTGTTGGACAAGCACATGAAGAACACCGCGCCGAACACCACGGCGGTGTATATGTTTATCTGCCGTCTGCCTGTATTCATGAAACCCCTGACCCCCTGATGTGTGTGATAATAAGCATTTATTATACCACAACGGCACGCGATTTGCGCTTGTGTAGCAAGATTTATTTGTACGTTTAAATAACCGGATTGTGCGGCATATTGACAGAAGCTGCGTCATATTATACGATGAAACAAGATTGGGATAATATGGAGCGGAGGGGTTGAATATGAAAGACGAATCGGGTTGCACAAAGGTCAAAAACAATTACACGCCGGGCGCGGTGTATGGTCTTGGTTTGATCGGCGCGGCGATATACTACATCTCTGTGGCGACAGGTTTTTGGATGGGCGTGCTGGGCTTTCTCAAGGCCATCGTGTGGCCGGTGTTTCTGGTGCTGGAGGCGCTGCGGTTTTTCGGGCAATAACTAAAGGGGCTTGAAAATTGACTGAGGATTTTCGGAGTAAAGGCGGCCATAGAACTCAATTGCATAACGATCGGTCATTCCAGCTATAAAATCACATACAAGACGTTTTTGATCTTCGATATGCTTTAACTTGAAATATATACTTTGAAAATCTTCAGGGAGAAGCCTTTCACCATTTGGACTGCATAATTTCTCGAAAATACCAGAAACAATGTCTTTTCCTCTGTTTTCTGCTACTTTTAGTCTGGAACTTTCAATTTGCGAAACATACGTGAAGTGTTTAAGTATGTTAACTATTATCTTTGTTTCTTCATCAAAATCAACTTGAGACAAGACTGGATAAGTTGAATTATATTGTACAGTAATACCAGATAATAAACGTTCTATCGTGTTCGATGAAAATCTGGTTCTCAAATAACCATCAGATGCAAAAGCTTTTGAATATCTATACGAACTTAATAAAATACTTAAAGCTTTTTGGTCAAAATACGGATCATCTTTGTCTAGGTTGCGCATATCATTAATGCTGTCTTCCCATATTTCTGAAAAGAAACCAAATAAATAAGATCTACATTCGTCGACATTAATCTTTAAGCCACTATCACTTAACTTATCGACAATGCGTTCGAAAATATCTCTATCTGCAGACATTATTTCATAGGGAGTTAAAAATCCTGCTTTGAATGCATCTTCCATATCATAAGTTGAATAGGCTATATCATCAGCAAGATCCATTATCGAACATTCAATAGTTTTAAATTTTATATCAGGAAGTTCGGTTGAACGTATTCCTGTAACCTGTTGCTTAACAATTTTGACAAGTTCGCTTTCTGATCGATAATAGCCCTTTTGAAGTTTATCCTTTGGTGAGCGACGAAGTGGAATCATGTTGTCATATTTAATAGCAGCTGCAATCACTCGAGCGGTGAGATTTAAGCCTACCCTATTATCACTACCATCAGTGTTTATATGAGGAACCGATTCTTCTTTTTTCTCAATACGTGTAATTATCCTTAGCGTTTGTGCATTCCCTTCGAACCCTCCGGCAGATTTCATACATTCATCAAGAGCGTACTCGCCGTTATGACCAAAGGGTGGGTGTCCCAAATCATGAATCATTCCTGCAATTTCACAAACGTCAGGATTAATTGGGATTTTAGTATAATCCTTAGAAATTTTGATACCAATAGACTTTGCTATTTGAGCAACTTCTAACGAATGAGTTAGACGGTTACGAAAAAAATCACTTTCATAGCCAGGGAAAAGTTGAGTTTTATGCTCTAGACGCCGGAAGGACGGAGAATGAAGAACTCTAGCGTAATCAATCCGGTAATCAGGTCTGTCTTTCAGTTTTTCTTGATCATATGCCTTGTATAAAGGCATAAATCTAAAGGTATCATTTACTGGCGGCATTTTTTCTACCATCCAATGCAGACGGAGGAGTGCAAGAACCATTAAAAGAGTTACGTGGTCCTATGTGCGAAACAATTATAGAGTGCTTGGAATAATAATCGGTACGCATAATTTTACTATCGGATGGCTTATCTTTAAAAGTAGATTTAGTAGACCTATTCGCCATATAAACTATCCTCCTGATTTTTAAATCTATGATCAGTATTTCCTACTAGTATTATATCATAAACAATCAAAAATAGTTGACAATTTTCAGAATTAATCGATAAGTTCTAATAGTTAAACCTCACACCCTGGTGCCCGGCGGCAAGCCCACGGCACAGCTCTGAAAAGGCTCGATCACCGTGCCCAGCTTTTGCAGCGTCTCGTCTGAGCCCAGCATGGCGAGGAACTCCGCAAACGTGCCCTGCATCACCGTGTATGCCGGCCGGCGGCAGGCTTCGAAGAAGTCGCGCAGATGCGCCTCGGTGAGAAAGACGGGGTAGAAGTCGGTATCGCCGCCCGAGGTGCAGGCAAAGAGCGAGGGCTCGCCCGCGTCGTTTTCTCCCGCCAGTGTGGAATAGTAAACGGTTTGCCCGCTTATCTCCTTTGCGAACTGCTCGGCGCCCAGCTGCCCGGTCTTGTAGCCGAAAACGAAGCTGAGAAAGTCGATCTCGCTGCTGATCGTGCTCAGCTCCTGTGCGCTTAGCGAAAAATCGTCACCGAGCCCGGACACATGCACGCCGCAGCTTGCACGAAACGCGGCAAAGTACAGCATGTTGATCAGGGCGTCGCGCAGCACGGAACCGTCTTCATCATCGCCGCAGCCGCAGCTGTCGCCGTGGTCGTGGTCGTGACCACCGCAGCCGCCGCAGCCATCGCCGTGATCGTGACCACCGCAGCCGCAGCCGTCGTCGTGGTCGTGTCCGCCGCAGCCGCCGCAGCCGTCGCCGTGGTCGTGCCCGCCGCAGCCGCAAGACTCCTGCGGGGCAGCGGTGATCGAGATGTATCCGTCCACAACGGGGTTGCCGTCTCCCAATGCCAAAGACATATCCCGATGCCAGTTGTTCCAGATGTCAAGCCGTTGTACGCTCATTGCTGTCTCTCCTTAAATTGTTGTTTTGGTGCGCCTAAACTGCTTCGCTGTTGTCTGCCGGCAGCTCCACGATGGCGCGGGTATATTCGCCCGGTTGCGACTCAAACCAGATATCGCCCCGATGCTCTTTGATGATGCTGAGGCTGATGGACAGACCCAGCCCTGCGTGCTCGCTGCGGGTAGAGGTGGTGAAGAAGGGGTCGAAGGCCTTGTTCAGCGTTTCCTGATCGATGCCCTCGCCATGGTCTTCCACCGTGAAGCGCACCCACGGCTGCTTTTTTCGCTCCGCGGAATCCACAGTAAGAATCAGCTGCTTGTTGGCATGATAACCGTTGTAGCGGGCGTTTAAGGCATCGCGCGCGTTGGTCAGCAGGTTCATCAGCACCTGCCTGAGCTGATGACCGCTGCACCGGATATACGGCAGCCCCTCCTCGACTCTGACCGTAAGGGCAATTTGATCGTGCCGCAGCACTGCGTCAAGCAGCGATATGGTATCGCCCACGATGGAGGAAACCGGTACGGGGTAGAACAGCTTTTTGTCGTACTGAGAGAAGCTGAGCAGCGTCTTCACTGTTCCTGCCACCCGAAGCCCCTCGTGCATGATCTCGCGGCTGTATTCGCGCAGCTGCTCGTCGGCAAAAGGCGAATCGGCAATGAGCTGCGCATAGTTTATTATGCCCGTGATAGGATTGTTAATCTCATGAGCGATGCCGCCCGCCAGTGTGCCGATGGATTCCAGCCGATGCTTCTGGCGCACCTGCAGCTCCAGCTGAACGCGCTCGCGCTCTGCCTGCTTGCGGTCGGTGATGTCCCGCATATAGACGAGTATGCTGTTCTTGCTGCTGGAGTGGAAGGGCACGGCAACCATCTCGACATCTGCCAGCTCGCCATCGCTGCGCTGGATGATATCTTCCCACGGCTCGAATCTATCAGGATGATCCGTAATATGGCGCAGCTTCTCGTAAACATGCGCGTGCCGGTCGAGAGGCACGATGGATATGGACTCCTTGCCGATAATGTCTTCCGGCTTGCTGATGCGCAGCAGCTTGAGAGCCTGTGTGTTGACGTAGGTAAAGTGGTTGTTGGTGTGCAGCATAACGGCATCCGGCGCGCTGTCTACCAGCAGCTTAAAGCGCGCCTCGCTTTCCGCCAGCGTTGCTTCGCTTGCATTGCGCTTGCGGGTGCGCCTGTATACGGCTATCCACAGGAGTACGGCGGTAACAACCACATAAGCCCAGCCCTTGATGTTGGATATTGTCACCATGTCCTCCGGAGATCTGGCAAGCTGCAAAAACGCATCGCTGAAGAAAATCCATAAGCTGCCCACCACAAAGTATGCGCCGGACAACCAGCTGGCTTCCATAAAGGAACTGGTACGGACGCTGGAATGCTTCTTCGTTTGACTGGTGCGGAGCGACATGGGAGAGGCCTCCTGAGTATGATGATGGCGCACAGACATGTACGGCGCGACACACAGCCGTGCGCGCACGTTCCTGTGCTATATTGTATTTGGAGCCAAAATTAACAGTGAGCTTATATTACCATGATACGCGATAATTGTAAATAAAGCGGAGGAGGGGGCAATAGGAATATTTTACCGATATAGCGTCGGACAGTACCAAACAGGCTTAACACGCATTAAGCAAATAATTAAAGGCTCTGGCTTGATAAACGCAGGCTGCTCATATATCATCAAATCAGCCTAAATGTTTCATTCTTGCGATAACCACACGGGGGTATTATGAGGAATCTGATATTCATTATTGCCATTGCGCTGCTGCTGGCGTTTGCGGTGTTCAGCCTGTGCTTTAAAGGGTGGCGGCAAAAACGCGTCAAGCGACTGTGTGTGCTGGGCGGCGTGGCAGGTGTGCTGGCGCTGGGCTATTTCTGGTGCTTTCCGGCGTGGAGCTATCCTGAGGTGACCGGCGCATATGCCGTGGCGCGTGCGGATGAGGTGTACATCGACGAGAGCCGAGTGGAATCGTACGAGGATGACGGCTCTGCGCGGTGGCTGAACGTGTCTTTCTGGTATCCGCAGGATGACACGGCGGGTGAGAAGGTTTGTCCGCTGATCGTGTTTTCGCACGGGTCGTTCGGCACACGGGAGAGCAACGTGGTGCAATACCGCGAGCTGGCGAGCCACGGATATGTGGTGTGCGCCATCGAGCATACTTACCAGAGCCTTGGCACCACCGGACCGGACGGCGAAAGGGCGGGCTTGGACAGCGGCTTTCAACAGCAGGTGCTGCGCGCAAGCGACGATACACCGGAGCAGCGCGCGGAGCTGGCGGCGCTGTTCGACAGTTGGATGACGGTGCGCACAGCGGATATCGGCTTTGTGCTGGATACGGTGGTATCGCGCACACAAGGGGGAGAGGGCGGCGTGTATCGGTTGGTTGATACATCGCGCATCGGGCTGATGGGGCATTCCATGGGCGGTGCGGCGGCGCTGGCTTTGGGGCGCGAGCGGAGCGATGTTTCCGCCGTCATCGCGCTGGAGGCACCGTTCATGGGCGATGTTGAGGGCGTGACCGCCGAGGGTGATTTTGTGTGGGACGACACGCCGTATCCCGTGCCGCTGCTGAGCGTATATACCGACGCATCATGGAACATACTGGACACCGCGCCGCAGTACGCGCAGAACAATGCGGTGCGGCACGACGACTGTGCGGGTACGCAGGACATCTATATGCAAGGGGCGGGGCACATGACGCTGACCGATCTTGTTTACGAGCTGCCGCCGCTGTGCCTGCTGTTCGGACAGCGCCTTATCCTTGATGCAGACGGGTACGAGGCGGATATCAATGCGGCGTATGTGGAGTTCCTGAATGCGTATTTAAAGCAGCAATAAATAAGAGCCTTTACACGAAGGCTCTTAGAAAGTCGAATATATAATTTTGTGGGCAAGACGGGCTATGCTTCACCCCAAAAAGCTTTGCTTTTCGGGGACCCCGTACCCGCGCAGCCCACACCTTGTGGTTTTATGCAGTTTTGAGGAACGAGGAACTGTATAAAACCAGAAAACTGGCGGAAAAACGTAGGTTTTTCGACAAGCTGAGAGCCTGCTCTCAGCACTTAATCTCTCTTGGTAAACATCTCGTAGGTGGCGTAATTGGTGCCGTTAATCTCATACATGCCCGTGTTCTCATAGCTTTGGACTTGCTCGCCCTGAAGCATGCGGCTGAGCATCAGCACAGCCAGCTCGCCCCACGATGTGTTGCGCTGCACAATCTGGCTGGAGACAATGCCCTCGGGAATTGCCGCTTTCACCTTATTGCTGGTGGTCAGCACCACAAGCTTTTTGTCGATGCCGCGCTGCCTCCAGATGTCCACTGCCAGCTCGCCCACCTCGCTGTTCACCAGATACAAAAGGTCGAAATCGAGAGTGCGCAGCATATCGTCAATGGCTGCTCTGGCTTTGTTCATGTCGGAATCCTGCTGCTCGACTTTCTTCACGATCTGTATTTCCGGGCATTTGGCGATGGCTGCCTCGAAGCCCTTGAACCGCTCTTGCAGCACAGAGATGCCAGCCATGCAGATGAACGCCGCTATTTTTCCATGACCCTTGAGATGGCGGATGGCCGCCTCGCCCGCCAGCTTGCCGCCGTCGTAGCTGTCCGACGTGATGTAGACGTTGCGGCGGCTTTTGGGTACGTCGGTATCCACGCACACCACCTTGATGCCCTTGGCTACGGCATCGTTGATGGAGCCCGCAAGGCGCGCCTGATCGCTGGGAATCAGCACAATGCCGTCTGCGTCCTGCTGCACAAAGCTGTTGAACAGACGGACCTGCTCGTCCACGTTAAACCGCTTGGGCTTTTTGCAGACGACATCCATGTTGAGCTGCTGCCCTGCGACCACTGCCGCCTCTTCAATCTGCTCGAAGAATTCTTCTTCCTCCAGAGAAACGAAGCCGATGGTTTTGCGCGCTTTGCCGGTCTCGCTGCCGCTGACATCGCGCAGAGCCTGCTTAACGTCTGCCAGCTCATTGCGCTGGAGCTTCATCATATCCAGTATAATTGCGTTTTTATGTGTCTGCTCCATCGATATAGAAGCGACGATCTGGCTGATCGCGGCGGATTTTTCGGTAACGGATGCGATGTCGGTGATGGAGCTGAACAGCGCGTCCTTCTGCGTGAACAGACCCGACACGACGGATTGTAGCTCGTTCTGCTTTGCGATAAGGCTGTCCAGTGCGCTCTGAATATCGGTCAGCGCCTTGCTGGAGCTGCCGATGGATTCCTCCTGCAATGCGAAAACTTCCTTTGTGGATTGCGCCAGCTCTTGAACGGCATAAACCTCGCTGGTGATGCTGCTGATGATGCCGGTGATGTCTTCGCCCGCATTCTGCGTATCGGTCGCCAGCTTCTTGATCTCCATTGCCACCACGGAAAACGCTTTGCCCGCCGCTCCGGCACGTGCCGCCTCAATGGTGGCGTTGATGGACAGCAGGTTTGTCTGCCGTGCGATGCGGATGATGATGCTGATGATGCTGTTGATATTGGCAACGCTGTCTGCCAGCTTGACGATTCTGTCGACGATGCCCGCGAAGGAGGCTTGCGATTTCTGGCTGGTGCTGAGCAGTCCGCTGATGGAAGCTTCGCCGGATTTGCCGATTTCGGCGGTGTGCATGGCTTCGGCGGCAAGGCTGCGCGAAAACTCGTCCATCCGCTCGAAGCGCTCCTGCAGCATGTCCGACATGCTTTGGCAAAGCTCTGCGGACGCGGCCTGCGCCACGCTGCCCCGTGCAATCTCTTCGTTTGCCAAAGAAATCTGCCTGACGGCATCCATTCTTTCTTCAAAGGTAGAAAGGATGTTGTTTTGGTATGCATGGATGCCCTCGATGCTGCTCTTAACAATCGGCAGTGCGCTTTCTTTTTGCGATTCTTGCGTAACTATAAGCTGCTCAGACATGATGATCCTCCCTTTTTATTGTCGTACCGGGGTGGTTTAAACGTATAAATGAACTCGTAGAAAAGTGTGAGAAACTACGGCGAAACACCGTGCTATTAATTATATCGGCAGCAATAACAAAGAGCATTAGCTGTTTTGGCAAAAACATCGAAGCATATATCGCGGCTTGACAGGCAAAGACAGCAGGCATAGTATTTCCACTGAATACAATTGTGACGGGGGCGGGACATGAGCATCGGCGGCAGGGCTTCGTATAAAGGCATCACGTTCACGGATGCGGACAGGCGCATACAAACGGGCGAAAACGGCAGCGTTGATGTTGCGCGCGTACCTCGCTGGCAGCAAACACTGCGCAAAAAGCTTGCGCGTATACCGCTGCTGCGCGCTCTGACGCTGTTTCTTCAGCCTGCCATGGCGCTTCTGCTGCTTGTGCTGTTCGTGAACGATGCATTGACCCTCGCGGGCGCGGACTTGAGCGGCGGCATAACGGATATGCTGTTGGTTGCTGCCGCTGTCGTATTGGCGGCGGTGCTGCTGCTGCGGCGCAAGGGGCGCGGCGGTATCGGCGCTGTACGGCGGTATCACGCGGCGGAGCATATGGCGATCAATGTGTATGAGGCGCACCTGCCCGTCACGGCAGAGAATGTGTGTGCGGCGCAAAGAACGCATCCGCGCTGCGGCACCAATCTGGCGGTCATCATGCTGCCGCTGTGCATACCGGTGGTGCTGCTGTGCCCCTATGCGCTGGCGCTGGTGCCTGTGATGTGTGTGGCATACGAGGTGTTTCTGGAGCTGCCCAACAAGCGGTGGCTGAAGCCGTTGTACGCCGCATGCCTGTGGGTGCAGCGGCATATCACCACCGCCGCGCCGGGCGCAACGGAGATCGAGGCGGCGGTGCGGGGGATGAAGCGGCTGATGGGAAAGTAGGCGGGAGCCTATAAAACAAAGTAGCTGCGAATGTTCTCCACCTCGTTAGGGAGCGCGTCGATAACCGCCTGTCTGTCGCCCTCGGTGATGCCCAGCGAACTCATGATCTGGGCGCTGATGCTGTGGCTGAGGCTGACGCCCAGCAGCTTTTCGTAGTATTCCGTGCTGATGACATCGGCGACGTGCATGAGCCGGACTTCCTGAGCGTGGGTTTTGGCGAACAGCGGCGCGTGATGGTATTGCACGATGCTGGTGATATCATCGGGCAGACCCCATCGGCGGCACAGCCATGCGCCCACCTCGGCGTGTGTCAGACCGCCGAACACCGCGCGCTCCGCAGCCAGCTGATGGATGCCGCCCAGCACCTTATCCGTCACATCATCCAGCAGCCCAGGCAGACACGCGTCGATCAGCGCAATGCCGATATCATGAATCAGCCCATACGAGAACAGCTTATGCTTGTCGCCCAGACGGTGCCGCACACACAGCTTGCCGGCAGCCAGCGAGGTGCCAAACACATGCCGCCAATAGCGGGGCATATCGAAAGTGCGGGACTTTTCGGTACGCGGATGGTCGGGGAAAAGCTGGCGGGACATGAAATAGATGAGCAGATTTTGCACCGTGTGCATGCCAAGATAAGCCACCGCGTCCCGTATAGAGGTGACCGGCTTGCTGAGCTGGTAATAACCTGAGTTCAGATTGGAGAGTATCATTTCGTACAGCGGCTCTGTCTGCGAGACGGCATCAGCTAAACTATCGATGTCGGTTTGCGCCGGATCGCGCAGCATCGCAAAAATCCCGCTGATGTTTTGGGGCAGCATCGGCAAACGCTCCGAATGCTCCAGCAGCTCAAACAGCTTTTCCTTGTCCACTTTCGGCCCTCCGAACAGTATGTATTTTTATTCTCCCAAGAACACCATACAGCAGAAGTTGTCACCAAGATAAAAGGTGTCACGAGGCGCAAAGGCCCGCGCCTATGTCGCACCGGACGGGGTTTTCCGATCTTTTGGGCATACCGCGCATACGTACACCCTTGATATATATATCGTCAATTCATCATACTACATTAATCCAACGGGTGAAATGTGAAATGCGGGGTACGCACAACGAAAAAAGAGACAAGTGACAGGATTAGCCGACGCAAACTTTTTGTTGATTGGGTGATGGTTTTATCGCAAAGCTGTGATATAATGAAAGCATGAACAACGCTGGCAGATTATTTGTGTCATACGGGGAAGACCCGGCCGCGATGACGCGGCTGCTGGCGCAGATGAAGCCGGAGACGGGGCTTGCCTTGGACGCGTCCATCGGCATCAAGCCCATCTGGTTGTCGCGAAGGGCTGGCAGAGCGGCGCGGTGGGCTGCGGCGATTGCGCCAAGGGCTGCAATGTTTATGTGAAAGGATGCCCGCCATCAGCGGACGATATATTTGAACAGCTATCGATAAGGAGAACAACAACATGAAACAATTTACGATTGTACTGGACGGCATAGCCGACAGACCGCAGGAAAAGCTGGGCGGCAAAACGCCCATGGAAGCAGCGAATACGCCGGGGCTGGATAAGCTCTTCGCGTCCGGCAGACCGGGCACGGTGCGCACCATCAAACCGGGGCTGGAGATCGGCAGCGCCGTCGCAAACCTGAGCCTGCTGGGTTACGACCCGGAGAAGACATATAAGGGGCGCGCGGTGATTGAAGCCGCGGGCGCAGGGTTTCCTGTAACGCCGGGCAACCTGTATATCCGCTGCAACTTTGTGACGCTGGCGGGGGAGCAGTACGAAGCCTCCACGCTGGAGAGCTACAACGCGCATGACGTGGAGACGCAGGATGCCGCGCCGCTCACGGAGCGCCTGAACGCAGAGGTGTTTCACCCGCCGTTCAAGCTGTATCACGCGGATACCTTCCGCAACATACTGGTGGTGGAGGGCGCGGGAGAGCTGGCGGAACAGCTGCAGTTTATGCCCGCGCACGACATGATTGGCGATACGGTGGCGCAGCACACACAGGGTGGCGAGATCATGCAGCAGTATTTCGCGCTGATGAAAAAGGCGTATGAGGTATTGAAAAAGGACAACCCCACCAAGGCGAACGCCATCTGGTTCTGGGGGGCGTCGTCCGCGCCCGACTTTGGCGCACCGCCCGCGGGCAAGCGCGTGGTGCTGTCCGAAACGTCGCTGATGCGCGGTATCGCGTCGCTCGCGGGGCTGAACATCGTGACGCTGCCGGAGGACAAGGGCTTTGTCAGCTTCTTGCAGGAGAAGACGGAGGCCGCGCTCAAGGCGGTGGAGGAAAACGACTACGCTTATATCCACATACAGAAGCTGGATGACCTTTCTCACGAGCTGCTGCCGGTGGGCAAGATGCAAGCCATCGAGCAGATCGACGAGCACTTCATCCGTCCGTTCTTTGAGCGGGTGAAGGAGCCGTACAGCGCGTTCATCGTGTCTGATCACTACACGTTCTCGGACAGCGGCGGACACGGTGGCGACCCCGCGCCCTTCCTGCTGCTGGGGCATGGCAGCGCGGACGCACAGGGACGCTTCACCGAGCAGGACTGCCGCGACGCGGCGTTTACCGTGACAGCGGCAGAGCTGGTGGCTTTGCAGCGCGGCGAGTGAGGCAAGCATGGGTTTTGAGTTTATAACAGCGCCCCGCATCGTGTTTGAGCGCGGGGCGGTAAACAAGCTGCCGGGGCTGTGCGCCGGCTACGGCAGGCATTATCTGATCGTGACGGGCGGCGGCTCGCTAAGGCGCAGCGGTGTGCTGGACGCATTGGTGTCCGGCATGGCGGCGCAGGGTATTCGCTGCACGGTGTACGACGGCGCATCGGGTGAACCCACGCCGGAGATGGTGGACGAAGCGGCGGCGTTGGGGCGCGGCGCGGGTGCGGACGCGGTGCTGGGCATCGGCGGCGGCAGTGCGCTGGACACCGCCAAGGCGGCAGCGGCGATCATCACCAACGGCGGCAGCGTGCGCAGCTATCTGGAGGGCGTGGGCGACGGTGCGCAGGTATCGGTTGATCCGCTGCCCTTCATTGCGGTGCCGACCACGGCGGGCACCGGCACCGAGGTGACGAAGAACGCGGTGGTGATGTCGGTGAAGGAACGCTTCAAGGTGAGCATGCGCGACGACAGAATGATGGCGCGTGTGGCGCTGGTGGACCCGGAGCTGACGGTATCCGTACCCAAAGGCGTGACGGCGGCGTCCGGCATGGACGCGATCTGCCAGCTGATCGAGAGCTTCACGACGCTGGCGGCTAACCCGTTCTGCGACGCAATGGCGCTGTATCACACGCCCCTCGCGATGGATGCGCTGCGGCGGGCGTACGACGACGGCGGCGATATGGACGCACGGGAGACGATGTCGCTCGCGGCGATGGTGAGCGGCATGTGCCTTGCCAACGCGGGGCTGGGCGCGGCGCACGGCATCGGCGCGGGATTGGGCGCGGTGCTGGGGGTGCAGCACGGCGTGGCCTGCGGCATGCTGCTGCCGCACGTGATGCGCTACAACTGCGCGCACGGCGTGACGAAATATGCGCGGCTGGCACCGGCTGTGTGCGGGCGGCATTACGCCGATGACAAAGACGGCGCGGCGGCGGTGGCCGAGGCGGTGGAAGCCCTGGGGCGTTACGTGGGTCTGCCGGAATCGCTGCGGGAGCTGGGCGTGTCTCACAGCAACGCGGACGAGCTGGCGGCGGCCTCAATGGGCTCGTCGATGAAGAAAAACCCGGTGGCGTTTACTGAGGATTCGTGCGCAGAATTTATCCGCTCTCTCATATAGGGCAGCTGTGGCACATACACTCTACCGGGAGTGTATAGTGCAACGGAAAAATAATGCTTTTTTGAAAACCGTATGATAGAATGATAGAAAATTTAAGGATCGGAGAAATGGACATGCAAGCGCTTTCAATCATATTGCTGATCGTTAATCTGGCCGTGGGCGCGGTGTTCTGCTTCTTTGGCAACAGGTGGCTCAAGCTTATCCTTGGCGTATACGGCTTTGTGGTGGGCTTTTTGATCGGCAACACGGTGCTGCCGCTGGTGGCATCTTTAAGCGACACGACGGTGCTGCTGGCCAGCCTGGGCGTGGGCGCGGTGGGCGCGGCGGTATTCATACTGCTGCTGTATGTCGGCATATTCTGCATCGGCTTTGGCGGCGGATTGGCGCTGTGCATGCTGCTGGTGCAGGTGCTGGGGCTCAATCTGCTGGACTGGTATGTGTATATACCCGTGCTGATTATCAGCAGCATCTTTGGCGCGCTGACGCTGAACCAGCGCAAGATATTCGTATCCGTGTTTACCGCGTATATCGGCGCGTCGATGCTGGCGCAGTTCGTTGACCAGATTGTGAACGGCGTGACCGTGCAGTCGTTGGTGCTGTACGACACGCAGACCACGTATCAGGCGTATACCTCCACGGTGTTTCTGGTGGCTCTGGCGGGGTTCTTCCTCGCGGGGCTTATCATACAGCTCATGGTCACAGGCAAGAAGACCTGATGACACGGAAAGGGGATTATGATGTATCCTTCCCTCCCTTTGCTTATCGTCGGCGGCGCGGTGCTGCTGCTGGCTCTGCTGACTGCCTTTTTTGGCTACAAGCTGGCTCGGTTTCTGCTGCCCTTCAGCGGGCTTGCGCTGCTGCTGGGCATTATCTACATCTATCTGTACAGCATTCTGACGCTGGACACGATCAGCACGTGGCTGTTTTTCGGCGGTGCGGGCATCGCGCTGTATCTTGTGCTGTTTTTCGTGAAGCGGCTGGCGGCGTTCTTCACCGGTCTTGTGGGGAGCGCGCTGTTCGTCACCTTCGCGATATACGCGACAGGGCTGGGCGGCAGCTTCGAGCTGCTGACACCCGCGGCAATGACGCTCTGTGTGATGGCCGGTCTGCTGGCGGCGGTGTACACGAGGGCCGGTGTGATTGCTGCCACCTCGATGCTGGGCGGCTGCGCGGCGGCGTTTAGCGGGCTGTATCTGTATTTGCAGGGGGCGGATATGTCTGTGTTTGCGGAAGGCAACGTGATTGCGGCACTGGGCACATTTCTGTCGGAGAACACCTTTCAGGTGGCGGGCGTGGCGCTGGGGCTGACGTTGGTGGGGCTGCTGGTGCAGTTTGGCGCAACGGGCAAGACTCAGGTGCTGTCGGACGACAACCCGGTGTTTCGGCACAAGCGCAAGAGCAAGGCAGACCAGGACAGCTGGACGAGCGACATGGGATATTGATACGGCAAAACATTATTATAAAGCGAAAAGCGCCTGCGAGGGCGCTTTTGTTTTGCGATTAGCTTTACAACGAGTGCGTTTGCTGGGAACCTTTTCGATATCACTCCTTAATTCATCATTAGCGCCACACTTCGCCTCTCTGACATGTAGACCGATGCGACTGATGCTCAAAAGGAATCGGTGACCCCTTTCGCAGAGAAAAAAACAGGGGATTCCTCACTGCGTTCGGAATGACCCGCAGTTTTGTTTTTGGTGTCCTCACTGCGTTCGGATGCTGGGGAGGTGAGAACGGCGACGCACTTCCTCTGCCGCGCTGTCATGCAGAGCGTAGCGAAGCATCCCCCAGAGCGTGATCGTGGTACGGTGAGCGGTGTTGCGGCATCCTATGGTGATGTGCTGGCACGGGGGATTCCTCACTGCGTTCGGAATGACGGCAGTTTTGTTTTGGTGTTCTCGCTGCGTTCAGAATGACAAGATGGGAGGGCAGCCTCAACACGTTCTCTGCTGCCCGGAAAATGCAAAGCATTTTCCCAGTGGGATTCTCAAGGGACTAAGTCCCTTGAGCGGAGGTATGGAGGCAGCGCCTCAATGGTCTTGTAACGTGTCCATACAAGTAAAGCGCCAGAGACAGCGCTTTTTGTTTTCAACCGGAAAATGCATAGCATTTTCCCAGCGGGATTCTCAAGGGACTAAGTCCCTTGAGCGGAGGCATGGAGGCAGCGCCTCCATGGTCTTGTACTGTGTGGCGCTTTACATATGAGGATCAGGTGCGGTAGCAGGCGTTGATGTTGACGTAGTCGAGAGAGAAATCGCACGTCCACATCGTGTCGCAGGCGTCGCCGTCGGAGAAATCCAGCACGTAGGAAACCTCCGGCTGCTTGAGTATCGCAAGCGCAGCCGCTTCGTCGAAGGCAAGACCGCCGCCGTCACGGCACACCTGTATGTCGCCGATCCAGATGTTCACCTTCTGTGGATCGAACTTCGCGCCCGAATAACCTGCCGCTGTCAGCAGACGCCCCCAGTTGGCATCGTTGCCGAACGCAGCCGTTTTGCACAGCGGCGACTTGGCGATGGCGCTGGTGATCAGGTGCGCGTCCTTGGCGGAGCGCACGTTGCGCACGTCGATCGTGAGCAGCTTGGTCGCGCCCTCGCCGTCCGATGCCAGCAGCTTGGACAGCTTGACGCAAACCTCCTTGAGCGCACCGAGGAAAAGCGCGTATTCCGGCGTGCCCGCTTCGATGACCGCGTTGCCCGCCATGCCGGAGGCGAGCAGCAGCACCTTGTCGCACACGCTGGTGTCGCCGTCGATGGAGATACGGTTGTAGGAGACGTTCACCGCTTCCTTGAGCGCCTGACGCAGTGCGGGAACGGATATGCTTGCGTCGGTGGTCACGACGGAGATCATCGTGGCCATGTTGGGATGGATCATGCCGGAGCCCTTGGCCATGCCGCCCACACGCACCTCGCGCCCGCCGATAACCACACTAGTCTGCGCTTCCTTGGGGATGGTGTCCGTCGTCATGATGGCGCGCGCCGCGTCCGCACCGCCTTCGGCGCTCAGCCGCGCAGCGGATAAACCCGCCTCAATGCGCTCCATGGGCAGCGGAAAACCGATCACGCCGGTGGAGCCGGTGAGCACATCGGCAGGGCGGCAGCCAAACTGCTTGGCGGCAAGCCGCGCCATGGTAAGCGCATCGTCCATGCCGCGCTGCCCAAGGCACGCGTTGGCACAGCCCGCGTTCACGACAACGAGCTGGGCTTTGCCGTTGCGCACGTTCTTCTGCGCCAGCTGCAGCGAGTGCCCTTTGACGATGTTGCGCGTGAACACGCCCGCCGCCGCTGCCTGTTTTTCGCATTTGACGATCGCGAGATCGCGGTTGCCGTTCTTCTTGATGCCGCAGGCCACGCCCGCCGCGGTGAAGCCTTGGGCGTATGTCACGCCGCTGCCTGTTGTCATGTCGGTGATTTCCTTTCTATGGTCAGATATATATCGATGTACGAAAGAGGGGCGGCAGGCGCGTTATTCGCTCTCCAGCAGCTCCTCCAGCTTTTCCATACTGCGGATGGTAAACTTGTTGCGTTGGTAGGTGAGTATGCCAAGCTCGCTGATGCCGGACAGCTCTCGCGAGAGCGCGCTGCGGTTGACACACAGATAGTCTGCCAGCGCCTGCCGGTCCAGCCCGATCTCGAAGCGGCTGCTCTTGCTCTTGCCCGCCTGACTGAGCAGATAGGAAGCCAGCTTCTGCCGCGTGGTTTTGCGCGCGATGTGATCCAGCTTCTCGCTCATCTCAAGATTCTTGCGTGCAACGATATACAGCATGTTTTCCACCAGCAAGTTGTGATGCGCGCAGCAGGAGGTGCAGGTGCGGATGATTTTGTCGAAGGCGACCAGCAGCACCTCCGCATCCGTCACGGCTTCCACGTTGACGGGGCTGACGTCGACGCCCGCACACGCCAGCGCTTCCGCAAACAGCTGCGGCGGCGACAGCGCGGTGAGCACGGTGCGGTTGCCGAGGATGTCGTCTCGGCTGACCACAGCCTGACCCGACAGCATGATACCCACGTGCCGCAGCGGCGCACCCGCCGTCAGCATGAAATCGCCCTTTTTGTATACGGCGATCTTCGCGCCGAGGCAGCCCAGCATCGATTCCAGCTCAGGGCATTTGATGCCCTTGAACAACGCGATATTCTTTTCATAAATATGCTGACAATTCATAACGCTCCGCATCTTACTGTTGCAAAAGCAACATACTAAACGATAGCAGTATATTATAATCGAGACAAGAAAACAAGTGGAGGCCAACAAAAAATGAAAAGAAATATTATCAGTATAGATGAAGAAAAATGCAACGGCTGCGGACTGTGCGTGAACGCTTGTCATGAGGGCGCGCTGCGGATGGTGGACGGCAAGGCGCGGCTGATTTCCGATGTGTATTGCGACGGACTGGGCGCGTGCCTGCCCGAGTGCCCCACGGGTGCGATTACGATAGAGGAGCGCGAGGCTGCGGGCTTCGATGAGGAAGCTGTCGCAAAGCACCTGGCACGCCAGAACCAGCCGCACCACGGCGGCGGATGTCCCTCCGCGCGCTCAATGACGATGGAACGGCCTGTACAGGCGGCTCCGGCAGCGGCGGCACCGCAGGCGGTTTCCGAGCTGCGCCAGTGGCCCTGCCAGATCAAGCTGGTGCCCCCGAACGCGCCCTACTTCGACGGCGCAAAGCTGCTGATCGCGGCGGATTGCACGGCATATGCCTATGCGGGTGTGCACGACAAATTCATGAAGGGCAAGATCACGCTGATTGGCTGCCCAAAGCTGGACATGGGAGACTATTCGGAGAAGCTGACAGAGATACTGTCCATGAACGACATCCGCAGCGTTGAGGTGCTGCGTATGAGCGTGCCGTGCTGCGGCGGCATCGAATACGCCGTGAAACAGGCGCTGGTGAACAGCGGCAAGATGATACCGTGGCATGTGACGGTGATATCGCCCAACGGTGAGATTGTGGAGGAGTAGGCGAAGAGAAGCATCCCCAAGGGCGTGATCGTTTTGGGGCGAGTGGGGTCACTGCATCCTACGGGCATGATCTTGTACGGGGGATTCCTCACTGCGTTCGGAATGACAACAGTTTTGTTGATGGGTGTCCTCATTGCGTTCGGAATGACAGCATGCTGTGTTGGGATGCGGACGGCGAAGCACTTCCTCCGCCACGCTGTCATGCAGAGCGAAGCGAAGCATCCCTAAGGGCGTGATCGTGGTGGGGGCGTGCGGTTTTGCCGCCATCTTACGGGCATGATCTTGCACGGGGGATTCCTCACTGCGTTCGGAATGACAGCAGTTTTGTTGATGGGTGTCCTCATTGCGTTCGGAATGACAGCATGCTGTGTTGGGATGCGGACGGCGAAGCACTTCCTCCGCCGCGCTGTCATGCA
>JAEZJG010000005.1 GCA_023415795.1 Bacillota bacterium | reverse complement strand
GACGGGGGATTCCTCACTGCGTTCGGAATGACAACAGATAGGGAAGCGGACGGCGTAGCACTTCCTCCGACGCGCTGTCATGCTGAGCAAAGCGAAGCATCCCCTGTGGTGTGATCGTTGTGGGGGGAGTGGGGACGATGCATGTGCATCCTGTGGGCATGAGCTTGTCCGGGGGATCCCTCGACAGGCTCGGAATGACGGGATGGGAGGGGGCGGACGGCGAAGCACTGTCGCGGTTACGCTGTCATGCAGAGCGAAGCGAAGCATCCCCTGTCGCGTGATCGCGGTGGGGTGAGTGGTGTGTGGTGCATCCTATGGGGATGAGCTTGCATGGGTGGGATTCCTCACTGCGTTCGGAATGAGAACAGATAGGGAAGCGGACGGCGTAGCACTTCCTCCGACGCGCTGTCATGCAGAGCGGAGCGAAGCATCCCCTGTGGCGTGATCGTTGTGGGGTGTGGGGACGATGCATGTGCATCCTATGAACATGAGCTTGTCCGGGGGATTCCTCACTGCGTTCGGAATGACGGATGCTTTGTTGACGGGATGGGGGGCAGAAGCAGCAACAAAAAAGAGCCTGCGCTTGATGAGGTGCGCAGGCTCTTCGTGTTTGTGGGATTAATCGGCGAGCAGGTAGGGTTCATTGTTGCTCTTGGTCAGCTCGAAGCGCTGAACCATGGCTTTAAGATGATCGGCCTGAGCGGACAGCTCCTGCGAGGATGCGGCGGCTTGCTCGGCGGTGGCGGAGTTGTTCTGCACCACGGCGGACAGCTGCTCGATGCCCTTGTTGACCTGAGATATGCTCACAGCCTGATCGCTGGAGGCGACGGCGATCTGCGACGACAGCTCTGCCGATTTCTCGACGCCATTGACGATCTCTGCCAGCGCGGCGGCGGTATCCTTGGCGATCTTCGCGCCTGCGGTGGTTTTCTTGATGGAGCCTTCCACCAGATCTGCGGTTTCCTTGGCGGCTTCGGCGCTCTTTTGCGCCAGCTTACGCACTTCGTCGGCCACCACCGCAAAGCCCTTGCCGTGCATGCCGGCGCGCGCGGCTTCCACCGCGGCGTTCAACGCGAGAATGTTGGTCTGGAACGCGATATCGTCGATCGCCTTGATCACCTTGCTGATGCTGGCGGACGAGGCATGGATGTCGTCCATGGAGGCTTGCAGCTGCTTCATCTTCTCTGTTCCGCTTGCGGCGTTGGCTCTGGCCTTTTGTGCCAGATCGCTTTGGGCGTTTGCGCTCTGCACGTTATCGCGGGTTTGTTCGGATATCTGCGTCAGCGCAGCGGAGAGCTGCTCGATGGCACTGGCTTGCTCGTTCGCGCCCTGCGAGATCACCTGACTGCCGGAAGAGAGCTGGATGGTGCCAGCCGCCACTTCGCCGGAGGCTGTATCGATGTCGGACAGCACCTGATTGAAAGCGCTCACCGACTCGTTGAAGGATTCCTTGAGAGCCGTGAAGTCGCCTTTGAAATCCCCGGTGATTGATACGGAAAGCTGTCCCCGAGCGATTTCGCCCAATGCGTAGGTAAGCTCGGTGATATAGCTCTTGAGCGTGGAGACTGTGGTGTTGAGCGAATCCTTTATGCGGCTGAAGTCGCCCTTGAATTCGCCGTCGACGGACACGTTCAGGTTACCCTTGGACAGCTCGTCCAGCACGTGGGTAGACTCGGTGATGGGGTTCATCATGGAATCCAGCGTGACATTGATGCCTTCCACAATACTGCGGTATGCGCCCGTATGGCGCTGTGCATCGGCGCGGATAGAGAGTTTGCCTTCGGCGGCGGCGTCTACCAGCATGCCGGTGTCGTCCAGCAGCGCCTTGACCACCTTGACGATGGTGCGGATGGCATCGCGCATCTGACCGATTTCGTCCTTGCTGGTGATGTGGTTGAAGGTGATATCGGTATCGCCCTCGGCCAGCCGCTTGACGTTGTCCGTCAGCCGCTTCATTGGCTTGCTGATGCCGCGTGCCGTGAATATGCCGATGAGCACGGAAGCGGCCACCACGATGCTGATGCCTGCGATAGTGAACAGCTGGACGTCAGCAGCCTTCTTTTTATTGGTGTTGGCGACTGATGCGGCGTTGCCTGATATAGCGACACGCAGATCGGATGCGCCCTTAAGCACCGATATTTCAGCATTGCGGAAATCGCCGAACTTGGTGAGATCTTCCCGGACGGCTTCAAGATTGCTGGATTCGAGCAGCTCAAGGACTTTATTCAGATTGTTATTGTAGTCTTCAAAGACAGGTTTAAAGTCGTTCAGCGCTTTCGTCTTGGTTTCATCGCTTTTAATAAGCAAGCTGATCATATCGATTGTATTGGAAATGCTTTTGATTTTGTTACGTATATCCGAAATATAGGCACCTTGCATCAATACGTTGTCGGCCATTACTACCTGGCGTATCAGGACGGTTTGTTCTTTGATGAGCAGTTCCATCTCGTAGGCGTTTTTAGTGGGGAGCAATATGCGGCCGTACATCTCATCACCGGCAGCGCTGACAGTGGAGAGGTTGAGGCTGGCATATGCGCCCATGGCGGCGCTCATCACAGCGATAACCAAAAATCCGAATAGCAAACGGGGTGCAATCCGAACGTTTGAAAACGGACTTTTTAACTTCTTTTTAGGCGTCTTAGCCTTTTTGGATTTTGATTTTTTGTGCTCTGGGGGATTTTCGGGTGTTATCTCCTGCACCGTCGAAGGGATGTCAATAGACTTGGATTTCTTGGTCAGCAAATCCTTAATTTTATTCAACTGCGAATCCTCCCTGATTATGAGTAATGATAGAGTATAAGTAAAAGTTTATCTGGCTGTTGTTACATATATTATCGAATTTGCAACATGATTTCTTTAGCTTAAAAATAAAGAAAACATATGTGCATTGCAAGCTCTGTGTTTTATACAAGGAGGGGCTAATCAATGGTGTCGGGGCTCGGATGCCGGAGGGTGCGGGAGATGTCTTCGGCAGTGTTGTCATGCAGTGTAAAGCGGCGGATTTCACTTTTGAGGTGCGTCTGGACGGGGGATTCCTCGCAGGCTCGGAATGACGGGATAAGGGGGAGAAGGCGGCGAAGCACGCCCGCCGTCGCGCTGTCATGCAGAGCGCAGCGAAGCATCCCCTGTGGTGTGATCGCGGTGGGGTGAGTGGTGTGTGGTGCATCCTATGGGGATGAGCTTGTCCGGGGGATTCCTCACTGCGTTCGGAATGACAGAAGGGAGGGAAATGGACGGCGATGCACGCCCGCCGTCGCGCTGTCATGCAGAGGGAAGAGGAGCATCCCCTGTGGCGTGATCTCGGTGGGGTGTGGAGACGATGCATGTGCATCCTATGGGGATGAGCTTGTCCGGGGGATTCCTCACTGCGTTCGGAATGACGGATGCTTTGTTGGGTGTGGACGGCGAAGCACGCCCGCCGTCGGGCTGTCATGCAGAGGGAAGAGGAGCATCCCCTGTGGCGTTATCGCGGCAGGGGCGCAGCGCAGTCTGCGTTGATGTGCTTGCACGGGGGATTCCTCGCAGGCTCGGAATGACAGAAGGGAGGGAAATGGACGGCGAAGCACGCCCAACGTCGGGCTGTCATGAAGAGGGAAACGAAGCATCCCCTGTGGTGTGATCGCGGTGGGGTGAGTGGTGTGTGGTGCATCCTATGGGGATGAGCTTGTCCGGGGGATTCCTCACTGCGTTCGGAATGACGGCATGAGGGCATATGCGGCAATAAAAAGAGCCTGCGCTTGTTGAGGTGCGCAGGCTCTTCGTGTTTGTGGGGTTAGTCGGCGATCAAATAGGGATCATCGCTGCTCTTGGTCAGCTCGAAGCGCTGCACCATCGCCTTTAAGTGGTCGGCCTGAGCGGACAGCTCCTGCGAAGATGCGGCGGCTTGCTCGGCGGTGGCGGAGTTGTTCTGCACCACGGCGGACAGCTGCTCGATGCCCTTGTTGACCTGAGATATACCCACAGCCTGATCGCTGGAGGCGATGGCGATCTGCGACGACAGCTCTGCCGTTTTCTCGACGCCGCTGACGATCTCTGCCAGCGCGGCGGCGGTATCCTTGGCGATCTTCGCGCCTGCGGTGGTTTTGGCGATGGAGCCTTCCACCAGCACAGCGGTTTCCTTGGCGGCTTCGGCGCTCTTTTGCGCCAGCTTACGCACTTCGTCGGCCACCACCGCAAAGCCCTTGCCGTGCATGCCGGCGCGGGCAGCTTCCACCGCGGCGTTCAGCGCGAGAATGTTGGTCTGGAACGCGATGTCATCGATCGCCTTGATGACCTTGCTGATGCTGGCGGACGAGGCATGGATGTCGTCCATGGAGGCTTGCAGCTGCTTCATCTTGTCGGTGCCGTCTGCAGCGTTGGCTCTGGCCTTTTGCGCCAGCTCTCTTTGGGTGTTGGCACTCTGCACGTTTTCGCGGGTTTGTTCGGATATCTGCGTGAGAGAGGCGGAGAGCTGCTCGATGGCACTGGCTTGCTCGTTCGCGCCCTGCGAGATCACCTGACTGCCGGAGGAGAGCTGCATGGTGCCTGCCGCCACTTCGCCGGAGGCTGTATCGATGTCGGACAGCACCTGACTGAAAGCGCTTACCGACTGGTTGAAGGATTCCTTGAGAGCCGTGAAGTCGCCTTTAAAATCTGAATCAATGGAGATGGAGAGATGCCCCTGAGCAATTTCGCCCAATGCGAAGGAAAGCTCGGTGATATAGCTCTTGAGCGTGGCGACTGTGGTGTTGAGGGAATCTTTGATGCGGCTGAAGTCGCCCTTGAAATCGCCGTCGACGGAGACGTTCAGGTTACCCTTGGACAGCTCGTCCAGCACTTGGGTGGACTCGGCAATGGGGTTCATCATGGAATCCAATGTGGTGTTGATGCCTTCCACGATGCGGCGGTATGCGCCCGTATGGCGCTGTGCGTCGGCGCGGGTAGAGAGCTTGCCTTCGGCAGCGGCGTCTACCAGCATGCCGGTGTCGTCCAGCAGCGCCTTGACCACCTTGACGATGGTGCGGATGGCATCGCGCATCTGACCGATTTCATCCTTGCTGATAACGTGATCGAATGTTATGTCGGTATCGCCCTCGGCCAGCCGTTTGACGTTGTCCGTCAGCCGCTTCATTGGCTTGCTGATGCCGCGTGCCGTGAATATGCCGATGAGCACGGAGGCGGCCACCACGATGCTGATGCCGATTATTGTGATGAGACTTACCATCTCGGATTGTCTTTTGTTGGAATTTGCTACCGCTGCCGCGTTGCCGGAGATGGCAGAACGCAGAGTGCTAATGCTTTTCAAAACGCTCATTTCGGCAGTGCGATATGTACCGAATTTAGACAGGTCTTGCGTGACAGCTGCTCTTTGTTTGGAATCAATCATGTCAAGTACTTTGACCAATTCTGCGTCGTATGCTTCAAAAACAGGTAAAAATTCATCTAGCGCGGCTAGTTTTGTGCTATCACCCTCAATCAAAGCACGAACCATATCGATGGAGTTTTTAATGTTGGTACGTTTTATATTGATATCGGAGGTGTAGGCTGTCGTCATGGCATTTTCGCCTGCCATCAACGCTTGTCTGACGCCGATGATCTGATCCTTGATGAGCAATTCCATGTCGTAGGCGTTCTTGGTGGGAAGCAGTATGCGGGCATACATTTCGTCGCTGGCGGCACTTACTTTGGTCAGGCTCATAGTGGCAAAGATGCCCATTGAGGCGCTCAGCACTGCGATGACCAGAAAGCCTAGCAGCATACGGGGCGCGATGCGCATGTTGGATATGAGGCTCGCTTTGCGCTTGCGAGCAGCAGAGGCTTTTTTCGTTTTCATTTTCTTGCCGTTACTGTTTGGTTCGAGTGCGGGTTCCTGCTGCGAAGAAGGAACGATGTCGGCCTTTCCTTTTTTGCTAAATAAATTGATTGATTTCTTCAACTGCGGATCCTCCCAGATAAGATAATAGTAAAAATGATAAGAAAAACATAACGAAAATATTCTTTATCTTATTTTGTATCGATCCAAAATGAGGAATACTTTAATAAAATATATGAAAATACTCATGATTAATCGTAATTTGTATAGGATCAATCATTTGAGCGAAAAGCAAATATAAAATAGTAAAGTTGAAAGATTATGAAAAAAGATGTGGTGCAGAATGTGTATAGTCAATAAACCAAGAACATCATGAACGTGTGCTGCCGGGTTTTTAAACCAAGATTACGTTGGCGGCGCAATGACAACTCATGGTTTATGGGCAGACGGGGGATGCGGGAAGCATCTCTTTTTGTTTGGATTGCGGCTTGGAACAAAGACGCAGACATAGAAGCCTGACATGTTAAAAATAAGGAGGATGAAACGATGTGGGAAGTATTGGCCGGGACAGCGGCGGGGATTGCGGCGGCGGCGGCGGGCATCTTTTGCTATCGGCGGGGGCTGCTGGACGGGCGCGCCAAGGCGGTGAAGCAGGAGGAGGCTGAGGCGGAAAACGCGCTGATCAGGCGGTATGAGGCGATCATGGACTATGATCCGTACGGTGAGCGCGTATGAGCACGACATTGGGCTGGCAGGAGTATGAACGCGGCGTCGATTATAAGACGCGCATCGGGCTGTATCACACGGTGGATCTGAACGAGCGGTTCTTTGCCGGAGATCAGTGGGTGGGCATACCGCATGAAGGGCTGCCCACGCCGGTGGTCAATTTCATCCGCTATGCGACGGCGTGGAAGATTGCGGCGGTAACGGACAGGCGGCTGGCCATGCGCTTTATGGCGGAGGGTGTGAGCGACGACGGAGACATATCCATCTATGCGCGGCAAATATCCGACTTTTGCGATGTGCTTTGGGAGCGCATGAAGATGGACTATCTGACCAAGGAGGGCTTGAAGCAGGCGGCGATAACGGGCGATTATCTCCAGTATTTTTATTGGGATGCCAGCCTTGAGACGGGGCAGGCAGTGACGGGGGATATCGCGACGCAGCTGATTGACAACGTCAACTATTACCCCGGCAACCCTTCCAGCGCGGACGTACAGAGCCAGCCGTACATCATCATCGCGTTTCGGGAGCTGGTGGAAAAGGTGCGCGAGGAAGCGCGGGCAAACGGCTGCACAAATGTGGACGACATTGTGGCGGACGAAGACACGGAGTATACCGCGGGCGACCGGGGCAAGGTGGAACTGGCGGAGGCGGGCAAGTGCAACGTGCTGCTGAAGATGATAAAGAAGGACGGGCGCGTGTGGTGCGAGAAGCTGGTGCGCCGCGCCGTGGTTGCGCCGCTGAAGAATACCGGCCTTAAACGCTATCCCATCGCGCTGATGAACTGGGACACGCGCAAGAACTCCTGCCACGGTGTGGCAGAGGTGACGGGGCTGATTCCCAATCAGGTGTATGTCAACAAGATACTGGCGCTGTCGCAGCTGTCGCAGATGCAGATGAGCTTTCCGAAGGTGGTGTACGACCGGACGCGCATTCGCGAGTGGACCAACAAGGTGGCGGGCGCGATACCCGTCAACGGCGATATCTCGGGGGCGGCGCAGTATCTCAGCCTGCCGGGGGCGGGGTATGACGCGTGGCAGGGGCTGAACTCGACGCTGGAGACCACGATGCGTATGATGGGAGCGAACGACGTCACTCTTGGAAACATTCGCAATCCCGATAACACCAGCGCGTTTATTGCGACGAGGGACGCGGCTTTGGTGCCGCTACAGTCGCAGCAGGAGCGGTTTTATGGCTTCATTGAGGATGTGGGGCTGATTTGGCTGGACTTCATTCAAAACTATTATAAGTCGGGGCGCATGATACCGCTGGAGTTTGAGGGACGGCGCATATTTGTGGAAATACCTGATGATGCGCTGGACCCTTACACCATGCGGCTGAAGCTGGATGTGGGCCCGTCGTCTATGTGGAGCGAGGTGCAGACATTGCAGACGCTGGACAATCTGCTCAAGGGCGGCAAGCTGACGCTCACGCAGTATCTGGAACGCATACCCGACGGGCACATACCGCGCAAGGCGGAGCTGCTGGCAGAGGTGAAGCAGGCAGAGGGCGGCGCAGCGCCGGGAGGTATGCCCGGTATGCCGCCACCGCCGCCTATGCCGGGCGGACAGATGCCCGGCGGAATGCCGCAGGCAGAGCCGTCGGCAGAGGAGATGGCGGCGATGCTGGCGCAGGCACAGGGGGCAGGCGGCGCGCCAAATCCGCAGGCGGAAGGTTTACCGCAGTCTCCGGAGGATGCGATGGCGGCACCGCCGGCGGGCGCAAGAACGCCTGAGATGCCGCAGATACCGGAGCTGGAACAGTCTGACAGCGGCACGGCACAGGCGGATACGGCAGCGCTGATGGCACGGATCCGACAAGGCGCGAAGGCAGGCAAGGTGAAGAAGGTGGCAATGAAGGTGATAGAAGCGCTGGACAAGGAGGGCGCTGACGCTGAGGTGATTCTTGAAGCGCTGAATGACGCGGCGGCACGCGGTCAGGCAGACAAGGCTTTTGCGGCTGAGGCGGCGCAGGATTTTGGTGCGACGGAAGAAGGACTGTCTGCACAAAAGCCTGTCGGTCAGCAGAGCGGCGGCGAGGTTGAGGCGTTGCTGGAGCGGGTGCGCGCAGGCGTTAAGTCCGGTGCGGTGCCTGAGGCTGTCGCGCAGGCTTTGGAGGAGCTGGCAGCACAGGGCGCTGATGCAAAGACGATACTGGCGGCGTTGCTGGATGCGGCAGAGCAGGGGCTGGTAGCCAAGGAAGCGGTCAGCGGGTTGTAAGGGCTGTCGGTATGAGGGGGCTCAGGTGAGCCTCCCCTCAACCCGCGCAAGTCGAGGCTTATCTTGCAATGCCATTACTCCATGATTGTTGAGGGATGAGCGGCTCATTTGAACGCACGTGATACTATGCACGCATATAATAAAGCGTACCCTGTAATATAAGAAATGGGGTGAGGGTCACGGAAGAATATGAGCTGATGTCGAAGCTGGGGGAGTTTGCCAGTCGGATGGAGCCCAAGCTGGAGGACACCGACAGGGCGCTGCTGATGCAGGCGGCGGATTGTTTGTCGGCACGCACCGAGGCGATGCAGGCTGAAAACCAGAGGATCAACCGGCTGGAAGACCAAATCAGTGAAATGCGCGTGGCCATGGCCAGTATGGAAGGCCGGATTAGCAGCATCAAAACTGGCATTGAAGGAGAACACCGGCTGGTGCAGCAAATGCTGGACCGCTTGGATGAGAAGATCGATTCGATTGAGCTGAACACGTCGTTGCGGCAGAGCAACCGCCGCACATGGCAAATTGCGCTGATTGCCGCTGTGCCCGGTATTGCGTCGGTAATCATCATGGCAATTGAGCTGCTGCTTGCTTAAACACGGTTGATGTTGCCCGCAGGAGCCGGAGCGGTAGATTTCCGGCTCCTGTTTTACAGCACACATATCGATGCAGAGAGTAAGGGCTGCTGAGGGTACAATGGCGGCACAAAGGGTGATCAAAGGAGCCTTAATATCACAAGGTTCTTTTTTTATGCGCGTTTGAAGGCGCGTGAAACAAATAATGAAAGGCGGATTGAGAATGAACATGGACATGAATGTAAAGCAGATGGGAGCCGGTGCTTTTGGCGGCGGCATGACAGGCGGTATGCCGATGGGAGGTAAAAAGCCGGGCGGCATGGCACTGGGCGGCGAGCTGGTGACGCTGCTCAAGGACGGTGTGCGATCCGGCGATGCGGATGAGGGTGTACCGGAGGAGATTGAGCGTTTGGTGGTGGCAGGAGCAGACCCGATGGAGCTAATGGACGCGCTGCGTAAGGCGGTGGAGAAGGGCCGTATTTCGCCGCTTTTGCTGGCTCAGGCGGAGAAGCTGCTGGGCATGGGCCCTGGCAAGGACGAGCTGACGGACAGAAGTCAGGTGGTGAGAGGCGGCAAGAACAAGCTGATGCTGTGAGGTGACTTTGGGGCATGGGAGCGGGACGGCGTGACGGGTGCTTTGGAGTGTGCGGTTGCACGGGGGGATGCCGAGGACAGTGCTGTCGCGAATTGGCATGGCTGCGCGTTTACCCGGTGGATTCCTCACTGGCGTTCGGAATGACGGATGCATTGTTTGTGAACGGCGAAGCACTGCCACTGCCACGCTGTCATGCAGAGCGAAGCGAAGCATCCCCTTCTGAGGCGCGCTTGACAGGGGAATCCTCACTGGCGTTCGGAATGACAGCAAGGGTGGTGGGGGGCGAAGCACTGTCGTGGTTATGCAGTCATGCAGAGCGAAGAGAAGCGATCCCTTCTGAGGCCCGCTTGACGGGGGATTCCTCACTGGCGTTCGGAATGACAGCAGGGGTAGTGGGGGGAGAAACACTTTCGCGGTTACGCAGTCATGCAGAGCGAAGCGAAGCATCCCCTTCTGAGGCGCGCTTGCCGGGGGATTCCTCACTGGCGTTCGGAATGACAGCAGGGGTGGCGGGGGTGGGTGTGCGAAAAAGATGTTTGTATATATGAAAGAGCTCAAACCATGGAGCTTTTTTGATACACAAAACGATAAAGGAGAACTTGGATGATGGATGAGACGGCCCTGTCACAGGCCGGGATGATGCCGGCAAACCAGCCGGAGAGTGCGCCGGAGGCTGCGCCCCAAACCATGGGATATGCGGCAGACGGAACAGAGACACCGTTTTTGACGGTGCGCTATAACAAGGAGGAGCGGCCGCTGACCCGTGAGGCGGCCGCGGAGTATGCTCAGAAGGGGCTGAATTACGACAAGATCAACGGGCGGCTATCGGATGCGGAGCAAAGGCTGGCCGGGCTAAGCGAGCTGGAGACGCTGGCGAGGAGCTATGCGCAGCGGCGCGGGTTGCCGGAAACGCAGGCGCTGGCGGCGCTGAAGGGTACGCTGGAGGGCGATGTGCAGACTGCGATTAACGCGCAGCTTGCGGCGTTTATCCAGGCATATCCGGAGGAGAATTTGCAGCAGCTGCCTGCGGCCGTGATGGATGAATGGCGGCGCGGCGTACCGCTGAAGGAGGCATACCTGTCTCACAAGGCGGCAGAGCTGGAGGCGCGGATGCAGGCGTATGATACCAATGCGCGCAACGCGGCAGCCAGCATGGGCGGGGCGACAGGCTCCGGAGATGCGGCGCAAAAGCCTCTGTCGGAGGAGACGATCGCAAGGATGTCGCCCGCGGAGCTGGAGCGCAATCACAGCCGTATCTGGGCTTATCTCACGGGAAAAAAACAATAATTTTGGGGAGGACAAAACATGGGTTATGAAGGATTCAAGCCGGAGATTCTGGCAAAGGAGCTGATGACGGACAGAGGGCGCGACTGCGTTTTCAAGAACCTGACGTATAAGGGGCCGGTGATCGGCGAGATATCGAAGAAGGGTGACGTGCTGCACATTGCGGGTGTGGGACGCCCCACCGTGCGCGACTATACGCCCGGCAGCGACATCACGCTGGAGCAGAAATCGAGCTACAATCAGGATCTGTACATCTCGCAGGCGAAGTATGTGAACGTGGAGGTGGACAGGCTCGACAAGGCGCAGGCACAGGGCGAGATTTTCGGCGTGGAGGTGCGTGAGGCCAAGAAGGCGCTGGCACAGACGCTGGACGAATATCTTGCGGGCTTTTATACCGACGCGGGACGCACCATTGCGAACGATGGGGTGACGTCGGCATCGATACTGTCTACGCTGGCTGAGGCGGAGCAGGCTTTGCTGGAGGCGGATGTGCCGTTTGAGGAGGAACGCTTCCTTGTGATCTCGCCCGCTATCTATACCAAGCTGGTGCTCGGCAAGATTGTGTTTCAGCAGACCAATGACAAGGTGTTTGACAAAGGCTTCAAGGGCAGCTTTTTGAACTTTGGCGTGTATGTGTCCAACAGCATCAAGAAGACGGGCAATGTGCATCACTGCATGGCGTTCTCGAGACAGGCGCTGGCGCTGGCCGAACAGATTCCTGTCAGCATGATCGAGCGGTACAGCCCGGAGAAGTCTTTCGCGGACGCTTTCAAGGTGCTGCATCTGTACGGCGCGACGGTGATTCGCCCCGGTGAGTTGGTGCGCGTTGATCTGACGCCCGGCGAAGAGACGGAAGTTTAAGGAGGAATGACAGATGGCAAATGTGACGAAATTCAGCATCAGCGGTGGTGTGGTGAACGTGATAGCGGCTGCAGAGATTGAAGCGGCAGCGGCGGAGCAGACGGTGGTGACGGGCAAGGATTCGCGCCTGGCGCTGCGCGTGGAGAATGGCGGCTTAGCGCCCATAGCGGTGCGGCTGGCGGCGGGCGAAGGCCCTCGTGCGCCTTTGGGCGATAACGATGTGGCGGTGGCTGCGGAGTCTGTGGCGTATGTCGCGCTGTACGACACCGCGCGCTATATGCGCAAGACCGAGCTTGAGGCGAATGGCCGCGTCAAAACCGTGGGGGAAATCACGGTGGCGCTGCTGGACGGCATTGGCGGTGCGGCGCTGGCTGGAGAAGCGCTGGCTGCGGTGAAGATCGAAGCTGTACAGCTGTAACATGGTGGGTGTGCTGCGGAGGCGGGCGAGGGAAGCCCGTCTCTGCGGCGCCTGCGGTTCTGCGAGCGCTTTGGGGTGAAGAGCTCCTCATGCGGCGATTTATGGACCCCTCCCCTCTGAAGGCTTGAGGGGCGGGCATATAAGGGATGGCGGGAACGCCTGAAGAGAAATCTAAGGCGTCGGCAGGAGCTGCAGCAGCGGCGTCTGCGGGCGCTATTTTATTACCTAAAAGAATTTGAAAAAGGAAGTGAGAATATGACGGCACAGGATGTGTGTGTGATGGCTCTGACGTTGATTGACGCAGATGAGCTGGACAATGATGACTATTTGCTGCGCGCGCCGGCAATTATTGATGTGCTGCAGCGCGAGCTGGCGTTTTACGAGGGCGTGACGGTAAGACGGCGTATTGCGATGTTGGAGGATGCGCTGGAGATATCTGACGATACGGCAACGCGTATTATGCCGTATGGGCTGGCGGCGAGCTTTGCGCTGGCGGACAAGAACGGCGACATGTACGCCGATTACTCGTCGATGTACCGGGCGATGTGCCGCACGATTCGCGGCGGCGAGGTGGATACGACGGATGAGTATGGCGTGCTAGAAGGGATGAGGTGATATCGCATGGACAGCGATTTCCTGCGGTTGGCGCGGCGTGTAAAGGAGGCGAAGGCTGAGGCGGAAACCTTTTTGAAAGCGGACGATGCCAAAAGCACATTTCTGACAAGCGGGGGAGGGACGATATCGGGCAGCCTGGACGTCAGCGGCGTTTTAAGAAGTAACGGAAACGCTGTGTGGCATGCCGGAAATGATGGTGCGGGCAGCGGGCTGGATGCGGACACACTGAGGGGATATGGTGTCAGCGGCGCGGGGTTTGGATCAATTCCGCGCGTGCATACCGATGGAGTCATGGAGATCGGAAAGATCATTGATTGGCACTACGCCAGCAATGACGGGCTTGATTATAAGGGAAGGACTGAAATATCCCCGGATGGTAGATTGCACCACAACGGAAATGAGGTGCATCACCAAGGCAACGTATATTACGAATCGGGGTTTTGGACTCCGAGAGTAATAGGCACTTCGACAGCTGGAAGTGCCACATATAACTGGCGCAGTGGTAGATACCAGCGCATCGGAAACTGGGTTAAGGTGAGCGGATACTTTAGCGTAGCAAATAAGAGTACAATGGCAGGATACGTAGCCGTGACTGATCTCCCGTTTGCATCGGCAGACTACAGCTCTGGCGGTATCGGTTCTGAGGAGGGCGTTGTGTCTGGTGTGCACGGTAGGACAATAGGTATACAGATTAACCCTGGTGTCAATTACTTTACTCTTATGAGAACGAGCGCCACAGTAACGGCCTACTTAAACACCACTGAGATAAATACCAGCGGATTTACTGTGATGGGTTTTTATGTGGAATACCCAATAGTATAAAGCGGAGGAAAATTAATATGGAAACAAGAACGACTATCGATATGCTCACGGAAAAAAGTGTCAGTATAAAAACACAGCGGTTCATAATAGAAGATGGGAAGGAGTATCTTGTCGGAGACCCGCACAGGTGCGCGTATATCAACTCCGTGCGCGGACATGCAGACATAGCAGCCGCGCTGTCTGAGCCGTATCTGTCTGCGGTGATGGCGGTGTGGGGTGCAGAACCAACGGTGGTGGGGGAAGATGTCGGGGCAGAAGATGCAGCATTGGATGAGGAGGAGTAGCTGATGATGGGTAAAAGAGCGCACAGGCTTTTTTTTTATGCAATGAACAAGCGGATTGGGGGGAGAAGAGTATGAGAAACAGCCCCTTGCAGCAGATTATGCTGCCGGAGCTAAACGGCGGGCTGAACACGCGCGACCCCGAGAACAACATCGCGGACAATCAGAGCCCCGACATGCTGAACCTATGGTACAAGGATATGGCGCTGTGCAAACGACCGGGGCAGATGCTGCTGGCGCGCTTGCCGGGTGTGCAGCGTATATCCGAACCGTATTGCGGCTGCTGTGCGGTGATTGCCGACGGACGGCTTTATCGTTGGGACAATGGGAGTGCCAAACGCTATCTTTCAGTTTACACGAATGAAAACGCATATGACGAAGGCGACTATTTTGTTGTGACAAAACCGATGACGATAGACGGCACGGCTTTTGCGGCGGGCGACTGCGCGGTGTTCGGACGCTCTGCGTATGTCGGGCAGGCGGCGGAGACGGTGATAAGGACGGTGCCCGAAGGCATCACAGCGGCGGGCAATGCCATCGTGAGCGTAACCGCTGCCGAGCTTGGCAGCCCTGTGACGCTGGATGTGGCATTGGCGAAGGAAGACAATAGTGCGGATAAAGCGGCCTTAAAGGTGAAAGCTGCGCTCAACGCACACGCACAGCTCAGCGGCTTGCTGGCGGCGGATTGTCACGGCGCAACGGTGCGGGTGGTGAAAAAATATCCGCTCGTGGCAGACAGCACGCTGGGTATTTCGGTGAACCAGAACAGCGCCATTGGCTTGCTGGCTTCGCCTTCGATTGAGGATGTACCCTTTTGGTACAACGCGCTGACGGATGTGGAGAAACGGTATCAAGCCGGTGTCTTTACGCCGGAGCTGGGGTATCCGGCGAGTGCGGCGGCGGGGGCATATTATACCGCGGCAGCAAACGGTACGGCGGGGGGGGTGACCTATTCTGCGGGAGACCGCGCGGTGTTTGAGCGCAACAAGGCGGCAATGACGCTGGCGGGTACGGTGAGCAGCGGTGTGACAACGGCGACTGTGATTGTGACGGCTGCCGATGTCGCCGGGTCTCCGCTGACGATTACCGCCACGGTGGCAGCGGGCAATTCGGCCGGCACGGCGGCAGAGAAGATACGCGCGGCGTTGGCTGCCAATTCTGTATTGAGCGGCAAATATGCGGTGGGCGGAACGGGGGCGGCGGTAACGCTGACGCATAAGGAAGCGGGCACAAGTGCACTGGATGCGACACTGGGATTTATTGTGACTTGCCCGGGGCTGACGCAGAATGTGTCTGCGAATGTGCCTCAATGGCGGCGTGTACCCAAGCTGAGCAGTCAGCCGGGTGCATTCTGCGAGTTTGGCGATACGTTGTATTACATTGACGGCAGCGAGGTGTGGCAGATAGATGAAGACTATTCGTACAGACCGGTGACGCCGTATGCGCCGACGGTGCTGATAAACACCCGTCCTGATTTATCGGAGAGCGACGACGGGGAAGCGTACAACCTGATCGGCTCCGGCTTTACGGTGAAATATAACGGCTTTACCGGCGGAGATGTGTCCTATTACGTGGCGGCAGCGACAGATGCGAATACTTTTACCGTTTCGGATGAACCGGGCGGCACTGCCAAAACCTTTGCATCGGCAGCCAGCGGCTTTAAAGTGAAGCTGCGCGGCTTTAGCTGGATGAGCGGGACAGCGAGCGCGGCAGCCGACGGTAAAATTACGATGGCCGCACATACGCTGATGCCCGGGGACGTGGTTCAATTTACGGCCGGAACCGGTTCGCTGCCGCCCGGGCTGAAGGAACACAATTCGGATAAGGCGACGGAGTATCAGCTGCCGCAGACAGAGCTGGACGCGACAGCCGTAACGGTGACGACGGGCATCAGCGAAGCGCCGTATATCAAAACGCTGACAGAGGGCGTGGAATTTACGGTGGACCGCACGACGGGGCGGGTGAACTTTGCGGCAGGCATAAGGCCGCACGGCGCACCGATGACGGGCACGAACAATGTGTGGATCACCGCGCACAAGACGATTACGGGGGCGAAGCAAAAGATATCCGGCTGCACGATGGCCGTTCGCTTTGGCGGTGAGTCGGCAGGTCTGGCGGGCGGTACGCGTGTGTTTGTGACGGGTAATGCGGCGTATCCCTACCATTATTGGCGCAGCGACATTGGCTTGCACGTGTCGGCGGGCATGACGTATTTCCCCGATCTGTCGGAGGAGGTGCTGGATCAGAACAGCGAGCCCATTACTGCGGCGGCCAAGATGGGCGAGCAGCTGATACTGTTTAAGGAAAACTCGGTGTTTGCGGTGGGCTACAGCTTTGACGGAGAGAATGTGTACTATCCGGTGAGGGAGTGCAACAACTCCGTCGGGTGCGATATGCCGGGCAGTGTGCAGCTGATTGACAACCGGCTGGTGTTCGGGCACTCGCGCAGCGGCATAAACATGCTGGTGAGTACCAACAATGCGCTGGAGAATATCGTGAAGCCGCTGTCTGCCAACATCAACACGCTGCTGCTGAGAGAGAAGAATCTGCAAAATGCCGTGTCGTGTGATTTTTCACGGTATTACTGGCTGTGCGTGAACGGGCGTGTATTTCTCTGGAATTACGGCGCAACACCGTATTACGACTATGCGGACTACGACAGGGCGCAAAGGCGGCTGGCGTGGTATCGCTTTGACAACATGGGCGCTGCGGTGTTTACAAACCTGGGCGAGCAGCTTTGCTACGGCGGCGCTGAAGGCCTGGTGGCGCTGACGCGAGGTCATAACGATTTTGGCAAGGCAATCAACGCTTATTTCAAAAGCAAGGCGTTTGATCTTGGCAGCCCCGATGAGCTGAAGACGTTTGTGACGCTGTACCCCGGTTTCTCGACGGACGGAAATATCAAGGCAGACATCAGCGTGGGCAACGAGAAGACAGTTAACTATATGACGAAGCCCATTTCGGTGCGTTCGTTTGACTGGGGAGAGTTTAACTGGGGTGCGTTCACATGGCGCAGCATCAGCTTTGAGCAGGTATTCAGGCTGCGGCTGAATATGCGCAGAGCGGCGTTCTTACAGGTGCGGGTGTCGGGCAATGAGCTTGACCATGGCGTGGGGCTTTCCAGCCTGCGCGTTTCTTATTATACAAACGGAAAGGTAAAAAGGTGAGAGAGATGAGCTTCAACAGAATGAAGTATACGCCCGAAGACGGGCTGAAAAACATGATCGCATTTCCGATGGTGCCGGTGAATGAGGATGCGGCGAGGGAGCAGTTTCAGCGGTTGTTCGATCAGGTGACGATGCAGGTTAACACGCTGATGGCTGCGCTGGAGAGCACGGAAAGCGGCTACAGCGGCGCAGAAAACGTGGGGGTTTCTCCGATAACAGGCGTTTCGGGCGCTACCGTGCACGCCATGCTGGAGAATCTGAAAACGCAGATGGACGGAATTTCCGCCGGCGTGCTCACAGACGGACTTGTAGAAACAAAGCATATCAAGGACGGTGCGGTATCCCTTGCAAAGATGGCGGCAGGCTCTGTGGGGACTGCACAGCTGGCTGATGCCGCTGTAACGGGCGACAAGCTGAGTGCCGGGGCGATCTCAGGCGAGAAGCTGGGGGTAATGAGGTCTATCGCGCTGGATCTGCGCCCGGATGTCGGCGCGGATAAGAAGGACAGCTTGGAATACGATGCCGCAAACCGCAAGCTCAAGCTCAGCATTGCCGGTATCACATCGGCGCAGCTGGCACCCGTGGTATACGGGACTTCGGCGACGATATCGGGCAGCTATCCGGCGGGCACGATCTACGTGCAGTATGCGGAGTAGAGGGAGGCGGGGTTATGGCACAGAAAACACTGGCCGCTACGGTGATGACGCCAGTACGAAACGGATACTCCTCTGAACCATCCGGATATGATGTGGGCGGACCCGGCTCAGGCAGCAACTACAATAACTCTATCTACATGACATTCCCGGCATTTGGGCTTCCAGCAGGCAGCACAATCAGTGGCGCTTCGCTTAGCTATACAATGACGGATTATGATTGGAGCGATGCCGTAACCATTTATCTGTGCGCCTGCGTATCGGCGGGGACACCGTCGAATCAGGCGGGCTTAACGGGTACGGCGGATGGCACCAGCGTGGCAAAGGGTGCGCTGGTCAGTACATTTGCGGCAATGAACACAGCTAAGGAAATGCTTGCCACGGGCAAGTATTACTTGAAAATGTATTGCGCCAACGGCACAAACAGGAAGAAGTTTTCCAGCACGGCAGCAAAGCTAACCATCGACTATACACCGCCCGACGCACCCAAAGCTCCACCCAGTGTGAGCATGTCCCCCGATACGTTTGAAGGAGCACTTACTGTGAGCTGGACGAAGGGCAGCGATGGAACAAACAATCCGATTACCGGTTACGAGGTGGCTTATCAAACATCCAGCGACGGAACATCATGGGGTGCGGAGACTGTTGCGAGTGCAGCTGCAGCGGCTACAAACTATGCAATACCGGTTGCAACGATCAGCGGGTGGGCGCGCGGGCTTTATGTAAGGGCGCGTGTCGGCTCCAAATCCGCATACACATCCACCGTGTACTCCGGATACGGCACACCAGTGAGAAAGAACAGCGCGCCCAATGCGCCAACCAATGTGAGTGTCACCAAAACATGTTACGCGCCGGGTGAGGCGATAAGGATTACGTTTAACAATGCGGGTGATGCTGACGGCAACCTGAAAGGCTTTGAGGCAGCCATAACAGACAACGACACGGTGCTGAGCAGCCATAATGACAGCACGGCAACGCATGTGGATATCAGCACGGCAACCGGAGCGTGGACGCCGGGCATGTCGTATCAGCTAAGCGTGCGCGCGAGGGACACGTTGGGCGCTTTTAGCGCATGGGTGACCGCGCCGCCGGTGATGGTGGGGCTGCCGATGTTTGTGCAGCCCACACCGGGGGGCGGCTTCAAGCGTGTGGTGCAAATGAAGGTGTATGTGCCGGACGCGGGCTTTAAGACGGTGAAGAGCATGAGGATCGCTGCGGCACAGGGCGCAATAAACAAAACAGTATTTTGAGGAGGGTAACATATGAAAACGGCAGCGAGAGAGATAACGGTCTATTCGAGCGACGGAGCAAAAAGCATTGGGGCGCTGCAGCGCGGCGAACAGGCGCTGGTGCTTGGCGATACGGAAGCGGGCACGGTGATCGCGTATATCATCGGACTGGTGAAGCAGGCGGATGCGGCGGCACTGCTGGAGGAGGGGGAATGGACGCAGCAGCGCAGCGCGGCGGATGCGTTGTGCGCGTTTGCGGCGGCGCAGATGGAGAACGGCTCCATCTATGTGCTGGGCTCGCAAGGGCAGACGGGCGCGCAGATCACCGAGGCGTGGATCAAGCAGCGCGAGCACAACGTGGCGTCCAACTACAACCGCGCCATTGCGCTGTGGAAGAAGCGGTTGGCGGCGGGGTACAAGAGCCTGTGCGCGTTTGACTGCAGCGGGCTGATCGTGAAGCACCTGAACGACGCGGGGCTACTGAAGGGCGACCGCACGGCGAACGGGCTGTTCTACGACGAGTGCCGCGCGGTCGGAAAAAATGAGCTGGCGGCGGGAGACCTTGTGTTCAGGAAGTACGCGACGAACAGCCGCATCTATCATGTGGGCGTGTACATGGGCGACGGCTTTGTGGTACACAGCAAGGGGCGCGACGAGGGTGTGGTGCGCGAGGCGATCGGCAAGACGGGCTGGAACCGCTTTGGGCGGCTCAAGTGCCTGGGGGACAGTGCGGCAGCGGCGGGCTATTACCGGCTGCTGAAAAATACCGCCAGACCGTATATGACCGGCGCGGATGTGATGGCGGTGCAGGCGGCGCTGTTGGACAACGGGCATAACCCCGGCGGCATCGACGGCGTGTACGGACCCGCGACCGAGGCGGCGGTGAAGGCGTATCAGTCGAGAAACGGCCTAGAAGCAGACGGCATTGTGGGCCCCAAAACGTGGGATAAGCTGGTGGGATAGTGCGATGCGGGCGCGGGAACAGTCTTCCTGCGCCCGCCTTTTTTACAGCGAAGGATATGGCTCAGGCTTTAACATATAACAAATCAACGGGAGGAAGGAACGGCATGGAAGCGGTAATAACGGGCGTGGCGGTGGGCGCTATCATGATTATCATCAACGCGGCGGTGGGGGCGGCGGGCAAAGCCCGAACACTCAAGAAGCAGGAGGCGGACAAGCTGGAGGTGTGCGAGGATCGCATCGACGCGCTGGAAAAGCAGGCTGCGGAAACCAAGGAGCTGTGCAAGCTCACGCTCTCTACCTGCATCATACTGGGGGACGGCATGGTGCAAAGCGGCGTGAACGGGGATGTGAAGAAGGCGTTTTGCGACAAGAAGCAGGATGCGCTGAAGATGCTGTAGGGGCAATGAAGAATGCAGCCGTCCATAAGCGGCGGCGGAAAGGAAACAAAAATGAGCTACGAGACTGACAGACAGGCGGGAGCGAGAAAGCTGTACGCAAAGCGCATGAGGGAAGAAGAGGAGGAGCGCCGCAGACGTGAGGAGGCGCGCAAGCGGGAGGAAGAGCGTCGGAAAACGGCGGAGCAGCGTGCCGAAGATCACCGGCGTCAGATGGCGCAAAAGAAGCAGACAAGCACGGCAGACAACCAGACGTCTGGGGCTGCGGGGAATGCGGGTGCGAAGCCGGTTCCAGGCTCGGTACAAAAGCATACGAGCGCACACGCAAATACGTTCTATACAACACAGGCAGACAATGGTATAATGCAGCCAAGGTTTAACAGCATAGCGGCGTTTGAGCATGCGATTGAAAAGCAGCAGAAGGCGCTCAAGGCGATGAACAAGCAGCAATACAATTATATGCTGCAAAACGACATATCCGGTATGGATGCGCTGGACGAGCCGATCAAGCGGGCAGAGAAAGACATCGACGACCTCAAGATGGAGATGTATGGGGTGATGGGCGCGTTTGTGGGAAGCCAGTGGGGCAGCCAGCAAAAGAATAACGCGCAGGCGACATTGCCTGATGCATCCTCCGACAGCTATTTGCGCGGTATGCAGCACGCTTACGGGAACATGGGCGAGGGGCTACAAGCGGAACAGGTTCGCACGCCGAACAGGGGGAATATGTCGCCCGCGGGGAACACGGGCAAGCCGGTGCAGATTACAAGCAATGGGAAGCCGTTGTTTTCGGCGAATGACACGCCAGCGATTGGCGGCGCGACGTTGAGTGATAGTGGTTCCTCCATTTTCAGTAAGCCTCAGAAGAGCGATACTGAAAGGTTAAAGGAACTAATGGAGGGAATTCGTCAGGCAAATCAAACGGGGGCTCTTGAACAATACCTAAAAGCAAACGGACTAAGCAAGGCGGACATGATAGCGCTGCCGAAGCAGCTTGAGGATGCGATGGGACCATTGGCGTACAAGGTGTATGTGAATGGGTTGGAGGATGAGTCGGCGGCACAGAAGGGCATGCTGCACGCGTATGGGAATGTGGGTGAGGGGCTTGTGGCTGAGCAGGTGCGGAAGGACAAAAATGCGGCTTATGAGGGTATGTTGCATGCATACGGAAATGCCGGGGTTGGTATGCGTGGTGGAGCCGTTGATTCTAGTAACGAAAATAAAAGGAATGAGGTACCAGATTTTATTAAACAAGATTATATCGGTGATGCTGATTCTATAGAATTTATTAAAACAACGGATACGTTTAAGGAAGTGGTAAATTCTTTGAACATGTTTGGACAATACGAAGAAGTTGAAACTAAATTGGAGCTGCAAATCACTGATACAATAAACGTGGATGTTTCTAATGAGATAGCCAGAGACCAATATATTGAATTAGTAAATCAGAAAAATACTGAAGTTAAAGTTGGCCTAGGTGTATATAGTCTCATGTTAGGCTCTTCACTAAGCCTGTTTGCAATTCCTCAAGGTGTAACAATATTAATTGATGCTGGTTTATTGGCAGGTGATCTTGCATTGCCGCAGGCTTATAAAGTTAATGAAGATATTGAGGATTTCTTAGGGGGCGCTTATAAAGTTAGTCAGTTTACCATTGATGCAGATTGGGATATCAAGGGTTATGGTGGAGGTAAACATGTGACTCGAACTGGTTTTGTTGTATATGGTGAGCCAATCGTATTAGCGAATGGAGAAGTTTATGATAATCCATTGAATGCGGTTTTCTTTTATCTACCGAAGTGATAGGAGGCAGTAATATGATCAAGAAACGGCTAAGAATTTTATACATGGCCATTAATATTCTGTGCGCTATAGTATTGTCGTTAGGATGTTCACAGGCACACATGCCCTCTCACTCGTTGGTTGCGGGTATTAGGTCAGATTATCAGATTAGCATAAATGAGGATCATTCCATAAATGAACATGCGAATTATAATAGTGTTTATAGTTTTGATGACTGGGAGGGCATTAAGAGTGTTGATTATGGGATTGTCAATGTGGGTGGCCTTAAAGATGACGGGAGTGTTGTTGTAACTGGGAACAATAAAACCGGTGCTTGTAATGTACAAGATTGGAGCGAGATTAAGGCGTTAGCTTTTACTGCGTTTACAACATATGGTCTAAAAAGTGATGGGACTATTATTCATACAGATCATCAGGAGCAGACAGATGGGATTTTTTCTGTTGATCAAAATATTATTAATGAGGTAGATAAATGGAGCGATATTGTTGACATTAAAGGAGCTCAGTTTATTCTGGCAGGAATAAAGAAAGATGGAGGAGTGGTAGTTTCTGCACCAACCATACCTGAATTTGAGGAAGGTGTAGGAAAATGGCGAAACATTAAGCAAATAAGTGTCTCTATGACGATGATACTCGGACTAACTTGGGAAGGAGAGGTTTTATGTGTATACGATAACTTAACGAACAACTATTCACCTAAGGATAGGCTGTTGCAGTATAAGGATCTAGACGGGGCAAAGAAAGTATTTGCCGGACAGACATATATAGCTGGATTGATGCCAGATGGTTCATTAAAAATCAGAATTATCGAACTTGGACATAAAGATGCTGAAGAGCTTATGAATTTAGATGCATTGACTAACGTAAAGGATGCAAATAATTATGAGGAGTATTTGAGTATACTAACAAATGATGGAGAGATATTGGTAGCTGGTTATATTGAATAGGGTGGTGGGACAAGCAGCAATACCATTATATGCTGCAAAACGACATACCCGGCATGGATACGTCATGAAGGAGTAAATAAATGCACAAGATTACGTTGTTATTCGTAAGTATTGCTTTGTTGGGAGTGCTGGTGATAGGTTGCAGTAGCAGAGATAATGCAGATGTGAGCTTGGTTGGAGACCGCGCTTCTGCACCACCTCAGCAAGGATCATCGTCCAGTTCCGGCGTTGAAGGCGGATTGCCTACGCCATTCACTCCTGAGTCGATGAGAGAAATCTCAGAACGCATACCTTATGGCAGGGAGTGGGAGGAGGTGGATTATAATGCGATCAGCAAGGAAGAATATCGGATACGATCTGTGATTGAATTTAGCCAAATAAAAAGCAGTCAGAATGATACAGGAGACGATGTGATTATCAAGGGTATCGCGAAATATGGAGTTGAAAAGTACTATGCGATTGGAGATGTTCCGGCGTTTTTGGATGTTGATGATATGGAGACAGTGTTAAAAAATAAAGACTTCCTAGAAGATTTCGTAAAGAACACAAATACTGTATTTGAGCCGGAATCGTACAGCGTCCCTGCTAAGATAGAAACGGATGTTTTTAGTGCAACATTGGTTGCATTGGATGGCACTCCTCATTTTCAAATGTACGGTAGAAAGATGAGCGGGGATGGAGACTATTACTCTGCTGTATGGGCAGTTTTTTCGGTAGCGAATCCACCGAAGGCGATTGAGATTGCACAATTTTATGCTGATTTAAACGACCTTACTCTTGTAATAAGTAATGGATCTGTCGGGCCAGTGTGTTATTTTACCTCTCAAAATGGAGGCTCGTTTTTTGAAAAGTTTAGCATAGAAACGAATGAACCTGCAACGGCTTATATCTGGGAGCAGGATAATGTTATTGGCGTCATCATACTGCCGGGTGAACATAAGCCGGAAAATCTTGACCTGTGTGTGCTGGAGAAACATGAGCTATAAATAACGATAAACGACCCGGGACATGGCTTTCGGGTCGTTTTTTATTCGATCATATGTTCTATACAACATCTCCAAACAATGGTATAATTCAGCCAAGGTTTAACAGCATAGCGGCGTTTGAGCATGAGGTTGGAAAACAGCAGCAGGCGCTCAAGGCGATGAACAAGCAGCAATACCATTATATGCTGCAAAACGACATACCCGGCATGGATGCGCTGGACGAGCCGATCAAGCGGGCAGAGCAAGACATCGACGACCTCAAGATGGAGATGTATGGGGTGATGGGCGCGTTTGTGGGAAGCCAGTGGGGGAAGTTCCCTTCGTCAGTGTAGTCATACAAACTATAAGGCGTTGTAATCTGGAGGAGAGATAGTGAAAAGAGCTGGTTTAGCGATTGTCGGCATCATTTGCTGCTTGCTATTAGCGGGATGCCCCGCCGTCATTGACACGCGTTCGGTTGCCTCGGGCGACTTTTATCGGAATGAGCTGACGGCAAGCATGGAGGGTTGGTATGGCGTTCGGTTTGAGGCAAATCCTCCCGAGGTCTGCATCACCTACGATGCTTTGGACGGAACAGAGAAGACGGTTGTTATTGCATTGGACGGGTTTGATGCAGACAAGCTGATCGGATATAAGCTGGTTACGGCGGAGGATAAGTCCAAGTGGGATCAGCAAAGAAGCCAAGGGGTCAAAGAAGTTCCGGATGTCAAAGACATCAAGCTTTTGCAGAAGGCATGTGCGGACTATGCGGATTTCCCGATCATACTGGTGGGTTGCTATGCCTTTCAGGGTGATATGAAACAAAGCGAGGTTCTGGAGCAACTGAGCTTGTTCAGGGGTGAGCTCGACGCTGCTTTAGACGCTCCCTCAGTTAAGGAGTGGTCGAAAAACGGCCTGTATGATGGCGCATGGATAAGGGCGGCTATTGAGGAGTCGTACAGGGATGGCATGTACCAGATACACTTTACAGACCAGTATACACCAAAGGTTTCAATTATATATGGAACGGGTAGCACAGCCGCATTTGAGCTGGATGGTTATGACGCTGAAAAGAAGGTGGGCTATAAGTTTGTCACCGAGGCGGATGAGGCAAAATGGACGGCAGAAAGGCAAGAGGGAAACGTAACCGCTCCTGATATGACGCAATATCATCTGATACAGGCGGGTGCGCTCTCTTATGATTTCCCGGTGGTGTTTTACTACTGCCCGGATTATGATGAGAAACGGATCAATGAGGTGATACGGGATCCGAACAATAACGTTTTGCCGAAGCTGAAAGATTGGCTGCACATTAAATAGGAGAACGCCATAGCTATTATGTGGCGTGCACGCTGCTCTCCACCAATGGCATTGGCTCAATGTGAAATCAACAGCTTTTGAGGACGGTATATCGACAATCTGAAGGGCGAGGCATAGGCTTCGTCCTTTTTTGTGTGCCTGCGGCTGCGGACATTCACCGGTCTATGGTCATATCGTAATAATAAGAGGTTGTCGTCTCAGCGGGGCGGGAACCGGGCAGAAGCGTATAAAGGGAGGATGATTATGGCAGAGGTGAGTGCGGCAGCGCGAAAAATGTGCGAGTTTGTGGACAGTCAGGTGAGGAACGGCTCCATCTATGTGCTGGGGTCGCAGGGGCAGACGGGATCTCAAATCACCGAGAGCTGGATCAAATACAGGGAGCATCACGTCGCGTCCAACTACAACAGAGCAATCGCGCTGTGGAAAAAGCGTCTGGCGGCGGGGTATAAGAACCTGCATGCGTACGATTGCAGCGGTCTTATCATGAAGTGGCTGATAGACAATGGGTATGCCCGCAGCGACAAAACCGCCAACGGGCTGTATTTTGACCTGTGCAGCGCCATCAGCCGGTCGGCATTGCAGGCGGGCGATCTTGTGTTTCGGAAGTATTCGTCGAAGAACAGGATGTATCACGTGGGTATCTATATGGGCGACGGCACGGTGGTACATTCCAAGGGGCGAAGCGACGGCGTCGTCCGCGAAGCGATAACCAAAACCTCATGGAACCGTTACGGGCGGCTGAAGAGCCTTGGTAACGCGGTTCCGGGTGACAAGTGGACGCGGCTGCTCAAAATCACCAGCCCGTATATGTACGGCGCGGATGTGAAAGCGGTGCAGACAGAGCTCAAGGAGAAGGGGTTTGACCCCGGCGATGCGGATGGCTTCTACGGTCCGATGACGCAGAAAGCTGTGATCGCGTTCCAGACAGCGGGAGGCATGGCAGCAGACGGGGTGGTGGGGCCCGCAACATGGACGGCGCTGTTCGACGAGCAGGGTACCAATCCGGACCCGCCCGAGGAGCCGGTGGCGGAATACACGCGGCTGCTGCGGTACGTGGCTCCCGTGCTGATGGTGGGGGATGACGTACGCGCGGTGCAGGAGGCGCTGCTAAAGGCCGGCTTTGATCCCAAGGCGATGGACGGATCGTATGGACGCAGTACGGAAACGGCAGTGAAAGCGTTTCAAAAGGCAAACGCGCTGGAGGTGGACGGCATCGTGGGGCCGCTCACGTGGGCGGCGCTGATGGATCGTGAGGATGACGACCCCGATGATCCGGAACAGCCGGTTGTGGCGTATACGCGGCTGCTCAAGCTGGCCAGCCCGTATATGAAGGGCGAGGATGTGATGGCGGTGCAGACGGCACTGAAAGCGGCGGGCTTCGACCCCAAAGGCACGGACGGCACGTATGGCACGAACACGGCGGCAGCGGTCAAAGCGTACCAAAAGAAGCGCGGTTTGGAAGCGGACGGCATTGTGGGGCGCAAGACATGGTCGGCGCTGATCAAGGGCGCGGAAACACCGGCAGAGCCGGAACAGCCGGTTGTGCCGTATACGCGGCTGCTCAAGCTGACCAGCCCGTATATGAAGGGCGAGGATGTGAAGGCGGTGCAGGAGGCATTGAAGGCGGCGGGCTTCGACCCCAAAGGCACGGATGGCACGTACGGACCCAACACCGTTGCGGCGGTTAAAGCGTATCAGAAAAAGCGTGGTCTGTCAGTGGACGGCATTGTGGGGCGCAAGACATGGGAGAAGCTGATGCCGTGAGGGCGGCGGAGAATGAGGGGGCGGCGACAGCCCCCCCTTTCGATGCGGGGCGCTGCGGAATGCTGATGCTCAATATCGTGCCTCGTGCGAGACCCATGTGGGTGAAATGGTGGCTGGCGGCTGAAACGGAGCCGCCGAGATAGGCAGTTGCGGTTATGCGTCAAACATGCAATGCCTGTTGCCAGCGCAGCGCCTCCAAATAAAGCGACATGAACGTATCGGGAGATAGCTGCTCGCCCAAGAGGAAGGCATCTGTGCAGTTCGGCATAAATACGCTATAAGGATACCTATTAAGCAATTGGTTTGCCGAGGCTTGTCTTGCTTTGGCTGTATTGTCGCGCCTACGCTAAACGATCAGCGCCTGCTGCCATTTGATGGCGACCATGTAGAGCGGTGCCAGAGTGCCCTTGGGCAGCCCAAGCTCGCCGAGGCGCAGATCCGCAGTATTCCAATCTGCCTGCTCGAAGGCAATCACCGCCTGCAAGGCCGTGTTCAGCCGCCCCGGTGTGTCCATCAACGCCTGCTTAACATCGTCAGCCAGCGGAAGCCGGGAGAGAACCTTTTCCATGGGTTCGCCCAGCAGCGTATCCACTGAGGAGAACAAGCCAGTGAAGAAGCATGCAGAGTCTGTCTGCCTGTGACCGACGGCATCGGATAACAGCGACATGATCTTGCCGCGCACCAGCGAGGTTTTAACCAGCTCCGCGTTTTGGGGATTAGTCAACCCTTTTATCAGCAACAGATGCGCCCAGCGCTGCAGCTCTAGCAGTCCTATCTGTGTAAGACACTGGTGTATGGAGGTTATGGGCGCCATGGTGCTGCGGTAGTAGGCGGAGTTTGCCAGACGGAGCAGCTTATACGACAAATCCATATCCTTTTCGATGATGGCAGCTATCGCCTTAAGATCCGGCTCGGGCTCTGTCAGCCGCTGTGTGATCTGAAGCATGCTGGTGCCCAGCGTACCGATTTCACGCCCGGATACGAGCGTGGTCTTTTTGAAGAAATCTCCTTGGAACAGCCCATAACCAAGGCTGCACGCATGCTGGAATTCTTCGGCTGTCTCAATGTTCGTTGCCGCAAACACGGCATGCTTGTGCGTCGAGATTATCTGGGCTTGCATGTCATGCGGCGTGCGGCGGTAATCCACCTTGATGATGTCGGCGAGAGCGGCAAGCGGACGGCAGTCTTCCTTGTCCGTGAAATCTCCCAGCGCCAATGTGTAACCCAGCTGCTTCATGCGGCGGCACGAGGCGATAAACAGCGGCGTGATGTCTGTGTAATCCGTTATCTCGATAATCAGCTTGTCGCTGGGCAGCAGCAAGGCCGTGCCGGCCAGCAGCAGGCTCTGAGAGAAGTTTATGAAGCCTTGCGTGCCGTCTGTCAGCTCTTCAAAGCCCAAGAAGTAAGAATCGGCCACCACGGCGGCTGTCGCCTGATCTTCGCTGGCATCGCAGTTTAAGTTTCCGCTGCTGTAAAGCAGCTCATAGCCGTAGAGCTTCATCTTACTGCCAAATACCGGCTGCCTTGCGACATAGATCTCGCTCATGGGTGATACCTCCTAAAGTTTAGCAGAACACCTTTGTGATTCCTAAAGTTTATACGTCAAGCTCCTGCTGCCACTTGACGGCATCTAGATAGATCGATGTAAACGCGCCTTGCGGCAAGCCTGATTCCTCAAGGAAGCTGTCGACCAAGTGCCAGTCCGTACGCTCAAAAGCCAGCACGGCATCCAGCGTATTGCGGATGGGGCCCGGCATGCCCAGCAGCGCATCCTTCACAGTCTCAGAGAGAGGCAGATTTGCCAGTATCTTTTGCATGGGCTCGCCCAGCAGCGAATCGATGGAGGAGAACATTCCGGCAATAAAGTAGTCAGATTCGGCATTGCGTTTGATGCCCATTGCGGTTGAGTATAGTGACATCATGCGGCCGCGTATCAGCGAAAGCTTGATCAGCTCTGAGTTGTCAGCGTTCGTCAAACCCTTAATCATCAGCAGGTTTACCCAGCGCCTCAGCTCCGTAAGACCAATCTGCATCAGTGCATGTTGTATGGAGGTGATGGCGACGCGAGAACGGTAGAAAGCCGAGTTGGCAATACGCAGCAGCATATAAGATAACTCGACATCGCGCTCGATGATGGCTGCCACTTCCTTGAGGTTGGGATCCTGCGCGGAAAGCTTTTGTGTCAGCTGAACCAGATTGCCGCCCAGTGTGCCGATCGCCTTGCCGCCGATCATCACCGGCTTGTTGAAGAAGTAGCCCTGAAACAGCGTGTATCCCAGCAGTGTTGCCTGACGGAATTCTTCGGCGGTTTCCACCTTCATGGCGGCGAACGTGATGGGGCGGTATTTGCGTATCATCAGCACCTGCTGACCAAGCGTCAGGCTGGAGTAATCCACCTTAATGATGTCCGCATACGGTATCAGCGGCCGCGAGGCTTCGTCGTCCGTGAAGTTGTCGAGAGCCAGCTTATAGCCTGCCTTTTTGAGCTGCTTGCAGGCAGACAAAACCTCCGGCGTTGCTTCCGTGCGCTCCACTATTTCGATAACAACCTTGTCGCGCGGCAGCAGCATCGCGGTCTCGTCCAGTAATAAATTCTGAGAGAAGTTTATGAAGCCGCGTGTGCCGTCGATCAGCTCATCAAAGCCCATAAAAAAAGAGTCTGCCAGCAACGATGCGGTGGCTTGATCGTCGTTGGAGCCTTCAAACATATTGTTATCGCTGCGCCTGTAAAACAACTCGTAGCCGTAAATCTTCATGCGATTGTTGAATATAGGCTGGCGTGCAACATAAATGTTACCCATTAATAACTCCCGTAATATGATATAAAATATAGAATATAAAATGTATATTAGTATATAACCGCAATTGGGGTGCGTCAAACCATAAAATGCGAAAGTGGCCAGACAAAATGTCAAGTTAATTTGAGATTGGCAACCGATGAAAAAAGTGTTTCAAATGGCTCAAAAGTACCCATATAAAGGCATAGTAGCTGGATGGAGGAATTGCGGTGACCACGATTGGCGGTTATACCGAAAAAATAAATTACCGGGAACTATCGGCAGACGGCTTGCAGCAGACGCCGGGCTTCGCCAGGATAAAGCGGGAGCGTTCGTTTAGCGAGCCGCCCAGGCTTGATGGCAGCACGGCGAAACAGCCGATGACTCACCGCCGGGGAGATTTGCCCGATGTACGCGGCATACTCGACAGCTTTCGCCGCTCGGGCAGCAAGATGTCTGACAGCGAGCTGCAGGATGCGCTGGACGATATGGTACTCAGCGGTGATCTTTCGGACGAGCAGGCCGATGAGATATACGCAGGGCTCAAGCAGGCAAGGGACACTGCGCCCAATGCGGCGCTTAAGAGTCTGGATGGTCTTAAGGGCATGGGGCTGCTGACCGAGGAGCAGCGGGCGGCTGCGGCTGCGGCGTTGTCGGAAGAGGGCAGCGGCATACAGGCGCTGGTGGAAGACGGTACGCTGACGCAGGATCAGCTGGACGCGGTGCTGGTTTCGTGCCGGGGGGCGGCAAAGCTGAAGCAGGCACGGCAGGCGTATAAACTGATGCAGCATAATCCGCTGGCACGGGCAGCCGGCCGGCAATACGGCCAAGATGCATCGGGCGATAGTATGGCAGCGGATGTTTTGGGCTGACGCAGCAGGACGGTCAACAATATGTGATAGCAACGGCGGGCACAGCCCCGCCTTTATTCATACAGAAGCTTAAAAAAATATCGACGGTTTAAACAACGCCAACAGCCCTCAAACGCTGTTCATTTTTTGTTGAGCTTTTGTGAGCTTTTTGTGAGGTTGTTTAGCCTATGGCGAACAGTATAACAAAGCCTCCGGCAATTACGATGCTCCGGAGGCTTATTAAGCTTATAGTTAGCCGCTTATCGTATGTGATAAGCCGCGATGGATTTATCCCTCGAACGCGAGGTTGATGGCAATAGGGATTCCATCTGCAAGCAGCTGGATGCTTATCGCTTGCTTCGCGCTCATCTTGACACTGACGTTTTCGCCGTGAAGCAGCGTGGGTGTTGTGATGTCAATGGGCAGACCCAGCTCGGAAAAGCCGGTTGCAGCGGTGGCTGTCAGCATGTTGGCCAGCTCAGACAGCGCGCTTTGCGCCATTTCGTCCAGCTCGTCCACCGGCATGCCCATCATCATCACGGAGGCTATCGCCTTGGCATGATCGGTTTCGATGCAGTATACGGCGTTGCCCCGCAAGGTGCCCACAATGCCCACGACGATCATCACGCCGGTAAAATTGAGCTGCTGTTCGGTCACGCTCAAATCTCCGCGGCGAATTTCGGAAAAGCCCAGCTGCGGTATAACAGCCTCAAATGATTCGATAAACGGATTTATATTGCTCAGATCCATGCGTCATTCCCCCTTTTTGAAGCCAATGTTGAGCAGTATATCTCCAAAGGCTGTTTGCGCCAGCACACCGAAGGTGCTAAAGTCGGGCGCGGATATGCTTATTTTGTCTCCGTAGAATATGGACGGCGGCGCGATGCGCAGCCCCAGTGCAATGTTCTGCCGGTTGAGCATGGAGCAGGCATTGCCGCATACGATATTGGCAAACTCGCCCAGCGCGGCTGTAATATCATCGTTGCCGACCGATACCTTTTTCAGCATAGCGGCTGCTAATGCGGCGGCGGTTTCCTTAGAAAAATCAATCAGCATGCGCCCGGAAAACGCCCCGATAGCGCCGACGATCACCGACATTCCCTTGGATTTATATTCGCCCTTGCTGACATATTCGTCCTTGTAGGTCAGCAGGGTTTTTGTCATGCTGTTCATGCCGTTAAGCAAAGCTTCCTTGAAGCTGGCAACGTAGTGGGAGTTCAAAAAGCTGTAAAGCTTGTCGCGCTCTAAGATACGGTTGATGGCGGAAACCAGAGCGTCTGCATCCACCGGCTTTTGCAGGTAAGCCGACACCTTGTTCTGCTTCGCCTCCTTCACGATTTCATCATCCATCATGGAGCTGACGACGATCACCTTGATGTTCTCGTCAATTTCGTGGACAGCGCGGGTACACTCAAGGCCGTCAGTTCCCGGCAGCGTCATGTCCATGGTGACAAGATCGGGCTTAGTTTCGCGGATAACGCGCCGTACCTCCTCCAGCGAACCGGCTTCACCCACCACATCGAATCCGTTTTGTTCCAGTATGTCGCGTATAAATGCAATAGAAAAGGATGAATCATCGACGATGGCGATTCTAATAGCAGGCATAGGCACACTCCCTTTTTTCTATATAGATACACCGGTAGTCTAAAATAAAAACACATTTATTTGTATTATTGAAATAAATAAGATTCGGGTTACAACAAAAACAGCCGCCCAAGAATTATCAATAGGGCGGATGAAAGAACAATCAATATTTTCAGACGGGGCTTACTTGGGGCGCGACAGCAGACGCATCAGCGGATTGGTGCGCTCCAGCTTCACCGCGCGATAGGTGCACATCTCGTGGCAGCACATGCAGCCGATACACAAGGTGTAGTCGATATGGCGGTTTGTTTTGTCGATGGCGGAAACGGGGCAGCTCTCCGCGCATATGTTGCAGCGGCGGCAGGCAGCCTGATCCACCACGGGGCGTGTGCTCATCAGCGATATCATTTTGCCCAGCGCACCGCCCGGCGCTTTCTTGGCGCCCATCGTGCGGGGCAGCTTGAAGCCGGGCAAACGGGGCGGTGCGGTAAAGTCGCCGCACACCTCAATTTGGGCGGGGTCGCATTGCCCGATGCCCTCGCGCACCGAAGCGGCGTATACCGGCAGCTCGCGGATGTCCTTACCCAGCATGCGCACGGCAACGGTGTCCAGAGCCAGCGGGTCGGCAGAGACCAGCAGCTTGCCCGCGCTGTATGGATGCCCGGTGGTGGGGCCTTGCCCGTCCATTGCCACCACGCCGTCCATGATGTTAAGACCGGGCTTCACGTGCTTGTTGATGTCGCACAGCACCTCGCCGAACTCCCGCGCGGACTGCGCCTGCTTGTGATATTCCGCCTTCATCAGACCGGGCACACAGCCGTACAGATTTTTAACAGCGCCCGTGTAAAGCGCCAGCAGATGCGTTTTGAGCTTGGGCAGGTTGATGAGGAAGTCTGCCTCGAACACCGGCTTGGCGAGATACATCACCATGCCGTTCGCTGTCTTTACCTCCATCAAGCCCTCGCGGTCGAAGTTCTTGATAACCGCGCCTTCCTCTTGCGCCACCGCTTCAATGCCGGATACGGCGAAGCTGCGTCCTGTCTGCGCCTTGCCGCCGATGGCACCGCCTGAGCTGTCGCCGATCCAGACGTTGCAGCCCAGCGGTTTGAGAAGCCGTACAACGGCGCGGACAAATTCGGCATGCGTGACCGCCGCGGATTCGGGCGGCTGCGGACCGATCAGGTTTACCTTCAACAGCACGTTCATGCCGGGGCGTATCCACTGCGAAAAGCCGCCCAGCAGCGATACCGCTTCGTCTATCTTGCGGGTCAGCAGCTCCGTATCGTATGAGCCGCACTCCATCAGCGCCACGCGCGTTTTGCCGTCTGCCAATGCCTAATCTCCTTTGAGATATATTGATGGCAAGATTGTATCACAGCACAAGGCGGCTGCATACCGCACGGCTGTAAAAATATTGTGTCCAGAAGCGGCATATAGCGTCAGCGAAAAGGCTTTGCGCCAACATCCCAATGAGCGTATAATGGGCAGTGGCGGATATATATACACGTGACTTTAGGGGGACATATGGGCATACTTGAGATATTGGAGAAGATCGGCGCGGTGTTTTTGCTGGTGCTGATCGGATATATATTTGGGCGCATCGTGAAGCCGACAGAGCAGGCGCGCGGGATGATTTCCACGCTGGTGCTGAACATCTCGGTGCCGGCCAGCATACTGGCCACCACCACCGGAGCGGATTTTGACGCCATCAAGGGAGATCTGCTGACGCTGGTCGTCATCGCCATCGTCATATCGCTGGCGGCGCTGCTGCTCACTTTTCCGCTGACGCGCCTGCTGGAGCCAAAAGACGGCATGCGCCGCGCGGTCACGCAGGCAGCCATGTTCTTCAACAACTACGGCTTTCTGGGCTGGCCGGTGTGCTATATGCTGCTGGGGGAGAGGGCGCTGCTGTATGCCGTGCTGTTCGCGCTGCCGCTGAACCTGCTGTATTACGGCATCACGCCGGTGCTATTGAGCCGCGCCAAGCCGGGTGCGCGCCTGTTTGATAAGAAGATGCTGATCAATCTGCCGTTCTACGCGACCATCGTGGCACTGGCTATGCTCATCGGCAAGGTGCAGATGCCAGCGTTTATGACAAGTCTGCTCGACATGCTGGGCGCGACGCAAACGCCGCTGGCGATGATGGTGGTCGGCATGATACTGGCGACGGTGCGGCTGTCGGACCTGATGAGCGGCGTGAAGATATACGGCTTCAGCGCAATAAGGCTGGCACTGTTTCCGCTGCTGGCGTTTGCCGCTCTGAAGCTGCTGGGCTTCTCCGGACTGCTGCTGGCGGTACCGGTGCTGATTACCGCAATGCCCGCGGGCGCAATGAGCGTGGTGCTGGTGCAGCGCGGCGGCATGGACGCGGTATACGCCTCGCGCTTGGTGGTGGTGAGCACGCTGATCTCCGTCGTCTCGATACCGCTGATTGCGCTGCTGGTGGTGTAGGGGGGAGATGGTTTTGTATACGATAAGAAACTGTTATATAGTTTTTTGGAAACCGATGAATTCTAGTATTTTACCCTGCTCTTTATATGAAAGTATTCCGTTCTCATTTTCCAGTATTGTTCCATATACCTGAAAAGGCACCCGAAACATTTTTCTGGTGCCATTTGCTAATTCAAATGTAGCAAAACACCTTGTGGTAAAACCATATTGAGTTCCTGCAACAGGATTAAGCTTAGATACAACTTTCGCACTTAGGGTCAATATCGGAAGATGTTTATACTTGTATCTGAAACGTATTATCCAGATAAAATTACCAATGCAATATAGCAAAGTGACAATCCCTATAAAGGGAGAGACAATACACAGAAGAAGACCTAAAATAGATAATATGATAACAAGGGGTAGCAACATTTTTGATGAGCGCATGTTCATTACAATTGTTTACTCCTATCAACAGTTATTTAATATTAACAGTATAACAAAAGTCTGCCAAAACATAAACAAGATTTACGACAATAATCGACAGACTGTGAAACGTGATAAACTCTACATAAACGCGTTTGTAAAAAATCTCGGAACAAAGATGCTTTTTGTGCTGTTTTGAGTTATACTAAACGTGCCATTTGCTGTAAGAAAGGAAGCGGGATGCACTCTAAGATACGACTTTTTATTGCTTTGATATTAGCGCTGCTGCTGGCATTTGCCGGTTGCGCGGAAAATAACGGACAGGCTTCGCCCACGGAAACGGCGGCGCCGACACAAACCGACAAGACGGAAGCGCCTATGCCCGAACAAACGGAGCCGAACGAACCAACGGTGAATGTACCCACTGCGCAGCCATCCGAAGCGCCGGGCGATGCGCCCGAAATCGCGGTGACAGCAATCAATGTGGGGTATGGCGACGCGATACTGGTGCAGCTGGGCGAGCAGAACTATCTGATTGATACCGGCGATAAGAAGGCGGGGCTTTCGCTGCTGCGCGCGCTGGCGGCGCTGGGTGTCCAGCGGCTGGACGGTGTGTTTCTGACGCATATTCACAGCGACCACGTGGGCGGCTTCGCGACGGCTGCGAGCCGGTATGAAATCGGTGCGGTGTATGCCGCGTCCATCACGCAGGACAAGGGCAAGGTGGACAAGCTGGCGGAAAAAGCGGGGCTCCCGGTAACACGGCTTTCCGCAGGAGATACGGTGGCAACGGATTCCGGCGCGGTGTTTGAGGTGCTGGGTCCGATAGCGTTCAACGCGGACGACGATAACGACAACTCGCTGGTGCTGCGCCTTCGCGCGGGCGGTCTCACTTGGCTGTTCACGGGAGATATGCAGTTCGACGAGGAGAACAGCCTGATGAATGCGGGCGTTGACCTCAAGGCAGACGTGCTCAAGGTGGGCAACCACGGCAACCCGGATGCGACATCCGATGCCTTTGGCAAAGCGGCGCTGCCCCTCGCGGCGGTGATATCCACCAGCACCGCGGAAGACAACGACTCGGCAAACCCGCGTGTACTGGCGGCGCTGCGCAATGCGGACATCTACGTGACGCAGAACTTTACACTGGGCGTAAAGCTGGCGGCGCGGGACGGAGAGCTGACGGTGACGGATGTTGCGGCGGACGCGGCTGAGGCTTCGATTAATCTGGACATTGATACGCACGCGCAGACGGCGACGCTATCAGCCGACACGGATGTTGACCTGTCCGGCTGGATGATATGGTCTGAGAAGGGCGGCGAGCTGTTTGTGTTTCCGCAGGGCGTGACGCTTAAGGCAGGTGTGCCGCTCACGGTGGTGAGCCGTGGCGCGGGTGCGGGAGATTTTGTCTGGGACGAGAAGAAGGTGTGGAGCGACAAGGCTGGCGAGGCGGGCGTGCTGGTGAGCAGCAGCGGTGCTATGGTGGCACGCAAGCTGATTCAGCAATGATTGGGAACAAAACAAGTTTGGTATGCGTCAATATAACGGTAACATTGCTTGCGATGTTGCGCGGGAAATAGTTTGTTTAGGTGGCGGCGGGGAAATAACTGAAGATCGACGGGGGATTCATGGAACAGAACGGCAACAAAATGTATATTGACGAATCACAGCTGGGGCTGAAAAAGCCGCGCCAGCCGGAGCGCAAGCCGCCGAAAAGCGGACGGATGCGGGCGCTGGTGGCGGTGTTCGTTGTGCTGGTGGTGGCACTGGCGGGCGTTGGAGTGGCGGTGTATTTCAACGTGTCGCAGATTTGGGGCGGCTTAGACGCTGGAGATACCATTGCGCTGGAGGATGAAGGCGCGGACAATGTGGAGGGCTTGCCTGAGGTCTCATTTCAAGAAGGGGACGCTTCGGAAATTGCAAAGACAGCGGGAGAGACGGACATACTGATGATCGGCGTGGATAACCGCGACAGCAAAAAGTTCTCCGGACGCTCCGACGTTATGATGTATCTGCGCGTCAACCCGGACAAGGGCACCATCAAGCTGGTATCTTTTATGCGCGATACGCTGGTTCAGATTGACGGTCACGGCAAGAACAAGCTGAATACGGCATTTGGTTTTGGCAGTATTGAGCTTGCCAAACGGACATATTACCAAAGCTTTGGACTCACGCCTGATTACTACATGGTGGTCAACTTCTTTGGTATGGAGGATATTCTGAACGCTCTGGGCGGTGTGGACATCGAGATTGAGAAGAACGAAATTGAGAACCTGAACCTGTGCATCGACGAAGTGAACAGTATTGACCCGTCGAACAAGGCCAAGCATCTCAAAGCATCCGGTATGCAGCACCTGACGGGGCGGCAGGCTGTGGCTTACATGCGTGTGCGGCATCCGGGCGGAGATTCCGGTCGCATTCAGCGCCAGCAGAACGTACTGCACGCGCTGTTTAAGGAGATGAAGAATGTGAGCGCAGGTGAAATACCCGGTCTGTTGAACGCGGCGGTGAATTATGTGCGTACCGACATGCCGCTGGGAACAATGCTGGAGCTTGCGAAAACAGTGAAGGGTATGGACAGCAGCGAGCTGGAAACGTACCGCTATCCTCAGGATTATAAAGACGGCAATTACAAAGGAATGTCAGTCGTGCAGCCTGCCGATGTGGGCAAGGAACTGGGCAAGCTGAGCAGCTTTCTTGAGAACTGAAGAATACGGGGAGACGCTGTTATGATAGATAAGGACAGCAATACTTCGAACGAAAAGGGCAGAGCCATACTTGGCTTTGCCTTTGTCATTTATGGCAGCGTGTCTGTAGGGGCTGCGCTTGAATGACATACCAACAAAATTGCTGTCATTCCGAACGTCAGTGAGGAATCCCCCGGCAAGTGCGCCTCAGAAGGGGAGGCTTCGCTGCGCTCTGCATGACAGTGTTGCCGATGGCGGTGCTTCGCCGCCCCTACTGCTGTCATTCCGAACGTCAGTGAGGAATCCCCTGTGCAGCGCACCTCAGAAGGGGATGCTTCGCTTCGCTCTGCATGACGGCGTTTAGCCGATGGGGGATGTTTCGGTGTTCTATTACTCGGCGGACGAAGGTTTTTCCTTTGCCGCCTTTTCTTTTCTCAGGTTGCGCACCGACATTTTGATCAGCGCGCCGACGACGTGCGACAGTATCTTGCGGGATTCCGGCTCCAGACTGCGATAGGTGCCCAGCATCGTGACGGCGGATTTGCCCCATGCTTCGGTGAGATCCGCCACGGATTGTGCCTTGGTTGTCTCGATAAGCCGGAAGATGGTTTCCACCAGCTGGCGGCGCTGCGCGTCCGGCATTGAATCCAGCCAGTCGCTGAGCGTGCGGTGCATATAAAGCGCACCATCCGTCAGCTTCTCCGCATACGCGAAGTCGCCGTTGTTGACGACCCAGGTGAAAGCGTCGTGCTGCATCACGCCAAAGCCGGTGCTTTCCACCACGCGGTAGCTTTGCGTGTCGGCCAGCAGCATGCCCACAAACGACGACTCGGGCAGTATCTTGCGCACACGGCTTTCGATGGCACGATACTCCGGCGTTTCCAGCACGCTGTTACGAAAACCAGGGCCATCGTGGTTGTATATATCGATTATACGGCGCTGCACGGACGGGCTGCACTTCATGGCGGCGTATACGGCGAGGTTGCCGCCCTTGGAGTGACCGCCCACGCGCAGCTTTTGCGTAAAGGGCAGGCGTTTGCCCACCGCATCCAGATATTCCGCAGCGGCTTGCTGCGATGGGACGGGCGAAAGGTAAGCCATGTTGAGGTCTTCCTTCCAACCCACGATGGACATGTCTGTGCCGCGAAACGCGATGAAGGCGGTGTCGTCCTCCAGCTGAAAGGTGACGGCAGAAAACTGCTGCTGCTGCTCAACATCGAAGGTATCCTCGTGGAAACGCACCCGTATATCGCGGAAACGCGGGCTGGCGGCTGCCGCAGACATCATTGCGTGGCGGCTGGTGGTGCAGTATATCTCGTGATCCTTAGGCTGAGCGGCGATGGAGGGGTGAGTCGGGCGAAACATGTCGGCAAACAACTCTGCGCGGTAAAGCTGGCTGAGCGGGGCCGCTTTGGCGAACAGGCGCATGCCAGACACCGCACTGCCAAAGTTGACATAAGCCAGCTCGGAAAGCACGAGGCTATCCACTGCGCAAAATGGCTTTTGTTTCATCGTTCGCATTTCTGTTTGCACGTAGGTAATAATGTTTCCCATAATCTGCACTTCCAATATCAAAGAAGCGCCCTTGCGGAACGCTTCAATAAATCGCTATAACACCTTGGCCAGAAAGCTTTTCAGCCGGTCGGCCTGCGGATTGTCGAACAGCGCCTGAGGTGTGTTCTCTTCCACGATGCGCCCTTCGTCCATAAACAGCACGCGTGTGCCCACCTCGCGGGCGAAGCCCATCTCGTGCGTGACCACCACCATCGTCATACCGCCCTGCGCGAGCGATTTCATGACATCCAGCACCTCGCCGACCATCTCAGGGTCCAGCGCGGAGGTGGGTTCGTCAAACAGCATCACATCGGGGTTCATGCACAGCGCGCGCACAATCGCAATACGCTGCTTCTGGCCGCCCGAGAGCTGCGCCGGGTAAGCATCGGCACGGTCAGCAAGGCCCACACGCTTGAGCAGCGCCATGGCCTGCTCGTTCGCCTCCTCCTGTGAGAGCTTCAACAGCTTCACGGGCGCGAGCGTCATGTTTTTTAATACCTTCATATGCGGAAACAGATTGAACTGCTGAAACACCATACCCATTTTCTGGCGGTGAATGTTAATATCCACCTTGGGGTCGGTGATGTCGATTCCTTCAAAGAAAACCTGACCGCCTGTCGGGTCTTCCAGCAGGTTCAGGCAGCGCAGGAACGTGGATTTACCCGAGCCCGACGGCCCGATGACCACCGCAACATCGCCTCTATGGATTTCGGAGTCGATACCGTCCAGCGCTTTGATGGGGCCGTAGTGCTTTTCGAGACCCACTGTGCGGATCAAAATGTCGTTATCGATCACTGCGTCTCAGCCTCCTTTCAAGTATGCGGACACCCCATGAGAGCAGGATAACCAGCAGCAGATATATAAGAGCAATGGCAATCAGCGGCAGTGTGTAATCGTAAATGGCACCGCCGATGGTGAAACCGCTTCGTGTCAGATCTTGCACCGCGATATAACCGGCGACCGATGTTTCCTTGAGCAGCACGATGAACTCGTTGGCGAGCGCCGGTATCACGTTTTTAAAGGCCTGCGGCATCACGATATGCCACATGGTTTGTGTGTAGTTGAACCCAAGGCTTCGTCCCGCCTCAAACTGCCCCGCGTCTATCGCGTTGATGCCGCTGCGAAATATCTCGGCCACATACGCGCCCGAATTGATACCGAATGAAAGAATGGCAATGGGTATACCAAATTTAGCCGGAGCGGAGACAAAAATAACAAAATACATGATCATAATCTGCACCATTACCGGCGTGCCGCGGATAATGGTCAGATAGACCTGGCAGATCGCATTACCGATTTTGAGCTTGCCGGTTTTGTCGTGTGTGGTGCGAACGACCGAGACAATAAAGCCGATAATGATACCGATGACCACGGCAAAGAGTGTGATAATCAGCGTGTTGCCAAGGCCATCCAACAGAGACTTCCAACGGTTATGATCGATGAAGGCGGTTGTAAATTTTTGCTCAAAGATTTGCCACCATTCAGCCATAGGTTACCCTCCTTTTGCGCGATTTTAATAAAAAAGGCTGCCTGCATAACAGGCAGCCTTGGTGTTATCGTATCCGTTCTGCCCTTTTAAAAGGTAACAGCGGATAAATGCTTTGTCAAGGGTTATTCGGCTTTGATGTACTTATCGAGAACCTTCTGCACTTCGCCCGCATCGATCAGATCGCTAAGCGCGGTGTCGATGTTGTTGAGCAGCGCTTCATTGTCCTTAGAGACGCAGATGGCATACTCTTCGGTGATGTACTCGGTCTCGAGAATCTTTAAGCCTTTGCTCTGCGCCACAAACACCTTGGCAGGCTCGTTGTCGATAACCACGGCATCGATCTTGCCCTGTGCGAGGGCCTGCACCGCATCGGCACCTTTGTTGTAGCGTTCAATTTTGGCTTTGTTTGTATCTACCAAATCCCAAGTGATGTAAAGATCACCCGTGGTGGAAAGCTGCACGCCGATGGTCTTGCCTTCAAGGTCGTCAGCGGAGGCGATATCGGAGCCTTCGGGAACGATGATGACCTGTTTGCCGGTTGCATACGATGTGGTGAAGCCCACGGCTTCTTTACGTTCGTCGGTAACGGTTAAGCCAGCCATGCCCATACTCACCTTGCCGCTTTGAACAGCCGGGATGATCGAATCGAATTCCATGTCCTGAATTTCCAGCGTCATGCCAAGCTTGTCGGCAATCAGCGCGGCGATTTCCGCATCGATACCGACGATTTTGTCACCTTCGGTGTATTCATACGGCGGGAAAGCCGCATTGGTGGCCATTGTCAGCACAGCTTTTTCTGAATCGGTGACTTCTTCACTCGGCGCTGCCGATTCGCCGACTTCTTCGCTCGCGCCGGACGCTGCGGTTTCGCTTGCGGTCGGCTCGCTTGAAGCCTGCGGCGCGCATGCCGCAAACGCGACCATCATGCAAAGCACAAGGGCCAGAGAGGCGATTGTTTTTAACGATTTCATGATTGGTTCCCCCAATTATTCAAATTTATTTGTGAATCATTATATTATATATGCTGGGCTTGTTCAACAAATATTCATTGAACAGCAAAAAAATAGAACCCGACACAACGGACACAAACCCAAACAAGTTCGGGTACAGGCTGGAAATATCGCAAGAATCAGCCGTAATACTTTTTAATTATCGCGCGGATTTCACCCGAGGCTTTAAGCTCGGCCAGCGCCGAATTGATTTTTTTGAGCAGCGTTACGCTGTCTTTGTTCACCGCGATGGCAAACTCGTCTTTCTTGTAGTCGTCGTCCAGAAGCTTAAATTCTTCGCTCGTTTGCGCCAGTGTTTTGGCGGAGACGCTGTCCATCACAAGCGCGTCCACCTGCCTCTGCAGCAGCGCCTGCCCCGCGTCAGCATCGGTGCCATATCCCGTCACTGCGGCCTGGCCGAATTCTTCGGTACAGTAAACCTGGGCCGGGGTTCCCTGCAGCACGCCGATTTTTTTACCCGCGAGATCGGCCGGCACCGCAATACCCGTTTTTTTGTCCGCGGGATCGGCCGGCGCCGCGCTGTCCGTTTTATTGTTGACAATGATGACTGACTGGACGCTCGTGGTATAAGAAGCCGAAAAATTAACGGCAGCGAGCCGTGTTGCGTCAGCGGTTAAAGCCGCCATGCCGATATCGGCCTGCTTGCTTTGAACGGCGGCGATGATATCGGTAAACGCCATGTTTTTAATTTGCAGCTCGAGCCCGAGCTTCTCGGCAATTTTTTGCGCAATCTCCACGTCTATGCCTGTGAATGCGTTGTTTTCGGTGTATTCGTATGGCGGAAACGTGGCGTCCGTTGCCATCACCAATATTTTGGGGGCGGTTTCGTCGGCTGCGGTGCCGTTGTTTGCAGCTCCGCTCGTTTCGTCCGAGAGTATGGACGTGCAGGCGGGCAGCACGGTTAGCAGCGCCAGTGACAATATCAGTAAAAGTATGGTCTTCAGTGTTTTCATATGGTCTCCCGATTATCAGATTCAAACCGGTATCATTATATCACGAATTGAGACTGATTAAAAATGTCTTATATGGCTGCGGTATGGATGGCTTATTAGATACCCTTCGCGTTCTTAGATATCGCTTGAATATTAAAGCTTTGATGAGGGGATATCCTTTGAAATCAATTCTGATTCTGATGCGTATGTGTTTTGAACGAACGTCTATTAGCTCAGGCTGAGGCTCATCACTCACGGTGACCGTGTTGATATTTCTCCAAAAAATAGACCTTTCCTGTAGAAAAAGGTTTCGATAGACGATCTTATCATCGCAGATATAAAGACACGTCAGAAAACCATACATCATCGTAAGTACACCCCCTATGAAAATAGCAGGGGTACCAATGACCACAATAATATCTGTGTATTGGTCAGTGAATAAGCTGTATAACAAGCCGGAAATCCCCATAAACGCCAAAACGAAACCGGCAATACCGCTGGTTTTTTTGAGCTTGAATATATGCATTCCAAATTCTTTTTGAAGCAGACTGCTGCTGCCCGCCTCAACGGCTGCCTCAGCATCAAACGAGGCGGGGAAGCGGCTTGTCAGCAGCGTTTTTATATCGTTAAATCCGGCCAGATAAGCAAAGACGCGGATGCGCGCATCGCGGCTGTTGATCAGCAGGTCTCCGTATTCGGGCGAAATGATCGAGACGGATTGAACATCCCGCCAGAGTATTTGCTTTTTCAAACCAAACGGGCCACGATAAGCGATTCGTTCCGGATCAAGCGTCAGGTGCATCACAAACCCGTAAAGCATAATCAGCACGCCGAATATGCCAAAAATACCCCCAAAAAAGAGCTTTGCAATCAAATCGGGAATGAAGGCGCATCCGATAGCGACAGCGGTGCATCCTATGCCGAACACGCCGTAGGATGCAGTCGCACGGAAGGTCACGCTCATGCCGTTGATTTTATATTTATCGGATTTAGCCGCGTTTTTTTTAACCCATGCGGTGACGGCATCGGTTGCGGAATCGATAATAGGATCGTACATCGTCAATGACCTCGCTATTTTTTATATCGGTTGAGGTATATGTTCTTCGTGCTTCATTATTTTTCCTCTGAATAGCATGAAATAACTTAAATGGTGATGTGAACATTAATAGGATTCACAATCAAACGACGATACAATTGTGTTATACTCTATTTATAAATTGAGAAGGAAAAAACAATGAAAAGGCATGCCGCAAATATCATCACGCTGCTGCGCATACCGCTCTCGCTCTGGCTGCTGCTTCCAATGAACATGGCGCTTTTTTTGCCGTTGTACGCGCTGGTTGGCATCACGGATTTGGCAGACGGTATTGTTGCGCGGCGGTTGGCAACACAAAGCCGACTCGGGGCGCGGCTCGATTCGATAGCCGACATGGTGATGATGGGCGCTATTATTATTAAGTATATTGAAGCCGGTATCATCACCGCCTTTTGGCCGTGGCTTATCGGTATTGCGCTGATAAGAATCGCCTCTATCATCGTGGTGTATGTGAAGCACAGGTTCTTTGGTGTGCGGCACACGCTTGCAAACAAGCTGACCGGGCTGCTGGTTTACCTTGCGCTGCCGTTTTATCTGTTTATCAGCGTATCGGCTGTTTGGTGGGCTGTGATGGCGGTGGCGGTGTACGCGGCGGTGGAAGAGCTTGTGATCAACATCAGAGAAAAAACTTTTTACCCGGATACGAAGCATGCGTTTAGATAAAGTCAAAAAACGCGCCGTCGTCGACGCGTTTTAAGTCATAAGTTTATAAGCCGTACAGCGAATCGTCGTCCTCCGCGCTTTCATCAAAGCTCTTTTGCAGCCCCACCCCAAGGCTTTCTTCGAGCGGTTCATCCGTGATTTCTTCGAGCACCTCATCAAGGCTCTTATCATCATCGTCGGTCACGTCCGGGCGCAGCAGCTCTTGGGCATCGGCCTTTTTTCGCTTAGTAGCAAGCAGCCCGATGGAAAAGAGCACGGTGAAAACCATCAATAGCGCGATGGCTGCCCAGCCGACCAGCGCCAGCGGCTCAATACCGGCGCGGCTTGCGGCCGATGCGCTCGCAACGAGATAAGTCGTCATCCCGCCGGAAATTATGTACCACGCGTAGGCACCCGAAGCGGCACAGGTCAGCACAGCCGATATAATTGTGGCAACAGGTTTTTTGCCGCGCGCCGTGAGCTTAAGCACCGCATACAGCGCACAAAGCACAAAGGCCGAGATGTGGAACGCAGCTGCCACGATATAGTGATATTGGGTAAAATTGATTGTGAATATGCCGACCGCCATGGCAAACACGCCCGTCAGAGCACCGAAAAAGCCGAGCACGGTAGACGAAAGTGTGTCTTTGGCAAAGGCGTCAGCCAGCATGAGTGCGCCGAACAACAAGCCGAAAATCACAAACGACAGATTGACAAGAAGCGCCAACGACAGCGTGAAATAACCGCCCGAAAACAGACCAAGCTCGTTATAAAACGCGTTGACCGGGGAAAAGCCGCTTATGAAAGCAACGCAGGCGGCCAGCGCACCTGCGGGCAAGATGGCACCGAAAATGCCGAACACCCCAAAAAGGCGATAGATACGGTTCATGAGGATCTCCTTATTCGTGTCGCTTGACGGTTAGTGTCTGATAATGGGAGTATATTCTATATTCGTTAAGGCTATGCGCCGTTCCTGCACATGATTAAAAAATTCTGTCAGCAGGGCCACAGTCAGCGAATCGGTGAAAAACCGCGAATAACAGCTTGAGATGACATCCTCCGCAGGCCTTGCGCAAAAAACAGGCGTTTAATCATCGTATTTGAATGAACAGTGTTCATATTGTGTTTGAGCCATTGCGGGAGAAATGATATAATTTCTGGTAACCGAGTTTCGGATGGTATTGATATGAACAAACTTTTTGAGTTTTTGGTTCGGCATAAGTATTTGGTCATTCTTTTCCTGTTACTATGCTGCGGAGCGTCACTTTTTGGTATCCCCCTTTTAAAAACGAGCTTTGAAATGTCGACAT
>JAEZJG010000023.1 GCA_023415795.1 Bacillota bacterium | reverse complement strand
CCGGTATCACCTGTCGGTCCAGTGTCGCCCGTGTCACCCGTGGGGCCGGTATCTCCCGTGTCGCCCGTCGGGCCAGTGTCACCGGTATCACCAGTCGGGCCAGTATCGCCGGTATCACCTGTCGGGCCAGTGTCACCCGTGTCACCTGTCGGGCCAGTATCGCCCGTATCACCCGTCGGCCCGGTATCTCCCGTGTCGCCCGTAGGTCCGGTATCTCCCGTGTCACCCGTAGGTCCAGTGTCGCCCGTGTCACCCGTGGGTCCGGTATCTCCCGTGTCGCCCGTCGGTCCAGTGTCACCGGTATCACCTGTCGGTCCAGTGTCACCTGTATCACCCTTCGGTCCGGTATCTCCGGTATCTCCGGTATCACCTGTCGCACCTGTGTCTCCCGTTGGTCCTGTCGGCCCAGTAGGTCCTATCGGACCAGTATCGCCTGTCGGGCCTGTCGGGCCACCTGGGCTACCTTGCGGGCCTGTCGGGCCTGTCGGACCCGTCAACCCAGCAGGACCTGTCGGACCTGTATCACCTGTTGCTCCTGTAGCACCTGTTGCTCCTGTAGCGCCTGTTGCTCCTGTAGCGCCTGTTGCACCCGTTGCGCCTGTGGCTCCTGTGGCGCCCGTTGCGCCTGTTGCGCCTGTGGCTCCTGTGGCTCCTGTGGCGCCCGTTGCGCCCGTGGCACCCGTGGGTCCTTTCGGTCCCGTAGGACCAGTGCTGCCGGTGGGTCCATGCGGGCAGCAAATATACTGAATAATTAAAGCGGGATCAAATTTTCTACCTTTGTTGTTGGAACTGGCGAATATTGCTATCCCGTTTCCATCGCGCACCTCAGACAACCCAATACCCAGATAGGATTCATGCTTGCACAATGCCTGCCGAACCAGCCCGCTGACGTCTATCTCAACAAATTCTTTTGACTGGCGATAATCCACTGTAAATACGGTGGAGGTTGGAACCATAGATGGTGCCGTATTCCATGTCACCGTACTGGTATTAAAGTTGGAAGTGATTTTGTCAACCCTTATTGAGACATCGCTTGCACAAACAAGCTCATCAACATACAGCCTCAGGCAAGCTCCCACGAACTCGCACCCGCATGGCAGCTCAGGTATGTCGAATTTCAACAAGCTCCTGTATACATTTTTCCTGCGGTATTCCAGCCCCGCCACCAGAAATTCCCGTTTGGAAAAATTCGCATTCGCTTGGCATCTAGATATATAAGTGTCACCCTTAGGTGCTAATATTATTGAAGGCATAGTATCAGAACCTCTCCCATTGAGTTATAGTATATAATATTGGGTTTATAATTTTCTGCTACACATTGACGTCTTTATTTGTTTGACAGGCGATCAAAATGCTCTATAATGACGAAGTACGGTTAAAACATGCGCTTTAAAGAATAAAAAGGGACATCCGAAACCGAAAGGAAAATCAACCGAAATGCCAGCAGATATTGTCCGCAATAACGGAAAGCTTGAACTGAAGAACATAAGCTGCGACTGCTCGCTCAGCCACCAGATGCCTGACATGGACATATTTATAAAGCCGGGTCTTATCCATGAATGCGGCACGTGTCTGCGCAGTGTCGATATAGGCAACCGTGTGCTGATTGTGGCAGACAGCATTACGCAGGGCGTCGCCGCCCAAACAATACACGATAATTTGGAACGTGAAGGCTTTAGCTGCCGCCTATGCATACTGCCGGGCAAGGAGATTGAGCCCACGCCTGAAATGGCAGACTATGTGACCTCGCACATCAGCGCTGATACGCAGTTCCTGCTCGCCGTCGGTTCCGGCGTTATCACCGACGTCACCCGGCGCAGCGCGTTTTTGAACAAGCTGCCGTTCGCGGTGTTTGGCACTGCGGCTTCGATGGACGGATACACCTCCATCACCTCGGCGATGATGATTGACGGCTTGAAACTGACGGTATACGGCAGCTCTGCGCGGCTGCTGATGTTCGACTCAGAGGTTTTGGCTGCCGCACCCCGCTTGATGCAGGCGGCCGGGCTTGGCGACATGATCGCCAAATATAACGTGCTGGTAGACTGGAAGCTGGGCAGCGTGGTGACGGGCGAGGTGTTCTGCCCGTTGTGCACGCAGATGGTGGAGCGCGCGCTGGAGCGCTGCCAGCTTGCGATGGACGACATACTCGCCAGCACGCAGGCAGGCATGGAAGCGCTCATCGAAGCGCTGATACTTGCGGGACTCACTGTGCTTATCGTGGGCAATACGCGGACCGTGGCTTCCGTGGAGCACAACATGTCTCATTTCTGGGAGATGCGCTCTCTGGCCTTTGGCACACCCGCGCCGTCGCACGGCATCAGCGTGGGTATCGGTCTGGTGTATTCTCTGCTGTATCACGCCATGCTGCGTGAGGCCGACCTCTCAAAGATCGACAAGGCGGCGGTTAAGGCTGCCCGCATGACACAGGAGGAGAAGCGGCAGTATCTGATCGACACCTTTCCGCCGCGTGTGGGCGAGGAGGTCATGTCCGTCAACTCCGACTGGTATATCAGCTGGGAAGAGCAGGAACGCCGCATCGACGCGCTTGCCGCCTGGCACGAGGAATATAAGGCGTACAGCAAAATACTGCCGGATTACCGCGACATTATCCGTTACCTTGACAACTTCGGCGCGCCCACCAGCGCCACCAAGGCGGGCATCAGCCGGGAGGATCTCAAGAATACGCTCATCGTCACCAAGGATTTCCGCAAGCGTTACAGCATCTCACAGGCATTGTCGGAGCTGGGGATGATCGAAGCGTGTGCAGATAGGATACTGGAAATGGAGGCAAGCTTGTAATATAACGCTGCCTATAATACGAAACCCGTTCAGGAGTCTCCCGAACGGGTTTATTTATCAGCTTACAGGGTACAAACTCTACGCGGGACGGATGACAATACGCTCGCCCGCAGCGTCCACTTCCTCCAGCACCAGCAGCGTCCGGTAATTATCCACCAGCTTGCGTTCCGGCTGCTTGGTGGCGATGGCCGTGCCGCAGCCCACCACGGTGATGGAAAACTCCTTCATCATCTCGCAGAGCGCGTGCACTGTGCCGCCTCCGGCAATGAAATCGTCGATCAGCAAAGCCTTTTGTCCGGCGCTCACGGCGCGTTTGGACATCGACATCGTCATCATGCGGCGCGACGAGCCGGTCAAATAGTTGATGGTGACCACCGACCCTTCGGTGATTTTGAGATCGCGCCGCGCGATCACCAGCGGACGCGACAACGCGCGCGCCACGCTGAAGGCTAGCGGAATGCCCTTGGTTTCCACCGTGGCCACAAAATCCGGGTTGGTGCGGGCAAACATGCCTGCCAATATGTCTCCCATCGCCGTCACATAATGCGGATTGGACAGCACATCCACTGTGTAAATATAGCCGCCGGGCAGTATACGCGACGGGTCAGACAGCACCTGCGCAATCTCCTGCAGTACATCCGCCTTTTGGTTGGGAGAGGGTGCGGACACAAAGCGCACGCCACCGCCTGCCCCCAGTGCCACCTCAATATCCCCCTGACCGTATTTTCTGTACATGCTGCGCAGCATCGCGACATCTTCGCTCATCGTCGATTTTGCCGCCCCAAACATGTCGCAAAACACCTTGAGCGAATAATATTTTCCGGGGTTGCTCTGCAGCAGGGCGGAAACCACGGCTAATCGCGTTTTTCTGTCAGCTTTATCCATCTGAGCGCACCTCATAAGGCTTACTTTACATTCCATTATAGTAGGACTTCGTTCTTTTTTAAATAGGAATAATGCTTTTTTATTGATATATGACAGGTGTTTAGAGTATAATGCTATGATGTCCGTGATTATGTTCAATGAGCAGGAGTGTAATATATGGTAAGTTTGCAAGAGTTCCACGGTCAGACAGTTCATTTCATTGGCATCGGCGGGTGCAGCATGAGCGGTCTTTCCGTGATACTAAAGAACCTGGGATATAAGCCGAAGGGCTCAGATATAAACGAATCCCCTTTTACGGGCAGGCTGACGGAGGAAAACATTCCGTTCACTATTGGCCACAGTGCACAAAACGTGGAGGATGCGGCCTTAGTTATCTATTCAGCTGCCATTAAGCCGGGCAATCCGGAGTACGACCGCGCAAAGGAGCTGAGCTTGCCCATGCTGGAGCGTTCGGAGCTGCTGGGGCAGATCAGCCGCCAGTTTGAGACGGTGATCGGCATCGCGGGCTGCCACGGCAAAACCACGATCACATCAATGTGCGCCATCATATTGCGCGAATGCGGCGTTAACCTGACTGTACATGTAGGCGGCATGGTCGACTTTTTAGGCGGCGGCGTGTCCATCGGCGATTACCCCGCATTTATCACAGAGGCCTGCGAATATGTGGAGAGCTTTCTCACGTTGCGCCCCACCTGTGCGCTCATCAACAACATTGATGATGACCATCTGGATTACTACAAAAGCATCGATGAAATATATGCAGCGTTTGTCAAGTTTACATCGCTGCTGCCCGAAAACGGTACGCTGTATGCCTACGCGCACGACGCGCTGGTGCAAAAGCTGGCGGCGCAGTCGGGTCGCCGTGTGGTGACCTACGGCTTTGAAAATGCGGATTACACCGTCGCTAACGAGGAATACGACGCGATGGGCTGCCCGTCGTTCGATATACTGACCCCGGACGGTTCCGCACGGGTGTCGCTGGCGGTAGTCGGGCGGCACAACATGAGCAACGCACTGGCTGCCATCACGGTGTGCCACGATACCTTTGGCGTCAACCTCGAAGAAGCTGCCAAGGCGCTTTCGCATTACCATCTGGCGGGGCGTCGGTTTGAGCTGATGGGCGAGAAGAACGGCGTTAAGGTAATCCACGATTATGCCCATCATCCCTCTGAGATAGCCGCCTGTCTGGATGCAGCCAAGCGCTATCCGCATAAGAAAATGTGGGTGGTGTTCCAGTGCAACAGCTACACCCGCGCCAAAACGCTCAAGGACAAATACGCGACCTGCTTTGGCAGTGCAGACACAGTGCTGGTGCCCGACATCTACCCAGGTCGCGACATAGACCGGGGAGAGATACACGCGCGCGATCTTGTCGCCGCAATAGCGCCCCATTCCGACTGCCTCTACATCCCCACCTTCGAGGAGATCAGCGCATATTTGGATGAGCACGCCGTCCCCGGCGACATTGTGATCACGCTGGGCTCTGGCAGCGTGGGTAAGGAAACTAAAAAGCTGCTGTAATAAAACTTATAAAAATAAAAAAGCCTTTATACAGGCTTTTTTATTGCAATTTTGCTATTTTTCTGAAGACATCAGCTCTTCAAACTCAAATTCACTGATGACGGTAACGCCCAGAGACTGCGCTTTGGTCAGCTTGCTGCCCGCGCTCTCTCCCGCCAGCACATAGTCCGTCGCCTTGCTGACGGACGAAACCACCTCTCCGCCCAGTGATTCGATAATGTCCGCAGCCTGCTTACGCGTGTATTTCTCCAACGTGCCGGTCAGTACCACCTTCTTGCCTGTAAAGGGAGACTGTTTGACCGCCTTGCGCTGGAACTGCGGCGCAACGCCCGCCTCCTCCATTCGACGGATGATGCGGCGCACCCGCTCATCCGCGAAAAACTCCACAATGTTTTGTGCCAGCGTGGGGCCAACGCCGTCGATGGACAGCAGCTCATCCTCCGTAGCCGCAGCCAGCGCATCCATGCCGCCGTAACGATTCGCGAGATCCTTGCCCGTCTTTGCGCCGATGCCCGGTATGCCCAGCGCGTAGATGAAAACCGCCAGCGGACGCGTCTTGCTGCGCTCTATCGCTGTCCGCAGGTTCTCCGCCTTTTTATCGCCAAAGCCGGGCAGCTCTTTAATTCTCTCGTAGTCCAGATAATACAGATCGGACACGTCGGACAGACCCAGATGATCGTATAATGCCTCCGCCGTTTTGTCGGAGAACGTCTCAATGTTCATCGCGTCACGCGAGGCGAAGTGCGCGATCGCGCGGGTCAGCTGCGGACGGCACAGCAGTATGTTTTCACAGAACAGGTGCGCCCCCTTTTCCGTCACCGGATGCCCGCACGCCGGGCATACATCGGGCGGTACAATATCCTGCGATTCAGGCAGATACTCCGCCACGCCCAATATCTCGGGAATCACATCGCCCGAACGGCGCAGAAACACACGGCAGGGCACCTTCACGCCCTTGCGCTGTATGTCGCCGTAATTGTTCAGCGTCGCCCGGGATACCGACACGCCCGCGATATCCACCGGTTCCAATACAGCACCGGGTGTCAGCTTGCCGGTGCGCCCCACCTGCCAGATCACGTCCAGCAGTGTCGTCGTCTTTTCGTCGGCGGCGAACTTGTACGCCACCGCCCAACGAGGAAATTTCTGTGTGAAGCCCAGCCGTTCACGCGCGGCATAGCTGTCAATCTTGATCACCGCACCATCGATGAGAAAATCGAGGCTGCTGCGGTTTTTCTCCGCTTCGGACACGGCATCCAGCGCGCCTGACAGGCTGTGCTCCGTGCGGGAAAAGCTGCTGACGGGAAAATGGTTGTCGCGCAGAAACGTCAGCATCTCACGGTGAGACGCAAACGGTTCGCCATCCTTAAATCCCACACCATAGCAAACGAGGCTTAAATTTCGCCGCGCCGTCTCCGCCGGGTTCAGATTGCGCAGCGCACCCGCCGCCGCATTGCGCGCGTTCTTCAATGGTTCATCAGCCGTTTCGTTATACCTTTGCAGCTGCGATAGGCGCATGATGCTCTCTCCCTGCACCTCCAGCAGCCCCTTAAAGGGTATGGACAGCGGTACGGATTTTATCGTCATCACCTGACGCGTGATCACCTCACCCACGCTGCCGTCGCCGCGCGTGGCGGCTGAGACGAGCAGCCCGCCGTCGTATCGCAGATTCACCGTCAGCCCGTCAAACTTGTACTCCACCACATAGGTGTACGGCTCGTCGGCGATCTTCCTTGCGCGCTGCTCCCAGGCTGCAAGCTCTTCTTCGGTACGCACCTTGTCCAGACTGTACAGCAGAGCCAGATGCGCCTGTTTTTCAAAACCGGGCAGCACATCGCCGCCCACTCGACGGGTCGGCGAATCAGAACGCACATAGCCCGTCTGCGCTTCCAACGCCGCCAGTTCATCGTACAGCGCGTCATATTCGGCGTCACTGACAGTGGGGGCGTCCAGCGTGTAGTAGCGGTAGGCATGAGCATTCAGCTCCTCGACCAGCGCATCGATCCTCTGTTTCTCGTCCATACGCAATTCCTTTATTCGATCTCAAGCGGCGCAAACGCCACAAACATTTTCTTCTCACCGGCGGTATCAAAGCGCACCACCGCGATCTTTTCTTCACCTGAGCCGTTGGTGGACACGATCTGCCCACGCCCGAACTTGGGATGCGACACGATGCCGCCCGTCACAAACGCGTCCGGCGAATGCTGCGCTTTGGGTTTGGGCTCCGCCCCCATCGACGGCATCTTAACGCGTCCCTGTGCGAACGAATAGGGGCTGCTGCTGGCAGAATCGCTGGAGTAGAACACCGGTGTGTTGCGTTTCACGCCCGCCGGTTCCATGCAGCCCTCCGGCACCTCGCCAAGAAAGCGCGAACGCTTCGATTCCATGCGCTCGAATCCCGCACCCACACGCACAAAACGCGTGGTGCTCCATGTGAGGTACAGCCGTTTTCTCGCGCGCGTCATGCCCACGTAGCACAGCCGCCGTTCTTCCTCCACATCGCCGTCCATCAAGGAAATCTGGTGCGGCAGCAGCCCTTCCTGCAGACCCACCATAAATACGATGGGAAACTCAAGACCCTTGGCACTGTGCAGCGTCATCATCGTGATCTTGTCGTCCTCATCGCCCACGTTATCCACATCCGAGATCAGCGCGTTACGTTCCAAGAACGCCTCAAGTGTAGCGCCCACACCCGCCTCACGCTCGAAGTCGGACACGCTGCGCAGAAATTCTTCCACGTTCAGCACGCGCATGCGTCCCTCTGCCGTGGTGTCCGCCATCAGCGCGGCACGCAGCCCGGATGCATCTATCACCCGCTCCACCGTCTGCAGCACGGTACACTGCGACATCTGGGCGCGAATGCCGTCCATCATGTTCACAAACGTGCTCAGAGCGTCTGCGGTTTTCTTGGGCAGTATCGTGTCTGCCTCTCGGCTCATGCGCATCAGCGAGCACTGCGTTTCCTGCGCGGCATCGCTTAGTTTGCCCAGCGATGCCTCACCAATACCCCGCCGCGGCGTACCCACGGCACGCAAAAAGCAAAGATCGGCACTTGGGTTGCACAAAAGGTTCAGGTAGGCGAGCACATCCTTGATTTCCTTGCGGTCATAAAAGCTTTGTCCGCCGTAAATGACGTACGGTACGCCGCGTTCCTTGAGCTTGTTTTCCAGCACGCGCGATTGGCTGTTCACACGGTACAGCACCGCAATATCCGCCGCGGTATATTTGCCCTCACGTAGCAGACTCGCCACCTTTTCGGCCACAAACTGCGCTTCCTCCATGTCGCTTTCCGCCTGAAACTCCAGCGGCTTTTGACCCGACGTCACGGAAGACCACAGTTCCTTGCCCATACGGGCGCTGTTGTTGCGTATTACGCCGTTGGCCGCATCCAGTATTCCCTGATGAGAGCGGTAATTCTGCTCCAGCCGGATCACCTTCGCATCCTTGAAGTCTTTTTCAAAGTCAAGAATGTTGGATATATCCGCACCGCGCCAGCCGTATATTGATTGGTCGTCGTCTCCCACCACAAATATGTTGCCGTGACCGCCCGCCAGCAGCTTCACAATACGATACTGCACCGCGTTGGTATCCTGATACTCGTCCACCATGATGTATCGGAAACGCCGCTGATATTTTTCCAGCACGTCCGGATATTCGTCGAACAGCAGCAGCGTTTTTAACAGCAGGTCGTCGAAGTCCAGCGCGTTACTGGCGCGCAGCTTATCCTCATACCGCGCATAAACGCGGGCGGTCAGCTTCACGTTGTCACCGTCGGCATATGCCTTCTTATACTGCTCCACATATTGGACAGGATTCACGCCGTCGTTCTTGGCGCGGCTGATAGAATTGCGTGCACTGCGCGGGTCTATAACATCCTTGTCGATGTCCAGCTCCTTGAGGCAGTCCTTGACCACGGTCAGAGCGTCCGTCGCATCGTATATTGAAAAGCCGCGCGCGTAACCCAGACGATCGCCCTCCATGCGCATCAGCTTCGCGCACATCGCGTGGAAAGTGCTCACCCACATCTCGCCCGCTTCCGGCACCAGCGCCTCAATACGCTGCCTCATCTCTGCCGCCGCCTTATTTGTAAATGTCAGCGCAAGTATCTGCCAAGGTGCTGTGCCCTGTTCAATCAACTGGGCTGCCCGCGTGGTCAGCACGCGCGTTTTACCGGAACCAGCTCCCGCCAGCACCAGCACAGCACCTTCGGTTTGCAGCACCGCCTCCTGCTGCTTGTCATTCAGTCCGCTTAGATTCATCTGTCCTCCCCTGTAGTCTTTTAAGTGCCATGTCGTATCCGCCTGTGCCGTACAGCAGACAGCGGTTCACGCGGCTGATCGTTGCCGTGCTTGCGCCCGTCTGCGTGGAAATATCGTGGCAGGTGTGCTTGTCCTTCAGCAGCCGCGCCACTTTGAAGCGCTGTGCAATGGAATTCAGCTCTGATATTGTGCACAGATCATCAAAGAACATGTAGCACTCCTCCGCTGACTTCAGCGTCAGCATCGCTTCAAACAGCGCGTCCATATCAGGGGACTTCAGCTTCGATTCGTACATAGCAGCCTCCTTATCAGCCGTTTCGGCTTAACGAAAAACCAAAGGCTTTTTACCTATATTGTCAGCTCAAACCACTGTGTTGTGCAGTGTCTCCAAGCCCTCAATGCGCACCTCTATCTTACCGCCGCGATGCAGCGGACCGATACCCTCCGGCGTTCCGGTCGAAACGATGTCGCCCGGCAGCAGCGTCATGCACTCGCTGATGAAGCTGACGAGCTCTGCCGGCTTGAACAGCATGTCCGATGTGTTTCCGTCCTGCTTGATCTCACCGTCCAGCACGCTCTGCACGCGCTTGCCCGCCGGATCAAAATCCGTATCGATATACGGGCCCACCGGACAAAAGGTGTCAAACGATTTACCGCGTGTCCACTGCCCGTCGCCCTTCTGTATGTCGCGTGCCGTCACATCGTTCAACGCTGTGTATCCGAATATGAAATTGGGAGCCTCCTCCGGCGTCACGTTTCTGCACGTCTTGCCGATCACCAGCGCCAGCTCCGCCTCATAGTCCACCTTGTTCGAAATGGGCGGCCACACGATCTCGTCGCCGCAGGCGATGAGCGAAGTGGACGGCTTGATGAATATCATTGGTCTACCCAACAGCGTTTCCTTCATCTCCGCAGCATGCTTGGCGTAGTTGAGCCCCACCGCAACCACTTTGGTGGGTTCACACGGCGGCAGCAGCTGCACGTCGTCCAAACCATATTCCTCACCCGTATATTCCGCGCCCACATATGGCGATCCGTTCAGCCGTCTGACACACCCATCCACCAGCGCCGCATAAAATGCTTGTCCATCTTTTTGCACCCTCAGATATCTCACTGTCTGCTCCCTTCACAAAAACGATTTTTCGTATTACAGCCGCCGCGGCAGCAAGTCAAAAACCGCACGCCTGAAAATAAGCCATTTCTACTATTCTATCATACATTCACGGTTTTCAAAAGCCATCAATCACCAAGTCTATCGGCAACTTTTGTATATTTTTTTCAAAAAGAAAACCGTCTGCAGACGGTTTATCGCGTTACTCGCTATTGTCACTTTCTATGTCCTTATGCAGCCGCGCGATGGACACCTCGTACGCTGTGCGCACCGTAACCTCGCCGCTTTCCAGCTGCTTTTCATATTCGCGGGACTGCACACGCCCGCTCAGCGACACCTTGTCTCCCACAGCAAAGCCAGCGGCATAACGCGCATTTCGCCCCCAAACGATGCAGGGTATGTAGTCAGATTTATTATACGCACGATTCACCGCAATCAGCAGGTCGGTAATCTCTCGCCCGAAGGGCGTCATGCGAAACACGGGCGGTTTGCACAAGAAGCCGTTCAGCTCGATCTCGTTGGCGGAAGAGGAGCAATCAGCCAGCTCCCGCGCAAATATCGTAAGATACAGCCGCGCTCGACCGTCCACCAGCTTGTTGTATGAACGCAGCTGCCCCTTGACACCCACCATTGCGCCCTCGCACAGCGGATGCTGCTCCAACAGACGCTCAGAAACTGTCACGGGCAGCATATCCGCCTTTTCACTCAGGCGCGCGCATTCCAGCAAAAACGTGTAGAATGCCTCTCCGTATATCTTATGCGACAGCTTGAGCCCGCAGAGGCGTCCGGCTATGCTGACGCTGTTCGTCGTATCCTGCATACTCATCCCCGAATCGTACGTCGTCAATCCTCAAAGTAACGCTGTGTTCCCGTCGCGTCCACGATGGCATCCCCGTCCAGCAGCAGGTCCGACACTGTTACGATCTTAAAGCCCTGCTCGCGTAGCCCCAGTATCACCGCTGCAATCGCATCAGGTGTGGCGGCCATGTTGTTCTGAAACATGATGATGTCGCCGCTCTTGACCGATTTTAGCACCCCGTCCGCAATCTTGGCCGAGTCGTAGCCCTTCCAGTCCTTCGCATCCAAGCTCCACTTGACGGGAATGTAACCCTCATTCTCCAGGGCGGTGATGGATTCCGTGCTAAAAGCACCGTACGGCATGCGAATCACCTGCGAGTCAAAACCGGTCTTGTCGAAAAGAGTTTTCTTGGCTTCGCCCGCATCGGCAATCACCTCGTCTGCGGTCATGTCGGGGTAACGGGCGTGCTTCATTGAATGGCTGGCAATTTCGTTGCCGCTCTTGGATATCGCATCCAAAGCTGCGGCGTTCTCATTTGCCCACAAGCCCATGACGAAGAATGTTGCCTTGGCGCTCTCGTTGTCCAGCACCTTCAGTATATCCTGCGTGTAGTCCGCGTCTCCGAATGCCGTATCAATTGTAAGCGCCACCGCCTTCTCATCTGTCACGACGCGGCACACCGGCATGGGCTCAGACATCGAGACCGCAGGGGCTGCGCTGTTCAGCGCCACCTGCGTATACACAATGGCTCCGACAATGAGCAGTATAAAGATGCCTGCCCGTATCAGAGTGTTTTTCTTAACGACGAATATGCGCATAACAACACCGCCTTAATTAGTGAGTAGGGTATAATAATAAGTATTGTATCAGCGGTTCAATTATGCGTGAGATGCCCAAATATGGCGGGGCTTTGTTCCTTTGCGCTGCAGGTTATCGGTATAACAAATCCAGTATAAGATAAAGCAAAAAGCCGCCCGTGGCATATCGTCACAGGCGGCTCATGTTGGTTTCAATATGTGTTATTATTCGGTGGGCGCATCCTTTTTGGGTTCGCCCTTATCACCCTTCTTGCGATCCTCAGGCAGCAGACCCTTGCGCGTAAGGTTTACGCGGCCCTGCTTGTCGATCTCGGTGACGCGCACGAGTATCTCGTCGCCGATGTTGACAACATCTTCGACCTTTGCCACGTGCTCGTTGGACAGCTTGGAGATATGTACAAGACCATCCTTGCCGGGAGCCAGTTCCACAAACGCGCCGAAGTTCATGATGCGAACCACTTTGCCGAGGTACACATTGCCCACTTCGATGTCCTTGACAATTGCGTCGATGGCGGCACGCGCCTGATCGGCAGCGGCTTCGTCAGCGGAGACGATGAACACGCGCCCGTCGTCCTCAATGTCAATCTTCACGCCGGTATCCGCAATGATCTTGTTGATGACCTTGCCGCCCGACCCGATAACCTCGCGGATCTTTTCGGGGTCAATGGTGAACTGGTAGATACGCGGCGCATACTTGGACAGGTTGTCACGTGCAGAGGACAGCACTTCGTTCATCTTGCCCAGTATATGCATGCGGCCTTCGTGCGCCTGCGCCAGAGCACGGGTCAGAATCTGCTCGTCGATACCCTTAATCTTGATGTCCATTTGGATAGCGGTAATGCCTTTGGACGTACCCGCCACCTTGAAGTCCATATCGCCGAAGAAATCTTCCAGCCCTTGAATGTCTGTCAGGATCGCAATGTTGCCCGTGTTGTCATCCTTGATAAGACCCATGGCCACACCGGCCACCGGGGCTTTGAGCGGCACGCCCGCGTCCATCAGCGACAGGGAGCTGGCGCATACGCTGGCCTGAGAAGTAGAGCCGTTGGAGCTGATGCACTCGGACACTGTGCGGATCGCATACGGGAATTCTTCCTCGCTGGGCAGCACAGGCAGCAGCGCACGTTCTGCTAACGCGCCGTGGCCCGTTTCGCGACGGCTGGTGCTGCGCATCATTTTAGCTTCGCCCGTGGAATACGGCGGCATATTGTAGTGGTGCATATAGCGCTTGCCCTCGATATCCGAGATACCGTCCAGGCGCTGCGCCTCGCTGATAGAGCCCAGCGTCGTCAGCGTGAGTGCCTGCGTCTCGCCGCGGGTAAACATCGCGCTGCCATGCGTGCGGGCAAACAAGCCCACTTCCACGGATATCGGGCGCACCTCAGTCATCGCGCGGCCGTCGGGGCGGATGCCCTTGTTGATGATGCGGTCACGCACAAGCTCCTTACGCAAGCTATACAGCACGTTCTGTATGTCTGTCGCGCTGTCGGGGTATTCTTCCGCAAAGTGAGCGAGAACTTCTGCAGTCATCGCATCCGTGCGCTCCTCACGAACGCTTCTTTCGTTGGTATCGATGCTGTAAGCCACCTTGTCCAACGCGTACTCGCGCACCTTGGCTTCAAGCGTCTCGTCTACGTGATAGATTTCCACTTCCATCTTGGGCTTGCCCACTTCAGCGACAATGCCTTCGATGAACGCGACGATCTTCTTGATCTCTTCATGAGCCAGCAGTATCGCGTCCAGCATCTCCTTCTCAGAGATCTCGTTCGCGCCCGCTTCCACCATCATCACTGCGTCCTTGGTGCCGGAAATGGTAAGATCCAGTACGCTCTTGTCGCGCTGAGCCGAGTCGGGATTGACCACGTACTCGCCATCCACCATGCCGATCACCACAGAAGCGGTGGGGCCTGCGAACGGTATATCCGATATGGACAGCGCCACCGACGAGCCGATCATGCCGTATACAGCCGGGGGCACATCCTGCTCCACCGACAGCACGGTGCTGACCACCTGCACATCGTTGTAGTATCCCTTGGGGAACAGCGGCCGAATCGGCCTGTCAATCAGCCGCGATGTTAAAATCGCTCTTTCAGAGGGACGACCCTCGCGCTTGATGAAGCCGCCCGGTATCTTGCCTGCGGCATACATTTTCTCTTCGAACTCCACGCTCAGAGGGAAAAAGTCGATACCCGCACGCGCTGTTTTGGAAGCCGTTGCCGTTACCAGCACTGCCGTGTCGCCGCACCGCACCAGACAGGTGCCATTGGCTTGCTGGGCAAATTTGCCCGTCTCGATCGTCAGCGTTCTGCCGGCGACATCCATGTTAAATACTCTGTGTTCCATGTCTTGCTTTACTCCTTCTTTCCTTAACCGAACCCTGCGCACCTGCGCAGCGCCCCATGCTTATACGCATGTTTATTTTATTTAAGAACAAATAATAGAGCGGTCGCCCGCTCTATCAGTTGTTACTTTCTTAAGTTTAAGCCCTTGAGCACTTCTCTGTACCGTTCAATGTCTTTCTTCTTAAGATAGTCCAGCAAGCCTCTGCGCTTACCAACCATTTTCAGCAGACCGCGGCGCGAGTGATGATCCTTCGCATGTGTCTTCAAATGGTCGTTCAAGTGGTTGATCCGCTGGGACAGCAGTGCGATCTGCACTTCCGGCGACCCCGTGTCGCCTGCGGTTTGGGCAAACTTTGCAATTATGCCCGCTTTGGTTTCCTTATCCATTTTAAATGTTCCTCCCGCCTTTTCGGCACCCCCGCAAACGATGTAAAGCGTCGGACAATCGCCAAACATTGTAAGCGGTTAAAATCAGAAATTATCATATCACAGGCATTCCGTTTTGTAAATAACGGGTTTACTCAAAAAATGGCTCTGCAGCTTTGGCTGATACCACCTTCCTATTTATATGCAGATATTTACGTTTGCAAACATACCATATAATGTATTTTTTCTTGCATCAAAATTTTCTGTTACACAGTGCAAATGATTTTCGTTTATGCTATAATAACTCTCTGGGAATACTCAGAGCAAATTTTTTACTTTATTTTATTTCAAGGAGACTGTATGGCAAGCAAATTCAGTTTCAGAGGCGGCATCCATCCGCTTTCGCACATTCACCACGGCAAGCGCTTTACCGAAGAGCGCCCCATTGAACGGTGCAGTGTGCCGGACGAGGTGGTCATCCCGCTCTCTCAGCACATTGGCGCTCCGGCAACGCCAATCGTCGCAGTAGGAGACATTGTGGACATGGGTCAGCGCATTGCCGATGAACGCGGTTACGTGAGCGTACCGTGCTTTTCCAGCGTGTCCGGCAAGGTGAAGGCTATCGAACTTCGGCCGCATATATCCGGTCAGAAGAGCATGGCAATCGTGATCGAGAACGACCACGAGGACAGGCTGCATCCCAGCATTAAAAGCCAAGGATCGCTGGAGAGCCTTTCGCCGCAGCAGATCATCGAAGCCATTAAAAGCGCAGGGATTGTGGGCATGGGCGGCGCGGCGTTTCCCACGCACGTGAAGCTTTCACCGCCTGCTGACAAAAAAATTGATACCGTAATTGTTAACGGCGCGGAATGCGAGCCTTATCTGACCGCAGATCACCGCATCATGCTGGAGCATGCGGGCGAAGTGGTGCGTGGTCTTGAGGCCGTGGTGAAGGCGCTGGGCGTCAGCAACGCGTGGATCGGCATCGAGAACAACAAACCGGAAGCCATTGCAGCGATGCGGGAGGCTGTGAAGGGCACAAGCATCAATGTGGCAGCGCTGAAGGTAAAATACCCGCAAGGCGCGGAGAAGCAGCTGATCAACGCCATCACAGGACGCGAGGTACCCTCGGGCGGTCTGCCCATGGATGTGGGCGTCGTCGTGGTCAATGCGGGCACTGCTTATCAAATCTCTCTGGCGATAGAAAAGGGCATGCCCCTGTTCGAGCGCGTGGTGACTGTCACAGGCAGTGTGGGGCAACCGTCCAACCTGCTGGTGCGCATCGGCACGCCGGTCTCGTATGTCATCACACATGCGGGCGGTTTGTCCGGCAATACCGCAAAGGTGATTGCGGGCGGCCCTATGATGGGCATCGCGATGTACAACATCGACGCACCGGTGATGAAGGGAACCTCGGGCATACTGGTGCTGGACGAGAAGACAGCAAGGCCTGCTGAGGAAGCCGCCTGCATTCGCTGCTCCAAGTGCGTTTATGTGTGCCCCATCGGCCTGCAACCCTATCTGCTTGATGCACTGTCGGATAACGACCGTTTTGAAGACGCTGAGAAGTTGGGTGTGATGGACTGCATCGAATGCGGCTGCTGCGCGTATACCTGCCCGGCCAACCGGCATTTGGTGCAAGGTATGCGGCTTGCCAAGGGCGAGATCATAAACAAGCGCAAGGCTAACAGTAAATAGCCGGCACAGTATTAATAGTTTTCATTTTTTGGAGGTGTCCATGGACAAATACATTTTGTCTTCGTCGCCGCATGTCCGCTCCTCGGAAACCACGAGCAGCATCATGCGCGACGTCATCATTGCACTACTCCCCGCGACAGTGCTCGGCATCGTCTTCTTCGGACTTTCCGCGCTGCTGGTGGTGCTGCTCAGCGTGGTGTCCGCCATCGCAGCCGAAGCGGTTTTGCAGCTGCTGATGAAGAAGAAGGTAACAATAAGCGACGGCAGCGCCGCAGTAACGGGTTTACTGCTAGCGCTCAATCTGCCGCCGTCCGTTCCGCTTTACATTCCGGTGATCGGCTCAGTGTTTGCGATTGCCATCGTCAAGCAATGCTTTGGCGGGCTGGGATGTAATTTCATTAATCCGGCGCTGGCTGCGCGTGCCTTCCTCATGGTATCGTGGCCGCCCCAGATGACCACATGGACGATGCCTGTGGACGCGGTATCTACCGCGACGCCGCTCGCCGCCCTCAAGGTAGCCGGCGCGGGCGCACCCAGCCCTTACCTCGACATGTTCCTCGGCAACGTGGGCGGCTGCATCGGCGAGACCAGCGCATTGGCACTCATCATCGGCGGTCTTTACCTGATAATCCGTCGTGTAATCGATCCGCGCATCCCATTCGTCTACATTGCCACCGTGGCTTTATTCACGTGGGTCGCCGGTTCCGAAGGTCTCTTTTCTGGCGATGCGCTATATCACATACTGGCAGGCGGTCTGATGCTGGGGGCTTTCTTCATGGCAACAGATTATGCCACATCCCCGATGTCGGGCAAAGGCAAGGTTATCTTTGCACTGGGTTGCGGCGTGTTGACCAGTGTCATACGCCTGTGGGGCGGCTACCCTGAAGGCGTGTCCTACTCCATACTGCTGATGAACCTTGTTGTGCCGCTAATCGACAGAGCCTTCAAGCCGCGGATGTTTGGTCACACTGCACTTAAGGAGGCAGCAAAATGAAGAATATAGTATCGATAACACTAAAGCTTCTGATCATTGCCATTGTTGCCGCGGTCGCCTTGGGCGCTGTGAACTACGTGACAGCAGAACCTATTGCCAAGCAAATGGCAGCTCAGGCATTGGAAGCGCGAAAGGCTGCTTTTCCAGACGCCAACAGCTTTGAAGCGCTGTACGATCCCGACGTGCTCCCAGATGTGACTCTGGCGTCGTTGCTCGGTCAGGATGATATTTCAGAGGATTATGGCATCATCAATACCGTTTACTCCGCACTGGACGCCGACGGTAACAAAATCGGTATTGCAGCAGGTGTCGTCACAAAAGGTTTCAATTCGGGTCTGCACTTAACCATTGGCATCGCGGCCGACGAAACCATAAAAGGTGTCATCATGGGCGACAACACGGAGACGGCGGGTCTGGGCTCCAAGGCCAAGGAACCTTGGTTCCAGGAGCAGTTCCTTAGTAAAACAAGCCCGTTGAGCGTGGTAAAGTCGAGCCCCGGCGACAGCGACATTCAAGCGATCACCGGTGCAACAATAACCACCAGAGGCATTACCGATGCCGTCAACACCGTCAGTGAATTCTATGCCGCTCTGGCAGGAGGCGCACAATGAAGGAAAAAACAAAACCGCTTGCCATTTTAAATAATGGTATGTTCAATGAGAACCCGACGTTCCGACTGCTGCTTGGCATGTGCCCGACGCTGGCCATTACCACAGCAGCTATCAACGGAATCGGCATGGGTCTTGCAGCCACCTTCGTTTTGGTCGGCTCTAACGTGTTCGTGTCACTGCTGCGTAACTTTATACCGTCAAAGGTGCGCATTCCCGCATTCGTGCTGATTATTGCGGCATTCGTGACCATCGTGCAGTTGGTCCTCAAGGCTTTTGTTCCGGCTCTCGACAAGGCACTGGGGCTCTACATACCGCTCATCGTGGTGAACTGCATTATTATCGCGAGGGCGGAGGCGTTTGCCTATAAGAATTCCGTGGGCGCATCGTTTCTGGATGGCGTGGGCATCGGTATCGGTTTTACCGTGGCGCTTATTATCATGGCTGCTATCCGCGAGGTGCTGGGCAACGGGACGATATTCGGCGCGGCGCTGTTCGGTGACAATTTCTCGCCGATGCTCGGTATGGTCAGCCCGTCGGGCGGCTTTATCACACTGGGTCTGCTGATCGGACTTATCAACAAAATTGTGTCTAATCGGCAAAAGAAGAAAGGAGCGCATTAATCATGGATGGCTTTACAGGCATACTGCTCATATTATTGAGCTCCATACTCGTCAACAATTACGTACTGTCCCGCATACTTGGCATTTGCCCTTTCATCGGTGTCTCCAAGCGGGTAGAAACGGCGCTTGGCATGGGCTTCGCGGTTACGTTCGTTATGGCACTGGCATCAGTCATCTGCTGGATCGTGCAATATTTGCTGCTCGTGCCGTTTGGTCTTGAGTATCTGCAGACCATCGTGTTCATACTGGTGATTGCAGCATTAGTACAGCTTGTGGAAATGGCGTTGCAGAAAATGGTACCCTCGCTCTATCAGGCACTGGGCATATACCTGCCGCTCATCACCACCAACTGCGCTGTGCTGGGTGTGGCGATACTGAACATCGATGAAGGTTATAACCTGATACAGACGCTCGTTAACGGTACCGGCGGCGCGCTAGGTTTCATGCTGGCTATCGTGCTGTTTGCAGGCATTCGCGAGCGTATGGAGCTGGTGAAGATACCCGAACCGCTTAAAGACTTTCCAATTGCTCTGATCTCCTCCGGGCTTATGTCTCTGGCGTTCCTGGGATTCCAAGGCCTCGTGTGAAGCGGGCAGAAAGGACATTACAATGCTTGATTCAATCATTTGGCCATTGATCGTAATGGGCGGTCTCGGTCTTGTTTTGGGGCTGGGTCTTGCGATTGCCTCTAAAATATTTGATGTGAAGACCGATCCGCTGGTGGAGCAGGTGCGCGAGCTGCTGCCGGGTGCCAATTGCGGCGGCTGCGGCATTCCCGGCTGCGACGGTTTTGCCAAAGCAGTTGCTTTCGGCGAAGCAAACGCTTCCCGTTGCGTCGCTATATCCTGCGAAAATCTTGACGCAATATCGGCGTTGATGGGTGTGTCTGCTGATGCTTCTGAAAAGAAGGTGGCGCGCGTGCGCTGTCATGGTGATTCAGAGAACTGCATCTCCAAATACACATATACGGGCATTCACGACTGCCGCGCTGCCGCACAGCTGGCAGGAGGGCCCTCGGCGTGCGCGTTTGGCTGCGTGGGTCTTTTAACCTGCGGTAAGGTGTGCCCCTTCGGCGCAATCTACCTCAGCGATAAGGGCATAGCAGCGGTGGACGAAAGTCTTTGCACCGGCTGCGCCAAGTGCGAAGCGGTTTGCCCCAAGCACGTCATATCCGTAATGCCAAAGAGCCGCAACGTATTCATTGCCTGCCGCACAACAGAAAAGGGCAAGGCGGCAGCGGCCATCTGCAAGGCGGGTTGCATTGCGTGCGGGCTGTGCGCCAAGAAGTGCCCCGAGGGTGCAATCACGATGAGCGACAACCTGCCGCATATCGATTACGACAAATGCACCGGCTGCGGCGTGTGTGTGGGCGTATGCCCCAAGGGCTCTATTGCCATCAACAACGAGCGTAACGACAATGTCTGTGCTGTCTGATAAGCTGGGCGGCAAGCGGATAATACTTGCTTCCGGCTCGCCGCGACGCCGCGAACTGCTGGCGTACATACTGCCGGAGTTTGATGTGATTCCCAGCGGCATTGAGGAGGTCGCCTTTGGTTTCCCCGCACAGCAGGTGGAAAAGCTGGCGGCAGACAAAGCAGCGGACATCGCCGCGAAGTATCCGGATGCCCTCGTCATCGGCGCGGATACGCTGGTGGCGGTGGATGCTCAGGTGCTGGGCAAGCCCGCTGATGCGGCGGAAGCCGCAGCCATGCTGAAGCTGCTGTCCGGGCGCACACACACCGTTTACACCGGCGTCGCGGTGGTCAGCAACAGCAAGACTCAAACGCTGGTGGAGTCCACGCAGGTCACGTTCTGTGCCCTGTCGGACGGCGAGATAAGAGAGTACATCTCAACAGGAGAACCGATGGATAAGGCGGGTGCGTACGGCATTCAGGGCTATGGCGGTAAATACATCACCGGCATCGACGGCTGCTTCTTCAATGTGATGGGACTGCCGCTCAATCGGTTATATAATCTGCTGAAAAGCATCTGACTTAAGTCACATATCAGCGGCGGGGCACAGCGCTCCGCCGTTTTTGTATGCGCTGTGCCACTCACACACCGTCATCAGATATTCACAGATGACAGCATCCACTTCGCTTTCACACAGTATCTGCTTGCATTTTGACATGATGGTCACTCTATTGCGTACGTTCAGTCCGTTTGCGAACACCTTAAAACGCATTCACTTCTCCGTTAACTTAAAACGGCGGGGCTATTCAGTTAGCACCCGCCGTTTTTTGACCATTCACAGCCTAAATAGCTTCCAGCGGCATGCAGATATCCACCGGCATACGCCCGTCTTCGCCGCAGCCGCCGCTGTAGCGTTCAAACGCTGCTGCATCCGCCACACGGTAGCCGCTTTGTGGCAGCCACTCACTGTACATGTACGCCCATGCCGCGCCATATTCCTCTGAGCCCAACACAAAATGCCCCACGCCATAGAGTCCGCCCAAAAGCTCGCCCTCGCACACCTCGCCCGACACCTCTGTGTCCTCACCGATGGGCACACACACATCCAGCCGCAGCTTTTGTTCCTCCGTCACGCTCGGGTTGTCGTGGTAGATCACATAGGTGGTGCCCAAATCCACACCGCGCGGTCCCGCCCACGCGCCCAGCCGTCCAAACAGCCCCTCAAACAGCTTCTCATCCCCTGCGTACGGTCCTACATAGCGGATATACGCGATGCGCGTTTTCTCCAGCCTCTCAATTTTTACTTCCGGTTCATGGCAAGCCTCCTGTTTTTGCTGCCATTATACTCGTCAGCCGGCTCTATGGCTTTCCCGCTGTTGCGCAGCAGTTGATACAGGCTGCTCTGTGTTTGACTCTGGTTGCTGTCCCGAAATTCGGAGGGAGCACAGCCAAAGCGCTTTTTGAACGCGCGGCAAAACACGGCGGACGACGTAAAGCCGTATTCCAGCGCCAGCTGCGTGATCTTCTGCGACGGGTGTGTGCACAGCCGCGTGGCAGCGCGCTCCAGCCGCAGTCGCTGAATATACGCGAACAGTGTCTCTCCCGTCATGGCTGCGAATATGCGGTGGAAGTGGTATTCAGAAAAGCCCGCGATGTCCGCCAGCTCCGCCAGCGTTATCTCTGCTGCTAAATGCTCGTTGATATAGTCACACACCTTGTTGACTCTGACGATATACTCGTTAGCCTGTGTCTCATTCATAAACCGCCCCCCCTTTGCGCTATCATACCATGCGGAACATAACAGTCACAATATCCCCCGCCATGCATGTATAAAATTATGGCTATACAGGCACAATGATACCATAATACAGAGGAGGTTAATTGAATGTTTTCATATTTAGCGCCCAGCCTTGGCATCGATCTCGGCACGGCAAACACGCTTGTATATATGAAGGATGAGGGTATTATTGTGCGTGAACCCTCCGTGGTGGCGATGAAGAATAACCGCAAGGAGATACTGGCGGTGGGCGAGGAAGCACGCCGAATGATCGGACGGACGCCGGGCGGCATCGTGGCGGTGAGGCCGCTCAAGGACGGCGTTATTGCCGATTTCGCCACCACAGAAATCATGCTGAAGTATTTTATACGCAAGGCAGTGCCGCAAAGCCTGATACGGCGCAGTCCGCGCTTGGTGATCTGTGTGCCGTGCGGCATCACCGAGGTAGAAAAGCGCGCCGTAGAAGAGGCGGCGCGGTCAGCAGGAGCGCGCGAAGTGCTGCTGCTGGAAGAGCCCATGGCAGCAGCCATTGGCGCGGGGCTGGATGTGACACAGGCAAAGGGTTGCATGGTGGTGGACATCGGCGGCGGTACCAGCGAGGTAGCCGTCATATCGCTGAGCGGGATCGTCGTATCGCGTTCGCTGCGCATTGGCGGCAACCATATGGACGATGCCATCATGAAGCAGATCAAAAAGATACACGGTCTGATTGTGGGTGAGAGCACAGCGGAACAGATCAAGATCAGCCTCGGCTACGTTATGGACAGGCCCAAGGAGCAGACGATGGAGGTGCGCGGGCGCGAGGCATCCTCCGGATTGCCGCGATCCGTCACCGTCGATTCGCAGAGCATTAACGAGGCTTTGCTGGAGCCGATACAGGCTATTGTGGATACAGTCAAAAACGTGCTGGAGCAAACGCCGCCCGAGCTTGCGGCCGATATCATCAACGAGGGCATCGTGATGACAGGCGGCGGTTCTCTGCTGCATGGGCTTAACCGGATGATCGCCAAGGCAACAGGCATGCCTGTTCGCCGCGCCAAGGATCCTATTGACTGCGTGGCTATCGGCGCGGGGCTGGCTCTGGAGACTATGGAGCCAAGCATATTCGAACACGAACTGGGTGTTGAACCCGGCTGATGCTAATATATTTTAACGTTCAAAAATGTGCGGCTGAGCAACGTCAAGCCGCTTTTTCCTTTTATAGCGGTGTTTTACGCCAAATCAGCAACCTGCCTTTTTCCTACAAGCCTGCACACTCTAGTCCTTTTTTTATTGACCTCTTCGACGAAAAAATATATAATAATGAAGATTGTGAATATACTAAATCTAATGGTTTTAACCATAAGCCATCAGTGACTATAAAAAGTTATTTCATGATTGGATAATCATTTACTAAGGAGGATATATAATGGCACAAAAACAAACTATTGATGGGAATACCGCCGCGGCCCATGTCGCATATGCGTTTTCGGACGTTGGCGCGATCTATCCTATCACCCCGTCTTCGACAATGGCGGAGATTTGCGACGAGTGGTCGGCTCATGGCAGAACCAACATCTTTGGTCAGAAAATGCGCGTTGCCGAAATGCAGTCGGAAGCGGGCGCGGCTGGCGCGGTGCATGGTTCTTTGGTAACCGGCGCGTTAACGTCTACCTTCACGGCCTCTCAGGGTCTGTTGCTGATGATACCGAACATGTTCAAGATCGCGGGTGAGCTGCTCCCCTGCGTTTTTCATGTATCGGCCAGAGCGCTGGCAGCCCATGCGCTGTCCATCTTTGGTGATCACAGCGACGTAATGGCTACCCGTCAGACGGGCTTCGCTATGCTGGCATCGGGAAGCGTTCAGGAGGTTATCGACATGGCTTCCGTTGCGCATCTGGCAACGCTGAAGGCCAAGGTTCCGTTCCTTCATTTCTTTGACGGCTTCCGCACCTCTCACGAAGTGCAGAAGATCGACATGATCGATTATGATACACTTGAGAAGCTGGTGGATAAGGAGGCGATTGCCGAGTTCCGCGCCCGTGCGATGAACCCTGAGCACCCGCATCTGCAGGGCACAGCCCAGAACCCGGATATCTACTTCCAGAACCGCGAAGCGGCCAACAAGTATTACGACGCCGTACCGGAAATTGTGGAAGCCGTGATGAACGAGCTGTCTGCTGAGACGGGCCGTAAATACAAGCTGTTCGATTACGTGGGCGCTCCCGATGCCGAAAACATCATCATCATGATGGGCAGCGGCGCAGAAGCCACCGAAGAAGCTATCAACTATCTGAACGCCCGCGGCGAGAAGCTCGGCATGGTGAAGGTGCGTTTATACCGTCCGTTCAGCGCGAAGCACTTCCTGGCCGCAATGCCCGCTTCCGTCAAGAAGATTTGCGTGCTCGACAGAACCAAGGAGCCGGGTGCCGCCGGCGAGCCGCTTTATCAGGATGTTCTCACTGTGCTGGCCGAAGCCGGACGCAGCGACATCAAGGTGATCTGCGGTCGCTATGGTCTGTCCTCTAAGGAATACACCCCCTCGATGGCCAAGGCTATCTATGTGAACCTTGCGGGCGAGATGAAGAATCACTTCACCGTGGGTATCAACGACGACGTGACAAACCTGTCGCTGGATTATTCCGACAAGATCGATGCCGCTCCTGCGGGCACCTACCGCTGCAAGTTCTATGGCCTCGGCAGCGACGGCACCGTGGGCGCGAACAAGAACTCCATCAAAATCATCGGCGACCACACCGATATGTACGCTCAAGGCTACTTCAGCTACGACTCCAAGAAGTCGGGAGGCCTCACCGTTTCGCACCTGCGCTTCGGCAAAAGCCCGATTCAGTCCACGTACCTCATCGACGTCGCGGATTTGATCGCCTGCCACAACCCGTCCTACGTGACGCGTTATGACATGCTGGCCGACGCCAAGGAAGGCGGCATCTTCCTGCTGAACTCCCAGTGGACGACACTGGAAGCGCTGGAGAAGGAGCTTCCGGCTTGTGTGAAAAATACTATCGCCAAGAAGAAGCTGAAGTTCTACAATGTGGACGCTATCGACCTTGCCGAAAAAGCGGGCATGGGCGGCCGCATCAACACCATCATGCAGGCGGCGTTCTTCAAGGTTGCGGGTATCATTCCCGACGCTGAAGCTATCGACTACATGAAGCAGGCTGTTAAGAAGACCTATGGCAAGAAGGGCGATAAGATCGTTCAGATGAACAACACCGCCATTGATATGGGTGCTGAGGAAATCACCGAGATCAAGTATCCCGAATCCTGGGCCACCACCACCGAGGGCGCGGCTTATGCCACGGCTCCGGCAGATGCGGGCGAGTTCTTCGTGAAGACGCTCTATCCCATCATCGAGCAGAAGGGTGACGAGCTGCCGGTTTCCGCTTTCGATCCGCGCGGCTTCTTCCCGACGGGAACCACAAAGTACGAGAAGCGCGGCATCGCGGTGAACGTACCCCAGTGGAAGCCCGAAAACTGCATCATGTGCAACCAGTGCTCGTATGTGTGCCCTCACGCTGTCATCCGTCCCTTCCTCGCGAAGGAAGAGGATTTGAAGGACGCGCCGGAAACCTTCATCACCAAGGATGCGCGCGGCAAGGAAATCGCGGGATACAAATACCGCATGCAGGTTTCGCCGCTGGATTGCACCGGCTGCGGCAACTGCGCCGACATCTGCCCCGCCAAGGAAAAAGCGCTCGTCATGATGCCGCTGGGCGAGGAAACTGTCGTGCAGCAGCCCAACTGGGAGTTTGCCGAAAAGCTGCCGCGTCCCGCTGTGGAAATCAATAAGACAAACGTTATCGGTTCGCAGTTTGCTCAGCCGCTGTTCGAGTTCTCGGGCGCGTGCGCGGGCTGCGGCGAGACGCCGTACATCAAGCTCATCACACAGCTGTTCGGCGACCGCATGATCATCGCCAACGCGACGGGCTGCTCCTCCATCTACGGCGGCAACACGCCCACCTGCCCGTACACCAAGAATGAGCAGGGTCATGGCCCGGCATGGGCAAACTCGCTGTTCGAGGACAACGCAGAGTTCGGCTACGGCATGAACTTGGGTATCGTGCAGCGCCGTGCCAGCCTGAAGGATACCGTTCGTGAAGCGCTTGAAATCGTCTCTGGAGACCTGAAAGAAAAGCTGGCCACGTGGCTGGAAACAGCAAACGACGGCGAGAAGTCTAAAGCCAGTGCCGCTGCGCTGATGAGCGTGCTGCCTGCAGCAGCTGCCAGCGCCTCCGGCAAGGAGAAGGAGCTGCTCGACACCATTCTGGCTGCTGAAGACCTGCTGGTCAAGAAGTCCATCTGGATCATCGGCGGCGACGGCTGGGCCTATGACATCGGTTACGGCGGTCTCGACCACGTGATCGCGATGGGCGAAGACGTCAACATCCTCGTGCTGGATACCGAAGTGTACTCCAACACCGGCGGACAGGCGAGCAAATCGACCCCCACCGGCTCTATCGCGAAGTTTGCGGCGGCCGGCAAGCGCACCAAGAAGAAGGACATCGGCGCTATCGCCATGACCTACGGCTACGTCTACGTGACGCAGGTGTGCATGGGATCTAACCACAGCCAGCTGCTCAAGGCAATGCTGGAAGCCGAGAGCTACGACGGTCCGTCGCTCATCATTGCCTATGCGCCGTGCATCAACCATGGCATCAACATGGGCAAGACGCAGGCCGAGATGAAGTTCGCGGTGGAATCGGGCTACTGGCACCTGTATCGCTACAATCCGATGCTCAAAGCGGAAGGCAAGAACCCCTTCACGCTGGACAGCAAGGAGCCGACAGCCAGCTATCAGGACTTCATCCGCAGCGAGATTCGTTACAAATCGCTGCAGAAGCAGTTCCCCGAAGTTGCGGATTCGCTGTTTGCAGAAGCCGAGAAGGAAGCCAAGGAGCGCTACGCGTTCTACAAGCGTCTGGCATCAGAAAACTAATAATCAGCACATTGTTTAAAACGTCAAGAGCCTCCCATCGCGGAGGCTCTTGTTCTTTTCTATCATTTCATAAAAGCTAAAAGGGGGGGTATTGCCCGTTAGGCAGCGGTGTAGAGGCACAGAGCTTTTATGGTCTAGGCCTTAATAGGCAACCAAACACCTCTCAGCATGTACGGAATATCTCCGGATGGTTACGTGCGTAATGGAACAGATACTGCTGCGCGATGCCCGCGTATTCGCCGAACCTCTCATCCACGAACGCGCGCATGTGTTTATCGTTCTTGCCGCCATAACCGTACATGCCGCATAGCACGCGGCGCATCCAGACATCAGCAGGGAACGACTGCGTGAAACCCATGCCGTACAGCGCCACACAATCCGCAACCTTCTGCCCCACGCCCGGCAACGCGGTCAGTTCCCGCCGTGCATCCTCAAACGGCAGCACCGCCACAGCAGCCAGATCGAAGCCCTCAGCCACCATACGCGCCGCCTCAATGATGTACCGCGCGCGATAGCCCGCCCCGCACGCCTTCAGCTGTGCCTCTGTCAGCGAAGAGAGCATCTCCGGTGTCGGAAAGTCCCAACCACCGTCCAACGCCGCCCCGTAACGCTCACAGATAGCTTCAATGATGCCTACAATTCGTTTCACGTTGTTATTGGCGGATATGATGAAACTGATCAACGTCTCGAACGGCGGCTGTCGCAGCACACGCATGCCCGGCGTGTACGCCATACCCTGCCGCATATAATCGTCATGCGAATATGCCGCCTTGATTGCGCCGTAGTCGCGTTCCAGATCAAAGTAGCGCACAAAAGCCGCCGTTTCGCTCTGATCGATTCCCGACAGCACCAGCTCCCCGCCGTTCTGCTCGGCATACACTGCTCGGCTTAATGCCACACCAAAAAAACCGCTACCATGCGGCTTCCAACGGAACGCCTGCCCACAGGTCAGACAGTCCGTTAGCGAAAAATCGGTGATTCCGGTCAGTCTCACATCCGTACCGTCAAATATAATCTCCATCGGAAAGCCTACGCCTCAATCCACAGTGAATTTGACCGCCATTTCGGTATTGAAACCAATAATACACATACAGCAATCATCACATACTTTTTCATAACCGCTCCATAAAGCCCGACGAAATAAAACAGACCCTGCATCGCAGAGCCTGTTGCTTGACTTTTTAGTTCGGATAAACGCTAACCTGTTTCTTGTCCCGGCCCCTACGCTCAAACTTGACGTTTCCGTCAACCAGCGAGAACAGCGTGTCGTCACTGCCGATATCCACGTTGTTGCCCGGATAGAATTTGGTGCCGCGCTGCCGCACAAGTATGTTACCCGCGAGTACAAACTGTCCGTCACTGCGCTTAACGCCCAGCCGTTTGCTTTCGCTGTCGCGCCCGTTTCTCGAGCTGCCTACACCCTTCTTATGTGCCAACTGAAATGCACCTCTCTTTCACTGTTGGATTTCGTTACTCTTCCGCCGCTTCTTTGGCCGAACCGATGCTGGTGATCCGTATCTTTGTGAACGGTTGACGGTGGCCCTGCTTCTTGCGGTAATTTCTCTTCGGCTTGTATTTGAAAGTCACGACTTTCTTCTCTTTGCCATGCTCGACGATCTTCGCGCGAACCTTCGCGCCTTCCACGACCGGTGTACCGATCTGGATGTTGTCGCCATCTGCCACTACCAATGCGTCGAAGCTGACCAGCTTGCCGGGTTCTGCATCGATTTTTTCTACAAAAACGATGTCGCCCTTGCTTGCCTTATACTGCTTGCCGCCTGTTTCAAAAATTGCGTACACTGCTGCTACCTCCTCTTACCAGTCTCGCCGTCGTGGTATCCGCTCCCCCTACCTCAAAAAGCTACGCTTTTAGGAGAACTAAGGGTCCGGAATTTCACAAACCATTTTCGTGCGGCTCAATTCAAGATCATATCATATCACATTAAGCCTGTCAACAAAACACGCGCGCTTTTCCCAGCAGTTTTTCGCGCTCCTTTTGCGACGTGATCTCAACAACGTGATAATCCGACAAATGCACCGATTCAGAGGACAATATGTAGAACTTGTAGCCCTCCAGCTTAGGCAGCACCGGCGTTTCGTTTTCTTTGCTCTCAATATACTTCGCGACGGACGGATTCACCTCAATCAGGTATTCCTTGATGTCCGAATTGGCCAGCTGCCGTAGCATCAGCCTCCGCAAATTTATCGCCGTGGTTTCTTCACTGTCCACCAGGCCGCTGCCGCCGCAATACGGGCAGGTGCGCTTCACGATGCTGGACAGCTTACGCCGTACCTTTTTGCGCGTCATTTCCACCAATCCAAGGCCGGTGATGCCAAGAACATTGGTCTTGGTGCGGTCCTTTGCCAGCGCATCCTCCAGAGCCGCCACCACCTTAAACTTGTTTGCCTCCACCTCCATGTCGATGAAGTCGATAACGATGATGCCGCTGATGTCGCGCAGGCGCAGCTGCCGCGCAATCTCCTTCGCCGCCTCAATGTTAACCTCCAGTATCGTCTGCTGAAGGTTGTTGTCACCCACATATTTGCCGGTATTCACGTCAATCACTGTCAGCGCCTCTGTTTCATCGATGATGATGTAAGCGCCGTTTTTCATCCAAACCTTTTTATCCAGCGCTTTGTCGATGCGCGCCTGAATGCCGTAATCATCAAAAATATTGGGACCGCCCTTGTACAGGCGAACACGATCCTTAATAAACGGAGCGATGATGTTTGCCACCGCGATCACCTTGTCAAAATACTCCTGATCGTTGATGACAAATTCGGATACGTCCACGGTAAACATATCGCGCACGGTGCGAAACACCAGCGATTCTTCGGCATGCAGCATTCGCGGTGCACGCAACACTTCGCTGCGCTGCAATATGCGCCGCCACAGCCGTTCCAGAAAACGTACCTCGCCGTCAAAATCCTCCGCTGTTTTGCCCACAGCCGCTGTGCGCACAATCAGTCCCATATCCGGCGGCTTGATCTGTTCCATGATTTCCTTGAGGCGGCTTCGTTCCTGCTCGTCCTCGATGCGACGGGACACGCCCACGTGGTTCACGGTGGGCATCAGCACCAGCATGCGTCCGGGCAGCGTCACATGCGTTGTGATGCGTGCGCCCTTCTGACCGCCCGGCTGCTTGAGCACCTGAACAACGATCTCCTGTCCCTCCTTCACCATCTCTTCAATGCGTTTGGCACGCAGACCAAAATCGTCACCCTGCTGCTGACCAAACTCGAAGTCGGAGGTGTCTGCCAATATGTCGCCCGCATACAAAAAGGCATTGCGCTCAAGACCAATGTCCACAAACGCCGCCTGCATACCGGGCAGCACGTTGGCGACCCGCCCCTTGTAGATGTTGCCCACAAGGCGTTCCTTACCGCGCCGCTCCACATGTATCTCCACCAGCTTATCGTCCTCCAACAGGGCGATTCTGGCTTCGAGCGCGTTGATATCCGCCACGATCTTTTTATTCATTGGCTACTCCAAACTTGCATAAAAATATTTTCAGCGAGAATGCGATAAAAAATTCGCAATCACGTATCATTTCAAATTAACCGACATCTGGTCAGCAGATCAACCGCCTCGTTGCGGTCATATGTATACAGCCCTGTGCGAACCGCGCGATACGCGAAAGCCCCCGCACGCTGTGTCAGCACGTCCAGCACCAGCTCAGGCCGCAGCGAACCCTCGGGCGCAGCCGCCAGCCGCAGCACCAGCCGCCCATCCAGCCAGCTGATATCCTCGATCATGCCGCGAATATCGATGGTTTTGGTGACACCCTTGGACGTCTTCTCTGCCATCACCTGTTTCTCGTCCAGCAGCTCTTTCACCGCCTGGGCGATAGCGGCTGTATCGCCGTCCACGTCCACGGTATATTCCGCTGTGCGCAGCGCCGCCATCAGCTTGGGCGCACCCTCCGCCAGCACCACCGCACGCCGCGCCTCAAGACCGGGCGGCAGCGCTTTAGCCATGCGCAGCAAAAACTCCTCCGCCGTCACATTTTTGGCAAGCGCCATCTCCACGCACTCGCACGAGCTCTCCATGCCTAGTGCCAGCGCCGATGCGAACGACACCACATAATGCGGGTTAAACCCCTCGGACAGCTTAACCGGCAGCCCGCTGCGCCGTATCGCACGGGAAAAAGCGCGCTGCAAATCAAGATGGGATATATATCGGGCAGCCCCTGTTTTAGCAAATTCTAAACCTATCCTCATCCGCACAACCCCGCTTCCATGAGACCGCAGCCTGTGCAGCCCTTACGGCAATCCGGCGTGGTCACCGCCGCTTCACCGCGCTTGTTCTCGTCCCAGAGATACGCCTTGCTGACGCCCGTGTCAATCACATCCCATGGCAGCGCCTCGTCCAAGCTGCGCTCTCGCGCCGCGTAGAAAGCCGGATCAATACCCGCCTGCTCAAACGCCGCCATCCATTTCTCAAAATCGAACAGCTCCATCCAGCTGTCGAACCGGCATCCTGCCATGTACGCCGCCTCCAGCGCAGCGGACAGCCGTCGGTCTCCTCGCGCGAACACTGCTTCCAACATGCTGAGCTTCGCGTCGTGCCAGTTGAACTTTACACCCTTGACAGGCCGCAGTGCGTCGCGGAGCCTGCGCTGCTTTTCCGCAAGCGCCTCCATGCTGTCCTGCGCTGCCCACTGAAAGGGTGTGTGCGGCTTGGGTACAAAGCAAGCCACGCTCACCGTCAGCTTAAAGCCGCCGTTGCGCCGCTCTTTGGGCACCTGATAATATATGTCCCTGAGCTTCGCCGCCACGTCCGCGATGCCCAAAACGTCTTCCATCGTCTCGTAAGGCAGCCCCATCATGAAGTACAGCTTCACGCCGTTCTGCCCCGTCTCAAAAGCTTCTTTAGCTGCCGACAGTATATCGGACTCCGAGATGTTCTTGTTGATGACATCGCGCAGACGCTGCGAGCCCGCCTCGGGCGCGAAGGTCAGCCCCGTGTTACGCACTTCGCGCAGACGCGCCGCGTACTCGCCCTCATAAGAATCCAGACGCAGCGACGGCACCGCCAGCGACACGCCGCTGCCCGCAAAGCTGTCGGACAGCGAGCTCACCAGCTTGCCCACCTCAGAATAGTCGCCGGTGGACAGTGAGCACATCGAGACTTCCTCGTGCCCGGTGTTTGCGATGGCTTCATGCGCCTGTCTGATCAGCGTGTCCGCATGCCGTTCGCGTATCGGGCGGTTGATGAACCCCGCCTGACAGAAGCGGCAGCCGCGCGTACAGCCGCGCATGACCTCCAACGTCACGCGATCGTGCACCACTCCCAGATACGGCACGATGGGCGACGTCGGGTAATACGCCGCGTCAAAATCCACGACGATGCGCTTTTTCACCACAGTCGGTACGCCGTCGTTGGGGATATACCGCGCCACGGTGCCATCGGCGTTATATTCAACGTCGTACAGCGACGGCACATAGATGCCTTCAATAGCGGCAGCCGCACGTAAAAATGCAGCGCGGTCAAAGCCCGTCTGCCGGTGCTGCCTGTACAGCGACAGCAGCTCCAGCAAAACGTCCTCTCCCTCGCCGATCACGAACAGGTCTATGAAATCTGCCAGCGGCTCAGGATTATACGTGCAGCCGCCGCCCGCAATCACCACGGGACAGCTGTTGTCACGTTCCTTGGCATGCAGCGGTATGCCGCCAAGTTCCAGCATCATCAGCACATTGGTAAAGCTCATCTCATACGACAAGCTGAACCCCAGTATATCGAATTCGTTCAGCGCTGTTTTGGTCTCCAGAGAAAACAACGGCAAACCAGCGTTTTTCAGTTCCTGCTCCATATCCGGCCACGGCGCAAAGCACCGCTCCGTGTAAACGTCAGGAAGCGTATTTGTCAGGTGATACAGCAGGCTCGTCCCCAGATGCGACATGCCCACCTCGTAAGCGTCGGGAAAACAAAACGCAAACCGCGTCGTGTCTTTATCAACCGTCTTCTTTATTTCACCAAGCTCGCCGCCGGTATAGCGCGCGGGCTTGCCCACCTTCATGAGTATTTTATCCAGCTTTTGCGTATCAATCATTGGTGTATCCTGTCTCATCTCATTTTACAATCATCGTTCATTATAGCATGTTTATGCAAATACCGGCAAATCAAAAAATCACATCGCACCCCGTCATTTTAACTGTCAGCGATGCGGCTTTATTTCTTGCCAATAGCCATCCGGGTCCACGATAAAATAGACCCCCATCGCCGTATTCTCGTAGCAAATGATGCCCATCTGCTTGTGGTGCGCATAGGCTGCGTCAAAATCGTCCGTGGCAAAACCGATATGGCTTTCATTGTCGCCGAGGTTGTACGCACCCTGCTTATCACGCAGCCACGTCAGCTCCAGCTTGAAGCCGGATGCCCCGTCCTCCATAAATACGATGACGTAGCTGCCGTCCGAAGCCGTCTTGCGGCGCACCTCAGCCAGCCCGAACGCCTCGGCATAGAACGCTATGCTTCTCTCGATATCCGTCACATTGATGTTTACATGCTCCAGTTTAAACATATCTTCTCCTTAAAATCTATATCAGCCGCTCGCCGTTGCGGTGGACGGCCAGCACCTGCGTGCCGCTGCCCAGTTTCTTTTGGCGATAGCGCTCTGTGTCCGCAAAGTCGACAAAGTGTATCGGGATAAATACCTTGGGCCGCATCACCTCAATGAACTGATCGGCTCCCTCATCATAATCGCGCCCTATACGCTTGTCCACCGGAAAGAAAGCATAATCAATATCTCGCACCTCCTGCCGCAGAAAACGCAGCTCGCGATCAAAAAACTTTCCCATCACACGCGTGTATTTCTCGTTGCCGTCGTCCTTCCAGTGCCAGTTGTTGAGATCCCCTGCGTGAAAGATGCGAACCCCCTCGCACTCCACATAGAAGCTGCCTCCCATGTCAGTGGAGCCGAATTCGCGCACATGAATATAGCCATCGTCATACGTTTCGCCACGGCTCAAAAAAACGGCTCCCTCCGGCGCCTCCGCCGCGGGCACCGTATCGTCCAGTATATACGTAACGGGCACGCCTGCCGCCGCCCATTCAAAAATGCTGCGGTCGTAATGATCGTGATGGCTGTGCGATGCAAACACAAAAACACGCTGCGCCGTGCTTATATCCTCCATGCTCACATGCCCGTCAGAGATCCTCTTGCCGGGAACGGCCTTATAATGGTCAAATATCAGCAGCGACTGCTCCAGCGAGATGCTCACAGCGCTATGATGCAAATAGTTGATGCGCATGAAATCTGCCTTTTAATTCTTTAATCCTCCCGATTGTATCATAGTCTTTAGCCGCGCACAACCAAACTACACTTCACCCTTTTGCCGATAGAGGCTCCCCAGCGTCACGTGCGTTCCCTTTTGCAGCATACCGCTCAATATTTCGCGCTCGTTCAGCTCGCCCAGCACATCCATATCCTTATCCAGCACCGTCACAATGTTGTACTTACCCGCCTCAAATTCGCGCATGATATCGCGTAACGGCTCCGTCTGCATCGCGGCGAAGCGGTTGATGTTCATCGTCTTGCGTTTATCCAGCTGCTGACGCTTGCCTGTAAAATCCCGTATCAGCGTATAGGGTGCGCTCTTGAGCTCTTTGACGGCGGCGAGGCACAGGAAGAAGCCCATAATAAAAAAGCTGGGGTTCAACGCCTCCTGAAACGCCGCCCATACCCCCGCTGCCACAATCAGTACGGCAAAGAAAATACCGCCTGCCGCCGTCAGCTTGGTGGCGCGTTTATAGCCCATGAACGAAGCAAACACCGCGCGCATGATGCGCCCGCCATCCAGCGGCAGCGCAGGCAGCAGGTTCACCGCCGCCAGCGCGAGGTTCGATGCGATGATTCTCTCCTTCACGGCGATGGGCAGCGCATACCGATCCACAAAGAAAACGGCGCAGGCCACCGCCATGTTTGCCAGAGGTCCTGCCGCCGCAACCACGATCTCCTTCACGCGCGATACCGCAAAGCACTCCAGCTTCGCCGCACAGCCGAAGGGGAACAGCTCCATCTCTGTCACCGTCATGCCCAGTGCCACCGACACCACCACATGCGCCCACTCATGCACCAGCACAGCGGGAATGTAATAAAACAGCACATCGCCCATGCCCAGCACAAACAGCAGCGCCACAGCGGGGAACATCAGCAGGTTTATTTTCAGCTTTCCGCCAAACAGGCGAATAGATTTCATCACCGCTATTGCAGCTCTCCCGATATCTCTTTCTGTACATAAGCGAGCGGATCAATATACGCATCGCCGCTGAGCATCTCCAGATACAGATAGTTTCCCGTCACCGCGCCCACCGTCTGCCCCGGTGCCACAATGTCTTTAACCTGTACAGCCGGTTCAATGTTGTGATAAACCAGCGTCTCGCCGGTATCCAGTGTCAGCTCTACATAGCCCATGCTGCCGATCTCTCCCACCGCCGTCACCGTCGCCTTGGCGATGCACGACACGTTTCCTGATGCCTCAATGCGTACACCCTTTGAACCGTCCTCGCCAAATGCCGTCACCACACGACCGTCCGCGGGATAAACGGCCAGCGCATCCGGCTGTGCGCTGAATACCGCCTCAGTTTCATCCAGCGTCTGCACAAACTTGAGCCGTCCAATGTCCTTGTCGATGTCAAACTCGTGGTTCACCACCTGATTCACCGTGTCTGATACGTTCTGCGCTTCCGGCGTATTGATCGTGCTGATTACCAACAGAACAACAGCCAACCCCGCACATATCCCTGTTTTGATGAGCAGCTTTCTGTACGCCGGATCCACCTCTTCATCATTCACCGCATTACGGGTTTTCCCTCCGGCAGGAACGCCGGCCCGCCGCATCACGTCACTCGCACGGCTCCGCCATGATGTCTTCTTGCGTTCATCTTCGTATGCATACCCCTTTGTGTATGACGTAAACCCATCCATCTCCAGCTTCGGCAGGCTGTTCTTATCCATTAAAATGCGCCTCCGTCCATTTTGATTGGGGCACCGCTGCTCATGTGGATACGCAGCCACACAGCACAAAAACGTCAGCAAGCAGCCGGTTTGCCCCGGTCGTATATGTATATGGCGAAATACAGCGAATCATTCTGCCGCACCCGCACCGAATTGCGCATTTGCGCATATCATGTATGTTTATGGCCTTTTTCTGAATGTTGATATCAGCGCAAATAATTCTCCGCTTGCAAATCCGGTCGATAAAGCTATAATATTGCTAAAGATTACTTTTTTATTACGAAATGATTCACATCGGAAAGGATACCATGAAAGCAGTAATGATCCGAATAATTCGACCCGTTGTGAAAGCCTTTTACAAGATGAGCAAAAAGCTTCGGCGTTTCATAGTAAAACAGGGGCGCCGCAAGATGCCTTCTTCCGCATGCGCCAGTCAGCCTCGGGCCGCTGTACCGCGTGTCAGCTCTGTATCGACACGCACCAAACAGACGTCTGTTGCAAAGCCTGCTTCTTACTTGCTCAGCAAGCTCAGCAGATGGACAAGCTGGTGGAAGGGCTGGCGCAAAAGCTGGCCCATCGCCGCGGGCGCAGGCGCAGTGGTCATCGCTATTGCTGCCGTGCTGATATTCGCACTGCCGCATCCCATTTCCGCAGTCAATCCGAACGGCGCTCGTGCCTCTTTAAACGGAGCTGTCGTGTCTCAAACGCCTCTTGCCGCACCGCAACCCACGGAGATGACGCCTGCTGCTGTGCCGACAAGCCCACCCGTCCCAACCGCGAATACACCCGATACGCCTGTACCGACGACCGAGCCGGAAAAGGAAGCGCCGCTTCAGCCGGGTATTCATGACCCGCGCGTTATCGAGCTTCAGTCGCGCCTGATGGAGCTGGGCTATATGGACAACGATGAACCGACTGACTATTACGGCGGCGGTACCAAGTATGCACTAGAGCTGTTTCAGCGCAAGCATGGGCTTCAGATAGACGGACTCATCGGCACCAAAACGGAGACCCTGCTCTACTCTAAGGAAGCTCAGCCCTATACCGTTAAGCTGGGCGATAAGGGCAGTGACGTTAAGGAGATTCAGCAGCGGCTTAAGGAGCTCAAATACTTCTCGGGTTCAGCCACGGGCGACTTTGGAGAGAAGACGGAGGCGGCGGTCAAGAGCTTTCAGAAACGCAACGGTTTATCGACTGACGGAAACATCGGCGAGAACACACGAGAAGTGCTGTTCTCTGAAGATGCTAAGGAAGCGAAAACCGGCGGCACGGGCGGTGGCTCAGGCGGCGGTTCGGGCGGTGGTTCGGGTAGCGGCTCAGGCGGCGGCAGTAAAACGGGTCCTGTCGCTTCGGCAGATCCCGACTATGGCAAAGCGGATACGCTGATCGAATATGCTAAAACACATCTGGGCAAAGAGTATACACGCGGCGGCAAAGGTCCTGACGAGTTCGACTGCTCCGGCTTCGTGTATTACTGCCTTAACAAGTCTGGCGTTAAAAGCATCAAATATATGACATCCGGCACATGGGCAAAAAGCAATCAGCCCCGAGTAGACAAAATCGGCGATTTGAAGAAAGGTGACATCATCTGCTTCAAAGGTCATGTGGGCATATATATGGGAGACGGCAAGATGATACACGCGTCGTCCAGCGCGGACAAGGTGGTTATCGGCAACGCCTTCTCATCCTGGAGCAAGAGGAACTTCATCTGCGGACGCCGTGTACTCTAGATCGACAGACAGCAACGCCCCGTTCAATACACTTTTGAACGGGGCGTTTGTATCTCATGAGAGATCAGTCTGTTTTAATTATGCCAGCTTGTTGCCGCACTTGGCACAAAACGCATCACCTTGTTTGTACGATGTACCGCACTGAGCGCAGCGATAATCACTCTGCGGCGGCGTATACGCCTGCTGTCCGTAAGTCTGCTGTCCGTAAGCCTGCTGTCCGTAAGCCTGCTGTCCGTTCGGCGTTGCGCCGTATGGCGGCGGCTGCTGCGGGGGAGCATACTGCGGCGGGTAGTAAGCCGACTGTACATATTTCTCCGAGCCCGGTTTCGGGTCCAGACACAGCGCGACGATCAGCCCTATCAGGAAAAAGAAGAAGCCTAGTGCCCAGAAGCCTCCATAGCTATAGCCTTTTTTCTTAGCAATATTGGCCGGAATGAACGCCAGTCCTACCGAAATTCCAATTGTTATTATCCATCCAAGCGCACCGATTCCATATCCATACCCATAGCTCATTACTTCACCCTCCATGTTATTGTATTCTACAATTAGACCTTGTACTGTTTAATGATTCAAAGAATCATGCAATCCAAAAGTTCAACCAGATTTATGCGTCACGCGCTGCTGCTATGCCAGCTTGTTGCCGCACTTCGCACAGAACGCGTCACCTTGCTTGTACGCTGTGCCGCACTTGACACAGAATGCATCACCCTGTGGCGGCGCAGCTTGCGGCGGCGTGTAAGCCTGCTGCTCATACGGCGGAACTGGCCCAGGCTGTCCGTACGCTGTACCTGTATACGGCGGCGGTTGCACCGGCGCATACTGCGGCGAATAATATACCGGTTGAACATATTTTTCAGAACCCGGCTTTGCATCCAAGCACAGCGCAACAATAAGACCCACTAGGAAAAAGAAAAAGCCAAGCGCCCAAAACCCACCATAGCTATAGCCCTTGCTTCTGGCTATGGTAGCGGGGATAAATGCCAATCCCACAGCGGCCCCCAGCCAAAAAATGATCCAAAATATAACGATTGCTTCCATTTCGCTGCCTCCTCATTTTTAGTATATAGTAGCATAAAACTTATTTAATTTACAAATTTCGAGGAAATCAACACACAATTCCAATTATTTAAACGATTTTGTTATCCAACGCATTATTACAACTCAGCTTGCTGCCGCAATTGGCACAGAACGCATCCCCCTGCTTGTAGGGCGTGCCGCAATCAGCACAGTTGAAATCTGCACGCACCTGCTCAGCCTGCGGCGGGTAGTAAACCGGCTGGGCGTATTTTGCCGATCCCCGCTTGGAATCCAGACGAAGCGCAACGATTAGCCCGACCAGAAAAATGATAAAACCAAGTACCCAAAAGCCCCCGAAGCTGTAGCCCCTTTTTTTAGCGATGTTGGCCGGTATAAACGCCAGTGCCACCCTGATTGCTAATAAAAGAAACCAAACCCAGCCAAAGCTAAAGCCATTGTCATAGCTCATCATGAAATTCCCCTCATTTTGTATATTATAGCATCATATACAAACACAAAGAAGAGCCTATTGAAAAGAATTTGGGAAGTGCGAATTGTGAAGTCCGGCTCTGAGAATTGTCAATTATGATCGCTCATTGCGGGCAGAATGAATGTCTGTCCCTTATCGGACAGCACGTTTATTTTTGTGCCGTACACCGTTTCCAGCGTATTTCGCGTTAAAACTTCGGCAGGCGTGCCTTCGGCAAACAGCACCCCCTCCTTCATCAATACAATCTGGTCACAATATGCCTGAGCGAGGTTCAGATCATGCAGCACGCACACCACAGAAATGCCGCGCTCTGCGGCCAGCCGCTTCACCGTACTCATAATGTGCACCTGGTGCCGGATGTCAAGACCTGTTACTGGCTCGTCCAGCAGCATGATATCCGCCTGCTGCGTGAGCGCGCGCGCCAATATCATCATCTGCCACTCGCCGCCGGACAGCTCCGTCACCAGCCGATCCTTCAGATGCGCGATACCCGCCTGCTCCAGCGCCTCCGCAGCTACCGCATAGTCCTCTTGGGTCTCACTGCGCCAGCGGCGCACGTGCGGGTTTCTTCCCGTCAGCACGATATCACCGACAGTAAACTCGTACTCCAGCGTGGTATGCTGCTGCACCAGCGCCATACGCCGCGCTGCTTCTCGTGCCGACAGCCCCGTTACATTCTGTCCCCCTATGCTTACGCTGCCCTTATCCGGCTTAATGTAGCCGGAGATGCACTTGAGCAGCGTGGTTTTACCCGAGCCGTTTGGCCCGATGATGCCGCAGAACTGCCCCGCGCGGATATGAAAGCTCACATCTGACAGCACGGAGCGCGGCGGTGCGTACGAGTATGTGATGTTGCTGACCAATATATCGCTCATTTTTGCACCTGCCTTCCCCGGCGCAACAGAAACAGGAAGAACGGTACCCCGATGATGGCGGTAATCACGCCGACGGGTATCTCCTGATTGGTCAGCACCACGCGCGACAGAGTATCTGCCGCCAGCAGAAATATGCCGCCGCCAAAAAAAGAAACCGGCAGCAGCATGCGATGATCCGGACCCAGAATCAACCGCAGCATGTGCGGTACAATAAGACCCACAAAGCCCACAATGCCGCACACCGACACCGCTGCCGATGCCGCCACCGTGGTCAGCACGATCAGTCTGCGCCGCACACGCCCGGCATCCACGCCCAAGTGCCGCGCAGCCTCGTCGCCCTGAAGCATGATGTTAAGCTCACGCGCATGAAGCATGCATAGCACAGCGGCTATCACCATCGCAGGAACCGCAATGATGACCTTATCCCACGATGCGGACGAGAAGCTGCCCATCGTCCACATCACGATGTGTTCCATCTTGTCGCGGTACAGTATCATGAAGCAGTACACCAGCGCTGTGCTGAGCGTACTGACGGCAATGCCGGACAGCAGCAGCGAAAACGTGGACACCTTGCCGTGCGTTGACGCAAGACGGTATACCGCCGTCACAGACAGCAGCGCGCCAATAAAGGCGAGCAGGCTCACCGCACCAAAGCCCAGGAATGACAATGATGCGGAAAACGCCAGCGCAACCGTAGCCCCCAAGGCTGCGCCCGCGCTGACGCCGATCACATACGAATCCGCCATCGGATTTTTGAACATACCCTGCAAACACGCGCCCGCGATGGCCAGCGCGCCGCCCGACGCAAACGCCAGTATCGCGCGCGGTAATCGGATGCTGAAGAAGATGATCTGCGTGCTCTGCTTTGCCGTACCATCCAACACCTTCATCAGATCACCAAGGCTCACGCCCGAGCTGCCAAAAAGGAACGCGGAAACAAAGGCGGCGATGCCCAGCGGCAGCAGCACAGCGATCATGATATTCAGCTTGCGAACGCGTGTTTTTTCCATTTACTTCTCCGTCAGATATTGCTCGATGCCGGACTGTATAGCCTCAAGAGCCTCGCCGACTCTCGGACCCGGTCTTTCACTCAGCTCCGGATCGATGAAATAGTAGTGCTTTTCTTTAACCGCAGTCAGATCGGCATAGCCCACTGCCGCCAACAGGTCCGCTTCATCCACCCCATTCGACACGATCAGTATGTCGGGGTCGTCCGTCACCAGTTTCTCCACCGGGTACTCCAGCCACTCTCTGTCGGTGTTTGCCGTTACACAAACGCCGCCTGCCAGCTCGATCATCGTGTTGATAAAGCTGCCCTTGCCGGATGTCCAATTGCCGTATTCACCGATGCCCATCACATAGTAAACGGTGGGCTTTTCCGTCAGCGTGGCTGCCTTATCTTTCACCGCAGCCTCCACCTCGCCCAACTGCGCGATCAGTTCTGCCGCCTCGGCTTCCTTGCCCACCGCCTTGCCGACCAGCGTGATGCTGTTGGCAATGTCGTCGTAATACGTGGCTTCGCTCGCCACCACATTGATGCCCGCTTCCCGAAGCTTAGCGATATTCTCCTGCTGCAAGCCGTTACCCGCAAAAACCACCGTGGGCTCCAGCGAAATGACCTTCTCCACATCAAAGCTGTTGAAGTCACCCACCACTTCAATATTCGCCGTTTCGGGCGGGTAGGTCGAGTATATATCCACACCCACTATCTTGTCGCCCAGCCCCAGAGCGAACAGTATCTCCGTTGTGCTGGGCACAGCGGAAACAATACGAAGCCCCTCTGCTGCGTCTACAGCCTCCACCGCGTTGCCCATTGCGTCGGTGTCTTGCTCCATCAGATCCTTAGGCACCGGCGTGGCTGCGGTCGCCTGCGTCGGCGTCTCTGTGCCTGCCGGGGGTGCGCAGCCAATCAGCATCGACGCAGCCATCAGCACAGCCAGCATCATCAGTAACAGTCTCTTCATCAAAATATCCTCCATGGTTTAATATGTCCCACGGAGGGAACACAAAAAACAACCTCTCGCCTGCATTAAAAAAACCCAAGGCAAACGATGCACAAGGGTCAATTCCGCTTTATGGCGGTCGTCTTGCATCTTCCCTCCGAAGAATTCGTCGACTGAACACTCTGGCAGGTCTACCGGCTCGGCTTCATCCCTCCAAGACGCCTTCCCAAGTTTCCTCAGTGGCTTTTATGTCTTTTCGGTCTGCCATACGGTAGCGGGGGCTGCAACGGCATCTCACCGTTTTCCCTATTATCCTCATCGGCACCAAAATATCGGCTATTCAATTGATAAAAGAATAGCACAATGCCCTTTGCTGGTCAACCTTCTAAACGAAGCTTGACATTTATAATATAATATGTTATTTTGTGTTATATCAATCATCGGGGGTGAAAATTTTGTTTGATCAGGTGATAAAGGATTACATTCCTTTAGATACCGTAATCCCCATCGTGAGTCTGAGCAGCTTTGATATGCTTGTCATTCGAATTCTGCTCTATGCCGTTACTGTGACAGCCGTATTTGCGTGTCTGTATTTTAGCTTTTACTTCGTCAAAAAGCTCGTAAAACTGTTTAAAAAATAGTACAAACATCAAAAATCAAAGTGCTAGGGTTATTAAGCTTACAATTATATCTGTGTATACAAAAAGGCTCCGACGTTGCTTTCGGAGCCTTTTAAATTAAGCGTATTATTACAAAGCCAGGTCAATATGGTGGATGGTGCCTGCCGAACCGTTTTCCCGCAGGTATATTGAGCTGCTTCTCATCTGTCCGTATTCGGCTTGCATGTCCTTGAACTCAAACTGCGTGCCCACTTCCTGCAGATAGATCGCGCCGATACCCACGTCTCCCAGCTTCACCAGTGTTTTCTCGCCGCTGTCCGACATGGACAGTATCGAAAGCCGTCCGAACACCTCATCCGATTCGTCTATCCAGCCATTTTTGTCGAGGTCGAACGCGCGCAGCTCCGAGAAGCCGTTGCCGCTCTGCGGTCCGAACAGTTCGCTGCCGTCGTTTATCTCGCCGTCGCCGTTGCGGTCCAGTGCCAGAAAGCCGCTTCCTTCCGTTGCAAACGCGATCTGCTCTTTCTTACCGTCGCTGTTGAGGTCGAACGCAACGCGGTTTTTACTGAGCGTGGGCGTTCCCCCATTCAGCACCACCACCAGTGGATCGATCTTTGCCGCGTCGCCCATTCGGATGCTGACGCTGCTTTGCTGATAGTATGACCGCGACATATTGAACTCAAGCGAGAACGAGATTGACTTTCCATCCGCGGTGGTCACCTTGCCACCAGAATTGAACTGTATGCTCTCCTCCTCCGCTACGGTTTCCTGATATTCGTAAACGAGTCCCCAACCATCCCTGGGCTGCACAGGAGCCATCGGCTGCGCTTCTCCGGAATCCAACCGCGGCAGGCTCACCTGAAGCTTGATACGCTTTCCCGTCATCTGATAGACAAGCGCCTCAAGCAGCCGTAGCTTAGTCTGCGTGTTTTGATCCCGACAGTCGTCCGCACAATCGTTGCTCGTTTGACTCGTTTTAGAGGCCGTGTGCTCGTGCGCCTGCTGATTAATTTCCACAACGTAGGAAGCCTCGTCGGCGGTCGGCTGTGCGCCGTCCGTCCAAACCGTCAGCTTTTCCACGGCATCCCTGCTCTTTTGCAGCTTGTGCATGCTTTCCTGCTGTACGCTGTAGTTTTGTATTTTCATATCAGTGCCTTTCGTTTGCGGTACAATGCCGCTTCCCTGCTGCATATCCCGACACGTATCCCTTTCATAATTTATTATCGGTGTATCTTTAGAAAAGCTTTAGTTTTGTATAAAAAAAGAGCCTCACGACAGGCTCTCAAAATGAAAAGTTTTTTTATATGTCATGTTCATCAGTCGATGTTGATGCGCCCCTGAGTACGTTTGTTCTTGGGCAGTGTAATGTACAGAACGCCGCTGTCCAGCCGTGCGGAAATAGTCTCCTCATCAATGTTTTCCAACGCGAAGCTGCGTTTAATCTCGCCGAACACGCGCTCACGCCGCACATAGCCTTCTTCGCTCTCAGGCGCTGCGCTTTTAACAGCGATGGTCAGCACGCCGTTTTCACGAATCAGCTCGATATTGTCTTTGCTGACGCCCGGCATTTCCGTCTCCAGCAGATACGCTTCTTCTGTTTGCTTGATGTCTGTACGGAGCACCTGAGATCCCCAAGCACCCAGCCATTCGTAAGCTCGCGGCATTATGCCCTGTCTTGTATACGGTATGATTGTCATCATCAAAGTCCTCCTCCTCGTAATTTTGTACCTTGAGGATATCACATTGGTCAAAGTTAGTCAAAGTCTATTATATTTAATTATATCGCACATTTTTTAAATAGAGTGCAATTCTTAAAAATTACTCCCTCATATTCCCCCATGCTTCACCATACGATGCTTGTTGATCTATCAGTGCAAAACAAAAGCGACCACCTAAAGGCAGCCGCTTCGCAATCCATTATCTGTCAGTCGACGGTGGGAATGGTTGATAGACCCTGTTCCAGCATGTCGTCGGTGTATTCGAAATCCTGCAGCTTGCCCGAGAGAAATTCCTCGTAAGCCGCAAGGTCGAAGTCGCCATGACCGGACAGGTTGAAGAATATCGTCTTTGCCTCACCCGTCTCCTTGCACTTCAGCGCTTCCTGTATGGCATAAGCCACCGCATGAGAGGATTCCGGCGCAGGCAGTATGATCTCGTTCTTGGCGAACAGCACCGCCGCTTTGAAAACGTCTGTCTGCTGCACTGCCGCCGCACCCACAAAACCATCGTGGTACAGCTGTGAGAGCAGCGCCGAATCGCCGTGATATCGCAGACCACCCGCGTGAATGCCTGCGGGGATGAAGTCGTGACCCAGCGTATACATCATCGTGACAGGCGCCATCTTCGCCGTATCGCCAAAGTCGTAAGCAAACTTGCCCTTGGTCAGCTTGGGGCAGGCTGCAGGCTCCACCGCGATGAACTGCGTCTTTGTGCCGTCTACAATCTTATCACGCAAGAACGGGAACGCGCAGCCGGAGAAGTTGGAACCGCCGCCGTTGCAGCCAATCACGATATCAGGATATTCGTCGATCTTTTCAAACTGCTTTTTGGCTTCCAGGCCAATCACCGTCTGGTGCAGTATTACATGGTTGAGCACGCTGCCCAGCGCATAATGCGTATCCTCGCGCATCACCGCATCTTCCACCGCTTCGGAGATCGCGATGCCGAGGCTGCCCAAAGAATCAGGGTGCTTCTCCAGTATTCCGCGCCCCGCGTTGGTCAGCGGCGATGGGCTGGCAATCACGTTCGCGCCATACGTCTGCATCAGCGTTTTGCGGTACGGTTTTTGGTCATAAGAGATACGCACCATGTATACGGTGCACTCAAGACCGAACATCTGAGTAGCGATGGAAAGCGCGCTGCCCCACTGCCCGGCGCCTGTCTCGGTCGAAAGACGCTTGATGCCCTCTATCTTGTTATAGAATGCCTGCGGTACAGCACTGTTCAGCTTGTGGCTGCCCGAAGGGTTGTTGCCTTCATATTTGTAGTAAATCTTCGCCGGGGTATCTAGCGCCTTCTCCAGCCCATATGCCCGGATCAGCGGCGACGGACGAAACGCGGCGTACACCTCACGCACTTCCTTGGGTATGTCGATATACCGCTCGGTGGATACCTCCTGCTCAATCAGCGCCTTGGCAAACAGCGGCTCCAAATCGCTGGGCTGCACAGGCTGCATTGTCATGGGGTTCAAATACGGCTTCGGCAGGTTCGGCATGTCTGCCGCAATATTATAATACTGCTTGGGTAATTCGTCCTCAGATAAATAGACTCTGTGCGGAATCGTCGTCATGAATCTCTTCTCCTCTATGCTCGTTATTTTTGTGTTCTACAAAGAATAACATCTCGTCTTTTCTCATCTCATCTCAGCGGGTCTTGCACCCAAAGAAATGTATCTTCGTTGAACATAAATCCAGTATACGATACAGACAAGTTTAGTGTCAATACATGCGTCAATACATGCGGCGCCGTTAATTTCCATATTTAATTTATTCATGGCTGCGCTCGGTTTTCAACAAGACCGCATATTTTGCCGTCACTCCGCAAACGCTATTAATAATCAGGAGGTGTTTTATGATTAGCTTAAACCAAAAGGAAACGTCGCTGTTACAGGATCAAAAAAAGCATGAGGAGCTGTGCATCAAAAAGTACAGCAGCTACGCCAATCAGGCGTCCGATCCGCAGCTCAAGCAGCTGCTCACCACTCAAGGCCAGCAGGAACAGCAGCATTTGAATTCCATTAACCAACTGCTTGCCGGACAGCTTCCGGCAACCGGCGGACAGCAGCAGCAGGGCGGTCAGCAAAATGCACAGCCCCAAAACGCCCAGAACCAGCAGGGCTTTCCCCCTATACAGCCGGGCAACCCATCCGTTCAGGCTGATACGGTGATGTGCGAGGATCTTCTCTCTACAGAGAAGTACGTATCTGCTACGTACAACACGGCAATATTCGAATTCAGAGACCCGGGTGTACGTCAGGTGCTCAACCATATCCAAAAGGAAGAGCAGCAGCACGGCGAAGGCTTGTACGCGTATATGGCCAGCCACGGCATGTATCAGGCTCAGCAATAACACCGCTGCGTTATCGTTCCAGACAAATGGGGAATCTCATCAGTCGCAGTGCCGACGCCGGGAGAGTCCCCATTTTCTGTGCTTGAAAAAAGCGCTCGCTGCTGCGAACGCCTATTTATATGCCATCACCGCCGCCGTCGCCGCCCCCATCCTCCGCGCCGATTTCAACGTCACCCGCATCCTCGTCGCCCTCGTCTTCTTCATCCTCCGGAAGCTTCCCTTCCTTTTCTTTGAGCGCGAGAGCGATGCAGAACACGCGCAGGCTGATACCAAAGGACATGCTGAACAAGGGTTCATCCCCCAAAGGAGCACTCTGTAAGCCTATATAGGCGGTGAGCTCATTTTTATCAGACCGCGCTACTCTTCTTCTGGCCAAAGGCATTCACCTGCTGCATTCATTGTCCTTATACAATATGTGATCTTGCAGCCATACGTGAACGCGCATCCCTCAGGCTTGTGGCGACCCGGCGAGCCATTGGCGCTGCGCCTGCAGCCAACGCTTATAAAGCAGCCGTGCGACCAGCGAAGGCGGCGCCATTGAGCCCAGAATGCTCAGCGTGCGGTTCACCGCGCCGGGGATGTATACGCGCCGTCCCGCCATCACGCGTGTGATCGTCCGCTCTGCCACTTGCCCCAGCTTATTCGTGGTGAGGCTGCCCCATATCCCCTGTGCGGCAATGCCGTGGAGCGCCTCTGGTGTCGTTGCCAGCCCGCCGGGGCATAATGCCATCACCCACACGTTTTCGTTCTTGAGTTCCTGCCCCAGTGCGATAGAGAAATCCAGCAAAAACCGCTTGGACGCCGCGTAGGTCGCTTTTAACGGTATTGGATACAACGATGCCAGGCTGGAGACGTTGACAATGTAGAACTTTTCAGCCTTCTTGCGCACAGACAGTGCGGCATGTGTCACGCGCAGCGTTGCCTCGATGTTCAGGCGCACGATATCCGCGATCTTCTCGCCCGGCAGCGTCATAAAGCCGCCCTCATTATCCAGCCCCGCGATGTTGAGCAGCATGTTCGGCCGTTTCTCCATAGCAGCAATGCGGTCAAACATGGCCTCTGTCTGCGCTGTATCGGTGATATCGCACGCATGCGTGTGCACCTTAGCATTATACTGCCGCTCCAGCCCTCGCCGAATGCTGCCAAGCCCCGCCTCGGATATGTCCGTCAAACACAGCTCGTAGCCCCGACGTGCACATTCGGACGCCATCGCGCGCCCCAGCCCGCCGCAGGCTCCCGTAATCAACACCATTATGGTCATAGCTCTCCTCCTCCAAACTGAATGCCGCAAAGCTGCTCCGACAGCTCGAACAGCCGTTTCGCGTCCGCCGCGTCGTCTGCTTGCTTGCTGTATTTTGCAGGTTGACAGTCGTGATAATACAACTCTGCCGGCGCCGGCTGACGGCTGCACAGATAGGCATATGTTTGCGCAGGCACCTCCGGTTCCACGCCGCCTTTGCGGCGCAGGTTCCAAAACGCTCCGATGATACCGCCCGTATCCTTGCCGCCAATCTCGGTGTTCACCAGACCGGGGTCAACCACATAGGCTTTCACTGCGCTCTGCCGCCGGTTCAGCTCTGCCGCGAACAGCATGTTACACAACTTCGATTGCTTGTAGGCCATCAAGCAGCTATATCGCCGCTTGTACATCACATCGTCCCAGTGCATGCGCATTATCTTATGCGAGTTGCTGCCCGTCATCATCACGCGCCCGCTCGCTGCTTTGAGATATGGCCATAGTCGGTGCGTCAGCAGAAACCCCGCCAGATGGTTGAGCGCGAACTGCGTCTCGTAACCGTCCGGCGTGGTGGTATACCAATTGCGCACTCCACCCGCATTGTTGATCAGCGCCCACAGCCCGCCGCCGTCCAGCATCGCAATGATAGCATCCGCCACGGCGTTCACGTCGCTCTGTTTGGACAGGTCCCCGCAGACGTAGCTTATCTGTGCCGACGGCATCGCTTCCAGCAGTGCGGCCTTGGCCTTTTCACACCGCTCTGCTGAGCGCCCCATGCCAATTACGCGCATCCCTTGGGCTGCGATTGCCCGCGCTGCCTCAAAGCCGATACCAGAGGTTGCACCCGTTATTACCACTGTTTTCATTGCAGCTCTCCTCCCATCGCATCCAGCGCGGCTTGCGGTGCGTACACGGTCACCTTCATCTCATAGGGCTGCGGAAAATACCCTAAGAAATCTGCCGGGAACCCCTTTTCCTCAATCTGAATGGTTCCGTTCACCATGCTCACACTCAACACATCATCCATGCTTATCTCTTTCGTGCGCCACGCTTTAACGTATGCCTCCACGCGACACTCGTCAGATGGTACACATACTATTGACGCACTTCGTATATCCAAAACGACTCCGACGGGTGTTTCGCCAAACTCATAGGTTTGCGTCGTCTCCCGCGAGTACAGGAAACCCGTGCCTACGAACGTGCCCAGCATCGCAGCCAGCCCTACCGTTCCCACAATCAGCGATACGATCAGTACCTTCGTCGATTTCTTCATACTATCGCCTTCTTTCCAGCCCTTTGCATCATGCGCTTCACCAGCAGCGGCAGCGCCCCGAACAGCCACCGCCATACCTGTGCCAGCCCCTTACAGCACAGCAGCCCTCCCGATATCAGCATCATGGCGGCGAAGAATGCCGTTATCGCCCAGATTGGATAGCCCTTGATGATCTCTATCGCCATGACTGCCAGCGTCCCCGCGCCTGCCAGCACCACGCCTGTTGCCCCAGCGTACAGCGATACCATCGCCGACAGGCTTGCAAAGTAAAGCATGGCTGCCAGTATGCCGCCGCCCACCTTAAAGCTGAGGAACGCACCCAGCATCCGCAGCGACGTACGTACACCTTTAGATTCGTGCGCGCGCCCTGCCGCACCCATCGCGGAGAACATCTTTGCCAACTGCTCCGGTTCGCCCAGCGCCTTAGCTAGCTGTTCCTCGCTCTTGCCCGACGCCATGCCGATCTCAAAATGTTCACGATAATCCGCCAATATGTCTTGCTTCTCGTCGGCGCTCATATGCTTGAGGCTTCTCTCAAGCCGCGTTAAAAACTCATTCATCGCCGTCCTCCATAAACAGTGCCACGTTATACGCAAAATTCTCCCATTCCTGCCGCAGCTTATGCCCCGCCTCGCGCCCTTTTTCCGTTAGTCGATAGTATTTGCGCGGCGGCCCGCCCGATGCGTCCGACAGATACGTGTCACACATCCCGTCGTTTTTGAGTTTGCGCAGCAGCGGATACAGCGTTCCCTCCGCAATCTCGATGCGCGAAGAAATCTTCTCCGCCAGTTCGTAGCCGTAAGCGTCCCGCCGCGACAGATAGTTCAGCACGCACAGCTCCAGCACACCTTTTTTAAACTGAGCGTTCATTCAAGTCCTTTCTGGTTAATGTCCACTACTGTATTTTATTCAGTAGATAGACTATAGCACTAACTACTGAATAATGCAACATAGTTTTTTGTCACTCTTCACACTTTTTTTAATACTGAATAGGCTAAATTAAGCTTCGTATTTAGAGGTGGTGAAATGTATGTTTGCAAATAATGACTGTCTGCCGCTGCTGCTGTACCTGTGCTGCTGCAGAAACGGCTGCAACCCCTGCGGCTGTTTCGACAATTGCGGCTGGGGCGGCGGTTGCGGTTGGGGCGGCGGTTGCGGCCCCATCGGTAACTGTGGCTGGGGCGGTGGCTGCGGCCCCGTCGGCAACTGTGGCTGGGGCGGTGGCTGCGGTCCCGGAGGATGGGGGCCGGGGCGATGCCGCGGATGTGGCTGCGAGTTGGGCGGTTGCGGCGGAAAAGGCGGATGGAGCAGTTGGTTCAGCCGCTGTTGATACCTTCCATAACAGAGCGACAAATAACAAGGGATATCTCACCGATATCCCTTTACTTAATCCTAATTTATTGTTATTTTCGGACGTCATCATCTCAGCAGCGGCATTGAGCCGGTCAGCTTGCCCACCTTTTTGCGGCTTCCATGGATGGCCACACCCAAATAGCTGTAATCCTCAGCACCCAGGGCAGCCGCCTTTCTGGCATATTCACTATACACATGGCAGCTTTGCGCCACATCTGAAAAATCCGCCACCACCAGATCACTGAATTCCGGCTCATACAGGCGTACCCGCAACTCTTTAAGGCTCTCTCGGTCTCCGCGCAATATGGTAATAGGTATATTTGTAATGCCTGGATGCAGGTGACCCGAAGCGTCCGTCACATCCGAGCCCACCATGCCTCTTACCTGAGCGCTCAATGTTATACCCAACACAGCAGAAGTGTTTGCCGCAACACCGGGCGGCAGCTCCGCGTCGATCACCATGACACACTTCATATCCTCCATGCGGCGGCTATGCCTCCTTGCGACGTGACAGCAGCACGCGCTGCTCCGATATGAACAGCCCCGCCAGCGTCAGCGCCGTACCCGCCATGGCCATCACCGTGATGGTTTCGCCCAGTATGATTGCGGCGGTGATCACCGTGATAACCGGCACCAGATAGATATACACGCTCGTTTTCACCGCGCCCAGCGTATTAACCGCAGAGCTCCAGGCGGCAAAGCACAGCGCCGAAGCACCCAGACCCAAAAACAGTATGTTCAGTATCACTGTCGGTTCGGCAAACACCGCAAGATCCGGGCTGAAATCGAAGATGAACAGCGCGGGGATCATGAATATAATCCCATACATAAAAACCCTTCGCGTCGTCTGAACAGCATTGTAGCAAAATCCACTGATCTTGCGCAGCAGCACCGAATAGATCGCCCAAGCGGCGGCCGCCAGCAACGCCAGCAGGTCTCCAAGCGGGTTCAGCTGAAGCTGGGTGCCGTTGAAGCTGATCAGATAGATACCCGCCACCGCCACCGCGAAACCAATAAAGAAGCGAAGCCGCAGCTTCTCTCCTTGCAGAAAAAGATGGGCGAGTATGGCGGTAAAAAACGGTGCCGCAGAGATTATGACACCCACATTGGACGCAAAGGTATACGTCAGCGCGATGTTTTCCAGCAGATAGTACAGCATAATGCCGGTGAGACCCGCGCCCATCAAATACAGCTCGTGCTTTTTTTCCGTCACCTTCAGTCTGTGCGGGTGCATTGCAAAAAGCGTGATATAACCGATCACAAACCTGATGAAGAGTATCTCGACGGGCGTAAGATACCGCAGCAGCACCTTGGTGGATATGAATGTTGTCCCCCAGACGACAATAGCGGCTGCAGCAAACAGATGGCCGCTCAGTTCCTTCTTTTTGTCCATTTATAAAGCCCTTTCGCCAGAAACGGCAGCTTTTTTCTGCGCGTCCCTGAAAATATTCATGTATTGCTTGGGAGTCAGCCCGATAAATTTTTTAAAAAAATTCGCGAAATGACTCTGGTCGGCAAAACCCGTCTGAAGAGCGGCATCCAGAGGCAGCACGCCCTGCTCCAGCAGCTTTTTAGCTTTGTCGATGCGTATTGTCTCCAGATAGCTGTATGGCGATATACCCTTCTGCTTCGTAAATGAGCGCAGCAGATAGTATTTGCTCAAGTCCGTGAGTGTGCACAAGTCATCAAGGCGAATCGTGTCCATGTAGCGCTGCTCCAAATATTCGCATATGGTCTTTGTTTGTGCGCTCAGCTGAGTGCTGTCCGCCGCCATCTCGCCCTCGGTATAGTCTCCCACCAGCTGTTCCAGCAGAAAAAAGAACAGCTCCTCTTTTCTGAAATCCGTTTCCCCTTGCATAACCATCTGATGCAGCTCGCGAAGCGTGGGCACCAGCTCGCTGCGGCATACAACCTGCGGTGAAAAGTTCGGCAGATATTCCCTGCCGGTTATCTCAAGCACCGCCTTGCGCATTACCTCCGGGCTGATATTAAGGCAGCGGTAATCCATCGGCTGGCTGCCGATCTGCACGCACGAGTGGTTATCCCGCGCATTCAGCAGCAGCAGATCTCCCGATTCCAACAGGTATTCGCGTCCGCGGCAGGTTAGGCATCGCTGGCCGCTCTCGATAAAGCTGATAACGTAATAGTCATGAAAATGCAGCGGGAAGGTTTGCAATATCCCCTGAAAGTGATAAGCCTCCAGCTTCAGCTCCGCATCATATGCAACCGTTCTGATCTCTCGAATCATACCCCACACTCCGCATGTTTGAACACAGTGTATCATAATTCCCAGCAGCGTTCTTGTATGATATTGCTCTTTTTTAGAAACTGCCATCACTAAACCGAGCAAGGGCTGCGAACACGATTGCTCACAGCCCTTAACCTTTGGTGTTTTATCATCTATTATAGCTGCGGCTCAACGTTTTTGGCTTTCCTGCCAAACAGCATTGTCAGCAGTGCGGTCAGCACCAGAAACAGTGCCATAATTATAAACCCAATCCGCAGCCCCATCCCATCGGATAAACCTGAAAAACCCAGCAGCACTGCGATGCTTGCCACATTCATCAGCAGTGAATTGATAGACAGCAGCGTCGCCCGATGCTCCGAGGCAGCCAAGCGCTGCAGCATGCCCTCTGCCAGTACATGCCCGCCCGAAACCAGCGCGTAAAACAGCGCATAAACGGGCAGCAGGTACATTGAAAAGCCATATGCGGACACAAGCAGCAGAAGCCCTCCGGCGATGCCCAGCCAGCAAAGCCGGCCCACGCTGTCAAACAGCCTTTTCAGCTTGTACGCAAAGCGGCGCCCCAGCGATTCCGCACCGATCCGCAGCGCGCCCCAGATGCCAATCTGCCCCAACGACAGCCCCAGCTGCTGAGCATACAGTTGGTCATATTCCTCCAGCACACCCGGCACAATCACAACGCCCGCGCAAAACAGCAGTATCACAGCGATTGCCTTGTTGCTCCGGCATCGGGCAAGTAGCTCCTTAAAGCCCATGGGCGGCTCTTCCGTATCGTCTGAACCCTTCCCTTTCGGCGGCTCCTTCAGCAGCAGAGCCGTCAGCAGTGATATCGTCAGCGACGCGACTGAACCCACAGCCGCCAGACCAAACCCGGTTGCCGCCGCATATCCGCCCAGAAGCATGGCCATAACCAATCCCATGCCTGCCCAGAACCCCGCCTTACCCGTATGCTTCTCGTAGTCCTCGCTCAGCCCGTGCTGCTCCAGTGTTTCAAACAGCATGGCCTCAGCCGCACCGGAGCACATGGCTTCCTGCATGCCCCAAAGCACAAAGCCCGCCGCAAACAGTACGAATCCATCTGCCAGAAGCCACAACACAAAGCAGGCCAGCTTAAACACGCTGCCCGCCACCAGCATCGTTTTTCGGCTCCATCTGTCGGCAAGCATCCCCGACGGAATCTCCAGCAGTATCACCGAAGCGCTCCAGATAACCAGCAGCAGCGAAATCTCAAGGAAGCTGAGCCCCTTGGATTCGAACAGCAGCATGTAAACCGGATAAAGCAGAACAAACTCTTTAAAAAAGTTATGCGCATTATAGATAAGCAAAAATATTTTGACTGATTTCATAGATACCTCCGTTTTCTTTATACCATCCACCCTTTTCACAGGTGTCGGCGGAGGTGCTCGTGAACGATACGCAAAACAAAAAGCCGCGAGGATGCAGCCTGAACGGCAATAAGCGCCAGCGTATCGGCTTGTTATAGGTTGGTGTTACGGTCCCGTATTGATATATCGAGGTCTCATCATAGCCTCCCGGCTTTTATGTAAATGCATTGCTCACGGCCTGCTTTAATTGCTGCCGTTTGCGTTCTTGGTTTTTTGTTCCTTGAGGCGCACATACTTATGCGAATTGTTGGGGCTGCTGGTCTTGCGCGTCTGTATTTCAAACTGCTTGAGAGAAGATACGAAAGGCGTCAGCTTGGAGAAGCCGTAGTTGCGCGTGTCAAAATCGGGATAGCGCTTGTTAAGCAGCTTGCCCACCTGCCCCAAATAAGCCCAGCCATCCTCGTCGGAGCTTTCAGTGATGATCACCTTGAGCGCCTCGATGATCTGCTCGCGGCTGGCCATGCCATCCTTGGCAGGTGCCGGCTTAGCATTGCCGTTTGCGGGCGTTTCCTCTTTAATGGGAGGCGCGGGCATAGACAGCACCTCCAGATACTTGAACATCTCGCATGCCGCAATGAAGGGCGTCGGCGTCTTCTTCTCGCCCATGCCCACCACATACATGCCGGATTCGCGCAGACGTGCCACCAGCCGTGTAAAATCGCTGTCGCTGGATACGATGCAAAAGCCCTCCACGTTGCCGGAATACAGTATATCCATCGCGTCGATGATCAGTGCGGCATCCGTCGCATTTTTGCCAGTGGTGTAGCTGTACTGCTGAATGGGCGTGATGGAGTTTGAGAGCAGCACGCTTTTCCAAGACGCCAGCTGCGGCTTTGTCCAATCCCCGTATATGCGTTTATAGGTGGGGGTGCCATGGTTCGCAATCTCGTCGAGTATCGGCTTAACATATTTATCCGATACGTTATCCGCATCGATCAGCACCGCAATCCTTTTATCTTCCATTGATGACTCCTGTCCTGTTGTTACTCTTTAACGTTATCCATAATTACGCTCTATTATACTCTTTATGTACGAATCGGGCAAGGAAGCCCAACTTCTGTCCATAGGACAGTCTCTGTGGGGTTTTGTTACACGCATTGTGATCATAGCATATATTACCACACCGCTCAAGTGCGAAGTATCGGCGCGGAACGCCTGTTCTACTCCTGTCTGCCGTGGTATAATACAGGCAATACCACAAAGGCGGTGCAAGTATGAGCGATATACTAAACGGCTTGAACGACTCGCAGCGGCAGGCGGTAACAGCTACTGAGGGATTTATCCGCGTTATCGCAGGGGCGGGCTCCGGCAAAACACGCGCGCTGTCCCATCGTTTCGCGTACCTCGTTCAGGAAGTGGGCATACTGCCCTCCAGCATACTGTGCGTCACGTTTACCAACAAATCCGCAAACGAAATGAAGCGCCGCATCCGCCGTCTCACGGGTGATAACGACACAGGCTACATCAGCACATTCCATAGCTTCTGCGTCACCGTGCTGCAGGAAGACAGCCACGCTGTGCAATACCCCAAGAGCTTTTTGGTGCTGGACAACGCGGACATCGACGCGATGCTGCGCATCATCTACGAGGAGCGCGGTCTCACGCTGCGGCACATGACGTTCTCCGCCGCGCGCGACATGATCGAGATACGCAAGCTGGAGCGCGACCCGCAATACTACCAGCACATGATTGCCATGCCGCTGGACGAGCTGCGCCAAAAGTATCTGGACGCTGCCGCCTTGGACGATATCATATTCTGGGGCTACCTCTACCAGCAGAAAAAATGCTTCGGGCTGGATTACAACGACCTCATCAAATTCACGCTGCACATATTCGCAGAAAACGATGACATCCGGCTCAAGTGGCAGCAGCGGCTGGAATATATCATGATTGATGAGTTCCAAGACATTGACGCACTGCAATATCAATTGATGACGGTGCTGTGCGATCATCATAAGAACCTTTTCATCGTGGGTGACCCGGATCAGACGATATACACATGGCGCGGCGCAAGCGTCAAATACATCATGGATTTTGACCAGGCATTTCCGAACGTGCGCACCATACTGATGATGGACAACTACCGTTCGACGCCGCAAATCGTCGCCGCGGCCAACTCTTTGATCAGCAGCAACAAGGGTCGGATCCAAAAAGAACTCGTCGCACTAAGGCCCGATGGACCGGTTGTCACCTACCACCACGCCAAAACCGGCGAAGCAGAGGCGCAGTGGGTGGCAGGGCAGATCAAGCAGCTGGCGGAGGGCGGCGTGCCGCTCAGCGACATCACGATACTGTACCGCGCGCACTTTGTATCGCGCACACTGGAAGAGGTTTTTCTCAAGGAGCAGCTGCCCTACACCATCTACAGCGGTGTGCAGTTTTTTGGGCGTATGGAGATCAAGGATGCTCTGTCGTACCTGCGGCTGATCGCATTCAAGGATGACCTGTCGTTCATGCGCGTGGCGAATAGCCCTAAGCGCAACCTCGGCGAACGGCGCATGGCCTTCCTGCAAGCGTATGCCGCCGCGCATCAGTGTACACTATATGCCGCGCTGGAGAAGACCATTGACGATGAGATATTCAAAAACACCAAAGCAAAACGGCTGCTGACCTTGGTCGAAAGATTTTCGGATTATCAGCACACGCCCGTTTCCGAGCTGCTGAGTGCGGTGCTGGATTTAAGCGGCTATGAAGCGATGCTGCGCACCGAGGGCAGTCAGGAACGGCTTGACAACCTTGCGGAGCTCAAGCAGTCGGTACACGACTATGAGGTGTCCTGCGGAGAGGAGACGACGCTTGAGGGATACCTGTCCAGCATTGCGATGATGAGCAGCGCTGATGCCGCTTCAAGCAAGAACGCCGTCAAGATGATGACGGTGCACACAGCCAAGGGGCTGGAATTTCCAAACGTGTTCATTTGCGGGCTGTCCGAGGGCATATTTCCGTCCAAGAAGACCGCAACGGCAGAAGGAATGGAAGAGGAACGGCGGCTCGCCTTTGTGGCGTTTACCCGCGCTGAGGACGCTCTATATCTCACAGAAGCAGAGGGGCGCAATCTGGACGGCACCAACCGCTATCCCTCGCGTTTCATATTTAACGTAAACAAGCAGCTGCTGCAATACACCACAGAGCTGCCCGACAGCCTCACCGCCGAAGCCAGCTGGCACATCTCCGGATGCGAGCGCACAATGGAAACTGCCGCAACGCAAAAACCCCTCTCCGTGGGCGACCGTGTGGTGCACAGCGTGATGGGGGCTGGTGTCATTGTGGGTATTGACTATGTGAAATCTGCGTATCAGATCCAGTTCAGCGAGTTGGGCACCGTGCGAGCCATCAGCTTCAGAGCACGGCTTTTGCCCGAAGGCGGGCAGTGCTAAAGGCGACAGCCGCTGTTTCTGTCGGCGATGCGCAAATATGCGTCCACAACAGCGGGATCGTATTTAACTTCCCTGTTACTCTTCATTTCGTCCACTATGATGTCCGGCCTCAGCGCCGGACGATACGGGCGGTGTGAGCTCATCGCTGTCACCACATCCGCCACCGCCAGTATGCGGCTTTCCAGAATGATATCTGCTCCCTTGGTTCCTTTCGGATAGCCCGAACCATCCAGCCGCTCATGGTGCTGATACACCATCATCGGTATCTCTGGCGGCAGGTCTATCTCCTTGGTTACCTCATAGCCCAGTAAGGGGTGCGATTGGATGATCTTCATCTCAATTTCAGATAACTTAGAAGGTTTGTTCAGTATATCGGGCGCAATATATATGTTGCCGATATCATGCAGATGGGCACCCGTGGAAACGTTTTTGATGACCGTCTGTGGAAGCTTCATTTCAGCTGCTATCGTGCAGGCCATCCTCTCCACCCTTTTTTGGTGACCCGCCGTGTACGAGTCTCTGAGCTCTCCCACCTTAGATATACAGCTGATGGCCTGCTCAAACAAGCGAGATATCTTCTCTTCGTATCGTATGCGCTCCGTTTCATCCTCCATGATGGTCAGCGTTAAACTTCGACCATACATCTCTATAACAGCGGCATTAACCTTTCCATATCTGATCTGTCCGCACTTTGATCGGACAACAATGGGATAAACCTCCAAATGTCCGCAGTCCTTAAGTATCAGCAGTATTTTTTCGACTTCTGTGCTGTCCACAAACAGGTCAAGCTCAGACAGCGTCTTGCCCACCGCTTCACTCCATGAATAGCCCAAAAGATGAGAAAAGGCATGGTTTACATCCAGTATCCGTCCGGTGTCGCTATCCGCTATCGTCATTGGCTGCGCCGAGTTCGTATAAGTAAAAAAAGAGATTCCGTCCATCAGCACCTTATCAACATCAGTCTTTATCTGTTCTGTCATGTGCATTCCCCACTTCTCTTTCCCCATTTTCCGAAAAACTGTTCGTTTACATTATTGTATCATATCGTGGTTTTTTTTTACAAATATATTTGGCGCAACCTATGCAATTTATTATGTAATTATTATTTACACAATGTATAATCATTCTGGTTATCATCAATAAGGCCTTCATCTGCAAGATAGGCAAGTCGAAAAGCAAGCCTTTTATTGCGTCCGCTGATTAAAAATCACCTCATTATTCTGTGGCTTCGGTTATTAAATGAAACTCTCATATATGTTCATATTTTGTACGTTAACCTCATAGGTGCCGGTATCAACGTATTTTTTCACAGGCTTGTTGCCAAAGCACTTGTCCAAAAATTCGATAGACATACTGCCCCAACAATATGCCCTTTGACCAACGGCATAATGAACCAGTCCCTCTTTCATCGCATTTTGTATGTCCTTAGTGAAGTCCATCGAGATCACCTGAATATCCGGGCGGCGCTTTCTCATATAATTGGCAAAGATTAACCCCCACTCGCAGTTGGTGAGGAAAACAAACTTCGCGTCGGGTACCTGCCGCAGCATACTATCGAAAATGCTCTCCGACTCCGCGGTTGTTGTGTTGCTTGCCACCGGCATTTCATGCACCTGTATGTCGGATTTACGCCCCAGCTCTTCTATAAAGCCTTTCTTTCGGTCTTCAATAGCCGATATCTGCACGTCAGACCACGTGTTGACGATTACGTCACCCTTATTTCCCATCGCTCCCAATACCACCCGCGCAGCTGCCGCCCCGGCTGCCTGCCCATTGGTCTCAATATACGCGGTGTAATCCACGCCGCTCAGCTTCGAGTCGATGAAGATGATTTTTGTTCCGGTACTGCCCAGCTGCCTCAGCTTTTGCATGATGAGCTTGTCTTCCAGCGGGCTTATCACCAGACCGTCGTATCGTTCCTCTATCACGCGGTCAATGAATCCCGCCATTTCGCGTACGCCCTCTGCACCCCGAGACTTGGGCGCAAAAAAAGCGACATCGTAATTGTAGGTCTCTGCGGCCTTGATAGCTTCACGTCGCGGCGGATGGAAGAAGTCTATGTCCATATTGAAGATGACCGCAATCTTACGTCGTGTCTTTACCATGGTATTCGCACGGATTCCCTGCTTCTGGCGGTCAAGAGAGTTCACCCCCGCCGCAATATCCTCGCCTAGCTTGCTCAGCTGCATGATAGAGTTGTTTTGGTTAAACATCAGACTGGAAATGGCATACGATGTTGCGGAGACCTCCCTGACCGACTTGAATATGCTGGATATTGAGGCGATCAGAGTGTGCTCATCTTCCTTGATCTTGTCAATCGCTGTGCTGAACCGTTGCTGCTCGTCAATATACGTGCTGATGAAGCTGCTGTTCTTCTTGATTGCACCGCTTACTTCAACCACCGAATCCCGCTGATCCGCAAAAATACCCTGTGATTTCTTCGCAACGTTTTGAAGCACAACGATTTCGTTCGTTACGCCATCAATTGTATCGCTGATGCTCACGCTGGCTTCTTTGCTTTCCTTGGACAACCGCTGTATCTCCTCGGCGACTACAGCAAAGCCCTTGCCTGCTGCTCCGGCGTGCACTGCCTCCACCTTCGCATTCAGCCCTAGAAGGTTGGTCTCGCTCGATATACGGTTGATCAGTTTGGTAATCTCGCCGATCTTTTGCGTCTTGGTGATGATCCTGCTGATAACCTCGAATATCTCGGCCACAGCCTCATCGTTGCGCTGCTGGTTCGCCACCAGCTGATTGACAGAGTCGAACACACCCTTGTTGTTATCTTCCATATTGTATGCCAGGGAAATAATATTACGGGATTTATCGTACATTTCGTTGATCTTTCCCGAAAAATCCTCCACCAGCTTCATGCTGTTTTGGATATCAGCAGTTTGCTGCTCCGCACCTTTTTTCAGGAAGGCTGCCACCTGCCCCACCTGATCGGATTCCTTTTTGAAATCCTGCACCACTTTATCTAGCTGCTTTGATATCCGCGCGATCCCCTCAAAGTAAGAAAAGAAGCCAGAGAAATACTCCTGCAGCTGCTGATAGACCTGCGCTTGAAGTGGGCTCTCGGCAGAAACATCATGAACGTCTGACTGAAAATCCCACCCTGCGATTTTGCTTAAGATGCTCTCTGAACCATTCAACATTGAATCTGCTCCTTCTGGCTATTTGATTGTATCAACAATTGGTGTTATGACATTTAATGTGCAATAAAGGTATTACGTTTGCGCACCATATAGATAACCAATATTTTTCGGTTCAAAACCTATTGAGCGCCATATATGCTAAAATTTATTTTTATGACTGCTGAATTGGTAATTCATTTTACTTAAAAGCTGCAAGTTATAGCGATCCCCTTCGCTTCCTTATAATTCGTTATATAACCGTTACACTATTGGAAAATAGCAGTTGACATAATCGGTGAAGCCGAAACAGTGACGATATAGATCGTAAAAAAGGTGCTTGGTTTTATACGCGATTGTGTAAAGCTATGACCCGATTTAGCATCACAAAAGATGAAGAATTTTTATAAAAATGATTATAACAGAACACTTGATAAAAACGATACGGTTTCATTTGGTTTCACTCAAATTTGAAACCATAGCACGGAGAAACCATAACTGTTTTTAGACAAACTGCTTTGTACGGCCTTTGCGGTAGGTATTTTTTAATGTCCATCTTGCATTTGTGTGATATAATGAATAAAAAAATATGTTATGGAGGCCAGTATGCAAGAACTTTTGCATGGCGCTTTCTTTTTTTTCTTATATGTAATCCCGGCGGTAACCATTATGCTGATTGCGCGCAAATTTCTGAAAATTCCAGATGAGCTGTTCCGGAAGATTCTCCATTTTATTCTGCTGGGTGCCTATTTCCCATTTCTGTTTGGGTTCAACACCTGGTGGGTCTCTGTCGGGTTTGCAGCCGGACTGATCGTGATTATCTATCCGATTTTGGCTTTGGCCGGAAAGAACCCTATGTTCTCATCCTTTGTCAACGAGCGGAAAAAGGGCGAGTTCAAAAGCAGTATGGTCTTGGCACTTGCTACCACGGTGATCAGTATCAGTGTCTGCTGGGGTGTTTTTGGTGACAAGCTGTTGACAATGGCTTGCGTCTATGCCTGGGGAGTGGGGGATGCTTTTGCTGCCCTCATCGGCAAACAGTTCGGCAAGCATAAAATCAAGCTTCCCTTTGCGGATCCTCACAAAAGTTGGGAAGGTTTTGCAGCAATGTTTCTGACCGCTACCATTTCCGTACTAACGGTGCTGTTGGTCCGGGGAGGTTTAGGCTTTGGTGGTTGCTTGCTGATTTCGCTGATTGTCGCAACTGTAACGACTTATGTGGAGCTTTGCGCCAAGGACGGCTTGGATACTGTAACCTGCCCTGTGGCTGCCATGGCGGTGATCCTGCCGCTAATCAAGATTCTGTGAGGTTGACACTATGTCTGATAAAACAACCAAATCCGGCACCCGGACACTGCTGCTGTCTGTGCTGATGAGCGCACCCGGCCCTCTTGTTGTTGGGCTGGGTTTGTTGGCAGGGCACAGTTCTACTCAGATCGCAGACTTTGTCCGAAGAAGCGCGGAACTGTTGGCCATCATTATGTCCTTCTCAGTTTACCGGATCACCACCAAAGAGGACGCTTGTGATGAAGTAAATCGAGCCAAACTGGAGCGAAGATCCAATGCCTTTGTGGGTTCCATGATGTGTCTGGGCGGCGCATTTATGGTGTTGCTAACCTTCGTGTCCGATACAGGCGATAAGGGAAATGTGATCCCGGGCCTCGCAATTGCAATATTGGGTGTTATCACCAATACCGCCTTTTGGATCAAGTACACTCGGCTGAACCGCAAGGAACCCAATGCGATTATGAAAGTGCAGTCCCGCCTCTACCGGGCGAAAAGTTTGGTGGATAGCTGCGTAAGCGTTGCACTGCTTTCCGTGGTTATTGCACCGGGTTCCAGCCTTTCTTATTGGCTGGATTTTACAGGTTCTCTAATTGTTGCGCTATATCTTATTTACTGCGGTGTACAAACCTTTCTGGAAGCAATGGAATAAAACAGTCCAAGTTTGGACGGATCGTGTCTCCATAAAGCTATTGTCCACTCTGAAACCATTCCTATCACAATGAAACTATTATAGCCGCGTTGAAACTTATCTCCAAGGAATATTTTCAACGTGGTTATCTATTTTGAGTAATACGGTTATCCTGCTGGGTGAAGAACAGGTCCTCAAAAAGAAAAAAGTTGATAGTTTCAGATACTCTCGTATCAAAACTATCAACCTCATTTTGGTGCGAGGAAGGGGACTTGAACCCCTACGGTATATACCACACGCCCCTCAAACGTGCGCGTCTGCCGGTTCCGCCACCCTCGCTTGTTTTATTGTCACAGCTTATAATTCTAGCATGAAACAACGAAATGTCAACACCCAAACTCGCGAAATTAATAAGCCATTTTTGCGCGGTGGATAAACCATGTTGAAATCTCCATTCATTTACAAAGCGCGTTTCATAGATTATAATTTATTAAAACTTACAATACAAAGGAAGCGCCTATGCGTACCATTCAAAGCGACGCCGTCAAAAAGGCTGTCTGCCGTCTTTTTTTATCCTCTTGCAAAATGCCGGGAAACGACGCGTTGGACGCCATCGAAGCTGCCTGCGGCACCGAAACCTGCCCTCCCGCCAAGGAAGCGCTGCGGCAGTTGGTGGACAATGCACGGATTGCCCGCGAAACGGGTATGCCCTATTGTCAGGATACCGGCATGGCCGTGGTGTTTGTTGACCTCGGTCAAGATGTGCATGTCGAAGGCTCATTGCCGGACGCTATCAACAATGGTGTGCGCGAGGCTTACGAGCAGGGCTATCTGCGCAAATCCGTGCTGGATCCGCTAACACGCAAAAACACCGGCGACAACACGCCGGCCGTCATCCACTACAGAATTGTACCGGGAGACAGGCTCCATATTGCAGCTGCGCCCAAGGGCTTTGGCAGCGAGAATATGAGTCGTCTCGCAATGCTCAAGCCCTCCGATGGTGCTCAAGGAATTCGTACTTTTGTGCTGGATAGCGTCAAAGCCGCAGGCGGAAGCCCGTGCCCGCCAGTTGTATTGGGCGTTGGTATCGGCGGCACGTTTGAGCTGTGCGCACTGCTCGCCAAAAGACAGCTGCTGCGTCCCATCGGCAGCACAAATGAAGATGATACGCTTGCCCAGATGGAGCTTGCACTCAAGCAGGAGATAAATGCGCTGGGTATCGGCGCTTTGGGCTTTGGCGGACAGCACTATTGCCTTGCTGTCCATATCGAAAAGCATCCCACGCATATCGCCGGACTGCCGGTGGCGGTCAACTTCCAGTGCCACGCGGCGCGACATGCGCAAACCACGCTGTAAAGGAGTCCTCATCATGACTGAACTGAAAGTCCCCCTCACACAGTATTCTATAAACGATCTGCAAGCGGGGCAAAGTGTGCTGCTGACCGGCGCTGTCTACACCGCCCGCGACGCCGCCCACGCCCGTCTCAGCGCGATGATACAGGCGGGTGATCCATTACCGTTCGAGCTTTCCGACAGCGGCATTTATTATGCGGGTCCGTGCCCGGACATGCCCGGACGTATCATCAATTCTTGCGGCCCTACCACATCCTCGCGCATGAATGCTTACGCGCCGCTGCTCTACGACCTCGGAGTCAAGTTCGTAATCGGGAAGGGACCCGTATCGCCCGATGTCCGCAGTGCTATCGTGCGTAACGGTGCGGTTTACTTTGCCGCTGTGGGCGGCGCAGGCGCGCTCATTGCATCTCGCGTCACCTCAGTCAACGATATCGCTTTCAGTGATCTCGGCGCCGAAGCCGTCCGTCTCCTTGAATTTGATCGCGTACCTCTCATCGTCGCAATCGACAGTCATGGCAACAGCGTTTATGATATCCGCAGCCGCTGATCCGTTAAACGAGTCGGACTGTACTGCAAGCCTTGATTCGCGCACAGGGCTTGATATCTGCCGATAATCGGCCAACCAAAAAATTCTTAAAAAAGTGGTTGAATATCATTGTCCAATATATTATAATAGCTTCTGCACCGATTTGGAGGTATGGCTCAGCCGGTTAGAGCGCTCGCTTCACATGCGAGAAGTCGCTGGTTCGAATCCAGCTATCTCCACCAGAACGCGTATCATTGCGTATGATGCGCGTTTTTACATTGTTTTCGTCAATATCCACTTGCCTTTTACGTAATTCTACACTTGTTGACTTTATTTTTGCCTTATAATATAATGTCGTCAAAACATATACAAATATTTGTTGATTTTAGGGTGGGCTATTTAAGGTTTTATAAAAAGGCGTTCAACATTTATAGCATATTTGTACTAATTGTATGGGTGCAGAAGAGGTTGCCACTCATTTAGCTATCTCAAAAAGGCGCTTTTGCTGTATTTGTATATACTTGAACGTTTAGTACATTTCAGAGAGGATCTGCGCCCATTGTTATTATATGTCATCGTTTTAGCCTTCGGGGCTTTGGCTGGGGTTGTTATTAATATGTTAATCAACCAAAAAAACATGGTTTATTCATTAATCGGTTCAATTATTATACTTTTATCAACCGTATTTGCATGCTTCGTCATCTATTATCCGTTCTACTTCAACAGTTACAATTCATTGATACTGGCGCTCGTGGTTGCTTCATTGTTGTTTGTCGCTATATACGTTGGTCTTAGGCTGCTCGTCAACACGGTAGTTCTGCAAAAGGAAGGCGATATCTTCGCAGTGTCTGGTGCAAACAATCGGACTGCCGGCAAGACAACAAAATCGCGGTCTGGCAGCAGCAGAGTAAAGCAAAGCAACGTCACCGCAAAAACCAAACCGCAGTTAGTTAAAAAGGTCGACACGAATAATTTCGTTTCATACGCGGGTCATGCCAGCCACCAACCCCGCAGTGTTGAAAGCGCACACCAGTCCATAGCATCTGATACGGCGGCTCCTAAAAACACTGCTAACGCAGCTGCTTTTCCTGTGCCGGTAAATACCAGCGGAATATCCTACACAGAGAACATGGAAACAGCCGCTTTAGCACAGCCGCTCCAATCTGATCAGAGCTCAGCCGCTATCCAGAGCAAGCCCGTACAGTCGGTGATCTTTGCACAGTCAGATGCTTCTACGCAGAGTTTGGCATCCGACCAGGAAAAGCCCGCTCAGTCCGCAGCCTCTTTGCAGACGGAACAAGATGAGCGGAGCATTACCCCCGACCCGAGCAAGCCTGTTCAGACCACAGCATCGGCTCAGACTGAATCGCGGACATTCGCAATTATAGAAACAGAACCCGACGGCAAAGCTAACCCGGCAGAACAGCAGTCCACGTTACCGCAGAACGATGAGATCAGTTTGGATACAAAGCCGCAGGAGCCAAACGTCGATAAATTCACATTGGTTATTGACAAAGCAACTGAAATGATGGCAAACAGCAAGTATAGGTATGCTTCAGAGCTGCTCAAAGCCTGCTTGAACGGAGCTTCGAGCACCAGTCAAAAGAAGCAGGCAGATATTCTTTTGCTTGAGTGCCTCATCGTTTCCGGACAATATGATTCAGCACAAAAAAAATGGTTGGAAGTTTTAAATAAAATGTATATACTTGAACCATCAGACAAGATTAAATTAAAGCAGTTATTATTGATGTTAAATAGTAGTGGTGGTAAACGGGGATCATGAAAAAGAACAGCGGCATAAGATTTATTGATCGACGATTCTTAGGCAACGTTCTGCTTATCGGCGGAATTGTTTTTGCGTTTCTGCTGTTCTGCGGTTTTGTCGGAGTTACAGAAATACTGAGTAAAGATACCTTTGCCACCGGGGTATTTATTGACGATGTGAATGTATCAGGACTCAGCTATGAGGATGGCGAGAAACTGGTTAGAGAACATAGCACGCAGCAGCTTTCCGATATTCAGCTTACCCTAAATACCAACGGAGAGGTGCAGCAGTTGAGCGCAACGGAGTTAGGTATTTCGTATGGTGTAGACGAAGCGCTAAAACAGGCTTACGAATATAATAAGCATCCGGAAGACAGCGTCGAGCAGCGCTTCAACAAAACAGCATACCTGTCCAATGGTGTAAATTTTTACTCAGAGCAAATAGTTGACCAAAAACAGTTGCGCAGTGCTGTCATGAATTATGCCAAGCAGTACAGTGTCCCCGCGATAGATGCGACGGCAACCTTTAATAAAAACACAGCAACGTTTGATTATATGTCTGAGCAAACCGGTACTGAGGTGGATACCGACAAACTGATGATCGACATCATGAACGCGGTTACTCAGCAAGGAAGTACAAGCATACAGGTGGCCTTTCGTGAGGTTCAGCCAAGCATTAAAGCTGATGAACTTAAACAGAATACCTCTCTGCTTTCCACGTGCGTAACGATAGCAGATAACAGCGAGTACAGAAATACGAATATTAAGCTGATATCTGCCGCAGTTGACGGGTATGAGATAAAACCCGGCACGGTACTCTCCATAAACGAACTGGTGGGCGAACGGACTGCGGAGAAGGGGTACATGCCCGCATCAGCTATATCTGACGGAATACTGGTCGATCAGGTGGGTGGCGGAATTTGTCAGCTCGCAGGAACGCTTTACAACGCCGCTTTGCTGGCTGATCTGGAAATTGTGGAGCGGGTAAAGCATACATGGCCTTCAGTGTATCTGCCTATCGGGCAAGATTCCACCCTCAATTGGAACGACAAGGATCTGAAGATCAAAAATAACACAGACTACAGTATCTTTGTTAGCGCAAAGTTTGTGGATCAAAATCTAACGGTTAAGCTTTTTGGGCAGCCCTTGCCCGACGGCATGACTATAGAGGTAAAAAACAACGTTATCAAAGAGATTGATCCAGGTCCTGTGGAAATACTTTATACCAGTAAATTGGCAGCCGGAACTACGCAAACTGTCAGAAAAGCCCGAACAGGCTATAAGGTTGAGGTGTATCGTATTTATTATCAGGATGGTGTAGAGGTCAAACGGACACTTGTCTCCAAAGACACCTATCCCGCCCTGAGTAAGATCGTCTTAAAAGGAAGAGAGTCTTCTCGAGATAAATAAGGAGGAAGAGCACTAATGAAAAGTTCATCTCAGGTAACAGGACTGCCACTCATGGGCATAAAAGAAGGCTTAGAGTGCGGAACAGTACGGGACATCGTGGTTGATCCTGAAACCAAAAAGGTCAAATCACTTATCCTACAGGGTTCAAAAAACGGATATGAATTCCGTGAATTGAACGTCACCGATGTTATTGGCATCGGTAAAGACTATGTCATCACGCAAAGCATCACTAATGCTGTCGCGTCCGGTCTGACTAATGCAGGCATGGCGATTCTGAATATCAGATGTATTGCCGCATCAGGTAACATACTTGGAACCATCAAGGATTTTGTCTTCGATGAAAGAACCGGCGATATTCACTCTGTTCAGTTGGATAACGGAATGGACCTTCCCGGCGCTTACATCCTGACATTGTCTAACAACACCCTATTTGTGACTACTGAAGGCGATGAAGAAGACGGCGCTGTTTCCTCACTGGAGCAGGAACAGCAGGATTATCTGATTGGTCGCATCGTCAAGAATGATATCCTTAGCCCCAACGGTCAGGTTGTCATCGAGCGGGGGACACAAGTCACTCCCGAGGTGATACGTTTGGCTGAGGAAGCCGGAGTCATGATCGATCTGACGCTCGAACTGTAATAAGCGGCGTCAGAAACAATAACCATTAGGCGAATACCTTTTGCGTCCAATTATTTTGAACGCTTAGTTGCTCATTCAACCTGAGATGGATATATTAAAGCACTGATTATTGTCAGTGCTTTTTATATGCCCGTTTCTTGTTATGGTAAAAATGTCGGCATAGAACAATCAATTCGGTGTTGCTATGGTATGTAGTCCTCCCGCACCGGCGCAAATACCTCCAGTGCCACAGTGTCTTCCAACACCTGAGCGCCATGAACAACTCCTCCGGGTATCATCCACGAATCTCCCGGATTTACATCGTATTCAGATTCGCCGATGGTAAGCATCATATGCCCTCTAACAAGATAACCCGTCTGCTCCTGCGGATGGCTGTGCATGGGCAGGCATGAGTCCTTCTCCATACGAAACTCTGTCATCAGCGTGTTATCGCCATAGACGAGTGTTTTTCTTTTAACGTTTGGGGTAATGCACACATAGCCGCTGTCCGATGCCGATACATGGTGTTCCATATTCCTGTCTCCTTATATATCATCTTTCAATACTATCGTAACAGACAACTTTATAAAAGCTTTTTATGTAAAACAAAAACGCCGGATGCGCAGGTGCTTCATCCTGCTATCCGGCGCTGTATACATACTATCTCTTGGTACTACAGGCTTTCCACAAAGCTCTTAATGCGACGGAGCGCCTCCTTCAGGTTTTCCAGCGAAGACGCGTAAGAGCAACGCATAAAGTTCTCCAGTCCGTCGCCGAAAGCGCTGCCGGGTACGCAGGCTACCTTCTTCTCATACAGCAGCCGCGTGCAGAACTCGTCAGAATCCATCCCCGTTTTGCTGATGTTAGGGAAAATATAAAACGCGCCGAGCGGCTCAAAACAGGTAAGCCCCATTTCATTGAAGCCCGTATACATCAAACGGCGGCGGCGGTTATACTCAGCGGTCATCTTCTTCACCTGTGGGAAACCGTTCGCACACTCATACCGCAGTGCCTCTGCCCCCGCATCCTGACTGATCGACGCAGCACACAGCATGGAAAACTGATGGATTTTTACCATAGCATCAATCAAGGGCTTGGGGCCTGCGGCGTAACCCAAGCGAAAACCAGTCATCGCAAAAGCTTTCGAGAAGCCGTTGATAACAATGGTGCGCTCCAGCATGCCGGGCAGTGCCGCGATAGAGAAATGCGGTTCCCCGTAAGACAGCTCCGAATAAATTTCGTCTGAGATCACCACCAGATCGTGCTTGATAATGATGTCGGTGATCTTCTCGTAATCTGCCTTCGTCATGACTGCACCCGTCGGGTTGTTGGGAAATGCCACAACGACTGCCTTCGTTTTGGGCGTAATCACGCTTTCGAGCACCTCAGGCGTCAATCGGAAGCTATCACACTCCTTCAGGCGCATCGGCACCGGAACGCCGCCCGCGAAGCTGACGCCCGGCATATACGCCACATAAGACGGTGCGGGCACCAGTATTTCGTCACCTGGATTGATGAGCGCACGAAAAGCAAGATCGAGTGCTTCGCTTGCCCCCACCGTAACCAACGACTGATTCAATTCATACTTGAGGCCATAGCGCAAGTCCAGATAATGCAGTATCTCTTTTCTGAGTTCGGTGCTGCCATGGTTAGACGAGTAGTGTGTACGTCCGGCTTCCAGTGCATAAATCGCACTTTCTCGCACATTCCACGGCGTATCAAAGTCCGGCTCGCCCACGCCCAGCGATATACAATCCTTCATCTCACTCGCGATGTCAAAGAACTTGCGTATTCCCGAAGGGGGCACATCTCTGACGCGGTCGGATATCTTGCTGTCCATCGTCATGGCGTAACCACCAGCCTTTCATCCTTCTCCTTAGACGTCAGAATCACGCCCTGCTCTTTATACTTACGCATAATAAAATGCGTCACCGTGCTGGCCACGCCCTCCAGCACCGCCAGCTTTTCAAACACAAACTGAGAAATCTGTTTCATGCTTTGTGCGTGCACCACCACCGACAGGTCGTAGGTACCCGACATCAGATAAACAGACTTGACTTCCGTAAAACCGTATATGCGCTCAGCTAAATCGTCGTAGCCCTGACCGCGTTTGGGGACAACCTTCACCTCGATCAGTGCCTCCGCTTCTTCGGATGTCACCTTCTCGCGGTTCACAATCGCTGCATATTTGACAATGATCTTTTCCTGCTCCATTTTCTCAATGGCTTGCCGAACCTCGTCTGCCGTTGCGCCTGCCAAGGTTGCGATTTCTTCCGCGCCCATCTTCGCGTCGTTTTCCAACAGATCAAGTATCTCGCCGTACAGTGAATTGTTCATTGTGAATCCCTCCATGCATTAAAGGTTGTTTCTGTATTCTACCACTCCCCCATGTTTCGCGTCAAACATATAACTTAGCGCTCAAGGTTTTGCTATTACAAAACGTGGTATCAAAACGTTTCGAAATATTTGTCGGTCTTGTCCGGATATGATATAATCATGAACAAAACAAGGGAGGCGTCATATGCAGGATAGCAAGATTTCAGACGCGGTCGTTCACAGGCTGCCAAAATACTATCGGTATTTGTCCGAACTTGAAGCGGCGGGCATTGAGCGTGTTTCTTCTTCGCGCATGAGCACAGACATGAGTCTCAATGCATCGCAGATTCGCCGCGATTTAAACTGCTTTGGTGGTTTTGGGCAACAGGGCTATGGCTATCAGGTCAATCGGCTCAAGCAGGAAATCATGAAGATACTCGGAATAGGCTCGTCCTACAAGGCCGTTATCGTGGGTGCGGGCAACATCGGTCAGGCGTTGCTCAAATACAAAAATTTTGATGAAGAGGGTTATCACATTGTCGCCGTTTTTGATGCCGACCCCTCACTTATCGGACGCGAAATTGGCAGTTTGACTGTGCGCCCCATGAGTGAGCTTCCGAAGGCCTTGCGCGAAAACGTCGTTGATATCGGCATCATTGCGGTGCCCAAGTCATATGCACAGAAGCTGGCAGACGATCTTGTCAGCATGGGAGTGCGCGGCATATGGAACTTCGCCCCTGTTGATGTGGAAGCCCGCAAAGGCATCAGTGTCGAGAACGTGCACCTGAGCGACAGCCTCTATATACTTTCGTACCATATGAGAGACAACGATGAGAACCGTTAATGTCCGATCTGCCAAACGTTGTGAGTTAATCGATATCACACGCGATGTTTCTGAATGTGTAACAAACAGCGGTGTGCAAAGCGGGCTAGTTTGCGTTTATGTGCCGCACACCACCGCAGGCATCACCATCAACGAAAACGCTGATCCGGACGTAAAGCGAGACATTATCTACGCTCTGGAGCGCGCCGTACCAAACAGCGGCTTTCTGCACGGCGAGGGCAATTCAGACGCACACACCAAGGCTGCAATGATGGGCTTTTCTGTAACTGTGATTGTGGAAAACGGCCATCTTGTGTTGGGTACGTGGCAGAGCCTATACTTTTGCGAGTTTGACGGCCCGCGCAACCGAAAAGTTTATATTAAGATTATTGCTAGCAGTGTTTAGTAATATTACTTTTATGTAAAAGTATGATAACAATACAGCGCACAATGTTTACATTCACACAAAAATAATGTATCTTTACATTGTTTATAGCGGTTTTGATCACACAGGGGGACTAAGAATGAGAAGGCAATCCAGTCGGGTAAATTTGATGAAGACACTGCTCTTGGCACTGGCAGTATTGGTGGTGGTGCTGATAGTGGTATTAATACTGATGCTGGCCACAGGCGGGTCTGCAGATCCAGAGCAAAGGCAGCTTAGCCTGAAAGAGCATGGCAGATATCTGGATGGGGTTTCGATCGGCGGAGTGGATTTATCCGGCCTAACCTATGAGGAAGCCAGTGCAAACACGGAAATTAAAAGCCTCGCACAGAGCTTTGCAGAAAACTTTACCTATTCGTTTACTGTGAACGGCAAGCAGTTTGACTACACCGGCGCACAGCTTGGGCTTGTCTCCAATCGTGAAAAGCTTTTGGAGGATGCTCTTTATTTTGGTCAGGTGGGTGATGGTGAAACCAAGCACAAACAGCAGGAGCAGGCACGCGAGCAGGGTATTGATTTCGCACTGGGTATGTATGCAGATGAGGCAGCCGTGCTTGAAAAAATCACAGCGCTTAAGCCTGAGCTGGACGTTCTGCCGCAGGATGCGACGCTTGAGTTTTCCGAAGATGTAACGAGCGAGAATCTGTTCACCTACATTGACGAAGTGACAGGCGTGGATGTGGATGCCGCGCAACTGGCGCGTTTGATCGCCACCAATATTAACAGCGGCAATTACGCCGTGGCTGCGGCTCCGGTCATCATCACAAACCCCAAGATCAACGTGGAGACCTTAAAAGCCAACACCGTACTGCTTCGAAGCTATACCTCATATTTTAACGAGAGCAAATCTCTGTACCATCCGGATCGTGTCACAAATATACTGCTGATGGCTGAGGTTGTAAACGGAACAGTGATTCAGCCGGGAGAAATTTGGTCCATCAACGATGCAGCCGGTCCGCGCGACAGTAAAACCGCTAAAACTGTGGGTTGGGCGTATGCGCCGGGCATCAACGACGGTAAATATGAAATGGAAGTGGGCGGCGGCGTTTGCCAGGTATCCAGTACGGTTTACAACGCAGCCATTTTGGCTGAGTTAAAGATAGAAGACAGACGTCAGCACAGTTGGCCCTCCTCATACATCCCCACTGGGATGGACGCAACAATCAGCACCGGCGGTCCGGATCTTAAGATATCGAATCCGTTTACGATGCCGGTTTATCTTGTAGCACATGTGGACGAAAATGAAAAATCGGTGACTGTAGAAGTATACGGACCGCCGCCGCAGCATGATTACACAATCAAGTTCATCAACAAGCGTGTGTCAACACAAAAGGCAGCCGACCCGATATATCACTATAATGCCACCGTTGATCCTGAGGGCAACCCGATCCGCGAAGGCAAAACCTTGGTTTGGAAGCCGCATCACGATGGTCAGACGTGGGAGGTATACAAGCAGTATCTGGATGCCAACGGCAACGTCATAAAATCCGAGCTGTTCTCCAAAGATGTATACAAGGCGTTTGCTGGCGAATACTACGTTAACGGCCCCGATCCTGAATCGGTTCCCGTCACGACACCTGAGCCGCAAACCTGATTATATATAGGCTTGCATTCTAATACGCCGTTTACTTTCAGGGAAAAATAATGTAAGATTAAAGAAAAGTTATATTCTGTGAATAGACATGGAGGATATACGATGGCCGACAGGCAATCAGCTGGTACAAACAAAAAAACTCTGAAAATATTTTTAATCGCTTCCGCTGGTATCCTTGTGGCTGCGCTGGCCGTAACGGCCGTGCTGCTATTGGGAAACCGCGAAATTACCGAAGATCGAGTCACACGAATTATGGAATACGGCACCGTGCTGGACGGCGTTTCCGTCAACGGTATAGACATATCCGGGATGAAGCCCGATGAAGCGCGCGATGCCACAGCAGGCATTGAAGCACAGCTTCTGGAGTTGGCGACCTTCAGTTTCGATGTCAACGGCACAGTTGTTACTAAGACTTCTGACTATTTTAGCTTAACCACCGATTATGCTGATGTTATACGTCAAGCTATAGACTACGGTCACACCGGCAGCTTTGAGGATCGCCTTGCCGCTGCCAGCACCGCCAAAGAAACGGGCGTTGATTTGCCGGTGAGCGTTCAACATGACGAAGCAAAGCTTACGACTGCGCTTGCAACGCTTAAAACGGAACTCGACACTGAACCTATTGCCGCAACAGCTACCTTTATGCCTTGGGGATATTATCTTGATGAAAGCGGGAAACCTGTGGCTTGGGAGCCTGATGTTAAAGCGATGGCTGACACCGAATCCAAAGGCAAAGAGTTTACGACACCTGATCTTGTGCGCATCCCGGATTCGGACAAGCCTCTTGCGCTGCGCTATAAATATTGGGACAACAACAAGTATATTGATGGATACATTCCGCGTGATTGGAACATTGCACGTTTTCTCTATACACCCGAGGTTACCGGTATTGTAGTGAACACACAGGCTTTGTTTGATCAAATGGTTACACAGTTGCAGAGCGGCAGCTATGGCACCATCACCGTGCCCGTGGAGGTTACAGAGCCCACGGTCAAGCTTGCGGATATCCAGACCAACACAATGCTGATCGCTTCCTGGTCCTCCAGCTTTGGCGGCAGGGGCCATTACAACACCAGCCGTAACTGGAACGTTTCCAGAATGTCCAGCTTTATTAACGGTGCAACCATACTGCCGGGCCAGCAGTGGACGGTCAATACGGCCGCGGGTCCCAGAAACAGCTCCACAGCTAAGTCTATTGGCTGGAAGGAAGCGGCCGGTATAGAGAACGGCGGATATACTCCGCAGGTGGGCGGCGGCGTATGCCAACTGGGCAGCACCGTATACAATGCTGCGTTAAGAGCAGGCATCAAAATAGCATCGTCAACGCACCACACGATCCCTTCCGACTATATTCCACTGGGTCTTGATGCCACGCTCAGCACGCCAAAGCCTGATCTCGTGCTGCAGAACGATAATACGATGCCGGTTTACATTGTTTCCTACGTGAACCCCACCGACAAGAATGTTACTGTCGAAGTGTACGGTCAGCAGCCTATTGATCCTACTTATGGCGCAGTTATTTACGACTTTACATCCAATAACAAGGGATCACGTTATGGAACGCCCACGCCCAAAACCATTACCAGCGAGGTTCCGGTTACGGCTCCCGATGGAACCGTTGTCGATGCAAGCCGCCCTCAGTATGAATTCGCGAAATCGCGTCAGGGTACAACAATTCAAACATATAAGCATATTTATTCGCTGGACGGCAAGGAGCTTTGCGATCCCATACCTTTCGAAAAGCATAGCTACCCAGTAATAAATGGCACGGTTTATGTCTACAGCCCGCCCATTATTGTAACCCCGCCACCTGCACCGACTGACACACCCGCTACCACTCCGGCCGGCTGATAACAGGTGAATATGCGTTGATAGTGGGGCTTGTGCTGCAAATGGACTGTTGACGGATAGTATTTTTGGTGCTATCATAATGACGGATATATGCTGTAAACAACAGTGTATATAAATACAAGTGGTCGAGCGAAGCCGATGAAAGAATTTCTGACCGTGCGTGGTGTTCGTCAGAGCCTTCAGCCAGAGTTTGGAAATCATATCGTCTTTTAAAGAACCATGGGTACAAAAAAAGGAGTTAAAATGTTTGAAGACAGATCACTGACGTGTGCGGACTGCGGCTCAGAGTTTACCTTTACTGTTTCTGAGCAGGAATTCTATCGTGAAAAGGGTTTCGAAAACGATCCCAAGAGATGCCCGTCTTGCCGTCAATCGCGCAAGCAGCAGAAAAGAACACCGGATCGCCCGATGTACGAAGCCACCTGTGGTGAGTGCGGCGTAAGAACCAGAGTACCGTTCCAGCCGACTGGCGAGAGACCCGTGTATTGCAGCGACTGCTTCCGTAACAGAAGAGACCGCTACTAATCCCAGCATAATTTTGAACACCGTGCCATGGTACGGTGTTTTTATTTTACATACCTACTGTCAATCCGCCATATTATTACAAACTTATCGTTTGACGCCAGCTTGTCCACGCGTTACGATGTTTGTATCACTGAAATGGAGGGTTTGCTATGAAAACAAGAACGTCACCGGTTGTATTGGGCTTTATCTGGGGAATGTTCAGCATGCTGCTTACCTTCGCAGTCGTCAGCATTTTTGCGTCGCTGCAAGTGATTTTCGTTGGCTTCCCTTTGTTTGCATACGATGGCGAGACTCAATATCTCCTGATAGGCGCCGTTTTTCTGCTCAGCGTGTTGGGCGCTATCGGCTCAGGGCTTGTTCCGCGGCTTCCCAAGCTGGGCGGTAGCTTTATTCTGTTGTCGTGCGTTGGTGTTTCTGCGCTGCTTTTCGCTCCGGTGCTGATGCAATCTTTTAGCTTCGCACCGCTGGAAGCATACGGTATCAAGGTTACGCCTTTCGCGTTGCTGATCGTCGATTTCACACTCGTACTCTTTGCAGCCATGGGTTTTGCCGGCGGGTTGCTTGCGTTTATACCCAAGAAGGATCACAAGTTGCCTAAGGACCATAAGCTAACTCTCCCTGTGGATAGCGTTACTTCTTCCGAATCCATCAGACACCAACTATCAACCGAGACTGTTCCCTCTCCCACCTCAGATTTGCCTCCAGACTTGGTACAAGCCCGGCCGCCAATGTTGGACATCGAGCTTTTGAATATGGAATAAACTATAGACAGAAATACAAAACGGTTTGCGGGATAAAACCGTCGCAAACCGTTTCTTTTAGTTCTTTCGATTATCAGATGAACAAGTTTGTGTCCGACTGCTCTGCCGCTCCCAGATAGGAGGCGACGCCAGCCAGTTCGACCCCGTCGATCAGCTCCTCTTCATGTATGCCCATTACGTCCATCGACATCGTGCAGGCTACCAATCGCACACCGTTCTTTTTAGCCTGAGCTATCAATTCATCCAGCGATGCGACATTTTTCTTTTTCATGATACCCTTCATCATGAATGAGCCCATGCCCATCATGTTCATCTTAGATAGCTTCAGCTTGCTTGTTCCTCGCGGCATCATTGCGCCAAACATTCGCTCAATGAAAGACTTATTAACCCCCACCTTCTCATGGCGCCGCAATACGTTAAGCCCCCAGAATGTAAAGAACATGGTCACCTTGCGCCCCATTGCCGCAGCGCCGTTCGCGATGATGAAACACGCCAGCGCCTTATCCAGCTCTCCGCTGAACACGATAATCGATTTGTCGTCACCCGACGCTGCCATGCACCCCCCCGCCGTTGCCAATTCTCCCTCGCAGCCCTTCTTGATCCACACCGAAAAGCTGTCGTCTAGCTTCTCACCTTTTAGATATGTATTCTTTGTACGCGCACACCACGAAGATGCATCAGCGAAAAAGCCGGGGTCGGTGGATGTAATGTTAATGACGTCGCCCGTCTCAGCGGCGATCATCGCCTCATACAGCTTGATGACCGGCCCGGGGCACTGCAAGCCGCAGGCATTCACTGCAATCGTGCTGACGGGCTTTGAAGCGGTCATAGGGATGTCCTTATCCTTCAATTCTCGCTCTCCCTCCTTATCGGTCTCTTCAGGTGGTGCAGAATAGTCTTTGCTCGCGATTCGATATGTCGTGTAACCGCCCGCAAGGTTGCGCACATTTGAGAAGCCATTCTGCGTCATGATACGGCTGGCGATATATGCCCGAATGCCCACCGCACAGTAGACCACATAGGGTTTACTTTTGTCGAGCGAATCCAAATTTTCACGCAGACTGTCTACCGAAATGTTGATGCTGCCGGGGATGGCTCCCATCGACACCTCTGCCTTTGTTCTGATATCCAGCAGCACTGTATTCTTTGGTAAATCGCTCAGTTCTCCAAAGGTGATGTTATCCACCTTTCCGGAGAGTATGTTTTCTGCTGAAAAGCCGGCCATGTTTACCGGATCTTTCGCTGACGAATACGGCGGCGCATAGCTGAGCTCCAGCTCCTCAAGATCGTATACCGTTGCGCCAAACTTGATCGCCGTCGCTATCACATCCACGCGCTTCTCAACACCATTATAGCCCACCGCCTGCGCACCCAGCACCTTGCCGTCCGCCGTAGAGAACAGCAGCTTAAGGCTCAGCGGCAGCCCGCCGGGGTAATATCCCGCGTGAGACAGTGGATGGATAAGCGTCACCTTGTAGTCTTCATTCAGCTTTTTACCCGCAGCATTGAGTTGGCGTTCATTCAAGCCGGTGGAAGCCACCGTCATATCAAACACCTTGGCCACGCTTGCGCCTTGTGTGCCGCGATATTTGCGGTTCATGCCGCATATGTTATCCGCTGCCATGCGTCCCATCTTGTTAGCGGGGCCTGCCAGCGGAATCATTGTACGCTCATGCGTAATGTAATGCTCTGTCTCAACCACATCGCCCACTGCATATATGCTGTCGTCTGATGTTTTCAGGCTTTCATCCACCACAATACCGCCGCGTGCATTCAACGCAAGACCGCTGCTCTTTGCTAGCTCAGAATTGGGTCTCACACCGATAGCCAGTATCACCATGTCCGCCGTCACCGCTCGTTTGTCGGTTACCACAGTCACGCCGCTGTCCGCCTCATCAAAGCGCTCTACGCGCTCTCCCAACGCCAGCTTCACGCCGCTTTCCGAGATGTGCTTGTGAAGTATCTGCGCCATCTCAAAGTCAACTGTCGGCATCACCTGATTCAGCATTTCTATCAATGTAACGGTAAGCCCGGCGTGCTTTAGGTTTTCCGCCATTTCAAGACCAATAAACCCGCCGCCCACAACCACCGCAGAGCGCGCTTCGCCTTCCTTCATTGCAGATATAATTCTGTCCATATCCGGTATGTTCCAAAGTGCCATCACGCGTGGGTTATGTGCCCCGGGTATCGGAGGTACCACCGGCGTTGAACCGGGTGACAGTACCAGAACATCGTAGCCTTCGGCGTATTCCTGTCCGTTCCGGCGAACGATAACTGTTTTCTTTTCCCGATCAATGGAGACTGCCTCACTGTTCACTCTCACATCCACATTGAAGCGAGCTTTAAAAGATTCGGGTGTTTGCAGCAGCAGCTTATCCCGCTGATCAATCACGCCGCTCACATGATAAGGCAAGCCGCAATTAGCAAATGATATGAACGGCCCCTTTTCCAGCATCACAATATCAGCCGATTCATCCAGCCTTCTCAAGCGTGCCGCGCAGCTGGCACCTCCAGCCACACCACCCACAATGACAATCTTCTTCGCCATATGTTACCTCTCCTTTATCAAAACAAGCGCATTCATTGGATAAAACCTGACGCACTTGCCGCATTCGATGCATTTATTATTATCCACAGCCGGTGCTTTCACAGACAGCTGACTCGGGAGCTTTTATTTAACAAACCATTATAGACGCACATTTCTGATTCTGGGTATTGCGATGGGCACTCACTTCCAAGCTCATAAAATTTGCTCCCAGGCCATATGATCGATAATTATTTCACAAATGTTACTATACGTCAATTCCCAGCATCTCTTCAGTGACTTTATCACGCAAATTATAGTTTTTTTATGATAAAGGTGCAACTAAAAAGCCGCTGAGTTATGTCAGCGGCAGTATAGCACTAGACTCTATTTAGCTAAGATAATCGCTGATGTACTTGTCCACACCATACTTTTTAATGAGCGCCTCAACTGTTCCCCGTCCGGCAACGCCATCGGCATCCAAGCCATTATCCTTCTGAAATTGCACCAAAGCACTTTTTGTGGTAAGACCGAAGTAGCCATCCGTGCCAGTATCGTAGCCAAGGCTTTTGAGCATTTTCTGAATGCGCGTCACTCGGCCTTCAGGTTTGCAGCCATACTGTGCGTATTTATATGTGCGGTCGTACAGCGCGGGAGGAATGCCGCTGCCGTTATGCCGTCCGCTGTAATCCGCTGTATAGAAATAGTGATTACCAATACTGCCAAACAGCTTGAACGTACGCCAGCTCCCGCCGCTGGTTTTGAAGTAATATGTGTTCTGCGGTACCTTCCAAACCTCTTTATCCAGCACAGTACGTGCTGCGTCTATTGAGGCCTGTCTTGGCACGGTGTCAGCGTTGTACGCAAAATCACCCTTTACGGCATCAATAGACTTGCCAAATCTGCCACATAGTACGCGATTAATTATCACGTTTCCAACCGCGATTTTTCCATTGGTAGATTCACCGCCCGCTTCATCCTGTATGATGCGAGCCATGATCATAAGCTCATCCTGGGTATAATCGTAGTGGTTACTATTGTATCCCACCTCGTTATAGTACGGACCCTCGCTCGTTACATAATAGTCCAGTATCTTCTCCATATCCGTGGTTGGACGGGTATCCGGCGTAGGCGTGGGCTTTTGCGTCGGCTTTGGAGTTGATGTCGGCTTTTGCGTTGGCTTTGGCGTTGATGTCGGCTTTGTTGTCGGTTTGGGTGTCGCTGTCGGCTTTGTTGAAGCCTTTGGTGTCTCCTTTGGCTTGTCCGACGGCACGGGCGTTTTTGAGGGTTTCGGCGAGTCTGTCGGTTTTGGTGTCAGCGTCACAGTGTCATCGGGACGCGTCGTGGGAACAGGCGACAGATCCGGCTCAGTGGTGGGAATCGCATTAACGGTGTTAATAGCCAGCACCGGAATGTTCGTTGCTGTTTTCTCTGCATCAGCCAGCTCAGCATCAGCAGGCACAGCAGCTTTTCCCGGGACAAACATCACGAGCAGCACAGCAATAACCACCATGACACCCGTTCCTGCGTAAAGTACCAAACGACGCCTCGTGACTTTCCATTTCTCAACGGTTTTCGTTTGCTTCACACTGCCGCGCACTTTTCTGTACAAATAAATAGCGATAGCACGGGTCAGCAGCACAGCCCTTTTTGCCACCCGTTTAACGCGTTTTGACAAACCGGCTTGGGTTTTTGTTTTCACGGATGCCGCGGTTGTTGGCTGTTTGGCATGATCTCTTACTTGCTTACTTTTCAAGTTAAAGATGCCAGACAACGTTTTTTTCTTTTTTGCATGTCTTCTCGGATGATCGGGCATACAAACACTCCCATTTATTGATATGGCAAGTATAACTTAAATATTGCAACCTGTCAATCACCGCGTAATACTTTCGTAATATTTACCCCATGCGCTTATTTCTTCAATCATGAATGTCTGGTAAAATCCATCGAGCTTTATCTCTGTTATTGGTATTAAATCATTGACTCACACTATTTTGAATTATATTGTCAGTTTATTTTTTAACAAGCTGCGGAAAATATCATTGACAGGTTTTTATAAGCCAGTCGAAAAAGAAAGGAGAATAAAATAATGTCATCCCAAAACAGAAAATATGGTCCGGATCATCCATGGACTAAATTTAAACTGGAATGTGCTGCTGAGGTTGGCGCAACGCAGTTTTGTAAGGAAAACAATGATGAGTATAAGGGCGATTTGCCTGCTCGTGTCAACGGACAGCAAGGCGGTCCCATTGGCGGACAAATGGTTAAAAACATGATCGCCATGGCTAAGCAGCAAAAAGGTATTTAGTTTAGAGCTTATATCATCTGTTGTAACATACACCTCCCCAAGCGGGAGGTGTGCTTTTATTTCGGTTTATCAGGGGATGTGAGTTCAGTGATACGAACACCATAGTTATCATCGATGACGACCACTTCGCCCCGAGCAAAAAGCTTGTTGTTGACCATTACGTCTACCATCTCACCCGCCAGCCTGTCAAGTACGATAACAGATCCTCTTCCCATCTCAAGAATTTCCTTGATGCTCTTCTTGCTTTTGCCCAGCAGTACGGTTACCTGAAGAGGCACATCTATAATGAGATCAATATTGCTTTTTTCGAGATCCGACCGCATCATTGAATAATCTGACGGCTGTTCCTCGTCAAAGGACTGATACTTAACCGCTTTCAGTTCAACCTTTGGTTTTTCGCTTCTTTCCATTCTGGCCTGTGGAACCTCCGGTGCATAGTTTGCTATTGCCGGCTCCGCAGCACGCGGTGGTGCGGGCGGGGGCGTCGGCGGCGCTTTGGGTGCTGGCTCTGGCTCAGAGGGTGCCGTCAGCTTACGCGCCAAATTCTTGCCAAATTCAAAGGGCAGCAGTTGCATAATGTTGCTGGTGAGTAAATCTTCAATCTCAAGCTTAAAGCTGATTTGAATAAACACTTCCTGGCTATGCTTCTGACTCTCCTCGTGGACTTCATTGGGTCCAATTTCTTTCGTAATGGGCGGAGATATATTAACATGAACCTGAAGAATATCTGCTAAGGATGTGGATGCCGCACCAACCATCTGGTTCATCACCTCACTGATGGCGCTCAGGTACATCTCCTCCACCTGATCCTCACCGCCCAAAAGTACGGAGGTGATCAGCATAGCGTCGTCCTTTTTTAGTAAAAAGAGCGTATTTCCGTCCAGCCCTTGCGTGTAAGAAACCTCAGTCGAAACCACCGGACGCTCATAGTCATCCAGATACTCATTACCACGTATTACCGATACTGTCGGGGTTGTGATGACAACACGTTTATCCAGCAATGTAGATAACGTGGTGGCAGACGTCCCCATGCATATATTTCCGACCTCCCCCAGTGCGTCTTTTTCATCTGAAGTCAGTCTTAAGATATCATCATCGTTCATTATCGAGGTCATCGCCCACGTCCTCCTTGAGTATATCGGTCACCTTCACCGCATAATTCGATCCATGCATGCCTACAAACCCTTTAAACTTAGGTATATGCTCGATCTTGACGGTGACCGGCATATTGATATTGTGATTCACCTGTATCACGTCGCCCACTTCTGTACTGAGTATATCCTTAATTGTGGCACGCGTTTCGTTAAATACCACATTGAGTGTCAATCCCACAGTAGACAATGCCTTGTTCAAATCAGCATCGGCCGACTTCACGCTGATGACGTTCTCATTATACCAGGAACGCATAACCAGCTTTTTCGCAATGGGCTGCAACGCCACATGGGGCAGACCAATGTTGATAATATCCGTGGTATCGCCTATGCTTACCTTCATGGTAATAATCGCAATGGGCTCATTAGTGGAAACAATCTGCACATACTGCGAGCTTGTCTCAATTCTCTCCAAATGTGTGCTGATCTTGTTGATCTTATCCCAAGCCTCATTCATGTAAGAAAGCATGGTTTTGGACACCCGTTCCATAATCGACAGCTCTATCTCTGTGAAAGGCTTGTCGATTGCCTGCTTTTCGCCTGTACCGCCCAGCAGCCGGCTGATAATCTCGTAAGCAATTGAAGGCGAAATCAAAAACAACGAGGAGCCCTGAAGCGGTGGCATACTGATGATGCACGCCACTACCGGCGTCGGCATTGAGTTGATCAGCTCAGAGAAGGTTTGCTCCTCTATCGAGAGAACCTGAACCTCGCAAAGCACGCGCAGCATCCCTGAAAGGTAAGTGGACAAGCGGCTCGCATAGTTATCGTAGATAAAGTTCAGCGTCCTGATCTGTTCCTTGGAAAACTTATTCGCGGTACGAAAATCGTAAACACGAACCTTGGCTGGTTCAGTCTCAGGCTCCGACGTTTCAACCGACACATCCTTGCCGGACGTCAGTACGCTCAGCAGTTCATCTATTTCATTTTGTGATAGTATATTGGCCAAGAGACTCTCCTCATCTGACTACGCTGCTTATTGGATCACAAAATCATTAAAATACACCTTTTGCAAATAATCAATCCCCAGTTTTTCGGATATGCTGTTTTTTATCTCAACCCGAAGATTTTCCTGTATATCCATGCTGCGAAGCTCGTCCTCAGTTTTCCCTCGAAGCGTGTCTATGATGATGTCCCGAAGCACATGATTATTTGCAGTTAAGAATTCTTTAACTGTTTCTGTCTCCGTAGTGGATATTTCAAGCACCACCGATGTCTTCAGTAATCGAAGGCTGTCCTTTATATTTGTAACAAAATTTTCGCCCGTGGCATAGAATGATATTTCAGGCTCCGGTGCAGGCTTCAAAAACAAGAAATACGTAACGCCTGCCACAACCACCAAAACCGCAACAATTATGATGATAATCTTCTTCATTGTCATTCCTCCACTTTAGCCTGTATCACAAAGTCTACCCTGCGGTTGTTGGCACGTCCAGCCTCGGTTTCATTCGTATCCACCGGATGATACTCTCCATAGGGTATCGGCGTTATCTTTGCCGGATCTATTGTCATAATACTCAGCATATATCGCCGTACGTTTGTCGCCCTCATTGCTGATAATTCTGTATTATCCTTATATCTGTCAGAGCTTATCGGGTTGCTGTCCGTGTGACCCTCAACCCAAATCACGTCAATCAAATCGTTGTAATCATCGATAATAACGCATATGGCTTCAAGTATTTCCTCTGCGGCCGGCTTAATCTCAACTCGCGCAGTATCAAACAGTGCCGAATCAGTCATGCGCAGCAATATGGAGTCATCGCTTATCTGCTCTGCCTGCAGTTTTGTTTCTAGATCATTTACGCTTATATGGTACTGAATTTTTTCGTATAACTGCACAAAGCGTTTCTTATTGCCCAATAGACTGTTATTATTCTCTGCACCGGGTGTCGATGTGGGGGTGGGGGTGGGCGTTGCATCCACTAATGGATCCCATGATTCACCATCCATCGCCTCCGCAATCACTTCGTCAGGGTCTAAGGCTTGAACCGCCACATAAGGCGCTCCCGACATTGAGTAAACTATCTGTTCCCATTTATCCGCATTGATGGAAGAGAACGAAAACAACAGCACAAAGAAGGTTAGCAGCAGCGTAACCATATCGCCGTATGTATTCATCCACGCTGGCGCGCCCTCCTCTTCAGGCGGTTCGGGTTTCTTCCTTGCCATCTTTAGGATATCTCCTTCACTTCGGGATTAGGCTGAGCTTCAGGATCTCTTATATCACCACGAGCGATAAAGGCTTGAAGCTTGTCCTTTATAATGCGCGGGTTTTCACCATCTTGGATGGAAAGCAACCCCTCCATATAAAGCCCCTTTTGCAGTGCTTCCTGGTCACTCTGCACTTTAAGCTTTTTGGAAATAGGCGTAAACACCAGATTGGCCAACACCACGCCATAGAAGGTTGTAATAAGTGCAACTGCCATATTTGGTCCCAGTGCAGCCGAGTCACTTAGGTTCTTTAACATCAATATCAATCCAATCAGTGTACCAATCATACCGTACGCAGGTGCGTATGCAGCCATGCTGTTAATAATGTTTTGTCCTTGCATGTGTCTTTCCTGGATGAACGATATTTCCGTCTCCAGTATGTTCTTAACAAGTTCACCGTCCGCGCCGTCTACAATCAGCATAATACCCTTTTGAAGGAAAGGGTTTTCCACCTCACCAACAGCATCCTCCAGCGCCAGCAAACCCTCACGGCGAGCGACGTTGGCCACCTTAATGATAAGCTCTATATCCTCATTAAGGTCTATGTTTTTCTCTTTGAAAGCCATTGTATAGACGGTTTTCAAAGACTTAAGCATTTTGCCGGGAAACGATACTATGGTTGAAGCGATAGTGCCGCCGACAACGATGAATATTGAGGCAAGATCATAGAAAGCGCCCAAATCACCGCTTAGCAATATTGAAATGATTATACATGCCACACCGGCTCCCATGCCGATTACCGTTGTTTTATCCACAGCTTCGCTCCTCTATTTGCTGTCTCCCAATCCATTATTTGAACTGAAAATCTTTCTTTTATACTCGATGATAAGCTTTTGCAGCTCATCGCAGGATTCCGATACGACGAGCTTTCGCCCCGAAGCCATCGACACCACCGTGTTGGGTGTCTCCTCAGCAAATTCGATCAGCTCGCAGTTGACGAGGAATTCCTCATTGTTCAAACGATGTACTCTGATCACATCAAACCTACCCTTCCTCCGCATTAGCCGACGCCGTCCGCCTCGTTAGCGCGACGGCATCGGTTTATGCTTTCAAACGTGTTATCTGACCATGTTCACCAGCTCTTCGAGCATCTCATCTGTGGTCGTGATAATTCTCGAGTTTGCCTGAAAACCTCTTTGAGTGGTGATCATATCGGCAAACTGTGCCGTCAGGTCTACGTTAGACATCTCCAGCGAGCCGGGATTCAGCTTGCCGCTGCCGCCTGCTCCCGGGGTGTTGTATTCCGGATCACCTGAGTTTACCGACGTTCTGTAAGCGTTCCCGCCTGTCTTTTCAAGACCGTTCGGGTTGGCAAACTGCGCCAGCACAATCTGCCCCAACACCGTGTTGGCACTGGTCACCTCGTCAAGGCCCACCACCTGCCCTGACGCCGAGATGGATACATCATAAAAGTCTGGATCAACAAATATGCGCTGCATCGTCAGGTGCGCACCCGGATCTGTCGGGTCACAGACAGCGTTAGACGCGTCTCTGTAAACCAGTGATCCATCCCCATCCACCTCAAAGCCCATGACGTAATTACCATTGGAATCGACAAGGTAGTTATCAGAATCCTTTTTAAAGTTGCCGGCACGAGTGTATGTATACGACGAGCCATCCTGAATCACAAAGTAACCATCACCGTCAATCGCAAGATCGAGAGGATCGCCGGTATACTGTGAAGATGAAGGTGTGTTGAGAACATCGATCGTCGCCAGTTGAACGCCAAGCCCCACCTGCTGCGGGTTCGTGCCGCCCGTGGTTGCGGTGCCTGCCGATGCAGGTGCTACCGTCTGACTGTAGATGTCCTGAAACACCACGCGGCTGGCCTTGAAGCCCACCGTGTTGACGTTCGCAATATTGTTGCCGATTACATCCATCTTGGTCTGGTGATTTTTAAGTCCGGTCACGCCGGAGTATAATGAACGCATCATAGTATTAATTCCTCCTAAATAAATTAGATGTTTTGCTGGCTTTCAGCCGCTATTTCCGTTATGTTTGCGACGGGCACTTCAGTCCCGTCCACCATTGCATAAACCACTCCTGATTTGACCATAATCTTGGATACTTCACCGGTGACAGTTTGAGTCGTGCCACCTTGAGCCGTGATCTTTGCGGTTATAGTCTTGCCGATCAAATCTGCGCTCTTGAGTATTTGGTCATCAAGCCCATTATTCACACTATCGACAACACCCACAACTCTTGTTACATCATACATGTTGCCGCCCACCAGCAGATAGTTGATCCCGTCTTCCTTTGTGACACCATCCACCTTGCCGCGAATCAAGCTATCGCCATTCTGTATGTATACGTCCTTACCGATCATGCTATAGGCTTGGGTGGTGGCAAAGCTTGCGCTCATCTCCTTGATCTGTTCCAGCATCGTAAACTGGGCCATCTGAGCCAGAAAGTCCTCGTTGCTCGTTGGCGACATCGGATCCTGATTGGCCATCTGAGCGACCAATATCTTGAGAAAATCATCCTGACCTAAGCTCTTATCAGTTGTTCTCTTTCTTGTACTCTCATCGCTCATTGTCCTGATTGCGGATGCTGCCGCTGTCACATTACTCATTTTATCCCCTTTCCGTTCAAGCCAGATACTCCACAGAGCTGCCGCTCAGCATTTCCGAGGTCGGCGCTGTCAGATCAAATCGATCGCCGCCGGAATATCGCTCGGTACTGCGCGCTGTCTGCCCGTTGTTTCTCTGACCGTTTCCACCGCCCGCATGCTGCCCCTGCGATTCTCTGCCGGTAGTTGCAGCATCCTGACGATACGTTGTTACATCAACCGTGGAAACGATGATGCCCTTCTCTTTGAGCGCATGCTGGAGAGTGCTGGCCTGATCCGCAAACAATCCCTTTGCGACCGCATCCTCGGCTCTCACATGCATGCGGACCTCGCCGTTCTCCATCGTGAGCTTAATGTTGACCTTGCCGAGAAAATCCGGCTTTAACTCCACATCAAACTCGTAGCGCCCCTCGTTAACACTGACACTTGCCTTGTCAACGATCCGAATCACATTCTCCTTAACAAACTCGGAGCTCGCTGTTTGCTGCGGTTCCGCCGCTTCAGCCGATGACACAACCTGCGTAGGCTGTACCTTAGCCGGAACCTCCATGTTTTGGTTCACAGCAGTATCCGGCATAGAATCCGGGGGAGCCTGTGCTGCGTCAGCCTTTTTCTCTGTTGTCGGCTGAACGGCTTCGTTCTGCGCATCCGGCAACACCACCGTTGCAGAGTCCGCTGCCGCAGTCTGTGCGGCTTTGGTCTGCGTTTCATCAGCTTGCACCGGCACCTGCGCCGTTGCCTGTTGCGGCACGCCTTGCTGCTTATCAGCTTGCGCTGCGTGCATTTGGCTTTGCACCATCACTGGAGACAGCTGCTCCGGCTGAGCCGGTACTGCTGCCGAGCTCTCCGCCTGCTGCATTGATGTGCCTGAAACCTGCTGACTCTGTGACAGTTTTGTCTTGAGCTGCATCGCCGCATCCATGTCTTCCGTTGAAACAACTGTCGTCGACGCTGTCTCGCCGCTGTTGGTACTCTCGAGGGAGCCCGAATACTTCTCTGCACCGGCGGGCATTTGCGGCTGAGCACTCTGTGCCTCTCCGCCGGTCTGTTCGTTACTAAGCATCCTTGCAAATTGTCCGGACTTCTGCGCCTGCTGTGCGGCTGCGGCATCCGTGGTTTGAGCCTGTCCTGCCTGAGCCGCGCCGTCTGTCACAACAGCGCTGATATCCGTCTGATAATCCAGCAATCCGAATCCTTCGAGAATGCCAGCAGTCCCCTGCGGTATCACCTGTACCGCCGCGTCTGCGGCCATGCTGAGATCCTGCACCGGCGTGGAACCCGCCGATTGAACAACCGCCGCGGGCTGCCCCTGTGCCGTCAGGCTTTCAAGCTTCTTCTTAAAGTCGCTTAAAACTGCCTGTGCCGGGTTCTTACCCGCTTTGATGACACCGATTGCCGATGCGCTTTTGCCGTCAATTGCTGCACCGGACATCTCAATGCCTGTCATCACCTGTCCGCAATCCAAATGCATTCCTCCTTCTGCGTCAATTGATCGCCCTCCTTTAGCTGTCTATTATTTCATCATTTTTGAAATAACCTTGGTTGCAAGCTTAACCTCCATGTGACCCAGTATGTCAGCTGTCTTTTTGCTGGACATCAGCGACAGCACCGATACCATATCCTCCACTGTGCTAAGACCGGATATCGCGGTGGCTGCTACAGCAGGGTCCATCGCCTCAATAATCTTGGCAGTAGCAGCAAGGTCGCTTTGTTTCTGCTGCGATTCCTGAAGGCCCAATTCGGCCGTAGTCACCGCCGCTTCTCGCTTAGTTAGCGCCGTTTCTCTCTCCTCCAGCGCCTTTTCGTTATCATTAATCGCTTGTTCGCGTTCTTTAACCTTGTCAGTTCTCGATTTGAGCGAGGCCTTTTCCTTCTCCAGGTCAGCCGCCTGTGCATCCAGCTCAGTCTTCCGCTGTTCAATGGCCTGCGCGTCAAGAGCAAGCGCCTCGTCTGCCGCTGTTCCTTCCTCTGTTTGAAGAATATCTGCCAGCTGCTGGCGTACCCCTCCCACGTTGAAATATATCACCGCTCCGGCTGCTATCATCAGCACGATGAGCAGTACCGAGAAAACTGCCCCTCCTGACACCTTGCCCTTTGCCTTTTCCGGCTGTGCGGGCTTGCTTCCCGTTACGGACTTTACGGCAGGCTTGCTGCCTGCTGCCGGTTTCGCGGCAGAGCTCGCAGCCGGTGCTGTACTTTTTCTTGCTTCCACTTTTTCTGCCATGACGCTCTTCCTTTAAGACATGGTCACGTTGAACGAGACCAGATCATCCACAAATTTATCCTGCTGCTTTTTCGTAATCTCCAGATACTCCGTATACTGCTTATCGCGCAGCTTGTCGAGCAGCTTTATCTCTTTGCGGGTGTTCACCAGCTTTTGCATACGGATTTCCCGTTCACGCTCCAACCGGCTAAGCTCCATCTGTTCTGAACTCATCGCCGCCTTCACGCTGTCGAAGAACAGCCCATATTCCTTCACTCTCGGAGCTCTGACGCCGCCGGATACCGCAGTGCAATATTCGCCGCTTGCTTTTCCAAACTCGGCATCAAGCCGTTCCAGCTCCTTCTGCCGCTCCAGCATCTCTGCCTCAATGGCTTTCAGCTCCATCTTTTGCTGCTTTTCGATACTCAGCTGCATGTCGTACCATGACTGTAATGAGAAAACAAACTTTTTCATACGCTGCGCCTGTCATATATTCTGGAGACCAGCCCCATCGTATCATCGAACGAAAACCTCTCGCCCACCTGCTGCTTCAGCAGCCCGTTAATGTGCTCTATCTGGTCTACCGCCTCGTCTATCTTCTTGTTCGTCCCCGCTTTATACGCTCCGATGGAGATCAGATCCTGCGCATCCCGGTAGGTGGACATCACCGTTCGTATATACGCCGTCTTTGGCAGATGCTCCTTGGGCATCACATCCGGCATCAAGCGGCTGACGCTTTGCAGTACATCAATGGCGGGGTAATGGTTGCTGTTTGCCATCTTTCGGGAGAGCACGATATGCCCGTCCAGTATACCGCGCACCGTATCCGCGATGGGCTCGTCCATATCGTCGCCCTCCACCAGCACTGTGTAAAGACCTGTGATGGAGCCCTTGCTGCACATGCCTGCCCGCTCCAGAAGCCGCGGCATGATCGCATATACCGAGGGCGTAAACCCTCTGGACACCGGCGGCTCGCCAATCGCCATGCCGATCTCACGCTGTGCCATTGCAAAGCGCGTCAGCGAATCCATCATCAGCATCACATTCAGCCCCTGGTCACGGAAGTATTCGGCCATTGCGGTGCCCACCATTGCAGATTTTAGCCGCACCAGCGCGGGCTGATCTGATGTCGCCACGATCAGCACTGAGCGCTTTAAGCCCTCCTCCTGCAAGTCCTTCTCTAAGAAGTCCTTCACCTCACGGCCTCTTTCGCCGATCAGCACGATCACGTTAATATCCGCCGTGGTGTTTCGGGCTATCATGCCCAGCAGCGTGCTCTTGCCTACGCCGCTGCCTGCGAATATGCCCACCCTTTGGCCCTTACCCAGCGTCAGCAGCGAATCGATGGCTTTGACACCCAATGACAGCTGCTCTGTGATGCGGCGGCGTTCCATTGGGTTGGGCGGGTTATTCATAATGGGATAGTATGCCTCTGCCTTTACCGGTCCCTTGCCGTCCATCGGGTTTCCAAGACCGTCCAGTACGCGTCCGCAGAACTCGCGCCCCACCGGCACGCTGAGCGATCGGTTATCCGACACCACATAGCTATTGGGCCCAACACCGTTCAACTCTCCGAAGGGCATCAGAAGCACCTTCTTCTCCTTGAACCCCACCACCTCAGACAGTATGTATTTATCCTTACCGTCCGTATATATCCGACAGATGTCTCCCAGCTTGCAGCCAAGACCCACCGCTTCCACCGTCAACCCATACACCTGACTGACGCGTCCGCCATATTCAAAGAATTCTTTGTCCTTGAGCGCATTCCGGAAGCGCTCGGCGCTTTCAAATCCAGCCATGCTACTCCACCTGCTCCCTCAGATACTGCTGTGTTTTCTCCAGCTGCATCGCTATGCTCGCGTTGACAACCTCCTCGTCCGATTCGATTACGAGGTCTCCCGCCGCCAAGCCCGGATCACAAATCACCTCAAACGCACCGCTTCCCGTCTGCTCGCGCAACCACTGTCCGCCATCCTTGAAATACTTATCGAACTCTCCGCGCCCCACGCGTACCGTAAAGCTGTCGGACTGCTTTAGTTCCAGGACTGCTTTTTTGGCAATCTCCATATAGACTCTATCGTCTTTTTGTAATTCTATGTTAATTATTTTTTCAGCTATATCCATTGCCAGCGGCAGTACGCTGTCCATCAGCTTGACATACAAATCGTTTTTGTATGCGGCTAATTCCTTTATCAGTGCACTCGCTTCCTCATTTCGCGCCGCGATTACCTGCTCAATCTTTTCCGCCGCGTCTGCCATCCCCTCATTGTAACCTTGCTCACGCGCATCGTTTTTGAGAGTTTCCGCTTCGCACTCCGCCGCTTTGGCTAGCTTCTGCGCTTTGACCTGCGCGCTTTGCAGCAGCTCCTGCGCCCGGTCTCTTACTGCCTGCGGCATTTGCGTGTCGGCGTCAAGCAGTGCCGTTTCATCGATCAGCAGCTCCTTTATATCCTCCTTGGGCTTATGCGTGATCACGATGAAAGACCGCTTTTGATTCATATTATCGACGAGCGTTTTGTCGATCTTAAACAATGAGTTCATCCTCCGCGCCGCGCGATATTACGATCTCACCGGCGTCGTCAAGCTGCCGGATAACATTCACTATCTTCTGCTGTGCTTCTTCCACGTCTCTCACGCGCACAGGTCCCATAAACTCCATGTCTTCCTTGATCATCTCCTGCAAGCGGCTGGAGATGTTGTTGAATATCAGAGTGGCAACCTCAGAAGATGACCCCTTGAGCGCCACAGCCAGCTCGCGATTATCAATCTCCTTAAGCACACGCTGTACGGCCTGATTGTTCAGCTTCACGATGTCCTCAAACACGAACATGCGCTTTCTGATTTCCTCCACCAGCTCGGAATCCGATTCTTCAAGCGATTCCAGCAGATGGCGTTCCGTGCTGCGATCCACACTGTTCAATATATTGACCAGGCTGTCAATGCCGCCAGTCGTGGTCTGATCTCCAAAGTTCATTGATGAAAGCTTCTTCTCCAGTACACGTTCCGTTTCCTTAATAAACTCCGGAGAGGTTGAACCCATATTAGCAATACGTGCGATAACGCTTGTCTGCTTGTCCAGCGGCAAGCTGGACAGTATGCTCGCCGAATACTTGGGGTCAAGATACGACAGTATCAGAGCGATAGTCTGGGGGTGCTCGTTTTGCAGAAAGTTGAGCACCTGTGCTGCATCCGCTTTGCGCACAAAGTCAAAGGGCTTCACACGCAGCGATGATGAAAGCTTCATGATAAGATCGTTCGTTCGCTCCTCACCGAATGCCTTGGCCAGTATCTCTCGCGCATAATCGATACCGCCCTCAGAGATGTACTTTCGCGCAATACACATTTGAAAGAACTCGTCCATCACCGATTCCTTGGTTTCGGGCTCCACACGCCTGATTGTGGTAATGGCGAGCGTCAGCTGCTCAATCTCTTCCTCAGACAGGAATTTATAGATCTTCGCTGCTCGCTCTTTGCCCATCGAAATCATCAGCACGGCCGCTTTTTCTTTTGTCGATATCCGCTCAATAGCCATGTTCCGCTCTCCGCCCTATTCCTCGTTGAGCCAGTTGCGCAGCAGGTTTGCGACAGACTCAGGATTCTTGTTTATGTAATCTTCCAATATCGACATCTTGTTATCGTCTGAATCCAGATTGTCCAGATTCATTTCAGTATCGCTTTGTACTGGCATAGCCCCAGGGATAATAACCTCGTCCGCTAAATACTCTACACCCTCCGGTGTTACGGCGCTTCTGCGGAACATGCGAATAATCATAAACAATATGAGCAGCACCACCAGCCCGGTAACAGCTACAATCACCAGCCGCATTGTGGCCGCACTCTGTGCGCTGGACAGCATCTCTTGCTGGAGCTCCATAGCGCTCTGCATTTCCTCGTTTTCCGATGCCTCCAGAAAGGGCAGCATCTGCACGGTAATTCTATCTTCCGAAACACCGATAGCCGTTGCCACAAGAGCGGCAACTTCTGAGGTATAGTCCTCTGCATCGTTGCTGTTGATCACCACGGAAACGGACAGATCCTCGATCTTGCCCTTGGCTTCCTCTATCTGTGTCTTGGTTTGATTCAGCTCGTAGTTGGCCTCTCGCGCTATATTATAGTAGGAGCTTTCGTCACCCTCCAGCTCAGCCAGATACTCCGATGTCGAACCGTTAGAATCCAGACCCGGCATACTTCCCGCTGCCTCACTTCCCTCTGCCTCACTGCCAATGCGCTCAATCTGCTCCTTCATGCTGACGATCAGACCGTCGGCACCTTCCTCAGTGGGCGGGGCAAACGCAACTGATTCCGTCTTCTTGTCATCAAAATTAAGTTTTACATTAACCTCAGCAAGTACATTTTTCTCTCCGAATACCGGTCTCAGTATGTTAACCACCTGATCCTGCAGCTGCTTTTGGACTGTAGTTTGCAGCCCCATCTGCGAATCTACGTTGGCTTCCATGGTATCGCCGCCTGCCTTATACAGATTCATCTGCGAGTCAACAATACGCACATCCTCTGCCTGCATGCCCGAAATGCTGTTTGACACCATCTCTGCGATGGCCTCTACCTCGCCGCTGTCCAGCTTCTGCCCATTCTTCAGTGTCAGCATCACCGAAGCCGATGCCGGTTTTTTATTATCTGACAGCACATAGGAGCTATCTTCTCCGAGATCTAGATTGACGATGGAGTCTTCCACCTTGTTCATCTTGTTGATGGTCTGACGCAGATTTTCCTGAAGCTGAAATTGATAGTATACCTGCTTTTCCATTTCAGTGACGCCAAGACCGGCGGCGTTCTGGAATATATCATAGCCGATGCCGGTGCTGGGATAGCCTTGCGCAGCCAGCTGCATACGTACGGAATCAGCCTGGTCGTCCGCAACCAAAATAGTGCCTGTGCCCTCGGCTTTGGCATCAACGCCCATCTCCGTCAGGGTAGACATCACCTGGCCCGCTTCAGACGGCTCCATGCCGCTGTAGAGCACCGTATAGTTTTTTTGATTCAGAAATACGGAAGCTGCAATGATGATAACGATGATGACAACAGCCAGCACGATGATTCGCGTCTTTTGGCTTTTGCTCATTTTTTTGAAAGATTCCAGAATCCTTGACGGTAGCTTCGTCAGCGCATTTGCCATAATACATCCCTACAATATATTATTTCAGTTCATATATTCACTTTGCATATATGATTATGATAGAGTACGACTTATTTATAAACTAAATAACCCGCGTGAATCATTTTTTTAAATTTTCCATTAAAGTCTTGAAATAATGTGCCGATATTCATGGTGTAAGGGTCAAAACACCCAAAAACAAGGCGCCTGTAAGAGGGAGCGAGACCTGAGCAAATAATCAGCACGGATGCTGAATTAAAAATTTCATGGAGGAAACTTTAATGCGTATTAACAACAACCTGATGGCGATGAACACACATCGTCAGTATGCGATCAACAACAACAACGCGGCTAAGGCTACAGAAAAGCTGAGCTCCGGCTCCCGCATCAACCGCGCCGGTGACGACGCTGCCGGCCTGGCGATTTCCGAGAAAATGAGAGGCCAGATCCGCGGTCTGAACATGGCTTCCAAAAACAGCAACGACGCGATTTCGCTGATACAAACTGCTGAAGGCGCGCTGTCCGAAACCCATTCCATCCTGCAGCGTATGAGCGAGCTGGCCACACAATCGGCCTCCGATACCAACCAGGACGATGTGGACCGTGACGCGCTGCAAGCTGAGTTTTCTGCTCTGCGTTCTGAAATCGACGATATCGCCGGCAAAACTGCGTTCAACGGCAAGAAACTGCTCAATGGTTCGTTCGGCTCCACGGGTGCTGTCGACTCTACTTCGGACCTTAAGGTTGGCGAACTCGGTATTACGAGTGTCAAACTGGAAGGCTTTGAGGATACTGAAGGTGACCTCGACGGCACTCAGTATACAGTCTCCTTCACACAGGAAGACCCGGGTGATCCTTACAAAGCTACGCTGGGTACTGTGGACGTCAACAATGTTGCAAACAACGGCAATGCAAGAACGATGTCCCTCGATTTTGGCGGCGGCCGCAAGGTCACAATTGAATTCGCTGACTCAGCCGCAGTGGATGATCTGGCTGGTCAGGATCTTATCTTCAACATCAAAGGCGGCAGCGCTAAGATTCAGACAGGCGCAAACACAGGCGACAGCCTTGCTCTCTCAATCGACAGCATGAGTGCCTCCGCTCTGAACTTGGTTTCCACTGATATCAGCTCACAGGCAGGTGCTGCCTCGGCGATCACCGATGTGCAGAATGCCATCAACACGGTATCGACACAGCGCGCTAACCTTGGTGCCGTTCAGAACAGACTTGAGCACAAGATCAACAACCTGGATACATCTTCTGAGAACCTGCAGGCAGCCGAGAGCCGCATCCGTGACCTCGACATGGCCAAAGAAATGACGAACTACACCAAGAACAACATTCTGACGCAGGCAGCAACAGCGATGTTGGCTCAGGCCAACCAGGCTCCGAACAACGTTCTTTCCCTGCTTCGTTAAGGAAAACATGGAGGGGTTCGCCCCTACCGAACTTCTCCAACGTTTCATACCAAAACAGCCGGCCATTGGCCGGCTGTTTTGGCGTTCACATCACCTTTGTGAGGCGCTCTCTCATCCACATGCCAGGCTTCTCCATGCTAAACGCCACAGTCCTGTTTGAGTCAGCGCTCAATAGATTAGAACCCCTCTTCCCCGTATGAACAGACAATGGTATGACGGAACAGCCACTGCCCGCATGTGGTCACAGACGCCCTACAGTCCGACTATCGGCATCCATCCGTTCAGCGACTAGCCTATAAGCCGTTTTAACGGCATAGCCTGAACCCTCCACCGTACTTTCTTTCATAGCCTTGCGGTACACTATTTCGCCTTGCACAGCGCCCATCAAGCAAACCACCGACAACAACACCAGATTAACATGGTAACGGCACCAAAAGACAGCAAAGCAATAGTCCTCATAACCATACAACTTTTGTCAGTCTATGTCTCGCGCCACACAATATTGTATGGCTAAAGCGTTATTTACGGCAGCAGGGCGATGGAGTCTTTCGCAAAAACACATGCAAAACAGCCTCCCGTTTCCGAGAAGCTGTTGATGCCGCTTGATGCAGCTGTGTCGCTATGGCTGAGCAGGGGTGAAAGAAATCGTCGGTGTACTGGCTGCCGCTCTGTTAACGTCTATCGTCTGCTCCAGCAGCTCTTTTCTGTATATCCGCATATCCTTGGGGGCCTTTATACCAATGCGCACCCTGTCGCCTTCAATGGAGAGTATCTCTATCGATATATCCTGGTCCAGCGCGATGCCCTCACCGGCTTTCCTGGACAGTACCAGCATCCTGTTCTCCTCCTCTTTGCAAGCTCTTCATTATGGCGTCATACACAGGCCAGCGCACAGAAAGCGCCTGCGCGTCGATGATAATCTGTTTGCCTATGCCGCGTTTTGTGTTGATAACAATGGGCGCAGCAAGGTTGACCGTCATCTTATCAACCTGCTCCGGAATAACTACCACATTCATCACCAGCAGATCGTTCTGACTTTCCACAAACAAGTCTTCCAGCTCATTCTCTCTGATATCAATATAATAATCTTCCAGCACCTCAAAAGTCAATATCACCGGCAGTGCAACATGGCTGTTTTCAATTGACTGAAGCCAGTATATCGGCTTGGTCTGCGCAATCTCCAGAATAATGAAAAATCTCAGTTCCTCAAAACCCGGCAGCCCAGACTGAAACTCGATCAGCTTGCTGTCCTTTGTATCAAAGCTTCCGAAACGTTCGGTATTAATAATCATATGAATCCTCCCAGACCTTCGACCTTATTTCAAGAAATCCGCAAGAGACGGCTGAATAATGCTTGAGCCAATCTGCAGCGTTGCGTTATAGACAAACTCGGCCATCTTAAAGTTCATTATAGCCTCTGCCTGATCCACATCCTCAAGCTTGGATTTTAAGTCCGTGTACATCAGCTCATCTTCGTCATACCGATTGGAAATCAGCTCCAAGCGGTTGACGCGACCGCCAATATCAGTCACGCTAGACAGTACTCTGGTCTGCCCAGCCAGTATCTTGTCGGCGAAGCCGCTCAGCTCATCAGCCGAGGCGTCACTCTTCAATGCATTGTACATGTCGTCCAGTATCTTATAGATGTTGTTATCTCCCATACCGAGGAGTTCAGTGCCGTTAGCAGAAACGTTGATCTGCAGATTGAATCCCATCTCATACTCGATGGAAACGCCGCTTTCAGCTATCAGGTCTGCATTGGTGGTATCTGTCATATCCAAGCCATTGTATAGTATATTCCCGCTAGCATCCACCGCAAAGGGTGCTTTGTTGGTATTGTAGCCACCGAAAATGAATTTAGTGCCGGATTTTGCATTGCCGATGGTAATCACATGATCTCTCAGCTGACCTATCAGCGCAGCAGCAGCCTCTTTATCTTCCGGACTAAAAAAGTCGTTGGAAGATTGAATGGCTGTTTCATATGCCGTTTTGAGCACCCCGTTCAATTCCATCATAGAGGACTCGGTCTGCTGAAGCCATGTCAGCCCCTTCTCAACGTTTTCTTTATATTGAGCACTCATGTTCAGCTTGTTGCGATATCTCATAACGCCAACAGCGGCAACCGGGTCATCCGAAAGCTTGTTCAGGCGCTTTGTTGATGCCATTTGATCCTGCAGCTTCACCATGCTGGACATGCTCTTATTCATGTTTCTCAAGTAGCCGTTCATAGCCATTCCATTGGTTATACGCACTTTAACAACCTCCCATTAAGCTCATGTCCCCACTCGGCCCGTACGGTTAATCAATACGTCCAGCGCCTCGTCAATTGCCGTAAATATACGAGCAGCAGCTGAATACGAATGCTGATACGACACCAGATTCACCATTTCTTCATCAAGCGACACGCCTGAAATTGACAATCTTCTATCACTCAAGTTATCCATGATTACCGTCTGACTGTCGAAGGTGCTGGCTGCTGTTGAACTGACACTGCCCACCTCTACCACCTTGCTATGAAGATAGTTTGCGAAATTACCCACAACGGGGATACCTGTGCTGGTTGACAGCGCCACCATCGCCAAGGCAGTCTCATTGTTGCCCTCTTGCGTGTTACTCGCCGAAAGATCAATCTGTTTGCTCGATGCCGCTATGTTAAATACGCTGTCCATTACCTCGCTGGAAAGAGAAAAGTTTCGAGCCGTGATATCGCCGTAACCGCCTGCGGGCACCTCAAACAGATTTATTCCTGTTTTTGAAGTCATAGTCGCCGTCGCCATGGTGAAACCGGCGCTGTGCACCGCGTTGAATTCCTTTGCGATGCTCTGCGCCAGTGTGTTCAGGCTCTCAAGAACATAAGGCAAACCCACGTTGTTTAGTGAATCGCCATCGCGCATGTCTTTGAGCGCCTTGAGTTTGCCGCTGCTGTAGCTTAGCACTGTGCTTGAGCTGCCGACATATATCTGATAATGCCCCGGCTCTCCAGACACCACGCCTGTCAGCTCCGGGCGGGCATCCAGTTTGGTCACTGTCGTATAATTCAGCAGCTCGGTACCCTCACAGCTGATGGTTACAGACCCTTCGGACGTCTCCGTTGCTTTGATATTGATCAATTGCGATAGATCGTCAATCAACAGATTTCGGCTGTCGCGCAGCTCGTTGGCCTTCTCTCCCGTCAGCTCGTACGCTCTTATCTGCTCATTAAAGGCTGCAATATTTTGCAGCTTCGTGTTGATCTCGTCCACCGTCAGCTTCATGGTATCGTTATATAAGCTTTGCAGCTCAACCAGCTGGTCGTAGCGCAGCTGGAATGTATCCGTCATTTTAAGCGCGTTTTGCCGCACTGTGGTGCGAATTTCTTCGCTGACCGGGTCGTCCACAAGATCATTTAAGCTGTTAAAGAAATCGTCTATCGCACTAGAAAGGCTGCTGTCCTCCGAAAGCTCGTTGACCACCGATTCCACATATTCCATTTCATCCGCGCGAGTCTGCCAATAACCCAGCTTTGCACTCTGGTTTCTGTACTGACGATCTAAATAGTCGCTGCGAACCTGTTCTATCGCTTTTACATCAACACCGGCACCCACAGCGCCTTTCTCCACGGGCGATATGCGTACCGCAGTGGTAGAGGGCTGCACCGATTCCACCACCAAACGCTGGCGGGTATACCCAGTCGTATTGGCGTTGGATATGTTGTGACCGGTCAGGTTGATGCCCTTCTGACTGGCAGTTAGCGCAGATCTGGCAATTTGCAGACCGTAAAACAAACTGGACATTGTATCTCCTTTATCACACCATTCGATCCAGAATCAGCGTCGACCGCTCCTGCGGTTCACTTATCCGACCGGATAATGAATAGTTACCAATCGTATTTGTGCTGCCGGTCAACAGATTAACACAGAAGGCGGAATACTGAAGGTGTGTCTCCACCAGTGCCTTGTTGACCCTGTTTAAAGCCTCGATCTCCGACAACACATTGCTAAATTCTTCTTTCAGCTTCAAAAAGCTGCTTCGTTCTGCATTATCCTTCAGTACGGCGATGTCTTCCAGTTTCAGATCGGCAAAGCTCATACCATTATCGCGGGCAATTATCCGAATAATCTGCTCTCTTTGTGATTCCAGGTGCTTGATCGTTTTTACGACATTTCCCTCATGCGCAACAATGTGATCCAACATGGCAACATCGTTCTTAAGCAGCACATCCTTTGTCTGCTTCGCTTTATTGAGTATGTCTTTATATGCCACCAACTCCTGCTGCATTACATCCAGCAATTGCGAAAAAAGATTATTCAAAGAATATCACCCCTCATTAAGGTGCAGCATTAAACACCCAGTATTTTCTCCGCCACCTTGAAGCCCGGTACCGTATATGTATTGCTTCTTATCTGAGCCGCCACCTGGTTGATATGAGCCGTCTCTTCCGGTGTTCTCACCGAGAGCGATTCCTTGACCGCCTTTAAGGCAGTCGAAAAGGTTTTGGCATCATCCGTCAGCTCAGTCTTGTCCACACCCGATGCCGGCTTGTCCACGGCCAACTTTTCCCGTACATGCAGATACTGTGTCAGCAGCTCTTTCGGGGGAATGGAATTGATCCTCACGTCAATCACCTCTTAAAAAATTTAGTCACGCCCATACCTTGAATGCATTTTTGCCATAACTTTGGCACCCGGGGTATACTTCTCTTTTGTAAGCGTTGTGCTCACCGAACTTTGCAGCACATTGGCCAGCTTGTTTCGGCAATTCAGGCAATATCTTCCGCTGGGGATTGGCTTGCTGCAATCCTCACACTGGAGCATGTATTCATCGCTGCTCTCGATATCCAGCCTGCCCTCCTTCAGGAAGGCCAACACATATTTTTCAGATACACCGGTACCTTTGATAACATCGACAACGGTTGCATCTCGATGATCATACAAGTAATCCTTAACAATCTTAAAAGCTTCGTCCATTTCTTCAACGCAAACTGGGCAATACACTGATCCTAATGTTTGAAACAGCTTCCCGCATTGCTTACACGTTGTTACTTTAGAGCCCATTGCGCACCTCAATCAAATGTATTTAAGTCCTCAAGCTATTGGTTGTCGCTTCCATCTCGTCCCATACAGATACTGCACGGCTTGCCATCGAAAAAGCCTTCTGCGCCCGTATTAGTCTTGACATCTCCACCGTAAGATCTACATTGGAGGCTTCAAGACCACCCTGCTTTACCTTTGCGTCGGATGCGATAGGCGCCCCGGATGCCACTGTTTCTTCGAAGCAAGAGCTGCCGCTAGCCGACAAGCCATTCTTGTTGGTGAATGTGACAACATTGAGTTTAGCAAATTGAGTATTGTTCGCCCACAGCGAGCCATCCTCATTGACCTTTATGGCTTTCGCACCATCCGGCAGTTGAATACGCGCGCTGTTCTCATCCAGCACATACTGGCCGCTTGCCGTCACCAGATAGTTGCCGCCCTCTTCCACTGATATCGCAAAAGCACCACTGCGCGTATACATCTTTGCGCCGCTTATATCCTGCACCGTGAAAAAGCCGTCGCCTTCCAAATAAAAATCCAGTTCTTCACCAGTGCCTACTGCCGTTCCCTGCGTATAATCGCGGTTGGTGGTTCCCAGCAGCACACCGGCGCCGCTTCTCATATCTTCCCGCTGCGTATCAACAGGATTCATCATCTGCGTATAAAGCGCATCCTGAAAATCAACTCGCTGGCTCTTATACCCTGCCGTATTGGCGTTAGCCAAGTTGTTTCCGATCACATTGACACGGTTCTGCTGTGCCTTAAGCCCAAGGCCTGCGATATTGAGCGAATTCATGTATCCTTACCTCACACTCTTCCCACGTCGTTAACAGTCTTCGATAGGGATTGATCCAGCATCGTCAGTACGCGCTGATTGACCTGATATGCGCGGTTCAACTCCACCAGAGAAACCATCTCGTCAGACACATTGACGTTAGACCCTTCCAGATAACCCTGCTTAACTTTGCAATCTGTTGCTGCCTGCGGCGCTCCGGCTGTGCCGGCTTCAAACATGTTTGATTCAACTTTTTGCAAACCAGCCAGGTCTCCAAACGTTACAATCCGAAGCTTATCCGTCACAGTGCCCTTTACAGAAACGCTGCCATCCTCCCCGACAACAAATTCTCCGCTGCCCACATATATTCTGCCGTTGTTGCCCTGAACGTAGTTGCCGTCTGCGTTCACCAAATACCCTTCCGGGCTTACGGCAAACGCACCGTTTCTTGTATACCGCAATCCGTCCGCCGTGTTGAGTACAAAGAACCCGTCTCCCGCCAGCGCCAGATCCGACAATCTTCCGGTTTCTTCGAGATCACCCTGCGTATACGACGTAGACACATCATCCACGTAAATACCCGTGTTCTGCGCGCCGATAGGCGTACCGTCCATGCCCTGTATCAGCATGTCCTTAAACGAACGCGTAATCAGCGTGTCGTTCTTATAACCTGTCGTGTCCGCATTGACGATATTGTTCGTTACAATATCCATCTTGCTTCTTTGGGCCAGCATTCCCGTGCTGGCGATATAAAAGCTTCGAAGCATGGCTCTCCTCTATCTTCTTTTCTAATTGATATATCGTACGGCAAAAGGCACTACTTTAGAAAAACGCTGATAAATTGAATATCAAACGTTATCATTGCTCATTTTCGCAGCATTTCGAGCGCCAGCGACACCTCTCGGACAGACACTCCCAGTGTTTTGGCAATCTCTGCGGCATTGAAGCCCTGTGCATTCAGCAGCTGTATCTTTTCGTTGGTTTTCAGCGGGGGCACCGACTGTTCATCCTTCGCGTTGCTCTCCTGACGTGCCGGTCTGTAGGCGGGTTGTGCTTGCATCTCCTGAACGGGCTGTGCCGGATGCTCATTCCACTGAACGCCACGCGCAGCCGGTTCCACCACAGGCTTTGCGCTCTTGGCACCCACGGATAGCTGGCGCATTTCCTCCAGCATCACCACCACCTTGCCGATCGCAGCTTCGGTGTCCTTCTTGGAGTTTTCGGCATACTCCTCAAAGTCGGACATCATATCCTCAACGTTTTGATAAAGCGAAAACAGGCGCTGTTCTTTTTCGTACCCTGATTTGTCGTCCTTACCCTTGGCGCCGCGCATCAGCTTGGCATAAACCCAGATTGCGCCGCACACCAGAAAAAAGATGTATGTGGCAAACGCATAATATGTCATATCCATATCCTCTACCCCCCTGTTATCTACCTTGCGCTGGCAGCTGCCTCGTAAACCCCTGCATACTGCATTTTGCTGCGCAGCTTGAGCACCACCTTGGAATGTATCTGCGACACGCGGGATTCAGAGACGCCCAAAACCTCCGCTATCTCCTTGAGTGTCATCTCTTCGTAATAATACAACGTAATGACGAGTTTCTCCTTCTCAGGCAGGTTTTCTATAATCTGCCCCAGTATCTCCACCATCTCCCGGTTTTCCACTTCCTCCTCCAAAGAGTTCTCTTCGTTTTGAATAGAGTACTCCCAAGCGGCATCGTTTTGAACCATCTCTTCGAAGTGGATGATATTAAACATCTGAGATTTGCCCAGTGTGCTTTGCAGCTCCTCCTCCGGCATATCGAGATAGCGGGCAACCTCGCCGTCCGTAGGTTCACGGCACAGGCGGCTTTCCAGCTCGCTGTACGCATTGCTGATCGCCTTGATCTTGCGGCGCAAACTGGAGGGAGCCCAATCCTGCTTGCGAATATTGTCGATGATCTCTCCCTTGATACGCATGGTCGCATAGTATTCAAATTTGACATCACGCGACACGTCGTACTTTTCTACGGCATCCATCAGTCCCAGAATACCGCAGCTGAGCATGTCATCGTAATTGCTGTAAGCTTTGTAGGTTGGCATCAGGCGCAGCACAATGCTCTTCACCTGCGGAAGGTAACGCAGCACCAGTTCATTCTTCAGTTCCAGAGTCTTCTCTCTGGAATACATACTCCAGAGCTCCTGTACACTCAAATGGTTACTCATGGCTTCACTTCCTGACTGTTTTTCTTTCTCGCTACAATCTGTTGCTGCAATATATAGCGCCCGATGTCAGACTTTTGCCTGTCTGAATTGCCGTCAAAAACAAGCACGATGCGATAGGGATCATTTTTATCCAGCGGCTTCTCGCAGCGCAGCACCTTGGCCTTCAGCGCTATGCTGTCCACCGGCGACAGCTTCAGCTCAGCGATCACCTTCTGATTGGCCTCCACGCGTGTGAAGCTGGTGATCAGCATACCGTGCTCCGACAAATCCATTGTCTTGGCCTTAACAGTTGCGGGATTCTTCTCTTGCTTTTCCGAATCCATATACAGAAGCACATCCAGCTTGATGGGTAGACGAAAGCTTTGCCGACGCTGTGACCGCACCACCTCAGTCTGTGATTCAAACAGGCACATGCGCATACCATCCTGCAAGTAGTTGTTCACCAGCCGCGCCTCGAAGGAAAAAACCCCGTTGGAGCGGCAAAAGCGGAACGTATACCCGCCGCCATTCTCCAGCCGAATGGGGATCCCTTTCACCGTAGGATTGAGCACAGAAAACCGCTCGTTCTCATACATGTCCTGCAGCTTCGTCTTGGTAAACCCCGGTTCAATTTTTATCTCCATCAGTTCGCCGATGGTCAGCATTTCATTTGCGTACAACGCTTATGACTCCCTATATATCCTGTTCTTTGTAAAAAAGCTTTCCAGAAATCCGGCGACACCCGGCTTCTTGGTTTCCCTTGTTGGCAGATTCAGGTAACGGTGTGTCAGCTCGGTAATGTCGATAGACGCCGTGCTGCGGGGAAAACTGACCAATACCGGAACTTGCAGCTTAATCGAGCTGGACATGCTGTCGTCACGTGTGATGTAACCCAGTCTGTTGAGGCGTATATTGAGGTTTTTCTCCGCTATGCGCACAAAGCCGTCTGCCACCGATATCGCTTCCTTCGCACCCGAAACCAGATTAACCACAAGGCTGATGTGCGGCCTGTCACCCTGCTCATGCACCATCTTGAGCAATGCGTAAGCATCCACCACCGCCGTGGGCTCCGGTGTCGTCACCAGTATTGTCTCATGGCTGGCACGAATCAGCCGCATCGTGTTGTCCGACAGCCCTGCGCCGGTATCAAAGATGATGGTATCTGCGACATCTTCCAGCTCGGCGAGGCTGCTGATGATGCTCATCATCTGTTCGGGCATCATTTTCATAAGCTCGTACACGCCGGAACCGCCGGAGATAAACTGTACACCGGCGATCCCTTTTTCAATCACCTCGCGTATGGTCTTTCGTCCCTCGATCACATCCAGCAAATCGTGCTGCGTATGGATGCCCAGCATGACGTCAATATTGTTGAACCCAAAATCCGTATCGATAACCAGCACACGACGCCCTCTGCGGCTGAGCGCTATACCAAGGTTTATGGCAAGACTGGATTTACCCACACCGCCCTTGCCGCTGGCAATCGTCACTATCTTCGTATGCGTATTATTCAGCTTCATCATAGTCCTCAAATTCTCCGCCTGGTCCGTCATAATACGCCCACCTTCTTTCCTGAAATATTATCCGCTAGTTTCTTCGCGTCCGCCGGCCTGATGTCGTCGGGCACGTTTTGCCCTACCGTTACATAAGCCAGCTGCTTGCCTGAAAGCTCCTTGATGTAGAGCACATTGCCCCAAGCGCTCACCTCATCAAGCTTTGTGAGTATCAGCTTGTAGTCGGCGAGGAATGAGTAGCTTGCCACAATCTCTCGTGTGGCTCTGTGCCCTGTCGCCACGCTGATGACCAGGAACACCTCGTCAACCTGCGCCACGCTAAGACACTCTGCAATTTCCGCCATATAGCTCTCGCTGCCGGGCGTCTTGCCGGCGGTATCCACCAGCACCACATCCCTGTCCGACAGCTCGTCCAGCGCCTGCTTCAGATCCGCCGAGGTATAGGCGGTGCGCATCGGCAAATCCATGATGTCCGCGTAGATACGCATATGCTCCATTGCGCCGATTCGGTAGGTGTCCATGTTGACCAGCCCCACCTTGAGCTTATGCTCCAGCATCAGCATGCCCGCCAGCTTGACCAGCGTGGTTGTCTTGCCAGCACCCGTCGGTCCCACAAAGAACAGCACGTTTTGCCTGTAGCCCTTGAGCTTAATGGGCGATGTTGCTCCCAGCTTGTCCATAATGATCTGTTGAGCGGCTGTCTCTGCCTTCACACTGCGGCGGGTTTGCGCCATCTGCGTTTGCACCGCCAGCTGCCGTGCCAGCTCTTCGGGCACATCCCTGTCCACAAGGCCGCTGTACAGGTTTAATATATCGGGCGGCAGCGCCAGCGTTGTGTCCTTGGACATCATGCTCATCCGCTGCGAGAAATCCTGCACTGTTTCCTTCAGCGAAGCGATCTGCTCCGAGAGCGGATTTGGCCCTGCCTCAAACTGCACAAATGTCTGTGCCTTAGCCGCAGCCTTTTCTGCTTCGCGCTTGTTTATTTGCGGCTTGGGCGCTTCGGAAGCGTGCGGTGTTTTGGCAGCAGACGCCGGTTTTTTAGCTGGTTCAGCACCTAGGCCCAGCCTTCGCATCAGCTCTGCAATACGCTCCGGCTCCGGCGTGTAGTCTGGCTCCGGCGGGCTTGTGGGCTTTGCCGCTGCGGCAGCCCCCATATCGGGTGTCGCGTACGCCGGAAAAATGACCGGTCCCAGCTCCTGCGGTTCGGCAGCCTCCTCTGGCTGCTGGCTCCATGCGCTTTCCCGGCTTACTGCGTCTCGCATATCAGAGGCAAATGCTTGCCCTGGTTCCTGCCGCTGCACTGCAGAGTATTTGGCATGTGCTGGGTGAGTTGACCGGGGTCGCGTCTCGGCTTCTTCGGGTGCGCCTTGCGTTTGCGCTGTAAACATCTGCTGCGCGCGCACGGCAGATGGTTCATATGCCGCCACTACCTCGACTCCTTGCTTGAAAAAGCCGCCCAACCCTCGGCTACGAACAGGGTTGGTGTCCATAATCACCGCGTCTGGCCCCAGCTCCTGTCTTATTTTTTCCATGGCCTCTTTCATATCGGCCGCTACAAATCTTTTGACAACCAACTAGATATTCACCGTCCAGTCAGAGTAGATTTCCACATGCTGCTCCAGTTCGTTGTAAGAGAGTACCACCAGATCCGGGAACACCTGCGCGGAGATATTTTTCACATGCTTGCGAATAAGCGGCGACGTGATCACCATTGGGGATATACCAAGGCTCAGGAAGTGATCCACCGCCTTTTTAAGATTGGCCAGAAAGCGCTGCATCTGCACCGGCTCCATCGCGACGCCTGCCCCCTTGTCCGTCTGCCTTATGCTGCCGGACAGCGCTCTTTCCGCTTCCGGGTTGATGGTGATAACGCGTGCCCTGCCATCCGGCACAAAGTTTCGCGTGATTGCCCTTTTCAGACGCTGCCGTACATATTCTGTCAGCAGATCGGTATCGCGCGTGAGGTTGCCATAGTCGCCCAGTATTTCGAGTATCGTGGCGATGTCGCGGATGGATACCCCTTCGCGCAGCAGATTGGCCAACACCTTTTGCACCTCGCCGATGGTAAAGATCTTGGGAACCACTTCGTCCACCAGCGCCGGCTGCTGCTTCTTCAAATTGTCGATAATCGTCTGCACCTGCTGACGGCCCAGCAGCTCGTCCGCGTGGCGTTTGATGATCTCCATCAAATGCGTGGAAATAACAGAGGGAACATCGATGGTGGTATAGCCGCGAAGCTCCGCCTTTTCGCGATCCTCTTCGGCGATCCACAGCGCTGGCAGCCCGAAGGTGGGCTCCACCGTTTCGATGCCGTCGATGGGATCGTCCACGTCGTCCGGCTTCAGCGCCAGGAAATGCCCCAGCATCACCTCGCCGCGCGCTACATCCAAACCTCTTATCTTGATGACGTATTCGCGCGTTCCTAGCTGTATGTTGTCACGCAGCCGCACGATGGGAACGATGATGCCAAGATCAATCGCACACTGGCGGCGTATCATCACCACTCGGTCAAGCAGGTCTCCCCCCTGAGAGGCATCCACCAGCGATATTAAACCGTACCCAAACTCCATCTCTATCAGATCCACATGCAGCAGTGAGGTCACGCTTTCGGGCTTGCGCTTCTCCTGCGCGCTGGTCTCCTCCACATCAAGCAGCTCAGCCGCTTCCTCTTTCTTACTCTTGTTCGCCTTCGTATATCCGATAATGGGCAGTACAATGGCCACGATCAGCATCGGTATCTTGGGCAGTCCGGGTATCAGGCTGATCAGCGCCAGCATTGCCCCCAGCACGTAAAACACAGTGGGGTTTCCAAACATCTGCTTGGCGACATCCTGACCAAAGCCCTCCTTCGTGGCGGCGCGCGTCACAATTATGCCCGTAGCAGTGGATACCAGCAGTGCGGGTATCTGGCTGCACAAGCCATCACCCACAGTCGCTAATGTATAAACCTGTATTACCTGATCAAACGGCATAACCTTGCCGCCTGCCCCCAGCAGACCGACAATGATGCCGCCCACAATGTTGATAACTGTAATGATAATGCCGATGATGGCATCGCCCTTGACAAACTTGGATGCACCGTCCATTGAGCCGTAGAAATCTGCCTCACGCTGGATATCCTGACGACGCTCTCTGGCCTGATCCTCACTGATATTGCCTGCAGATAAATCTGCGTCAATCGCCATCTGCTTGCCGGGCATCGCATCTAAGGTGAAGCGCGCGGCCACCTCGGAAACGCGCTCTGCGCCCTTGGTGATAACAATGAACTGAACCGCCACGATTATAAGGAAGATCACCAGTCCGACGACCAGATTGCCGCCCACCACGAATTGTCCGAAAGCCTTGATTACCTCGCCCGCATCGCCGCCGTTGCCCAGAATCAGCCTTGTGGACGAGATATTGAGTGCCAGACGGAAAAGCGTTATGATCAGCAGCACCGTGGGGAACGTGGAGAACTCCAGCGTATTCTTGGTGAACAGTGTAATCAGCAGTATCAGCAGTGACATTGTGATGTTGGCGATCAGGAAGAAGTCCATCAGCCCCGGAGACAGCGGAACGATGATCAGCAGTATAACAGCCAGTACCAGCACCGCTACTAAAATGTCACTCTTCTTTATTTTCATGATCTGCGTCCCCCTCTCTTCATCTTATATACATAGGCCAGCACCTCGGCCACAGCCTTGTAGAGATCCTCCGGCACTTCGTCACCGATATCGCAGAAAAAGTACAGCGCACGTGCCAGCTGCACGTTTTCCACAATCTCTACTGAATTCTCACGAGCCTGCTCCTTGATCTTCTGAGCAATGAAATCCTTACCCTTTGCCACCACCTTCGGCGCAGTATGCTGGTTCTCCTTATACGATAGCGCCACTGCATAGTGTGTCGGGTTTGTGATAACCACGTCTGCATCCTTCACCGCCTGCATCATGCGCATTCGGCTCATCTGCCGCTGCTTCTGCGCAATACGCCCCTTCGTCTGCGGATTGCCTTCGGTCATCTTGTATTCGTCCTTGATCTCCTGCTTCGTCATCATCAGCTCTTTATTGTGCTTCCGCCACTGCATCAGGTAGTCAAATGGAGCGAATATGGCCAGTGCAATCGCCAGCTTGAACGCCACCGCGATAATCGTATCCACGAAAGACACGGTGGAAACGGCCACCTCTTGGCCCATCAGCGCCGGGAATCCGCCGATGCGCGTCTCATACTCTGTGTAAGCCACATACCCCAGTATCGCAAGCTTGATTATCGCTTTGAGCAAGTCGATAAACGTTTGCTTAGAAAATATCCTTTTGAAGCCGGACAACGGGTTAATGCGATCCATCTTCGGCGCAAGCGCTTTGCTAGTGAACAAAAACCCTGTCTGCAGCACATTGAACACCACACCGCCAACCATCGCCACCCCCATAAGCGGCAGCATAATGATGAGAAACCTTGTGGCTGCATCCTTGTAGATTGCAATCACCGATGCTTGTGTCAGCGTTTCGGGCAACGCGCCGGAGAAGAAGTGCTTCAGTGCTGCCAGCATCCCCTCCACCATCTGCTTACCAAATATGGACAAAGCCCCGAACAACACAGCCAGTGACAGCGCGGTGATCAGCTCGGTGCTTTTGACAACCTGCCCCTTCTCCCGTGCCTCTCGTTTTCGTTTAGGTGTGGCTTTTTCTGTCTTGTCTCCGCCCTGCGCGCTCATCCGGCCAGCCCCGCCATCATCTTATTGATGGATTCAAACATATTGTGGAATATCACATCGGTAAAAGCCACATACACCGGTATGATAATAATCAACATCAAAAACCCTAACGCCATCTTGATGGGTATACCCACCACGAACACGTTCATCTGCGGGATTGCCCTTACGATAAACCCCATAGCCACTTCACCCAGCAGACCTGCTGCAATCATCGGCATTGCCACGTTGACCGTCAGCAGAAACGCAAGAGCGAATACCTCCAGTGCCGCCAGTCCAATGGCGGGGTTCAATGTCACCTCGCCCAGCGGTATGTTGGTGACGGTGGACTGAACGATGTAGATTAGCTGCAAATGTCCATTCACCCCGAAGAACGCGATCATCAGTATGATGTTGAGCATCGTGCCCGTGATCGGTACGCTGATGTTGCTCTGTACGTCGAACACGTTCACCATGCCAAAGCCCATCTGCATGTCCATTATCTGCCCCGCCGTCTGCACCAGAGAAAAAAACAGCGTTGTCACATATCCCAGCACCAGCCCGAACAGCAGCTCCTTGATGCACAGCATCGCGAACTCGACCACGCCGCTGTAACGAATCTCTCTGCCTGCCGGCCCCGCAGAGAATATTACATAGGTCACCACCACACAAAACGCAATCTTGAGCGTATTGGGGATGTTCTTCCGTCCGAATATCGGCGACGAGATAATCAGCGCGCTCACCCGAAGCAGCAGCAGTATGAAGTAATCAAGGTTCGCTGTAACCGTGCTCAGTATCCCATCCATACAGACGCTACTTCAACATCGTTGTTGCGTATCCAAACATGCGGGATGAAAACTCCGTCATGTTGGATAGCATCATGCCGCCAAACACCAGCATCACTAGCAGTATCGCAACGATTTTGGGCACGAACGCGAGCGTTTGCTCGTTGATTTGTGTCGTCGCCTGGAAGACAGATATAATCACACCTACCACCAGCGCCACGATCATGATGGGAGCCGATACTATCAATATTGTTGTCACCGCATCCTGCATCACCGTGATGATTTCCGCTTGATCCACCATTCGCTACCCCTCCTTCGTATGTTGCTTATCTCGCCTAGATCAGCCTGCCGCTAGCCGAAGCTGCTGAGCAGCGTTTTTACCGTCAGCGTCCAGCCGTCCACCAGCACAAACAGCAGCACCTTGAACGGCAGCGATATCACGATGGGTGGCAGCATCATCATGCCCATCGACATCAGCGCTGTTGCCACAATCATGTCCAATACAATAAACGGTATATAGAGCAGGAATCCGATCTGGAAGCCGCGCTTGATCTCGCTGGTGATGAATGCGGGGATCAGTGTGGTGTTGGCTACGTCGTCCGTGCTCTCAATCTTTGCGTCCTTTTCAGATATGGAGATAAAAAACTCGAGATCACTTTTGTATGTCTGCTTGAGCATGAAACCACGCACCGGTTCCATCGCCCGTTCCAAGGCTTCGTCCTGCGTAATTTGCTCCGCCACATATGGCTGATAGGCGTTTACGTTGATATCGTCGATCACCGGTGTCATCACAAAGAAGGTCAGGAACAGTGCCAGCCCCACCAGCACCTGATTCGGCGGCATCTGCTGCAGCCCCAGTCCGCTTCGTATCATAGACAGCACGATGATGATGCGCGGGAAACAGGTCAGCATAATCAGTATTGACGGCAGCACCGACAGCACTGTCAGCAGCATCACGATATCCACCGTCTCCGAGCGGCTGCCCAACATACCGCCCAGCGGGCTGTTTGCATCCGTTTCGCCGTCGGCAGACAATGCCGAGCAGCCTGCCAGCACCAGCACCAGAATAAGCCCCAGTGCCATGCCCAGCAGCAGCTTTTTAGTCACGCGGCTGCGTTTTCTTTTCTTTTGTGCCGGAGGCGGTGTCAGCATCGGTCTTATGTTCACGCGTTTCCTCCATCCCCGCCGCCGGTGCGGTTGCGTCGTTGTTCAATAGCGCGGCTCATCTGCTCTAAAACGTCTTGGGTGGTGGGCTGTGCGTTCGGCTTGGTGCTCTCTTTCTTGTTCACCTTATACTGAGCGCGGGCCTTGGCCAGCTCTGTCTGCGCGCTTTTAGCATTGCTGAAAAACGATGCTGCTTTGCCAAAAACGCTGCTTTCGCCTGCAGTTGAAGAAGCTTCTCCTATGTCGCCTAAAGCTTCCTTGTCTATTTCACCCAGTGTGTTGATGCCTTGATTGGTTACGCCGATGAGAAGATACTTGCCGCCCACCTCGGTTAAATACAGGCTCTTGTCCTTGGCGAGCGCCATACGGTCAAGAACGCTGATGTAACGGCTCTTCATCACGCGGCCGGACTTCTTTGAAATGTATTTTGTCGTCAAATATGCGCCGATAAGCACAGCAACCATAACGACAATATAAATAAGTGTAGACCCCAAATTGTCCATTGACAAACCCCCCTACGGTCTACACTTTATATACCCCTTATGTATTGGATGAAACAATATTTCTATGCCTGTCAGTCAAAAAACATTAAAGTTTCTCTCCAATATACCGATTATATATATTTCCCCTGTATGCACAGTGTGTCTTATACCTGCATGTTCATGACATCGTTGTAAGCCGATACCACCTTATTCCTGATCTGTATAGCCAGGTTCAAGGCCAGCTCCGCCTTCTGCGCTTCAACAATTGGCGTATGCAGATCGTCCGTCTCGCCCGTCAGCACCTGAGCGTTTTGAGCCTGCACCGCCTGCTCAGTATCCTGCGCATTGCTGATGGCATCATTTAAAATATTGGTAAAGCTGCTAGATGACGCGGTTGATCTATTTGCGTTTGAGCTGCCAAAGCTCGTTACTAGGTTACTTATCTGACCGATTTCCATATTGATATCCCCCTGTTATTATGCTCTGCCGTCTCAGCGGCCAATCTCCAGCGCCTTCATGGCAATGCTCTTCGTGGCATTCATTGCCGTTACATTGGCTTCGTATGAGCGCGTGGCCGACATCATGTCGATAATCTCGTTCGTGGTGTCTACATTGGGCTTCGCAACATACCCGTTGGCATCGGCATCGGGATGCTCCGGGTCATACACATAGTTGAAGTCCGACATATCTTCTGTGATTTTTGTAACCTCCACGCCGCCGCCGGAGGCTTGCTGAAGTATCGACGAAAATGAAAGCTGCTGCTGCTCCATCACCACCACACGGCGGCGGTAAGGCCCCCCGTCGGCAGTCCGAGTGGTGTCTGCATTGGCGATGTTCTCACTGATAACATCCATGCGCATACGCTGTGCTGTCAGCGCCGACGCGCTGATGTCAAGAGACGATAAAAAACTCATATCTGCTTATCTCCCTTCGTTTATTGCCATTTTCAGCTTGGTGAACTCACTGTTCAGCTGCCGAGCCAGCGTACTGTACAGTATCTGGTTCTTAGCGAGCGCCGCATTTTCGGCGTCTATGTTGACATTGTTGCCGTCCATCCGGTATTGTGTGCCCGTATTCTGCGTCACTGTTGCCCGCGGCAAATTATCGCTGAAATGGCGCGCATTTGTCGTTTTAGCGGCGAACCCTTCGCCTTTGAGCGCATTCTTAAACGCGGACTCGAACGAAACCGACGAGCTTTTGAAATTTGGCGTATCCACGTTGGCGATATTGTTGGCAATCACCTCGTTGCGCAGCCAGGATGCATCCAGCCCGGCCTTTAGCATATTCACATTGTTGAACATTTTGTTAATCAACAGGCAGCACCTCCATTAAGCGTTGTTATACTGGTTGTAATACTGAAGTACTTTATCCACATAGCCGCGAACACGGCTGGATATCTGACCATACTGTGCGGCGTCGTTCGCGTCTGTAATGCCGTATGATGCCACACGACCCGGGCCGGTGTTATAAGCCGCCAGCGCCAGCCTCACATCGCCGAACCGTTTGAGCTGCTTTGCGAGATATTTTGCGCCGCCCATCACGTTCTGCTCGGCATCAAACGGGTCTGTCACCCCCAGCTCTGCCGCCGTGCCCGGCATCAGCTGCATCAGCCCTTGAGCGCCTGCGCCGGAAACCGCATCCGATTTGAACGAGGATTCTACGCGCACCACTGCTCTGATTAAATCAGGATCAAGACCAGTAGCCCTCGCCGCTTTTTCTATGGCAGCATCAACCTCGCTGCCCGTGGCAACCGTGCCGCCGGTATATCCCGTGAATGTACCTTCCGCATAGATGTCCGGCAAAAGCGGCTGCATCGAATTAATAGTGGAAAGCGCTTGTGCCGCGCTGGCCTTATCAGAGGACAGTGTCATCCGCTGCTGCACATCGTTTAATATTCCCGCAAAGGCAGACTGAGCACCGGCACATTTTGCCGACTTTTCTGAAATGATGCTTTCAAACTGACTCAGCTTCGAGAGGTAAATACCCTCAACGCTCCTCATAAGCTCTTTCCTTTTTCACAAATAATCCTGCCCCTCTGCTACACAAGGAGGCTTGTCAGATTAATACACCACTTAATGAGTTATGAAACAAAAAAAGACGGACTTGAATATGCCCGTCATGCATTTTATAAGTTCACATAAGAAGATCCACCAGCAAACCGCGTATATCATCTACCATCTGCAATATGCGCAGGCTATCCTGCTGCTCCGAGAGCATCTCCCGAGTCAGTTCCTCCAGCTTTTGATTCACGCTGCGAATCACGAAGTGCACCTTATGCCGACCTCTAGGGTCGAAGCTCTCTGCCTTATGTCCGCAGAACGCGTTGTTGGCCACTTCATTCATCAGTTCGCTGATGAGAGAGCGGTATTCCATCACCGCCTTTAAATCTGCCTTGGCTTTAATCTTCTCACCCTGCTTGCGTATTCTCTCCTGGATATCCTGTATGTAGCGTTCGTATTGAGCCTCGCTCAAGGTGGTTAACTGCCGCGCGAAAGCAAGCCCTGGACCGCTGCTTTCCGGTCTATCCTTCACCGCCGCAAATCCGCGGTTTTCCGGTGCAATATGGTTGATATCTGCAACCTTCATATTGATTGACTCCCCACAGGCTACTTATTGGAATCCACGAAATATGCTGCTTCATTCCCCACCGGTCGCGTATACCCGCCAACACTCTTCTTTGATTGGTTCAGCTTCTTTATCTGGTCTCTGTATTTCTCCAGCTTCTGCTGTGCCAGTGCCGTATTCTCCTCATCCTGCTGCAGGGTTTGAGCCACGATGCCTCGAATTTCCTTCTTGAGCATCATAATCTCAATATCTTCCTCGGCGCTAAATGCCTGCTCTTCCTTTGTCAGCGAATCCACCTGAACAATGATTTGCTGGCGCAGTCCGATAGCATCCGCAAATGCCTCAATCCTGTCCTGCTCAAGGTCTGCTCGTATATCTGTTGTCAGCAGGAGCATTTTTTTCAGCAGCTCCTTTTTCTGAACAAGCACTCTTGTCAGCTCAGCTTTTTCCTGCATATTCATAGTTTATTCGCTTTCATACTCATAACGAGCAGTCGCTTTGGTTACCTTTTGTATTTGTATCCAGCTTTCGCGAAGCTCCGCCATAATCTCTATAACGGATTCTATTGTTTTTACATCCTTTGCCGCGTTACCGCGGACGATTTCCCTTTGAACAAAATCGTAGATGCCCATCAAATCTCTCGCAATGCTGTATTGCAGATCAAGACCCAAGATGAGTTCCATCACGATATCCACCGCCTTTTGCAGGTTGAGATTAGCCGCCTCATAGTCGTGCTTCTCAATCGCCATCTGCCCAAGGCGCAGTTTCTTGATGCAGCCGGTATACAGCATCACCACCAGTTCCATCGGTGTTGCCATCATCACATCGTGCTTCACATATTGTTGATACGAATTTGCCATCACAGCCATACAATTGCGCTCCTCGTAAATTATCTTGTTAACCCAGCATCGATGACAGCCAGTTCGATTGACTGTTCAGCGAAGACAGAGCTGCTTCCATTGCGGTAAATCGCTTATACAGCGACTCCTCTTTAACGGACATTTTATCCAGCAGCGATTCTCCCAAATCCTTGGAATCGCTGATCTGCTTCTCCAGACCAGACAGCGTATCACTGGTAACAGACGAAGTATAATTGAGCAAAGCCGTTGAAAGCCGCCCCATCAAGCCCGTTTCTTTAAAGGCCTGCTTCTTGTCCGTTGAAGTAGACTTGGCGGTAAACATGTTCGTCACCGCATCCGGGTTGTTCTGCAGTGCCGCACGCAGCTTATCCTTATCCACTGTTATCTTCCCGCCGTCCGCATAGCCTCCGGTTGTCAGTCCAATCTGCGAGGGGCTCAGTCCTGTACCCTCTACTGCCGTGTAAAAAGCGCTTCTCATGGCCGACAGCAAACCGGACACAACCGAATCATTCCTCAACAAACCGCTTTTCGCCTTCTCCTCCCATTTCTTGATGTCATCCTCACTCAAGGCATCCCTTTGCTCATCCGTCAGCGGATCAAAGGCCCGGTAAACCTTTTCCCCGACTTTGTCTTGCAGAGACTTAACCAAGTCGTTGTAGGAGCCGATAAACGATACAATTTTGTTCAAGGTGCTCTCCACATCCTGAGCCACCGTAAACTTGATTTCTGATGTCGATTTGTCATTAAGCGTATACGTTATGCCGTCGATGCTAAAGGAGTTGCTTGATCTGACAACGTCTATACCGTTAATCTTCAGCTTCGCATCCTCGCCCTTTTTTGTGCCTGCTTCAATCCCAAATGCCGGTGCCACAGCCTCTTCGCCTTCACCTTGTGCAACCGCAAACGCATTACCCTTTACATTGACAATTGTTACCTCACTGGCGCTGCCTGTCGATTTTGAGGCAATGGTAAAGCCCTTCGTCAAACTGCTGTAGCTCATTTTCACGCCCGCGCCCGACGCATTGATTTGACTCATCATATCCGCCAGCGTGTTATCCTTATTAAAGGTGAAATCCTTGCCGTTGATGGAAAACGAAATCTCATCGTCCTCAAACTCAAGAGCGTTTGTTAATTGAAGCTCCGACAGTTTGGTGCTTGTATTTATCGAATCGCCTTTAAAGGCTTGAGTACTATTCACAGATGCCGCAGACGCCAGCTGAGTGATGCTGTTGATCGTCACGGCTCCCGTGTTCGCTGAAGATCCGGCACTCACCGAAACTGCGGTGGTTGAAGTTGTCATCGTCACCGAGAACGCATTATATGCGGATGCTGACAGCATGTTGTTCGCCGAGTTCAGTACACTCATATTCGCTTCGCGGAACGCTCTTATCTTGCTGTTGATATCTCTGAGCGCATCTGCCTTCCATTCCAGCTTCGTCGTCGTCTGACTCTGCCGATTCACCTTAGACTGCATAGTGGTGAGCATGCTTTTTACCAAGGACTCAGTATCTAAGCCTGAAGAGAGTCCCGATATACGCAGTGAATTTAACGAGCTTGTTGTTGCCATTGCCTGCCTCCTTTATCACCAAAGCATCCATGACCTAATTTGTCTGGTCACAACGGATGTATGTGATTGTGTCATGGCATTCTACCGACTGCCATATAGCTTCTTTTACATATCCGTATATATATCAACGCTTGGAAGCCATTCCAAACCTTTTTCCGAATTTTTCATCCATATTGCTGATAAAAACGAGCACCTCTGCTACCACTTTGTACAGCTCTTCAGGTATTTCGTCGCCCACACTGAGCTTTTGAAGCATGCCGGACAGCTTATCGTCCCGCACTACCTGTACATTGTTCTCCTTGGCAGATTCCACGATCTTATCAGCCAGATACCCGGTTCCCAGCGCCACCACATAAGGAGCTCCCGACGTCTGCGGATCGTATTTGAGTGCCGCCGCCTGGCGGTTCTCCTGTCTGTTAACGTCGCTCATATCCTTACATCCAGACCGCCTGCATCGGTTCTTTGTCCTCCGGGCTGCGCATCCTCTGCGTTCAGCACCGTCGTTCTTGCCGCCAGTTCCTTTGCGCTGACATCTGTCAGCCTAAACCCTGCTTGTACAATCATCGGCTCCAGCGCCCTCGCACCCTGTTCAAACGCCTGTGTCAGCTCGGCAGCCTCCAGCCTGAATTCCAGCGTCACGTTACGACCGGCAGCCTTGATCATCGTCTCCACACGGCCCATATGCTGTGTGTCCAGCCCCAGCAGCACAGCGAACGATTCAGGGTCCGCGTCCGGTCTTCTGCGCTTTTGCTTGAACACATACAGCTCAGCTGTAGTCTGCTCCCGATTCTGTGTCATGATCGGAATCTGATAGCAGTCAAACCTTTTCAGCTCGGACATCAGGGACATCTGCTTATCAAGGCTTTCCGCCTGCCGCCCCAATGTGTTTCCATCAATATTATCGGCATGCTTGAGCGAAAGCTTTAATTCTTTAATGTGAAAGGGCAGCTCCTCCACCGCTTTCTTTAGCTGTTTAGGCAACGTTTTCTTATCCTTCAAGTCTACCATCAAGGACAGTATCTTTTCAGCCAGCACATCTGTCACATCCGATTGCAGCGGCTGTAAAAGCACCGGCGAATCGGGCACTGCCGCTGCATTTTTAACCGTTATGTCCGCAGCATGCTCAGGGGATAAGTTTACTGTTGCACCCATCGCGTTCTCCGATGACGCAGCGGTACCCTTTACCGCATGATTTAAAGCAGGCTCATAAGCTTGCGGCAATGCATTATCTGCTGCTTGCAGCTGCGGCTGCACCTCGCTCATACTGTGAGCGTCACTGCTTTGCGTCGGAAAACCAGTTTTCGGCTGTGCAGTTGCGTCCGGCTTGTCTGCTGTCAATAACGACGCTGATATTTGCTCCGCCGTCGCAGCTTGCCCTGCCTGTACAGCAGGCGATTGCTGCATAAGCGCAGCTTGTGTCAAAGGCAATGCCGCAGGCGGGGGTGCTGATGGCTGCCCTCCCTCTGCCTTTACCATATTCGCCGCCGCCTCAGGCTGCTGCGAGACCACGTTTTCTACTGTCTGTGCCGCGGACTGTACCTTGACTGTTGCTTCGGGCATAGCCGCAGTCACCTCGATGATGTCTGCCTGTCCATAAGCAGCAAGGCTGTTGGACGCAGCTGTTCCGGCCCGCAACGCTTCCCCCTGCATTTGCGTCAGCACCTGCCCTGCTTTCACATCCCCTTTGATCAGCTTCGTCAGTGTATCAATATTCTCCGGTGTATCCGCAACGCCGTTTCGCGCCATAAACTCCGCCATCTTGGGTTCCAGACCTGCGTTTTTCTTCATCATCGCCAGCATACCGTGAATCGTCTGCGCGCGGGTGCTCTGCGCGGCTGTATTCCCCGCCTGCTCACCCGGACTGCCCGCTGCAAGATCACCCCCGCGTGAAACATCCAGCAGACGCAGCACATAACGGCCGCGACCGGCTTCATCCACGACTGTCTCTACGTGGTCACCCGCAATCAAACCGATGTCTCCCAGCAGCTTTGCAGTCAGCAGTATCCCCTGGCTGTTTCGCAGCAGCGCTGTCTGTCCCCTCACCTCCAGCACCTCAGACATGAAAAAATCACCCTGCCTGAAAAGCAAGGGCAGCTGTTGTTTATCAGGTATATTTCTTGTTGGTTGTACAAACTCGATCTTCATCGCACACTCCCGTTCCGGCAAAAAGCATCGTGTTCCGCATCTTTCCCTAAAATATTTATCGGATTTTTATGAAAATGTTAATAGTCCCGAGAAAAAATACGATATAAGATTTAGAAACCGCGGAAAGTCCGGACCGGGATTATTTAGTGACATTTCGCGGCTGATAAGCGTGTTCAATCCCGGCAGCAACCGGAAGCAATATGAACCAGACTCATTTTGGAGGTAAACATGAAAAAAGTGATGATTGTTGATGATGCGGCTTTTATGCGGGTATCCATCAAAAACATGCTCACCAAAAACGGATATGAGGTTGTCGGCGAAGCGGAAAACGGTAAGGTTGCGTTACAAAAGTATCAGGAACTGAGGCCGGATATTGTGACAATGGACATCACAATGCCTGAAATGGATGGACTTGACAGCTTGAAAGCAATTTTATCTGTCTCTCCCACCGCACAAATCGTTATGATCTCGGCTATGGGTCAGGAAAGCATGGTGCGCGAAGCAGTGCTCTCCGGCGCCAAGGGCTTTATTGTTAAACCTTTTAAAGAGGATGTGCTGGTATCCGCACTGAGCAGCCTGCCGTAACAGCAAAAACATGCTATCTCGTCCCGCACCGGTGTAATGCGCCGCCAAATGGCAGCAAGCCCGGCGCGGGACAATTTTTCGGCGGCTTAATGCCGCCTATTTATATTTGATGGCTGTTCCGTAAGCCGTTACCTCCGCAGCGCCCTGCATAACAGAGCTGGAGGTATACCGCACGCACACAACCGCGTCTGCACCCAGCACCTTGGCCTGCCCGATCATGCGCTGTGTCGCAATCTCGCGGGACTCCTCCATCATCTCGGTATAACCCTTGAGCTCTCCGCCTACCAGCGTTTTGAGACCGGCTGCCATATCCTTCCCGATGTGCTTGCTCTGTATCATTGAGCCGCGCACTAAGCCCAGCGTCTCAAACGGTCTGCCCGGATTTTCAATTGTCATGATAATCATGCCTGTTTCCTCCGTCAACTAATATTGTGAATATTATATCACAGTATGGCTGAAGCTTAAAGGTCTATACACTACAACCGAACTGCCTGGCCGGCCGTGAGATAGAAAACCCACCACTGCGACACAGAATGCCTTGTGATATCCGTAAGCGCCCGCGCGTATAGCTCAAGCTGTATTGCATACCGCTTTGCCGCCTCAGGGGCTTCTTGAGCGCTCACCTTATCCGTCTTGTAATCGACAATCACCCACTGATCGTCCTCCAGAAAGCACATGTCGATGATACCCTGCACGATCACCGGCTCGTCCGACTCTGCCAGACTCAGCTCTCGCGCGCTCATTTGCAGGCAAAACGGCTGCTCAAATATGCAGCGGGACGACACCCGTGCCCGTTCCGCCAGCTCGCTGTGCAAAAAACCGGCAACAGCTTGTACATCGACAAAGCCCGCCAACGCCTCGTCAATGCGCCCCTCTGCCGACAGACGTTTTACCTCTGCCGCCACTTCATCCGCATTTCGCACCGCAAGCCCCATCACCTCCAGCACGCGGTGCATCAGCGTGCCGCGCTCCGCTGCTGTGATGCCGTCTTCCTCCGACGGAAAACGCTGCGGCTGCAGCACAGGCGGCTGCTCTGCCATCCGCTTTAATGCCGATACGCTCACCTTGGATGGCACCCCGACATCGCTGTTGTTCGCATATGCCTCAAACACCTCTTCCGGGTCAGCCGCCGAAGCCGCGTCCAGCAGTGCCTTCAGCCGCTGTGCCGTATCCGACTGCGCTGCACAGCCGTCTTCACACGGCAATATGCGCACCGTCTCCTCAAAGGCGGTGCCGCTGTCCACGCACGCCATACGCATAGCTGGCATCAGCAGATCGAAGTAGCTCTGCGCGTTCATCTGCCATCCTTGCGCCTTATCCTCCAGCCAGCCGTCCTTGAGTGCGCTGCCCGCTCCCAGCAGCACCAACCTTTTTATCGCCCGCGTCATGCCCACGTACAGCAGGCGCACCGTCTCGGATATCTTTTCGCGCTTCATGCCGCGCGCCACCGCCGTGCTGTGAAATGTAGGCTTCTTGATGTGCGCCACTTCGTCCACATCACACAGACCGATGCCCAGCTCTCGACCCACCAGCACCATTCCCCGCGCGTCCCGCTGATCGATATTCTTGTGCAGGCCGCACAGAATCACCACGGGAAATTCCAGCCCCTTTGAGCGGTGAATCGTGGTCAGATATACGCCGTCCGCCGTCTTGGGATCGGGCTGAGCTTCGCGCGCGGCGCGCATCCTGTCCGCCATGTCCAGCACCTCCCTCAGGCTTCTCGGTGCTGCCGCCGCCACCGTATTGATAAAACCGCTGATCATCTCGTCGGTGCCGCTGCCGCCCGGCGAGGTCAGGGCATATTCGCGGAACCGGGCCTCCTGCCGCACGCGCATCAGGAAGTCCGGCAGTTTCATGCACGCCGCCATGCGACCAAACCGCTCCACATCGCGCCAGAAGCGCGACAGCTTGTTTCCAGTTTCATCGTCCGTTGTATATGCCAGTGCCGCTTGCGCGAAAGTAACGCCTGCGGGCGCAGCCATGCGGATACGTGCGAAATCGGCTTCGGTCAGTCCATAGTACGGATAGCGCAGCGCAGATAGCAACGGTACGTCTGCCGTGGGGCTGTCGATCACGGACAGCAAATTGATGAACACCATCAGCTCGCTGTAAGCCGGATCACCCGCGGGTCCGCCTGTCACCGGTATGCGCCGCTCGCGAAGCGCCTGTGCCAGCTGCTGTCCCGTCCCGGACAGCTCAGGCCGCAGCACCGCAATATCGCCGTAGGCAAAGCCCTCTTTTACAAAGCCGTCAATCAACGCTGCCAGCTGCGCGGCCTCCGCCTCAAGACTGCCCAGCGTGTCCTCGCCGTCCGCACTTTCTCGCCCCGCCAGCACAACGTCCACGCGGCCATCGCCCGTGGAGCCCGCCGCCAACCGCTGTCCGCCGGTGTAGTCAACCCCGCCGGCTTCCTGCGTCATCATGTGCCCCATCACATCGTTGATGAAGTCAATGACAGCAGGTGTACTGCGGTAGTTGGTGTTCATCTCCACCAGCCCTCCGCCGGACAGTTCGCGGCAGCGCCGCATCAGCAGCTCGGGGTTAGACTCGCGGAAGGTATAGATACACTGTTTCACATCGCCCACAAGAAAGTCGTTATCCCCGCGTTGCAGCGCCGAGATAATGGCGTGCTGTGCCTCGTTGATATCCTGATATTCGTCCACAAATACATGCGCATATTTGTCACGATACCGAGCGGCGATGTCCTGTGATTGCAGCACCCGAAATGCAAAATGCATTGTATCATCGTGATCCAGCAGGTTCTTGCCGCGTTTCAGCTTGGCGTAGCGGGACATGAAAGACCACGTCAAATCGATAAAGAACCGCCCGTCGTCACCCACACCTTCCAGCTCCGCCGATACTTTGTCAGCAAAGCAGCCCTCCCACCGCCGTACCGCTTCCAGACACTTGTTTGCGGCGTTGGTGTGCTTCTTACTGCCCTGATTGGGCGCGCCCTTCGCCGTAGAGGTGATCGGCTCGAACACGGGCAGATACGCTTCGCCCTTCGTCATCGTCTCCGCAGCCCGCATCAGCGTTTGCTTATCCGCTTCGCTCGCCAGTGCCTCCGCTTCAAAGCCGCTCTCGCGCCACAGCGCCGTGCGCAGCTCCAAATGCTCTGCCGCCTTTATCCCCGCTTCACGCACCATTGCGCGATGCTCCTCAAACAGCGCGTCAACAAACGCGCCGCCGCTGTAATGTGTTCGCGCCTGCTCCAGCCAATCCTGAGGGTGCTTTAAGCTGATGGCTCTGTTGTATATCTTCGTTACGATAGAGCGCAGCGTTTCCATGTCACCGCGCCCCGCATATTTGAGTACAATGGAGTGCTGCTTGCGGTCTGCCAGCGCTTGCTCGATGGCATCATCCAGTGCAGTTTGCTTGAGGTATGCCGTCTGTGCCTCGTCCGCGATGGCAAACACGGGGGATACGCCCGCCTGCGCAAAGTTATCGCGTATCAGCCGCCCGCAAAACGCGTGCAGCGTCGAGATATCAGCAAACGCACACTTCTCAGCCTGTGCCGCCAGCCGTGCGTCCGCCTTGCCTGCCTCCTGCAGCCGCTGATAAATACGCGCGCGCATCTCACCCGCCGCGAGGTTGGTGAACGTCACCACCAACATCCGGCTGATGTCCTCTCCCTCTTCAATCAGGCGCAGCACCCGCTCTGTCAGCACGCTGGTTTTGCCGCTGCCCGCCGCCGCGGACACCACCACGCTGCGTCCCCGCAGGTCTATCGCGCTTTGCTGGTGCACATTCCACGTCCTGCCGCTCATGATGCCGCCTCCCCATCCTCGCTCAAGCTATCCCGGTCGAAGCGCTCCGCCGTGCGCTGCGCGTTGCCCGCGTAGCCCGCATTCATCAGGCAGACGCTCTTGTAATCGCAGTAGTCACACGCGCCGTCCACCGGACAGATGGCGTTATCTCCGCCGCAAATGCGCTCCGCCGCATTGCGGATCATGCTTAGCGCATAGCTCAACAGCGCATCCAATTGCGGTGCGTCAAAGAAGTTTTTAGACGCGCCATGCAGTGCGCCCTTATTGGTCACCCGCTGATCCACCGCCACAAAGCTGCCGCCCGGCAGCGTATCGCTGAACAGCGAGAGCGCCTCCGCATCGCTGATGGATATACCGCGCATACGCCCCTTGGTAAGCACCTCACCCTCGTCCTCGCCGTAGCTGTCACCGATCTTCATGTAATACCCGCCGGCGGGCTGCAACCCCGTGTCCGCCAGTGCGCGCCTTGCCGCCTCAATATAGACAGGCAGCTGCAATGCGGTACCTGCTGCCAGCTCATTGAGCGCAAACCGGGTGTCGGACGACTTGTAGTCCACCACACGATAGTATCCGCCCGCTTCATCGATACGGTCTATCTTGCCTGTCAGCTCAACATCCGCCGTTGCCGTGGGCAGCAGCATTGAGAACGTCTGCTCGCTCATCAGCATGCGTGCATCGCGCCCCACAAAATGCGCGCGTATGCGCAACGCAGTGTCCGCCAGTTCCTTCTTGAGCAGCGCGTATTGCACGGCAAACCGTTCATCCGCCTCCAGCTTGCCGTTATCGTGCTGCTGTGCGGCTTCCTTTGCCGCCGCTTCCATACGCTTTACCGTTTCCTCTTCAGGCAGCGTCTGAATCATCACGCCATCCGCTATCAGACGCTTCGCGAAAATGTCCAGCGCAAGGTGCATATAGGTGCCGATGTCGATGCGGTCATACGTGTAGTCACGCGGCACCTTGGCACGCACGCCATGATCAAGAAAATGCTTGTAGGGGCACTTATAGTAGTTCTCGATGCGTGTCGCGCTGCACCGAATGCCTCCGTACAATTCTCGTGCCTGCTCCGTGCTGATGGACTGCGCCGCGTTGTCCCGCAGCAGCACCGCCGCTGCCCGCTCCTGCCAAAGCGGTTGCTTGAGAAAGCGCGCGCAAAGACCCGTCAGCGTATCATCCGGCGTCTTACCACGCAGCGCATCCGCTATACCGCCCAGCAGCAACGGTTCCGCACTGCCCATCGGCAGCAGCGAAGGCGCGCCGCCCGTCAGCAAGCTCGGGAACAGCCGCCTTATCCGATCAATCAGCACCGACGGCGCACCAGCCGCCCGGTTCCAGCTGAGCACCAGAGTGTCCTTAGGCTTGGCCAGCGCGGTATATATCTTGAGCTTCTCCGCCGCGAGGTCATACACACCCACGTCCAGCCCTGCATCCAACAGCAGCTCGCGCTCCGTGCCCGAAAGTATGCCCGGTCCGTCGTCACGCGCGGGCCACGACCCGTCGTTGAGCCCGATGGCAAACAATGCTTTGATGCCGGGAAGCCTCGCCACCGATATATCAAACACCTTGACTTCGTCCGTGGCAGGCGGTATCACTGCAATGCGCGTGCCCTCAAAGCCCGTACCGATCAGGCTGCACAGTGCATCTGCCGCCACCGGTGCATCGCCCATCACACGCGGCACGCTGTCCAGCACAGCCAAAGTCCGCTCATATACCTGCCTGAAATAAATATGCTCGCCCCGCGTCTCTGGCGTGTCGATGTCCGCGCACAGCGCCTCCAGCTTCTCCTTGACGCCGCAATCGTCCAGAAAGCGCCGCACTGCCGCTATCTGCTGTGCCGCACCGCCCTCCTTGAATCGTCGTGTCAGCGCATCCAGCGGACGCATGACTGCGCGGCGGGCAGCTTCCGCTTCATCTGCCCCTTCTCCGCGCCAAAACGTGTTCTGAAAGTGCCAGCCCTTGAGCGCATACCGCTCAGCATAGCTTTTTAACGCTCGTTGCTGCGCCTCACTCAATGGCGCATAGGCACTGTAGACAAAGCCCTCAACTGCGGTCACATCCCCCGCCGCTGCCTGCATCGCGCTGTTCAGAAAATCAAAGAACGCGTTGTCTGCCAGCGTCCGGCGCTCGTCCGTGAAGAACGGTATACCCGCCTGTGCAAATACTGACTTGATGACAGGCAAATACGCCGCAAGGTTTCCGCCAACCACGGCGATGTCGGAAAAACGCCAGCCTTCCCGCGTTACAGCAGCCAGTATGGCGGACGCCACGCGCTCCACCTCCTGCTCCGCCGTTTCCGCCTCAATCAGGTACAGCCCGTCCGTCGCGCCCTCATACGGCGTATACGGATAGCGGTACAAATTGGCTTCCAAAAAGTGCAGTGCATTGGAATTATACCTGTGCTGTAAATTGGGGCTGCCCATCACCATCACGTTTTGCCCCGCCGTTTCCACATCGCGAATGAACTGCCGCACCAGCTTCTCCTCCGGCTCAAACAAAGCCGGGTCAGTATCATCTCCACGGAACGCCGCTACCGTCTCCTGCGCCAGTGCGGCCACCTTCGCCAGCAGCTTCAACGCGGCGGGTGCACCGCTGTCCAGCCCGTCTATGATAACCGTCGCGCCGCGCAGCCATGCTACGCTGTCTGCCCGTGCCGCCGCAAGCGCGTATATATCCGCACTGTCGTACCGGCTGCCGCACATCTCGTCGTAGAGTGCCAGCACATCCGCCGTGTCACGCAGCTTCTGTGACAGCGCGGCATCCTTCACGCGCGATGCCGCGTCACGCAGCGTCTCCGGTGTCTGGCTGTGGCTTTTCAATCGCGTGACCAGCTCCGCAAGACACACCTCGAAGTCGGGCAGACGTTCACCGCCGAAAGGCTTGTCCAGCCGCTCCAGTGCCCGATGGCACACCATAGCGCGTTCCGCGTGCGACAAAAAGGCGGGCAGCCCCGTCTCCTCCAGTATGCGCAGTGCCAGCCGCTGCAGGCTTTGCACCTCCAGCCCCATAATGCCGCGCACACCGCACGCCGCCATGATGTCCTTCTCCGTCTCAAATGTGAGCTGACCCGGTACGACCACGAGCACCTTCCTGAGCGGGTCCGATATCATATCGCGGATGTGTCCCAACAGCATACGGCTTTTGCCGCTGCCCGCACGCCCTTTGACAACCGTCACTCCCACTGCGCCGCGCCCCCTTTTTTATCATCATCATCGCACAACGCCTGTCCCAAAATCAGGGCAGACCGCACTGCAAAATTCAATTAAAAAAGCCGCTTATGCAGCGGCCTTAAGTAGTCAAGATTTGGTTATCCTCTAACCAGATAGTTGAGAAGGAGGTTCAAATCTTCAGGCTCGGAAACCAGCAGTTCGAGTTCATCGATCTTGGCCTCGGAGAACATCTGCGTGAGCATGATGTACTGGCAAAGCGTGGATTTCAGATTGAGCCTGTCGCCTTCGGAAGTGACCAGTTCGATCTTGCCCTTGCAATTCTTGAGCACTTCGAAGAACTTTTGCGGTTCGTTAATGTTCTTAATTTTCATACTATTCGCCTCCTTTTGCCGCTTATTAACGTAATCACTTTACGTCCTCTTGAATATATCATAGCTGAGTTTTATAGTCAACAAGCCACCCCTTATTTATCGAAAATCTTATCTACTAATAAACACTTTATTCATTACCTACACCCAGCATCGCGGCCAGCCTGCGGTTCTTGGCAGACAGCGTTTTATCCGCCGCCTGATATGTCTCGCCACGCCGTGCACGCACATACGCCAGCATCACCTTAGACAAGCCGGACGCCAGATTGCGTCTGTCTGCCGCTGCGGCGTTCAGTGACTCCTCCGCCTTCTTCACTGCCTGAGTGCCCCCCATCAGCAGCAGCGCGAGAGCGTAAGTGTTCACAATGTAGCCGGACTTCGCCCGCGAGATGAGCCGTGCCGCCCGGTCGTACTGCCCCATATGCATGTATGTCCACGCCAGCTTCTCGCTGATATGCCAGGTATTGCGCTTGCGATCCTTGCTCTTATCCGCCACATCCTTAGCCGCCTGAAGATACTTTAGCGCCGCGCTTGCGTGTACCTTGCGCTTTTCGTCGTCCGCCTCTGTCAGCGCGATAAAAGCCATTGCGCTGTGAGCGCAGCCCAGCGTATACAGCTTCTCCACGGGCGAGCGTGTCCATTCCTTGTGCAGCTGCGTCAGCGACTCGATATCAAGCTTCTCCAGCGGCATGTCTGTCTCAGCGGCAAACGCCTTCTCCAGCAGCTCAATCGCAGCCTTGATGTCAAGCTTGGATATGGACGCAATGGGACGAATATCCTCCCGTCCGGCAACGCGCCGCAGATAGTATTCATGTACCGGCAGATACGAATCGTCGAGGTAGTAGCTGCCCAGCACAAACAGCGCCTTGGCGTATTCTCGCCGATCCCGCGCTTTATCGCTCTCGCTCTCCAGCGCTTCATAAAGCGCAATCGCCGTTGCCAGATGCTCCTCGCCCACCTCACGGATCTCGCGCAGCAGCTCTGCCTCACGCGCGCCGAATGCCCGTTTGCCAAACAGCAGATACGGGGCCTGCTTTTCAATAATCAGCTTGCCCTTGCGGTAATTGTTGCGCACGCTCTGCGGATATATCTCCAGTGCGCGGCTCAGCCACTCGTTGGCCTTCTCGATCTCCGCCTCCAAGTCCTGATCCCGCCGTTCGCCCGGCCGCATCAGCTCATGCACGTTGGAGTAATAACGATACGCCAGCGCCGTGGCAAAACGCGCATTATCTGGCTCCAGCTCCGCACCGCGCTTGAAAAAGACCTCGCACATCTCCCGGTACTGGCGGCAGCGATCCAGCTTCTTTGTCTCCGCAGACTTGATCAGCAGCGTGGTCGCCAGTTTGCTGCATGCGCGCCCCAGGCGGTAAAGCACCTCCGCACTGTCCCATAGCATCGGGTCGTCCTTCACCACCTTGAGAGGCGCGCACAGCATCACCGCTGCCTTGTGATCCCCCGCGTCCGTCAGCGCATCCATCTTGGCGCACAGCACCGCACGCTGCCTAAAGAAATCAAATGCAGCTTCCTCCATAAATATCAGTTGCGGCGCATACCCCTCCTCCGACAGCCAGCCATTTTCGCGCGACTGCCGGTAAACCTCATCCGACACCGCGCCCGACAACAGCTCCAACCGGCTGGATGCATCAAACTTAAGCGTGATGCCGTCCGCATCTGCGGATGCATCCTTTACCGTCAGCATGCCCGCTGGCTCCGCGGCGTTTGTACGTCCCGCCAGATACACAACGGCTGCCGTCACCTCCTGCACCCGCGTCGCATAGTCTTCAAAAGCCTTGGCTGTCTGCGCCAGCGGCTTGCCCTTAAGCAAATAAGTCTTCTTTAAATCCTTCCGGTCAAACACGGTGATCACAGCCAACATAAGCTTTCCCCCAATACACACATTTCTTTACACAATTTTACCTGTCCGCAATTCACATAGCAAGGTAATACCCGTCAAAAATCAACAAAAAATTCACATATGCAGCTGTTTTCAGTTTTGTAAATTTCGGCAGGCTGATATATAATGCATTTGGACAATTACGCAAGGGAGCGTTCAATGAAATATTCCGTCATCATCCCTGCCTTTAACGAGCAGGAGGTTCTGCCGCTGTCTTACCCGCGGCTGAAAGCTGTCATGGATACATTGGGGGAAGACTATGAGCTGATCTTTGTCAACGACGGCTCGCGTGATAACACGCTGACACAGCTCAAAGAGTTGGCTGAAAAGGATAAGCATGTGCGCGTCATCAGCTTCTCGCGCAACTTTGGGCATCAGGAAGCGGTCTCTGCCGGTATGGCCAGCGCATCCGGGCAAGCCGTGGTCATCATCGACTGCGATTTGCAAGACCCGCCGGAGGTTATCCCCGAGATGGTGAAGAAATGGCAGGCGGGCGCAGACATCGTTTACGGTCAGCGCGTAAAACGTCAGGGTGAATCGGTCTTCAAGAAGCTCACGGCCTGGGGTTATTATCGCATTCTTCGCGCGCTGGGCGGTCAGTACATTCCCGCTAACACCGGCGACTTCCGCCTCATCGACCGCAAGGTGTGCGACACACTCACCGCCATGCCAGAGAAAAACCGTTTTCTGCGCGGTATGGCAGCGTGGTCGGGCTTCAAGGCAGAGCCTGTGGAGTTTGTACGCGACGAACGTGCCGCGGGCCAAACCAAGTATTCGCTGAAAAAGATGCTCAAGCTTGCGGGAGACGGCGTCACATCGTTTTCCAACAAGCCGCTCAAAGCTCCGATGGTACTCGGCATCACGCTGACACTGCTGTCGCTGTGCTATCTCGTGGTGTCTGTCGTGCTGACGGCACTCTCCATCTGGCAGCTTATGCACGTAATGTTCGCGCTGGTGTTTTTGCTGCTTGGCTTACTGTTTGTCAGCCTCGGCATTTTCGGGCTGTACCTGGGCAGAATATACGACGAGGCCAAAGGTCGGCCCATCTATATCATCGATGAAAAGATAAATTTTTAACGGAGGAAACATGACTGACAACCGACTGCAAAAGCTATGCCGTTCACTCGTCAACTACTCGATGGCGATTAAACCGGGTGAGCGCGTACTGATAGAGAACTTCGATTGCCCCGAGGAGCTGTCCATGCAGCTCATCAAGGAGGTGTATGCCGCAGGCGGTGTACCATTCTGCGTTTCGCGGAGCGCACGCATCCAGCGGGCATTGCTGATGAACGCAACCAAGGCGCAGATAGAAGACATGACGCGTTACGACGCAGCGATGATGCAGGAGATGTCGGCATACGTCGCGTTCCGTGGCGCACTCAACACCTCAGAGCTGTCCGACGTGGACGAGGAAAACCTGTCGCTGTACCGCTCGATCTATTCCCGGCGGGTGCACCACGAGCTGCGCGTACAGAAGACCAAGTGGGTGGTGCTGCGCTACCCCAACGGTTCAATGGCGCAGCTGGCGGGCATGAGCACCGAGCAGTTTGAGGACTTCTACTTTGACGTATGCAACCTCGATTACTCCAAGATGGATAAAGCGATGGATGTTATGCAGAAGCGCCTGAAGACGGTGGATCAGGTGCGTATCGTGGGGCCGGGGACGGATCTCACGTTCTCTGTCAAGGGTATACCATCCAAAAAGTGTTCGGGTCACATGAACATCCCCGACGGCGAGATATACACCGCGCCTGTCCGCAACAGTGCCAACGGCAAGATCAGCTACAACACACCATCTTTCTCTCAGGGCTTCAAATACGAGAATGTTTACTTTGAGTTCAAGGATGGCAAGATCATCGATGCCAAGGCCAACAACACCGAGAAGCTCAACAAGATTCTGGATACCGATGAAGGCGCACGCTACCTCGGCGAGTTTGCATTCGGCGTGAATCCGTACATCAAAGACCCCATGTGCGACACGCTGTTCGACGAAAAGATCGCGGGTTCTATACATCTGACGCCCGGTTCGTGCTACGAGGACGCTAACAACGGCAACGAATCCGCGGTGCATTGGGATCTGGTGCTCATTCAGCGTCCCGAATACGGCGGCGGTGAAATATACTTCGACGGCGAGTTAATCCGCAAGGACGGACGTTTCTTAGGCGAGCTCTCCGCATTAAACGAAGAGAATCTGGTTTAGCCAATTAAGGCTGAGCAAATATATTTTGGAGGCATCGTCATGGATAAACGAGCGGCCGCGATTAAATTATTCTCGCAGGATAAGTTCAACTGCGCACAAAGTGTGTTCGCCGCACTGGCAGACGAGTTGGACATCGACAAGGATACCGCGCTCAAATGCGCCGCTGGCTTCGGCGGCGGTATGCGCTGCGGTGAGGTGTGCGGTGCAGTCACCGGCGCGTTGATGGCACTGGGGCTCGTGTTTGGTTCTGCCACCCCATGTGACGCAGAGGGCAAGCAGCGCGGCAACGCCAAAGCGGTGGAATTCCTCAACCGTTTCCGGGAAGCCAATGGCACGCTGATGTGCAAAGAACTGCTGGGTTACAACCCCGGCATTCCGGAGGATGTCCAGAAGATCAACGAATTGGGTCTGCACGACTCTGTCTGTCCCCCGGCCATCGAAAGTGCGGTGGCAATCGCGGAGGAAATTATCACAAAAGGCTGACCATCAATGTTCGGAGTGTATGCCGCGCTTTGAAGTGATCCAAAAAGTGAAACGAATAGCTTCTAAAAAGCGCAAGGGTTTTGGTGCCTGCGGACAGCAGGCGGTAAACCCTTGCGCTTTGTCTTAATACGACGCTTGTTAAGTCAAGGCACTCCATCAACTCTCTGCTTTCAAGCACTCCAATAATTTAATATAACCGCATACCCAGCATAAGGCGATAATTTTGATACGGTGAAAAGGGAGAACGCACAGGAAACCGCGAGCACAGCGAACTTGAGCGTTTGAAACAGCTTGGATATGATGTCTTTTGGACTGATACTTGGGAATATGGTGAAAGCTCGAAAAAACAGTATACTGTTTCTTCGGGGCTGCTTACAAAATCGCAGCTTTTAGGGTTTACCGCAAATCCGGAATGTGGCTACTTTATAGACTGGGTTCGAAATGGTGACGGCATCATGAACTGGGAGGACTAAACACTTGTTGAACACAGCGCAGTTCACTGTCTACTGAAGAAATTCTATAAACACATTATTATGCGGCAACTATCCTTGCAGCCCATGCTTTGGCAAATCCCCTTGTGCTTTAGCATCCCTCATTATTTTCAGTCGGTCACAGCAGCAGAGCGGCGTATTCCGGCTTCAGCAGCCCGGTCAGCAGCTTCGGAGGAATGCTAAACACAGGCTCGCCCGTCATGCCATCTGCTATCTCGTATTTGGCAAACACGATATGCAGTATTCCATCACGAATAAAGAAGGCGGTTTTCGGCGATACACCACCGAATGCCTCCGGCAAGAAACGTTCGTCGCCATTGATCTGCTCACGGATATAAGCATCGATTACATTCCTATATTTATCTGAGATAAATAGATCATCCAAAGCTAGCCACTCTCGCTTTTCGATGTCCACATTGTAGAACACCGTGAGCGGCAGCCCCACACCACCGTTGTCCAGAGCCGCCGTCACCCGCATCGACAGCACACCCCGCGCACAGCACACCTCGTAGTCCGCATGAAACACGTACTGCCACGGCTCAAACCCCTCCTGTGCCGCTTCGCGCCACAGCGTCGCCGCCTCCGCCGCTGCCGCGTCACGCGCCGCATCCACCTGCGCACGCACCCGTGCGTTCAACACGCGCTCCAGCATCCTGTCCCCCAGCCCCGATACCACAGGCACCCGCACATCCAACACAAGCTGCTCATCACCACGGTACTGCGTTTCTTCGCTGACGCTTACCTGCGGCTGCGGCTGCGCCCAACCCACCCGACCGACTAGGGTTTTGCCCATCACGAAGCAAGACAGCGTCGTTATCGCTGCCATCAACAGCCACCATCTTCGCCGCCGTCCCGACATACCTCAGCCCTCCGCACATATCAGTTTCCCTACTGGAATATACTCTTGTGGGGAGGGAATTATCATGACTGCCTGGGAAAAAACACTTCGTATCGTGCTGGCTGTGCTGTTCGTTGCCATTGTAGCCACGCTGGGCACGGCATTCACCGATACCACGTCCAAATGGTATCAAAGCCTGACTCTGCCCGCGTTGCAGCCGCCGCCCATCGTCTTTAGCATTGCATGGTCGGTGCTGTATGCGCTGTTTGCCGCATCACTGGCTATCGTGCTTATCAAATCCGCCAACACAACCCATGTTCCGGCTCCGGCGAAGTCTGACGCCAATGCTTCCTCAAAGAGCTTTGTTCCGTTGTGGAACAGCGCAAATAAAAGCACGCTGCTGCTTTACCTCACCAGCGGCGTGCTTAATGTTTTGTGGAGCTATACGTTTTTCAGGCTGCAAAACCCTGCAGGCGCACTGTTCGTGCTGATTTTAACCGTCATTGTCGCCGCGTTGCTGCTGGCGGACGCTTACAGCATCAGCAAAGCAGCAGGTTATCTGCTCGTGCCTTACCTCATCTGGCTATGCTTTGCACTGTACCTAAACTACAAGGTGGCTTTCCTGAACTAGAGCAGCTGGCACAGCTCAAGATGCTCGCCGTCCGGTCCGCGGAAGAATATGTAGCGGACTCCATCAAACACCTGCGTCAGATGAATGGGGCTTTGCGTATCAAACGCAATGCCTTTTTCAGTCAGGCATGCTTGCACGGCGTCAATGTCGTCCACCGCCAATGCAATATGCTCCACCGTGCCGTCACCGCCCGACGGAACCACCGGAAACTGCACGAACTCGATCTCACAGGTGCCGCTCTTCATAAACGCCACCTTGGTCACACCGTCGTCACCCGGCACCTCTGCGCGATGATAGCATTCGAAGCCCAGCACGCCGGTATAAAAATCCACGGACCGATCAATATCCTTAACGAACACACCAATATGTCCAAGACCGGTAATTTTGCCTTTCCCACAGTTACTCATCATGTTCCTCCCAAGTGTTTTTTCATATATTATCACTAAACAACGCCAATTGACCAGATAACTTCAACAATTTATATCTTCTTCTGGTCCATGCCCCCGCAAAGTGTTGAGCTTAACACCAGTTACTGTTATAATTATTAATATCAATTACCAATTTGGAGGCTGGAATGAATAAAGGCAAGCTGTTTAAATATATATCCAACATCTCCTTCGCTTTGGGTGCGGTACTGGCCGCGGTCGCGTTCTATTTCATCTACATCGCCCGCGCAAATCTGCCGGCCGGTGTGTGCCCGGTCAACAACAATCTGCCCTTTATTATCCCTGCCCTTGCGCTGCTACTCATCTCCTTTGTCACCTCGTTCTTTGCTGAGAAGAAGAACAAGAAGGCGCAAATCAAAGAGCTATCCGATGAGGACCAATAGAATTCAATCCGTTTATTCTGACAAATAGAGCTATGTTCAATAAACAGTAATGACTTTCTTTTAAGGCGGGCCGCAGTATGGCAGACCCGCTTTTTTAATGCATCTCATTTTTTGGAGTGCGCGCATAATTTGACCATACTAACAAACAATAACAGCAAAACCAGTCACATCATTGAAGGAGGACAACATATGAAGGCAACAGGTATCGTCAGACGCATCGACGAGCTTGGCAGAATTGTAATACCCAAGGAAATCAGACGGACACTCCGTATCCGGGAGGGCGACCCGCTCGAGATATACACGGATCGCGAAGGCGGCATCATACTTAAGAAGTATTCCCCCATCGGCGAACTCGCCGCGTTTGCACAGGATTTCGCTGAAGCTCTCGCACAGACGCTGGGCATGACTGCGATCATTTCCGACAGAGACACAGTGCTGGCAGCCAGCGGCGAGCACAAGCGCGATTATTATGAACGCCCCGTCAGCGGTGCATTGGAGGAAGTGATCGGCGCACGTACCGTGCAGAAAAAGGACGGAGCCAACACCATTGCCTTGGTGAGCGGCGAAGACACCAGCCTCACCACCGCACAGGTCATCGCACCCATCGCAATGGAGGGTCAGCCCATCGGCGCAGTTGCCATCATCTCACGCGGGGCAGGTGCCATCGGTGATGCGGAGCAAAAAGCTGCCGAGGCTGCGGCAGCGTTCCTAGGCCGTCAAATGGCTCAGTAAGTAATGAAAATCGCCAAATCAGCTTGGCTGCACAGCTTTTTGTGCATTCAAGTTGATTTTTTTTATCCCAAAAGGTAGAATCTATTGAGTAACTTTTAAATATCGGAGGGGCGTTTGTGAGTAAAACACTGGCAGAGAAAATACTGAAGGATCACCTTGTCTCCGGGTCGATGACGGCCGGAGAAGAAATCTCCATCAAAATAGACTATACATTGACTCAGGATTCCACGGGCACTATGGCATACCTGCAGTTTGAAGCGATGGGCGTACCGCGCGTGAAGACCAAAAAAAGCGTGGCTTATATCGACCATAACATGCTTCAGTCCGGCTTCGAAAACGCAGACGACCATAAGTACATCGAAACCGTCGCCAAGAAGCACGGAGTGTATTGCAGCCGTCCGGGTAACGGCATCTGCCATCAGGTGAATCTGGAGCGCTTCGGCGTACCGGGTGCCACACTGCTGGGCAGCGACAGCCACACCCCCACTGGCGGCGGCATTGGAATGATCGCCATCGGCGCGGGCGGGCTGGACGTAGCCGTTGCGATGGGCGGCGGCGCATACTACATCCCCATGCCCAAAATTCTGGGCGTTGAGCTGGTCGGCCAGCTTCCGTTTGGCGTATCCGCAAAGGACATCATCCTTGAGGTTCTGCGTCGTCTCAGCGTAAAGGGCGGCGTGGGTAAAATCGTGGAATACTTCGGCGCGGGCGTAGCGACGCTGTCGGTACCGGAGCGCGCGACCATCACCAACATGGGTGCAGAGCTGGGCGCGACCACCTCAATATTCCCCAGCGACGACGTAACACGGGCCTTCCTCGCCGCACAGGGACGCGAATCAGACTTTGTACCGCTGGCCGCCGAGCCGGATGCCGTCTACGACGAAACAATTACCATAGACCTGTCCCAGCTGGAGCCAATGGCAGCAATGCCGCACAGCCCGGACAGCGTAAAAACCATTCATGAGATCGGCGCCATCAAGGTGGATCAGGTGTGCATCGGCAGCTGCACCAACGCATCATATCTAGACCTGATGCGCGTTGCGGCCATACTGAAGGGCAAGAGCATCGCGCCCGAGGTCAGCCTGACACTGTCGCCCGGCTCAAAGCAGGTGATGACGATGCTGGCGGAAAACGGTGCGCTGGCAGATATCATCGACGCCGGTGCGCGCATATTGGAGTGCGGCTGCGGTCCGTGCATCGGCATGGGACAGGCTCCCCGCTCTAACGCCGTTTCGGTGCGTACATTCAACCGCAACTTCTACAACCGCTCCGGTACAGCCAGCGCGGGCGTATACCTCGTCAGCCCGGAGACGGCGGCAGCCACCGCGCTCACTGGTGTGCTGACAGATCCGCGCGATCTTGGTCTTGACGCGGACGCATTGACCATTGCATTGCCGGAGCAGTTCCTTATCAACGACAACCTCGTGGCCGCACCCGATGTAAACGGCGAGACAGAAATCGTGCGCGGTCCCAACATCAAGCCGTTCCCGCTGGGCAAAACGCTGGAGGACACGGTGACGGGCGAGGTGCTGCTGAAGATGGAGGACAACATCACGACTGATCACATCATGCCGTCTGGTGCGAAGCTGCTCCCCTACCGTTCCAACATACCGTACCTGTCTGACTACTGTCTCGCTCCCGTGGACCCCGCCTTCCCGGCACGTGCCAAGGCGAAGCAAGGCGGCTTCCTCGTAGCAGGTCACAACTATGGACAGGGCTCCTCGCGTGAGCACGCAGCGCTGGTGCCGCTCTACCTCGGTATTCGCGGCGTCATCACCAAATCGTTCGCGCGAATCCACATGGCGAACCTCGTTAACTCCGGCATACTGCCGCTGGTGTTCGTGAACGAGGCGGATTACGACCGCATTGACCAAGGCGACGCGCTGGAAATCACGGATGCACGTGCCAAGGTGGACGGATCAACGGAATTTACCATTACCGATACCACAAAAGGCTTCTCCTTCCCGGTGCGGCTTGATGTATCCGAGCGGCTCAAAAAGGTGCTGAAAGACGGCGGTCTTCTCAACCATACAAAGAAGGGTAACTGATGACACAAAAGGTAAGTCTGTGGCGCATCTTCCTCATCATGTTCAAGGTGGGTGCGCTCACCTTCGGCGGCGGATATGCCATGATGCCGCTGTTTCGGGCAGAATATGTGGAGCGGTACGGCTGGATCACCGACGAGGACATGCTCAACATGATTGCATTGTCTCAGTCGGTGCCCGGCGCGCGATCGCTGTCAACAGCAGCGTGTTAATTGGATATAAGCTCCGAAAGTTCAAGGGCGCTCTCGTCGCGGTGGCGGGCAGTGCCCTTCCTTCTCTTATCACGCTGACCGCAGTCACCTTCGCATACGAGGCCGTGCGGGACAACGCCTACGTCGCCGGTGTGCTGCGCGGTATCCGTGCGGCGGTGGTGGCGCTGCTGGTATCCGCCTTTCTTGGTTTCATGAAGCCGTTCTACAAGGATGTGCTCTCTGTCATCGCTTTCTCAGTTGCCTTCCTGCTGTCGTTCCTGCTGGATTTCAACAGCATTTATCTGATACTGGGCTCCAAGGATCAACACCTAGGAGGCGCTGCCTCCTAGCCATCGCTAAAGGGGTGCTGCCTCCTAGCCATCGCTAAAGGGGTGCTGCTCCATTAAAATCTTATAAAAAATGCCTTTGCGAAGGCATTTTTAGTACTATTTATATGAGGAATTAGCATTGGTCTATTCGCTGCATCCCCTTTTCTTTGGTTTTGTACAGCTCAACTAATACACATCCCGATGCACCTTGTGGCTGTGAAACGTGGTGTGCGGCTTCAGCGGTCTGTCGGGGTAGCCGATGGACAGCAGCGCAAACGGCTGTATCTCCTCAGGTATGCTGTAAATCTCCCGAATTTTGCTCATGATGCTCTGCTTGGGATACAGCCCCAGGTACACGCCGCCAAGGCCCATAGCCTCTGCCGCCAGCAGTATATTCTCCGCACATAGCGCACAATCCTGCACAAAAAACTCCGGCATAGATCCGCGGTAGCCGCTCAGGTTAGCCATCACCAGTATACCGAGCGGCGCTTTCTTGAGCATGTTCCAGAACTGCACCAGCTCTGAGACCGCCGCTTTCTTCTCCACATCCTGCATTACCAGAAACTCCCACGGCTGCGAGTTCATTGCCGACGGTGCGGCCATGCCCGCCTTGAGAAGCGTCTCTATTGTCTCCTCCGACACCGGCTTATCCTGATACACCCGGTAGCTGCGTCTTTCCAATATCGCTTTCAAAGAATCCATGCATTATTTCCTTTCCAAAGTGGTCTGCCCCATCCGCCAGCCCTCCGGCGGGTCGTTTTTCAGGTAGATGGACGCAATGAGCTTCTCGCAGATGCTCCACGGCAGCAGCGCCGCCACAACACCCAGCAATCCATACGAAAAGTCCACACACATCCGTGCGGGCGGCTTTTTCATCAGCGCAGCCTTCAGCACCGTTTTCGCGCAGCGTTCAGGCGCATAGCCCGTCATTTCCGAACGCACCATCTCATAGTATGCACGCCTAAACATCACGGGATAAGCCGTGTTTTTCGCCTTCTGTGCGATCACGCGCTGGTCGGTAAAGCCCGTCTTCACATCGCCCGGCTCAATCTGACACACATCAATGCCATAGGGCTTAAGCTCCATGCGCAGCGCACACGTCATCGAATACATCGCCGCCTTTGCCGCGCTGTACATCGACTGGAACGGCAGCGGGAAAAACGCTGCCACAGAACCGATGTTGATGATGCGCCCGCTTCTCGCTTCACGCATCGCGGGAAGCACATGGTTCAGCACGCGCACAATGCCAAAGAAGCATACATCAAACTGCCGTGTCGCTTCCTCCGCGCTTGTCTCCTCAATGGCTCCGGCGATGCCGCTGCCCGCTGCGTTCACAAGCAGGTCGATGCGTCCGTGGCGATCCAATATGTATCGCACCGCATCTTGGATCGTCGCCTCATCCTCCAGCGTCATCGGCAGCAGCACGAACGATGCACCGTCCTGCTCCACCGTCTCATAGCTGCCCCGCCTCGATGTGCCGTATACCGTGAAGCCCTCCTGCGCCAACCGCAGTGCCGTCGCCCTGCCAATGCCCGAGCTCGCGCCCGTTACCAGTACATATCGCTCTTCATTCTTACCCATATTGCCATCACTTGCCTCTCGTATTATTTCAGAAGCTGCCACAGTTTATTATGTCTATGTGTATCACCCCGCCTGTACGCAAGGGTCTTTACTTGTAAAACGAAACCGGCGCCGTTTCCAGCGCCGGCATATTATTTATAATGTTCCGTCTTAGAAGTTATTCCTGTCGCGATAGCCGCCGCCGCTCGGCTTGCGCGGTCCGCCGCCGCGTCCGTATGAGCCGGACGATGTTTTACCGCGCCCCTGTGAAGACGACGATGACGGACGCGCTGCAGGTCTGGCGGACGACGACGTGGTTCTCCCCGCCAACGGTCTGCTGCCGGAGGTAGGTCTGCCGCCTGTGGGTCTGCCGCCGCCGGTGCCGCCCTTTTTCCACAGCACCACCAGCGCAACGCCCACGCCGATGATCAGCACCACCAGCACGATAGCCACGATCAAAAAGAACTTGCTCCAGTCAAAGGGCTTTTTGCTGCCGTCCAGCACCTGACCCTCCGTCACGTCCGGTGCATCCTCAAAATTTGTGGGCGTAGGCTCCACCGACTGCACAGAGACCGTGATGGGGTCTGCATTGATGGTATAGTTGTTGCCGTCACGGTCGGTCGCCGTCAGCACAAAGTTATATGTTGTGGTGGCGTTAATATCGGCGGATATCTCGATGGGGTCTTGTCCGCCCGCCTCCAGTGACGATACGCTGTACACGCTGCCCAGGCTTGCTTCGTTCACCTGCACGTTCAGCAGCTCGTATTCGGTGGCATTGGTCACAAAGCCGGAGAACTTAACCGCACCGGCCGAGGTCAGCTGAGGCCTGTCCACGCTGAGGCTGAGCTTTACCTTATCATTCACCAGCGACGGATCAACCGGCAGTTGTATACTTATGACGTTGGAGGTCACGCTCTTCTCTTCCTCGTTCTGGTTATCCATTGTGATGGAGAACGAGACCTCGGTAGAAGTTTCAAATGTACGCGTATAGGTCTGCGAAAGAACTTCGCCCGGCTTCAATCGGCTGGTGGGAAACTCCACCGCCTCGCCGTTCATGTACACCTTCATGTGCGAGTACGACATGTTGCCATTGTTCATAACCTTAAATGTAAAGGTCACCTGCTCGCCCGGCTGCGGGCGCTCGTTGCTGGCTGTCAGCTCCACCTTTACGTCCGGCTTGCTCAGCGTGACCACCATGGCATCCTTCGTAATAGGTGTTTGGCTTTGTCCGTTCGCCTTATAGGATATTGTCGGCTTCACCGTCAGATCGCTCGACGTCATCGTATGCGTATACGAGAAGGTGAAATCCTTGCCGGGCTGCAGATCAAACTTGGGCTTCAATTCCTTACCGCTGTTGAGGCCCGGTGCTTTCACAACGATGTCTGTGGCCGCGGCTTCACCGTTGTTCTCCAGCGTAAACGTAAACTTCACCGTCTCGCCCGCCGCCGCGATTTCCTTATCCCTCTTCACGCTGACATCCAGCTTGATAGAGGCGGTTTTTTTGTTAACCGTAGCTGTGGCTGATGCCACTTCCGTGCCACCCGACATCAGTTTAAATGTCAGCGTCTGCCCTAGCATGCTGTCGCTTACATTCATTGTAAATTCGCCGTTTACAGGTTGTCCAACCGGTACTTTTCCAATACTTTCCTGGCTTTTTCCATTATAATAAATTGAGCAATCGTTGAGTTCAGCCGCGTCTTTATTTTCAATACCAAAGCTAAACCTTACGTCTCCGCCAGATGTCATTTCTGAAACGCTCGGTGTAACGCTAAAACTAACATTAGCCGCCAGCGCAGGCATGCTGAAGCCCGCCAGCAATGTAGTCAGCACCAGTGTCAGCACCAAAAATGCTGATATATGCTTTCTCAAAACGTTTTCCTCCTTGTCATAGAACGCATAATATTAAATTTCATATTTGTGTATATTTTAATGCAACAACCTTGAAAAGTCAAACCGCGAAGACCGTGTTGAAATCATACACAACAGCGCGATTCAGCTTGCTTGTTCATGCATCTGGCTGTATGAAAAAAGCCGGTGCTTATTCACCGGCTTTCCCCTGCATCACCCTTTTTACGGCATGTAATATATCGCGTCGTCGGGTATCGCGCCGCCCAGAGAATTCGGATTGCTCTCAAACATCACCGCGAAATAGTCCGACAGTATCGCCTTGCACTGCTCTCCCGTGATAAACGAGATGCCGCAGCGCGGCACTGCCGATTTCGCAATGGGCTCCGCACCCACAATCCCCTGCGCGACGATTTCTGCCGCCGCCGCGTCCGTATCCTTCGTTACGTATTCCACAGACGCGCTGTAGTCCGCTATCAGCTTATCCATATTCGCCTTGTTCGCCGCAAACTTGTTGGATACCACCGTCACGCCCATCGGCATGCCCGCATCCTCGCCAAATATTTTCTTCCATTCGGCGTTGATGTCCAGCTTCACCGCCACATCCGGGTTCTTCGCAAGCACAGTAGACACAAACGGCTCGGGCAGCAGCGCCAGCTTAACCTCGCCCGCCGCCATCGCACCCGCCAAATCGGCATGCGCGCCCATGTATTCCACCGTCACGTTTTCGACGCCGTTGGCAGACAGTATCTTGTTCAGGGCGTATTCCGGCGTGGAGCCTTGTCCGGTGGCGTATATCGTCTTGCCCGCCAGATCCTCGACGCTGTTCACCGTGTCGCCGTTCTCCAATATATACAGCACGCCCATCGTATTGACAGCTACGACGGAGATGCCGCCCTTCATCTTGTTGTACAGCACCGCCGCCAGATTCGAGGGTATCGTCGCAACGGAAACCTCGCCGCTGATGATCTTGGGCGTAATCTCGTCCGGGCTGGCCTGCAGCGCAATGTCATACGCCGGGTTGCCAAACAGCTGGATCATGCCCATGCCGGTGGGTCCGGCCAAAGTGGCAGCCGCCAGCGGATTGCTTTCGTCGTACGATGCCGCCTCTTGTGTGGCTTCGGGCGTTGCCGGAGCGGGTGCATCTGTCGCCTCGGCTGTCGCCGCCGCCGTGGGCTCCGCAGATGCAGCAGGTGCGTTGCTCCCGCCGCAGCCGGTCATCATCGCCAGCACCATCACCAGTGCCAGTGCCAATAACAATATTTTCTTCATATTAAATCCCTTCCGAGCCGTTCGGCTCTCAAAAATCATGGTTCCTTAAATCATGGTTCCCTAAGCGTACGTATGCTGAAGTCTATACCTCTTTTTTAGAGATAGACGTCTTCACCTGCACATCCGGCAGTGCTCCCAGCTTTCCCGTCAAGCTGTTGATTTCGTCCAGATCTCCCGCCAGCGCTATGGTAATCACCGACACGCCATGCTCCGGCAGCGGCAGCCCCATGCGTCCCTTCACGATACCCTTAAAGCCCGCCACAATGGCGTTAAATGGCCCTTGCGCCTGCTCCGGGTTTTCCAGTATCGCGCTGATCACAGCAATTCGTTTCATGTTTCATTGGTCTCCGTTTCTGCCTTTTTAGCAATCAAAAAACCCGCCTCGAGAGGCAGGTTAAATACAAAACCATCGGCTGATATCAGCCAACATTCTTGCAACTTGCCTTTCGACTGAGACCCATCAAAGAAAAGAGTCTGCATCGTCAGATCACGTCTTTTTAATTGAAGCGATGGGGCGCAGAACGTATCTTGCACCTCATCCACGTGTGAATATTATCACAATATCTTTTGCTGCGCAACCCCTTTAGTCGTATTTATTTGCATTGTCTCTTTCTATCCAATTTATATTTATGAGCTGTGCCCTGCATGGGCAGAAGCTGTATCATACCCAACAATAAAAAATACCTATCGTTTCTTTAATTGCAAGAAACGATAGGTACAATCCTTTGTAAAACATAAGTTCCAAAAGATTTTGCAGATTTGCTGTTACACAAACCCGCAATATTATGTTATGTATCCCAAGGTGCCGTCCGCCCAGTTTTAACACCTGCCCCGAAAAGCAGGTGGGTGTGCTGCCTTAACTTCTGCCATCCCGTCTAAGCGGGCCCGACATCCGTATCCGGACTCGCGCTCCCGTAAAAGTACTGTAGGTTTAAAACATAAGCGTTCTCGAACACCGCAGGACTGGTGGGGTTAATTGGGATCGAACCAACGACCTCTACGATGTCAACGTAGCGCTCTAACCAGCTGAGCTATAACCCCCTAAAAAGCCGCAGTTCATATTATACACAATATCTCTATGAAAGCAATAGCTATTTTACACGTTTTTAATCACATCGTAGTCCAAAAACAATGTATTTTCGCACCATATTAGGCGTTTTTCGACCGTTTTCGCAACTCCGAATCGATGAGAATTTTATTTCCCCATCGGGCACACAGCCATGCAGATACCGCATACCGCGCCGCGGCCAATATGCTGATACGCCTTTTTCATGTGCCGCGAGCATAGTGCCGCATCCAATATGTCCTCTCTCACACCGCTGACTGACCACGCTTTGCCGGTGAGCGCGCCGCACGGACAGGCATCCACACAGGCGCGGCAATCACCGCACTGCATCGGCTGCATATCGCCGGCGGGCAGCGGCATATCTGTCAGCACCGTCGCCAAGCGCAGGCGCGGTCCAAAATCGCGGGAAACGAACAGCGCACTCTTGCCAATGAACCCCAGCCCCGCCAGATTAGCCGCTGTCTTGTGCGGAAAATCGCCCGCGTAGCCGTTGTCGCCGGTGGACTGTGAAGCGGGTATCGCCAGCGCGTTGTATCCCTGCCGCTGAATCCATCCCATACACTTGAACGTCAGCGCGTCCAAATACGCGTTAGCTGCGCGGTAGTGCGCGAAATACAGCATCGTGGGGCCATCCGTTACCTCACTGATCACCGCGTCCGAAAGCCGTACCCCCACCGTCACTGCGTATGGCAGCTTCGCAAACCGCTCAGGCAGCAGCGAACCTGGGCAAGAAGTGCCTGCAATATCCGCCCCTTGAGTGTAAAGCCATGCCAATAATTCTCTGTCCATCCGTTTGTCCCCGCAACATGTAGTTTATCTTTGTAAAGAAGAATACCACATTTGCTGTACTATATCAAAAAGTATGGTATAATACGTTGTAGAGATAATTGTCCCGGAGGTTGTCCATGCACATCGAAGCCATTGCACAAAACAAGCTACTCGTCTTATATCTTATGAAGACGATCAATATACAACTGTCCGAGCTGCAGATTCTTCGCATCGTTACCGATAACGGCTGGCTAAACTATTTCGACCTGAAGGAATGTATGTTTGAGCTCATCGAAGGTCGTTTGATGGAGCAGCGCGAAACCCCCAACGGCACCTTCTATGCCGTGACGGAGCTGGGCGAGACCACTGTTTACTATCTTGAGAAGGAGCTGCTCGAATCGCAGCGCAAGGCTATCGACGCTTACTGTGCTAAAAACAGAGACGATCTGCGCCTCGAAACCGAGCTTGCTGCCGACTATATCAAGATAGACGAAGGGGAATACCGCGTGATGCTCAAGGTGCTGGAAAACCAGCAGCCTGTTTTCGAGCTGAATTTAGTCACATGGTCCAAAAACTCCGCCGAGGCGTTCATCCGCAAGTGGAAGGATGTTGCGCCCGCGATATACAAATCCACCTACGACAGCTTGTCCGAATAGCCGTCAGCATCAGTCACGTTCAAAGTCGACCGCGACGGACGAATCTACAATGCTGCGCATAAACTGGCGCACTGGCTGATGCAGCTCGTGCGCGTCATACACCTTATAATCATGAATGTTATCAAAGTCCGTAATCAGTATGATATCATACGAGCGCGGGCTTTTTAAGTTGTCCAGCCCTACCTCAATACTTTTGACCTCTTTGATTGCCGCAAGCCCCATAATGCGCTGTTTGGCCTCCGCCGCTCTGCCCTTCTCCTCCGGCTTTAAGCGAAAGCATACCACATGTCTAAACATAAGATCTCTCCTTCTTATACTATTTGCGAATGTCCACCAGCTTCGAGGCATCAACACGCCCCTCGGCGAACGTCGCCATCTTGGTCAGCACCGCTGCTGCACCGTCCAACACGCCGAACATCAGCGGGCAGCCGCTGCCCTCACCCAGCCGCATGTTAAGCCGCAGCGGCGCGGAAAAGCCCAGCGCCTCCATCGCGATGTCAAAGCCCGGCTCTGCACTGTGGTGCGACGCAAACATGTAGTCCAAAACAGCCGGGTTCAAACGGCTGGCTGCCACTGCCGCCACCGCGGATATGAAACCGTCGATCACCACCGGCACCTGCTTATATGCCGCACCCAGGAAGAACCCTGCCATTGCGGCGATATCGAATCCGCCCACCGTGGCCAGCACCTCCAGCGTATTATCCGGATCGGGCTTGTTCAGCTCCAGTGCGGCCCGCACCACCTCGCGCTTCTTTGCCAGCTGCTCGTCTGTAATACCCGCACCGCGCCCCACCGTTTCCTCCGGCTCTGCGCCCGTCAGCGCACACAACACCGCCGCAGACGTGGTGGTGTTGCAAATGCCCATCTCACCGCACCCCAGCAGCCGATAACCCTTTTCCCACAGCGCCTCCGCCGCATCAATACCATGCGCGACCGCCTTGATGGCCTGTCCAATATCCATGGCAGGCCCCTTTGCGATGCTGCGGGTACCGTTAGCCACGCGCTTATCCTCCACGCCTTTATAGCCCTGAAAGTTGCGTATGCCGATGTCGTAAACGAATACATCCGCCCCGGCGCACGCCGCCAGCACGCAAACGCCCGTGATTCCCTTCGTCATATTGACAGCCTGCATCGCCGTCACACCCTGCGGCACAGGCGATATGCCCTCGTCCCACACGCCGTTGTCCGCCGCGAATACGGCAACAGCCTTTCTTAGCGGCGGCAGCGTCAGCTTGCCAAATATCCCCGCCAGCTTCACCGCGTAGTCCTCAAGCTGCCCCAAGCTCCCCATGGGTTTCACCAGTCCGTCCACCCGTTCCCGCGCCTTTGCAGCGGCAGATTCGGAATATCGCTTGATGTTCATTATTCTTTTCACAGCGGTTCTCCTTCAAACAAGTTGCTTTACATCATTCTACATCGACCGTCTTTTAAAAACAACGCTATTGTTTATGCGCTTTCTCTTTGTCATTTGAAGCCGCGAAAATGTCAATGTAGTGTTTGGCATATGGATTGTCGGATGTTATAATGATATATGTATAGCAATTTAACATCAACAGTGAGGAGTTTGAACGTGTACCGAATACTCAAAAAAGAGACGCTGAGTGAGCAGGTTAAGCTCATGGTCATCGACGCGCCATTGGTTGCCAAAAAAGCGCAGCCCGGGCAATTCATCATTCTGCGCGTCAACGAACAGGGCGAGCGCATTCCGCTCACCATCGCCGACTACGACAGCACAGCCGGCACCGTCACGATCATCTTTCAGGAGGTCGGCAAAACAACGCTGCAGCTGGGCACGATGAACGCGGGCGACAGCCTGCAGGACTTTGTGGGGCCGCTGGGCGAGCCGTCACATTTCGACAGCACCATCAAAAAAGCAGCGGTTATCGGCGGCGGATTGGGCACAGCCATCGCGTATCCGCAGGCTAAGAAACTGCATTCCATGGGTGTTTCCGTTACCAGCATCATCGGCTTCCGTAATAAGGATCTCGTTTTGCTGGAGCAGGAAGTGGGCGCGGTTTCCGACAAGCTGCTGGTGATGACGGACGACGGCAGCAACGGACGCAAGGGTTTCGTGACCGACGCCCTCAAAGCCGAGATCGAATCGGGCGAAAAATTCGACATCGTGATAGCCATCGGTCCATTAATTATGATGAAGTTCGTATGCAAGCTTACCAAGGAATACGGCATCAAAACTATTGTCAGCATGAACCCGGTGATGATTGACGGCACCGGCATGTGCGGCGGCTGCCGCGTAACCGTGGGCGGCAAAACCAAGTTTGCCTGTGTAGACGGACCGGATTTCGACGGTCACGAGGTGGATTTTGACGAGGCGATGCGTCGTCAGGGCATGTATAAGCAGCAGGAGGGTGAGTCCTGCAACCTGTTCAAGGGGGTGAAGTAAATGGCAACACGCAATATGGACTTGAAGAAGACACCGATCCCGGAGCAGGATCCCAAGGTGCGCGCCACCAACTTCAGCGAGGTTGCGCTGGGATATACCGCCGAGATGGCGCAGAACGAAGCGGCGCGCTGCCTTCAGTGCAAAAACCAGCCATGCGTCAAGGGCTGCCCTGTCAACGTGCAGATACCGCAGTTCATCGGCTTGATCGCCGAGGGCAAATATATTGACGCTTACAACAAGATACGCGAAACCAACGGACTGCCCGCCATTTGCGGACGCGTGTGTCCGCAGGAGTCGCAGTGTGAACAGCTGTGCGTGCGCGGCATCAAGGGCGAGCCTGTGGGCATTGGCCGTCTGGAGCGCTTCGCAGCGGATTACGCGATTGGCGAAGGCATACCCTCTCCCGCCTGCGGCATACCCAACGGCAAGAAGGCCGCCGTCATCGGCTCCGGCCCCGCCGGTCTCACCTGTGCGGCAGACCTCGCACTGATGGGTGTGGATGTCACGGTGTTTGAGGCGTTCCACACATCGGGCGGTGTGTTGGTATACGGCATACCCGAGTTCCGCTTGCCCAAGGGTCTGGTCAAAAAGGAGATTGAAGCGCTGGTGTGCATGGGCGTGAAGATTGAGACCAACATGGTGATGGGACGCGTTTTGACCATAGACGATCTGAAGGAGATGGGCTACGACGCGATATTCATCGGCACAGGCGCGGGGCTTCCCAGCTTTATGAACATACCGGGCGAGAACCTCAACGGTGTCTATTCCGCCAACGAGTTCTTGACCCGCATCAATCTGATGAAGGGTTACACCTTCCCCGAAAACGACACGCCCGTCGTGCGCCATAAGCGTGTGGCTGTTGTCGGCGGCGGCAACGTCGCAATGGACGCGGCACGCTGCGCGAAACGTTTGGGCGCAGATGAAGTGTACATCGTCTACCGCCGCGGAGAAGCCGAAATGCCCGCGCGCGCGGAGGAAGTGCACCACGCCAAGGAAGAAGGCATTCAGTTCCATCTGCTTGTAAACCCCACCGAGATACTGGGCACGGAAAACGGCTATGTGCGCGGCATGCGCGTGGTCAAAATGGAACTGGGCGAGCCGGACAGCTCCGGCCGCCGCAGGCCTGTGGCCGTTGAGGGTTCGGAATACGACATAGAGTTGGACGCCGTCGTGGTTGCCATCGGCCAAAGTCCGAATCCGCTGATGCGCACCTCCACGCCCGGTCTTGCCACACAGAAGTGGGGCGGCATCATCGCAGACGAGGCCACTGGCGCAACGTCCATCCCCGGCGTATACGCGGGCGGAGACGCTGTCTCCGGCGCGGCCACCGTTATACTGGCGATGGGCGCGGGCAAAACAGCCGCTAAAGCGATGTATGAATATATAATGAGCAAATAATCTATCGGTAACTGACCGGCGCGGCACTTACAGGCTGCGCCGGTTTTAATTTACCGGTTGACGGTTTACCCCTGTAGTATTACCATCTTATTGTTATTGTTAATATTTACAGGAGGATACTATCATGGTGGACAATGCTGTTATCACCGCCTTCACCGTCAACACCATCATCTGCTTCGGACTGCCGCTCGGTTGTGTACTCTATCTGCTGCTCGCCAAGAAACGCGCGTTCATCCCGGTGCTCGTGGGTGCAGCGGTCTTTGTCGTGTTCCAGCTCATCATCCGCATTCCGCTGATGCAATACGTGCTGGCTCCGATGGACTGGTGGACGGACATGGTGCAGCGCCCGTGGCTGTACGGCATATTCCTGGGGCTCACCGCCGGGCTTTTCGAGGAGTTCGGACGGTATCTGGGCTACCGCACACTGCTGCGCAAGCGCAGCCGCTGGATTGACGGCTTCGCGTTTGGCGTGGGTCATGGCGGCATTGAGGCAATTCTGCTGGTGGGTATGGCAAACATCAACAGCCTCGTCATCGCACAGATGATCAACGCCGGCCAGTTCGATCAGATCTCTGCGCTGATGCCCGCAGGCACTGCCGATCAGCTCATGACGCAGCTGACGACTTTGCAGCCTTTCGATATCTACCTCGGCGGCTTCGAGCGCATCTGCGCCATGCTCATTCAGATCGCGCTGTCCATTCTCGTACTGATGGCGGTGCGTAAGCGCCGCGTGTGGGTGGTCTGGGTCGCCGTGTTGGCGCATATGATTATCGACGCACCTGTCGTAATTATGCCCGAGGTTTTCGGCTCCAGCATCTACGACATCGAGATATTCGTGGGCATTGTGGCCGTGCTGGCGCTTGTGTTTATCATACTATCGCGCCGCGCTTTCCGGGAAGAGGAGAATGCCCTTGATCAGAACCCAACGAGAAGTGCAAATCAAGGCTCCTGATATGGCGAATCACGTCTTACCTAAAATACAAAGACCCTTCGGTTTTGCTTCCGAAGGGTCTTCTCTTTTTCGTATTATCTCTTACTTTATCTCGATAAAGAATATGTTTCTGTCGCGCGAGGCCACAACGATGGTGTTGCCATAGATAGCGGGCGTTGCTTCAAAGTTGTTGTCCTCATCCTCGCTCTTGGCCAAGCTCACCTTGGTCACCTCTGCGCCCGTCGCGCCGTCGATCAGCGCCACATCGCCCGCACGGTCACACTGCACAATGTAGCCCTTGCCGTCATCTGTATAAACCGGCACTGGGGACGAGGGCGACCATCCGCTGATATCCATATCGTAGCGCCACTTCTCTTCGCCCGTCACCTTATCCAGCGCCACCAGATAGCTCGTGGTGGAATCGCCCTTCACCGCCGCCGTCACGTTGTAGATGATGAGCCCTTCCATGCTGGTACCGTCACGACCCAGCACAGGCGTCGCCAGCACACCGCCGTCCACAGCGTCGTTAGACTTCACATCAAACGACTGCGTCCACAGTATCTCACCCGTCAGCCCGTCAATCTTGCGGGCGTACGCCGGTCCTGTGCTGCCCAGCTTACGCACCAGCTCGTCATATTCGCAGCCGGTGTACAAGTATATCTTCTGGTTGGGGATGTCCTCCTCCAGCACCATCGATACATCGCTGTCGTCTTCCAGATTGTTCGCGTATACCAGCGACATGGTGTTTAAGTCCACACACTGCAGTATGCCCGCGTTGTCTGTGAAGAACAGATAGTTGCGCCATGCCGCAGCGGAATTCTCCATGCCCCAGCGCCCGGATGAATCTGCATTTTTATTGTGATCCGATGTATAGCGATACTTCACGATCTTGGGTTCGGAATCCATCGTTACCGTACCCGCCGCCGGATCATACTTCGTGTTCAGCTTCATCGTATAGAGCACGCCGTTCTCACCCGGCTCGATTAGCGTATCCGTCTCCGCATCAATCAGCGCGCTGGAGTCGTATGCCTGCCACTTGCGGTAAGCAAACGGATCAGAGGACGATGCGCCAAACTTCATCAGCAGTTTGCCGTCTATCAGGCTGTACGCGCGGAAATACATGTCGTTACAGGAGTTGGCATCGCCATCCGACTGCAAGCCCTGTCCCACATAGATGATGGGATAGCCGCGCGGGTCCAGCGTGGGCGTTCCCTTGGTGGGTGCGCCAATATTGATATAGTCACGCGTCTTCTTGCCGGTGGACAGCTCCATAAAATAGATGCGGCCGTCCAGCGTCGCGTAGATGACCTCGACGAAGTCTTCCTTGTTTCTGAACTCTTCCTTCAACGACGTCATAATGGCACGCGTTTCTGCAGGCCATTTCACGATCAACGGCTGCCCCGTCCAAGCCGCACCGCCCCATCTGCCAATAGCATCGGTCTGCTTGTTGTAGTCCTTCACTTCCAGCTTGTTTTCAGATATCGTCACCGAACCCCAGCTGGGCGCGTTGCGATAGTTGTTGCCGCGGAAGTTGATGATACCCTCCAGCATAGTATATTCCGTACCCGTGCCGAAGCTGATCGGGTCGGGCCGCGTATAGGAGGTTACGGTCGCGCCTTCCACCATAATTTCATACGACACACCCACCTTTGCTGGATCGGTGTTCTCGGTCGCGTGCGGCTTCAGATCTGCCGACAGCGACGGCGCAGGTGTGGGCGTGGGCGCCTCAGTCGGCGTCGGTTCGTCCTCCGGCAGCGTCACGGTTGTGTCAGGCGGCGACAATGTCACGCTTGCACTGGGCGGCGCAGAGCTGCCCGGCGTGTCAGTAATCGCCTTTACGATAAAAAATATCCCCACCGCAAGCGCAGCCACAAGAATCCCGATGATGATAAAAAACCGTGTTTTCACCGTTCTTTTGACTCTTCGCCTTCTCGCGTAGTATTTCTTCTTCATTTGCTGAACCTTTCCACTGTTATTCCACCACCAAAATAATCTCTATTATACTATAGCGAAGCCTATCTTGTCAGTCCTAAATTATAATAAAGCTTATTTTAGGCTCTCAGACTGTCAAAAAAGTCCTTTATATAATACTGTGGGCAAGACGGGCTATGATTCACCCCAAAAAGCTTTGCTTTTCGGGGACCCCGTGCCCGCGCAGCCCACACCTTGTGGTATTATGCAGTCTTGAGGAACAAGGAACTGCATAATACCAGAAAACTGGCGGAAAACCGTAGGTTTTTCGACAAGCTGAAAGCTATTTTTAAGCTCTTTCTGCCTGAAACACACCGGCAAGCCGCGGCTTATTAAAGTCCTTCATAAAGCGTTCGCACTTGCACAGCAGCAAATAGAATATGTTGAGCCCGCTGCCGGACAACGTCTCGTAATTGCCCATACCCTTAGAGATTACAATGTCCGCACCCTCAAGCAGCGCCTTGGCTTGGGGTGATATCCGCGAAAGCATGGTGCCCGGTATATCGTCACCGTTGCCGATAACAGGGATCAGACGATCCAGCCCCACCTCACTAGCGTCCGCCAGCGTCACATCATTGTATGTGGGAGCTCCCCGCACCACGCCCGTGATGGTCAGCGATGGATACAGCTCCTTGATGGCAGCGATGCACATCTTGTCAAACACGATCTCGCCGCAGTTATCGAACAGATACACCAGCGATTTTGCGCTGCTGATTTCAGTACGAAGGCGTCCATATGTCTCCCCCAGATCGATGCCCGGCGCAGATTCGATCAGCTCGGACAGCTTTTCCATGCTGACACCTGCCGATGTCCCAAAGTCGATATAGTTACCTGACATCGCATACTGCAACGCGCGGTACAGCTTATCCTGCGCCGCATTGATATGCGCACGGATGCTGTCCTCCATGCGCAATATCGCCTGATTGTAGAGATGCTTTTCCTCCTCGAACAGGTCATCTTTGCCCGCATCCCGCGCAATCAGCTTAAGCAGTGCTCTGTTCACCAGCGGCACAGGCGTTTCTTTTTTTGAGGCGCCGATCATCGCGCACACCTCACGTAAAAATGCCATGCGCTTATCCCCATCACCTACAAAGCGCACGTAAAATTTGTCCATCTGGCTCATGGCACAATAGACGCAATCTGCTGTCATTTCCATATGAAGAAAACCCTTTCCATGGGCTCAGAATCGCCTGCGCTTTTCCGGAGCCCTCAAATCTATACCAGACACACTGCGCTTGGCGCAGTCCTGTCGGTTATTCCGCTTTCTGAGTTTGCGCAGGCTGGCTCTCCCGCTGCGCATATATCGCTTCCTGCGTGGTGTACGGCTGAAGCTCAGAGAGATAGCCCTCTCCCAGCTCGTACCACGGCGCGGGATAGCATCCCTCCAGCAGCGCCGCCTCCGGCCTAAACAGCTCGTAATCGCCCATGCTCTCGGTGCAGCGTGTGACTCCCCTCTCCTGCATCTGCGCAATCACCGCCGCAATGCCTTGCTTTTGCCGTTCCGTTTGCGCTGAAAATGCGCGCGTTGCCGCCGTAACCATCGGCGGTATGTCATCGCCCTGCCCCTCCAGATATTGCAGAGCGTACTGAATCGCCGTCATGCCGGAGAACGCGGTGCTCTCCACCGTTTGTGCAAACTGACCGTACCATACGCCCGTCAGTCCGTCCTTCGTGCCGCCTGCCGTCCATATCGCGCCCAACAGCTCTGTGCGATCATAATTCAGCACCGCCTGCAACACCTGAAGCGCCGCCGCGTCGTCATACGCCACAATGCCGTCCAGATCACCCTCGCGGAACGCCTTCAATATGTTAACCGCCGCCGCATATGCCGTCTTATCGTCGCCGCCCGCCATGCTGCACACCACACGCAGCTTACCGTGAGCAGCCAATGCGCGCCGCAGACCCATGGAACGCATCACCGACGTATCATCGCTCACCACACCTGCCAGCTCCGCGATGTTGCCGCGCGGCTCACCGTACTTTTTGGTCATCGCCTGTACGATGGATATACCGCTGAGCACGCCCGTGAGATATTCGTCCCGTACGATCGCGCACACATAGCCGCCCTGACCCGGTTTGTCATCCAGCTGCGCCCCCATCGATATATACGGAATTCCTTGCTGCTCGCACAGCTCGTCCACCTCACAAACCGCGTCAGTCGCCGGTTCGATAATCAACAGCTCTGCGCCTGATGACAACAGCTGCTGCGCAGCCGCCTTTTGCTGAGCTGCATCCGCGCCGCTCATGGAGGTCACCGTCACACCAAAGCGTTCCTGATAGACCTCACAGATATTCTGTAACGCATCCCAATCCACTTCCGGAGTCACGATAATGCCTATATGGTGCTCAGCAGCCGGTATAAAGTCTTTAGAAAGTCCCGGCAGAAAATCCGCCGGTATATTCGTCACCCGCTCCGGCAAGGGCTCAGGTGAGGAGGTCATTGCGGGCGCCTTTGTCACTGTCACGGTGGGTTGCACATTGCCCGTCGAGGGGCCGCAAGCGGATGCAATCAGCAAAACAACAGCCAATAGCATGACAATGCCCGACAGCCTTCGATACATCCTCACTTACCCCCCTTGCCCATTATCCGATCATACTCCATCAGAATACCACAACGACTCTCAAAAAACCACTTTTTTGAGTAGACGATCAACTCCAAGCCAGCCTGTGATATAATTATTAAAAACACTTTTATAGCAGGAGGCACACCATGAACGCGGAGGTCCTGTGCATCGGAACGGAAATATTGCTGGGCGACATCGTCAACACCAACGGCGCGTATCTTGCGCAGCAGTTGGCGGCTCTCGGCATCGACATCTATCATCAATCCGTCGTGGGTGACAACCCCGGCAGGCTGGCGGACAGCCTGAAGCTTGCGCTCAGCCGCGCCGATATTATCATCACCACCGGCGGTCTCGGCCCCACATACGACGACGTCACCAAGCGCACAGTGGCAGACTGTTTCGGTCTCGGAATGGAGCTGCACGAACCGTCCGTCCGCAAGATTGAAGCTCTCTCTGAGCTGCGTGGCATCAAGCTGACCCCTAACAATATGCTGCAGGCCGAGGTGCCCGCAGGGGCTACGGTGTTCTTTAACGATAACGGATTTGCACCCGGCATTGCGGTGGAGCAAGGCGGCAAAACGGTTATCATGCTGCCCGGTCCGCCCAGTGAGCTGCGCCCCATGTTTCGTGACAGGGTAATACCTTATCTGGAGCGGTACACGGGAGACACACTGCGATCACGCACAATCCACATATTCGGCATGGGTGAATCGCAGGTTGAGGATACGCTGCGCAACATGATGACCGCGTCACAAAACCCCACCATTGCGCCGTATGCCAAGCAGGGCGAGGTACAGGTACGCGTCAGCGCCAAGGCCAAAACAGCCGAAGCCGCCTACGCGCTGGCCGACCCGGTGGTAACGCAGATATGCGGCATACTGGGCGATGTGGTATATGGCGTGGATATTGGCAGCCTTCAAGCGGCGGCTGTGCGGCCGCTGTTGGACAAAAAGCTGACTGCTGCCGTGGCTGAGAGTTGCACCGGCGGGCAGGTGTCTGCGGCGCTCACCGACATTTCGGGCGCATCCGAGGTGTTCGGCTGCGGCGTGTGCGCATATTCCAACGATATCAAGCAAAAGCTGTTGGGTGTGCGCGGCGAAACATTGGCTCAGTACGGTGCGGTGTCTGAGCAGACTGCGCGGGAAATGGCCGCGGGTGTGCGGGCGCTGTCCGGCGCGGATATCGGCGTTTCTGTCACCGGCATTGCGGGCCCGGGCGGCGGCTCTGCGGAAAAGCCGGTGGGACTGGTGCATTTTGCGGTGGATACCGCCGCGTTCCAGTATGCGGCGCACTATAACCTGTCACGCGGGCACAAGGATGAGCGCAGCTCCATCCGCAATCTGGCGACACTGCATGCACTCAATCTGATACGCACAGCCGCGCTCAAGCTGTAAGCCTAAAATCAAAAGAACCGTGCTCGATCATGGCAGATCGGTACGGTTCTTCATACTATACTATTGCCTTGTTCCGCACTTGCCGCAGAACGCTGCTTCGGGTGGCAGCTCGGCGCCGCAGTTCAAACAATACCTGTCAGCTGCCGCAACCGAAACCTCAGGCTTCTCCGGCTCAACAGTCTCTATCGTCGGTTCTGCATACGCCTCCGATTGAACAACTTGGGGTTCAGCATGCGCAGGCTCCCATTCAACGGGCGGTGCATACGGCGCTACGGGTGGTGCATATGTCGCGGCGGGCGGTGCATACGGCGCAGCGGGCGGCGCATACGGCGCAGCGGGCGGCGCATACGGCGCGGCGGGCGGCGCATACGGCGCGGCGGGCGGCGCGTACGGCGCAGCGGACGGCGCATACGGCGCAGCGGGCGGTGCGTACTGTGTCATCGGGTTAGGCGTGCCGCAGTTGGGGCAGAACGCTGCGGCAATGGGCAACCCTGTCCCACAGCGCGGACAGAACACGGTGCTTCTGGCAGCGGCTTCGGCACGCATCTTCACAAATCGCTCTGCTTTCAAAAACGTCACCAGACAGACAGCGCCAAACGCCAAGAAGTAGAACAGGGGCGTGAGAAAAAACGGAAAGCTTCTTGCCAGCAGCACAATCCATGCCACCAAGGAAACCACCGAGATCGACAAGCTCACGATCACGATGGTCATAGCGTCGTCAGCAGCCATGTTAAGCAGTAAGCCGGTCAGCATCAGCACCACACCGACGCAGGTAAATGCGTCATAAAGCGACACCGAGCCGTTGCTCATGATATTTATCAAAAAGATACCCAGTACATACAGCAAGCCGCCCAGGGCAAACACGACAATTCGCGCAGATAACAAGAATTTGAGGAACGGCGTGCTTTCGGCGTACGTTTTAGCAACGCTCATAAAGCTCTTGTATGAAGACATTCTCATAACCCCCCTGATATGATAATTTGAACGATACATGTAATATATTACATCACACCAGCGCTTATTCGCAAGCGATAGAAAGCAAAAAGTTGTTTCATAGCGTTAACAGTCAATGATTATTGTTTGAATTTACAGGCAAATCATTGTTTCTGACAAAACCCGTCGTGTTTCCCTTATTTCCGTAACGTGCACCAGCGTACACCGACACATTTTTTGCAAATGCAGAGCGTATGATTGTGGTATACCATCACAATACGGGAGGCTAGTCGATGGAGGAAAGCACCGGCGGAGACAGCTTTGTGCCGCTGTCCGACATACTGAAGAACTTAAGCCGCATCCGTGACAAGCTGATTGAGATTAACGCGCGCAACGGCAGCATCGCCAACTATGTTGCTATGCGCAAGGAAATCACGCAGCTTGGTTGGGGCGGCATCTTGCAAAAGTATCACCCGGATATCAACATGGATGACCCAGCCGCTTTTCCGCTGTTCGAGCTGTATAAATTCGTTTACAGTACGATGCGCGAAGAAGAAGAAACATATTAGCTTACTTTGCCATAAAAAAAGAGCTGTGTACAGTAACACAGCTCTGTTGTCTCGTTCGTTTAATCAGTCCAGTTCGCTCTCCAGCGCTTTATAATCATAGTATGACCCGCTCAGCTTCTTCATATCCGAACCATCCAGCGCCATGCTGTATGTGCCCTTATACATCTGTATGCCGTTCGACGTCAGATAGGTGATGCTGATCTCAATACGCCCGTCCGCGATTTCGCTGATATCCAGCTGCATCTCTCTGTCGGAGTCCAGCTTTTTATCCAGCTCGCTTTGGTCGGGCAGGGTTACAGGCAGCACGGTTACGCTCTCGCAGGTAAAGTCCGATACAAAAACCGCGTTGTCCCTCGCCGTTGTGAAATAAAACTTATCAGAGCCTTCCGGTATCAGTCGTGCAGACATACTGCCGTATTCCAGCCGTCTTGCCCCTGAACCATCCAGCGCCATTCGGGTGGTGTTCCATGTCTGATTGCCGTTCTCGTCCAAATACGGATAGCTCGCGTCCAGATAAATATAGTCTCCAATGATATCGAAAGAGAAGCCGCGCACGCCCATATCTTCGTCTGTCCCGTCCACATTTTTGCGGTGCAGCGGCGGATCTTCGCAGTAGTTCACGACAACGGCATTCGTTTCATCCAGATAGTACGTCCAGTCGCCCGAAACAACCTGATTTGAGCTGTCCTCGCCTGATTGTTCCGGTGCTTCCGTCACATCGGGCGGCGTCGTCGCAACAGGCACTGGCGTGATTGTTGACGCCGGCGTAGCCTCCGGCGCAGATGCCGGTTTATCGCCGCAGGCAGACAGCAGCGCCGTCATCAACGTCACAGTCAGCAGCAAAACGGTATATATTTTGAGTGTCTTATTTTTCAACATCATTCTTCCTCTGTGCTCAATTCAGCCTGTCTGCGTTAGCAAACGCTTCCATAATGCAAGCCTGATGCGCTTCATCGATGTGACCCGAGCTGTGAATCTTGCTGCCTCTAAAGTGCAGACACACCTGCCCGTCCATGCCGTTGCCTTGGGTTGGGCCCGTGTTGTGCACAAAGCCCATCAGGCTGGCAGCATAGTATTTACCCCCGATCTTCACCCAAACGGGTCTGCGCGACCCATTAAGCTCTCCGCCCCACGCCTCAGTCATCTTTTCGGTGTCTCTCTTTGATGCCGTGTCCACATCCGCATGCCAAAGCGCGGTATAACCGCCAAACCGCGACATCTTCCAACTGATACCTGTCCGCACATCGATCACCTCAAAAGGCTCGTGTTTTTTCACAATGTCTTCCATACCGCCGAACCAATCCACCAGCCACACCTTACCGTTTTGCTGCGGCTTCTGCGGCTCCATTTCGGAGCGGTAGTTATTCCACAGCTTGGTCGCATCCTTGCCGAACAACAGCAGCAGTGTCTGCACGCCCGCTATTCCGTCTGCGCCCAGGTAGACAGATTCCTGAAACTTTTTAACAGCCGCGCGGGTGGCTTTACCGTACACGCCGTTAGCCGCCACGTGCAGAAAGCCCCTCTTGCGCAGCGCTACCTGCAGTGTAGATACAGCTTGCCCCCGCATACCCGGATGTATCGTCGTCATATACTTGCCATCACCCAGACTGTAGGTCACAAAATCACCACGCACATAGCCGGACTTGCCCTCACATTCCACCTTCACCCAGTGATCCTGTATGCTGCGAACGGTCACCTTGGTGCCGTGCTTCATCGTTGTCACCACATCGCCCGTGGTGCTGGGAATACTGCGCAGATTGACATTGGACGAATTGATCGTCGCGCTGGTGTTCAAAGGTATAATGCTCTTCTTGTGAACGCTGCTCATCGGCAGATAACCCGATACCGACCCCGCCGTCACCTGATACCAATCGCCCAGCGTGCCGGTGATAGTCAGTTGGGTTTCGGTTGTCAGCGTTTGGGTCACCGCACCGTCCGGCTGGCTCATCAAGGCCGTATCAATCATCAACACGCCGGGGTCGCTGAGCCCTGTCACCAGCACATCGATGTAGTCTGCACGCACATAGCCTGTAAACGCCTGATACGTCACCTTATACCAGCCGTGCCCTGCGTTTTCAACCACAGTAACTGCCGCGCCCGCGCTCATCACGGCCAACGCCTTGGATGCCGATGACGGCTTCTCCCGCAGGCTTACATCCGGCGTATTCACAGTCCCTGTCGGCGATATTGTTGCCGCAGCGGCTGCCGTAGGCATTTCGAATACAAAAACCGACAGCATCAGTGACACGCACAAAAATATCGATATTATCCTTTTGTTTATTGTCATCATAATATTACTTCCTGACGGCTTATCGCCTGTATGAACGATAAAAATCGAAAAAACCCGCCAAATAATGCAGCATTGGCTTGACCACATTATAGCTTCTCAATAGATCCTTGTCAAAACCCAACAAAGCGGCATAGCTTGTGTCAAACTCTTTTAATAGCCTTGTGTTGCCTTAATTTTCGCATATAACGGCGAATCTTCGTGTGTTATATACTCACAATCTATTCTTGCATCAATGCCTGCCAGTTTTCCATCTATGTGCTTTTGCCGATCGCAATCAGCCACGCTTCCAGCTGAGCATCCAAGCTACCATCGTAATCCACAAGCTGATGACACAGCCGTTCAAAGGATTCGACAGACTCTGCCAGCCTCTCTCGCAAATACCCCGCCAACTCTCCCACCGTGCGAAACTGCTGGTTGTCCACATGCAAAAGCTTCGATCCCGACAGCATATATCCCATCCGGTATAAGCACTTTTCCGCCGCCATGCCCCTGTCCTGTTCCTGCTTGTACAGCTCTTCAATCGAAGCCGCCCACTCCCCAATTGTTTCATCCTCTGGCATGGCTATCGCCGCATATTGAGACAACAGCCCCTCCGCCAATATGCTTTCGTAGTACGGCAGCTGCACCGTTTCCTTGCGCCAAAGCAGCTCCAGCAGCTTTCGCCCCAGCGCGGCAAGGCTCTCGAACTGCCTGCCCTGCCAACAAAATCCCTTCGGCTGCGGATTCAGCCGACTAAGTCCCTGTATTATTCGATTGACAGAACTCCTGTGAGTATTATATAAATCATATAATAGTAGTATTAATTGAAACATGAGGCATAAATGATCAATAAAATCCGTCTGACAGAAGAATTTGCAGCACTGGTGGCAATAGATAGCCCCTCATTTGGTGAAAAGGCGATGGGCGCGTATCTGAGAAATGCTCTATCCGAACTGGGCTTGACCGTTACCGAAGACGGCGCGGGCGCGGATTATCCCGATGGCAGCGGCAACATACAGGGGTTTTTGGATGGAGACGAGAGTCTCGGCGCACCGCTGCTGCTCTGCGCCCACATGGACACGGTGGAACCGTCACGCGGCAAGCATGCCATCGTTCATGAGGACGGTCGTATTACCAGTGACGGCACAACGGTTTTGGGTGCGGACGATGCGTCTGGCATCGCTGTGATACTGGAAGCGCTGCGCGTGTTGCGCGAGAACGGGCAGCCGCACCGACCGCTGGAGGTTCTGTTTACCATCGCAGAAGAGGTCTACTGCTGCGGTGCTTCGCGGTTTGATTTCAATCAATTGCGCTCCAAAGAAGCGTATGTTCTTGATCTGTCCGGTCCTATCGGGCTGGCGGCTAACAGTGCGCCCAGCATACTCTTGTTTACTGCTGCTATCAGGGGGCAATCCGCGCATGCGGGCTTTGAACCAGGGAAGGGCGTACACGCCATTGCAGCGGCAGCCAGCGCTATCAGTGCACTTAAGCTCGGGCAAGTGGATAGCGACACCACTGTCAACGTTGGCATCATTAGCGGAGGTCGGGCCACCAATATCGTGCCGGATTTCTGCGAGGTGCGTGGCGAGGTGCGCAGCTTCTCCCACAAAAAAGCTCAAGCCCAAATGGACGCTGTGCGGCTGCAGTTTCTGCACAGCGCTCAGGCTGTTGGCGCATCAGTAGAGTTCCAGATGTCTGTGGGGTGTACGGCCTATCAGACGCCGCCGGATTCGTCTGTGGTGCAGCGTTTCAATCTCGCGTGTAATAAGCTGAGACTGCCCGCCTTGCTGGAGAAAACCTTCGGTGGCAGCGATAATAACTATCTCTCTGCGAATGGCATCACCGGGCTGGTTGTCGCCTCAGGCATGCATAACTGCCACACCTGCCAGGAATACACGACGGTGAGTGAGTTGGCGCAGGCGGCAGAGCTTGTCGTTACCCTGATACTCAGCAACGACGGAGGCACGGTATGAAAATTCCTCTCAGCTATCAAGCCACCGAGTTTGACTGCGGCCCCACCACACTGACCAATGCCATGAGTTATCTGTTCAAGCGTGAAGAGATACCGCCCGACGTCATCAAGCACATCGTTCTGTTCAGTCTGGATGCATACAACGGCAAAGGCGAGTTTGGCAAAAGCGGCACTTCGGGTATGGCAATGATGTTTCTGTGCAACTGGCTCAACCAATTCGGCAAGGTTAAACGCTTTCCCATTCATGGTGAATTCCTCACTGGGACGGAAGTACGCGTCGCTCAAAACAGCCGGGTAGTGGCTGGTCTGCAGCAGGGAGGCGCGGTGGTGGCGCGTGTATTTTACGGCTGCTGGCATTACGTACTGCTAACCGCTGCGGACTCCGATAACATTTACCTGTTCGACCCATATTACCGCCGCAAGCCCTTTACGGTACCGGGAATTGAAATAATACAGGACAAACCAACAACCACCAATCGCAAGGTGTCCTATAGCGTTCTTAACAGTGAAGCAAGAACCCCCTATGCACTCGGCCCTATAGCCACGCGGGAGGTTGTTATCTTCTTCAATGAAACGACGCGCAAAACCCCTCAGCGCACCATTGAATATTTTATTTAGGGCTTGCGCACCATCAGATGCGTTCATGCTTGAACTAACGACAGTGTTTACAATTAACAGCGCACAAACAAAAGCAGCATAGGAAGGTGATATCGTAATCATTTTTTAAACTTTAAGACCTGGTTTATTATTGGTGCATCGAGCAGATAATAAAATGGAGATATAAACAAAATGGAGCAGCCTTAACTGTAACCATAACTAAGGGGATTGGCATACGATGGAAAATAATAATTCGCCTGAAACAACAAAAAAACCGTTTTATAAAAAATGGTGGTTATGGGCGTTGGTTCTTTTATTAGTTATAATCATTGCCGCGAGCACCGGAGGCAAAGATGAAAACCAAACCGGAATTGCAAATACGCCAGTTCCATCTACCAGCGAGACTCATGTAACCCCAGAAACACCTACTGAGGAAAATCCGCAAGTGACTCCGGCAACAACTTCAGTAAGCCTCGAATTTTCAAATGGAAACTATACGGCAGGGATTGATTTTCCAGCCGGAAAATATGATATCGAAGCCGTCTCCGGTAGTGGAAACGTATCTTCAAGCAATATGTTTAGTGGCGGAATCAATGCTGCCATGGGCTCTGAAGAAGCAAATAATGCAATAGGTTCTGATCTCTATGTGCAGAACTACTCCAATGTAAATTTAGAGGATGGTGTTGTCTTGTATATCAGCGGGGTTACCGTCAAAATCACCTCAGAAGCCGCAGATGCGTCTCCTCTTAAGACACGTAATCAGCCGAATACTAAAACAATTGACCTCGGAAACGGTAATTTCGTTTCCGGTACAGATTTCCCTGCCGGAACATATGACATTATTGCTGTATCCGGCGGCGGAAGCGTATCCTCGGATAATATGTTCGGCGGAGGAATAAATGCAATAATGGGTGTCGCTGAAAAGAACAACAAATATGGTATAGATATGTACCAGCAAAAATATAAAAATATAGAACTGCCTGAAGGTACTACTTTAACCGTTAGCGGTGTAAATATTCAATTGGTTCCAAGCAAATAGGGACGTCAATTGTTTTGTCGCTTAGTTGATTTATAAATAAAAGCAGCCTTTTGCTAGTTGTTATTTAACAAACTCCCGCGACAGCACATTCCCCACCTTCTTGGGAAAAAGAGAATACATCCAGCAACCCAAGCAGAAACCGACTAAGGCTTCCAGCGCGGTACAGACCAGCAGTATGATCAGCACAACAACGCCCGTATACAGCAGCTTCGCCGCAAACAATATAGTAGCTGCCACTAAAAACACCACACCGATACGCGCGGCAAAAACTTTCGGCGCGCTGTCCACCATCTTCTTAGGCAGCTTCAACGCGGAGACAGTACCTCTGCCTAGTGCCGCCAGCGGGCTGTATTTGGGCTTGACGAACGCTCTGATCATAAAGTCGAGCGCCAGCACGCCGGTGATGATGGCCGCCGTCTGCGCCGAAACCAGCAGCGCTGCCAGCAAAGCCGCCACAACCAGCAGCAGCACGAACCCAGCCACCACGCGAACCGTGGTATTATCCCGCTGACTTCCTGATATCGGGCATGATAGATCGAATGACATTGCATTTCCCTCCATTTATTCTTTTTTCACCTAAACAGCGAACTGATTGTGTTGCTATACTCGTCAGCTGATCAGATGTTCCACCGCTTTTTCCGCACTGTTCCAGTTTAAATCGCTGGGGTCTTAGGGAGCGCGCAGCTATTGACCATGGTAATGGATCGGCGGATGACCCCTGTCTCCGTGTCTGTTTCGTTGCCTGCGTGCACCGCGGGCGTCATGTAACCTACTTTGCTATATCACTCATTATTTGTCACTTCATCAGCTTGCTTGCTCTGTATACAGCAAAAGCAAGGATATCCCTTGCTTTTGTCAGTATTCCATAGGGAGATATATATATTACTCTGCGAAAAGTGCTGTGGACAGATAACGCTCGCCTGTGTCTGGCAGTACCGCTACAATCGTCTTACCTTCGTTCTCGGGTCTCTTGGCCAGCTCCGCCGCGGCCCACGTCGCCGCTCCGGACGAAATGCCCACCAGCAGCCCTTCGGTTTTAGCGATTTCCCGGCCGGTCTCCAGTGCATCCTCGTTCTTTACCGTGATGATCTCATCGTAGACGGTGGTGTTCAGCACCGCCGGTACGAAGCCCGGGCCAATACCCTGTATCTTATGCGGTCCCGGAGACCCGCCCGACAGCACGGGTGAATCCGCAGGCTCTACCACCACGATTTTGATGTTGGGATTCTTGGAGCGTAAGTATTCGCCCGCGCCCGTCACTGTGCCGCCCGTGCCCGCGCCGGAGACAAATATGTCGATCTGACCGTCGGTATCCTCCCAAATTTCCGGCCCAGTTGTCGCCTTGTGGATAGCCGGATTGGCGGGATTATCGAATTGGCCGGGAATGAACGAGTTGGGGGTCTCCTCTGCCAGTTCCTTCGCTCTGGCAATAGCGCCCTTCATGCCCTTCGCGCCTTCCGTCAGCACCAGCTCCGCACCGTATGCCTTGAGCAGGTTGCGGCGTTCCACGCTAAATGTCTCCGGCATCGTGAGAATGATGCGATATCCCTTTGCCGCCGCGATGGACGCAAGCCCGATACCGGTGTTGCCGCTGGTCGGCTCGATGATCACGCTGTCCGGCTTCAGCACGCCCCGTTGCTCCGCATCCTCAATCATCGCCTTAGCGATGCGATCCTTCACGCTGCCCGCCGGATTGTAGTATTCCAGCTTGCCGATTACTTTCGCTTTCAAACCGTGCTTTTTCTCGTAATTGGCGAGTTCAAGCAGCGGTGTCTTCCCGACGAGTTCCGTAATGTTCTGATAAACTTTAGACATAGGACGCCTCCTCAAATTATGATAGAGTTTAATATTTGATATTTCATATATATTTTATATGTTTTATAGTATGCTTGATATTCTGTTTTGTCAAGACTTTTAGAACTTTATTTTTGAAACTCTGTTGTCTTTCTTACCAGCTATTTTTTGTGCATTAAGTTTATCTCTGTGCCCATGCGCATGCCAACAGCTGTACCGCTTCCTCGATTTCCTCCATTTTTAGTGTTGCAAAGCCCAATACCAATAAGCTTTGACGTTCCTGCCTTACAGTCATGGATGAATATCGAGAGTAACCGGTAAGCTTGACACCACGCTCACGTGCACTCAGAATGAGCTTCTCTTCCGCCATACCACCTTGCACCTCCAAAACAAAATGCAAACCGGCATTTGCGCCAAGAACACGCGCATTTGGCATCGTTCGATGGATCTCAAAAATCAACCGTTCCCGCTTCTGCTTGTATACATTCCTCATTCGGTTCAAATGCCTCTCAAAATGCCCTTCATCCATAAACCTCTGAAGCGTCTTTTGTTCAATCGTGGGAACGGGACAAATATAAAAGCTCAATTTGCTGTTATAGATATCCAACAATTGCTTTGGCAGCACCATATAGCTGATACGCAATGCCGGGGATAGCGATTTGGAAAACGCGCCAATATAGATGACCTTAGCCCCCTTATCCAACCCCTGCATTGAGGGGATCGGCTTTCCTGAATACCGAAACTCGCTGTCGTAATCGTCCTCGATGATATAACGGCCGGGATGCGCGCCCGCCCAGTTCAGCATCTGTATCCGTCGACTGATAGGCATGATTACACCGGTTGGAAATTGATGCGACGGCGTGATGCACGCCACATTGGCTCCACTTTCTTCAAGCAGCTTTGGCTGCATACCGTTTTCATCCACATCCACCGCGCGGCATTCGGCCCGGCTGCTCTTGAAGAGCAGTGAGAGCTTTTCATACCCTGGGTTTTCAATGGCATAAATATTTTCGGCTCCAAACAGCTGAATGAGCAGCTGCATCAAATATTCGGTACCCGAGCTGATGACGATCTGCTCCGGGGCACAAGCAACGCCCCGCGAATGGTGCAGATACCGAGCAATCTCCCTCCGCAGCGGCGCATACCCTTGCGGGTCTCCCGTGCGCAGCAGATCCCTGTCGTATTCACTGATCGTTTCCTTCGTCAGTCTTCTCCATACTGTAAACGGGAAGCTGTCATAATCGACTCCGTTATGAGAAAAGTCGTAGCGGTAATCATCGGCCTTTTTCTCTTCAGGCTGATGCGCGCCCGGTTTGCTCTGCATATCAAGAATACCGTCCAGCCTGGCCACGAAATAGCCGCTCTTCGCTTGCGGAATCAGATAGCCTTCATCCACCAGCTGGTTATATGCCGCCTGCACCGTATTCTGGCTGCACTGCAAACCGGATGCGAGCCGCCGTTTAGATGGCAGCTTATCGTTGTGAACCAGCTTGCCGCTGACGATTTCCTTTTTTATGTATGAGTAAAGCTGTTTAAACAGCGGTTCTTGGACATCCTTATTAAGCCGGAGCGCAAATTCATACATAGAGTACTCCTCCATCTGATACCATTGAATATATAAATACTGATACTTTTTATGTGTTCAGTTTCTTTTTATAATAAACAAAAAATTTCAAAACGCAAGAAAAAGGAGAAAAACATGGGCGACCGATATGAACTGAACAAAAATCTGGCGCAGATGCTCAAGGGCGGTGTCATCATGGATGTTACGACACCGGAGCAGGCGAAGATTGCCGAGAATGCGGGTGCTTGTGCCGTAATGGCGCTGGAGCGCATCCCCGCCGATATCAGGGCAGCGGGCGGGGTGTCCCGCATGAGCGATCCTAAGATGATACGCAGCATTCAGACGGCAGTCACAATACCCGTGATGGCCAAAGTGCGTATCGGGCATTTCGCCGAAGCGCAGATATTAGAGGCCATCGAAATCGACTACATCGACGAGAGTGAGGTGCTTTCGCCTGCCGACGACGGGTACCATATTGACAAAACCAAGTTCGCCGTACCGTTCGTGTGCGGCGCGAAGGACATAGGAGAGGCGCTGCGGCGTATATCCGAAGGCGCGGCCATGATACGCACCAAGGGCGAACCCGGCACCGGCGACATCATACAAGCCGTGCGCCATATGCGCCTGATCAATGCGCAGATACGCCGCATCCAAAACACGCCGGACGACGAGCTTTATGCTACCGCAAAGGAGCTTCAGGTGCCGCTGGAGCTTGTACGCAGCGTAAAAAGCAGCGGAAGGCTTCCGGTTGTCAACTTTGCAGCCGGTGGTATCGCAACGCCCGCAGATGCAGCGCTCATGATGCAGCTGGGCGCAGAGGGCGTTTTCGTCGGTTCCGGAATTTTCAAGTCTGACAACCCGCAAAAACGGGCACAAGCCATCGTCAAGGCAGTGACCAATTACAACGATCCCGATCTGCTGGCGACGCTTTCCGAGGATCTTGGCGACGCAATGGTGGGTATCAACGAACAGGAGATACAGCTGCTGATGGCGGAGCGCGGCTTATGAGAATCGGAGTGCTGGCGCTGCAAGGCGGTTTTGCAGAACACCTAGCCGCTTTAAGCAAGCTCAATGCCGAAGTAATCGAGCTGCGCAAACCAGACGACCTGAGCGGCGGAATCGATGGACTCATACTGCCCGGCGGCGAGAGCACGGTGATGGGGCGGCTGCTTCACGAAACGGGGTTATTTATGCCGCTGAAAGGTATGATAGACGGTGGCCTCCCCGTATTCGGCACATGCGCGGGCATGATACTGCTGGCGGAAAACATCGAAAACGATTCGACAGTGCACTTTGCAAGCCTGCGTATAACCATAAGGCGAAACGCGTACGGACGCCAGTTGGGCAGCTTTCGGCAAAACGGCGATTTCTTCGGAGTGGGCGAAGTGCCGATGACCTTCATTCGCGCGCCCTACATCGTGTCTGTCGGGGAGGGCGTGCGCGTCCTTGCGTGTGTGGATGGCCTTCAGGTTGCTGCCGAAAGCGACAGCATACTCGTTACATCGTTTCATCCGGAGCTGACAGACGACCTGCGCGTCCATCAATATTTTTTGGACAAAATCTCTCGGTGAGTATAAGCAATGTATGCTGCTATAGTATTTCCAAAAAGCTTCAAACGCGTGCATGGTTGAACTAAACGACAGTGTTTACAATTAACAGCGCACAAACAAAAACAGCATCCTATGTGAGGATACTGCTTTTTGAATGGTTGTGGGCGAGGGGGGGGAATCTTAACCCACCCAAATCACTGCTTAACAATAACCTCCTTTGGAGGTTATTGTTAGGTTATATGACCTCGTAGTCTTTGTATTATCTTTGGCTGTTCGTTTTTAAATTTCTATTCTTTTGCGGCTCGCAATAATGGCCAGCACCACACCGATAATCGCAACGCCCGCAAGAATAATAAACACTACCGTAAAATCCTGCCCCGTCTGAGGAAGCTTCGATTGCTCTATCGTTACAACAAAACTTGTGGTTTCGCCCCCTACAGTATAGGTTATAAGCGATTTGCCTGGCTTAAGTCCGACGAATGTGTCACCCACCCTTTTAAAATACGTACTGTCATATTCCCATGTGCCGCCGGGGATACTGGGCATCAAAGTGATGCGTCCGCCGGTACTGATTGTTCCATTTACGATAGACGGAACAATTAATAGCGGTTTTAATATCGTCACCTCGTAGCCTTCACTCTGTCCGCCTACCGAATAGACGGGTGTGCTCGCTCCCTCTTTCAGTGCAGTGAACGTGTTACCATCCCTTGTGAAGTACTCACTGTCAAAAGTCCATGTACCACCTGGAATATTTGGCGTTAACGTGATGCTCTCTCCAGTATATATCTTTCCGCTTGGGACGGATGAAGTGAGTGTCAACTTTTCTAGTATCGTCACCTCGTAGCTTTCACTCTGACCACCTACCGAATAGACGGGCGTGCTCGCTCCCTCTTTCAGTGCAGTGAACGTGTTACCATCCCTTGTGAAGTACTCACTGTCAAAAGTCCATGTACCGCCTGGAATATTAGGCGTTAAAGTAATGGTCTCTCCAGTATAGATCTTTCCGCTCGGGACGGATGAAGTGAGCGTCAGTGGAACTTGCGTAACAGTGATCTGAACCGGCTCAGATTCTGCAATTGTGACAAGGTCCGATCCGTTGACCGATGTAAGTTTCCCCGAATTGAAGTAGGTCGTTCCAATTACTGCAGATTCATCGATTTGAGCTTCAAAGCTGACAGTTTTCGTCGCATTACCGGCGATTGAGGCAATCGTCCAGGTTATGGTTCCTGCAGTATTCACACCACCATCGTTAATTGTACCTATACTTAGAGCTGGATCTACTATATCTGTAACAACAGCGTTGGTGATCGCCGAGTCTGTCAGGTTCGTTACTTTGATTGTAAAAGTTACAGTGCCTCCCGGAGAGGGACTATTAGTATTTGCCGTCTTTTCAATTTTGGCTACGGGTATAAATGCGCCATTGTTGCCCAGTCTGGTTACAAAGCTCTCCGAGTTCCATGCGTTGTCGATCAAATACCCTGCCGTTGATGTGTCGTTAGAAGCTTTTGCTATAGTTTTTAAAATTTCGGTATCCGGATCAGCTAAGGATTCTACAATTCCCTTTGGCGTGCTGGAAACAAAGCCGCCAAGACCATCCGTTACGATATTGTAATAAAACGGGTTATCCGTTGCGGGAACATAGGTTGCGGTTGTTTGCGCTATGCCACCGCTGTATTCATTGCTGTAAAAGGGTTGGGTTAAACTGTCTGTGCTTTGCAGGCCGACCGTATAGGATAGCGCGATCGGTGCTATATTCGTGTTAGAATAATTCCCGCTGACCGGATTGGTCCGACTTGAAAACTGAACTGTCGGCAATTCATTCGCCGGAATTGTCCAAACCAACGTTCGAGACGCAGCGTTGTATTCGGCAGTCGTATCCTTACCTGCCCAGACATATTTCCCGCCTGTTAATGTACCCGCAGTCCCAGCAATTTTTGGTGCGGACTTGAGCTCCATTCCTGTACCTAAGACGTCGGTAAAAACAAGCGAAGCAGAATCACCACCAGGTATTGTCGTAATGGGGGACGTTATTTTTGAGGTTGCCGCTTCTACTAGTTCTCCAAGATCTGTAAATGCCTTGTTTAATGGTGTAACGTCACTGTCGCTGGCATAATAAATATATTTGTCTGCATACACGCTACCCGGCGTACCAGTTGGGCCGTATTTTGAATATGTGCTGTATGTCCCGGTTGTATAAGTCACTGCCTGTGCACGCGTTAAAGCAAGCGGGCCTGTTCCTGTGGTCGCATCCTTTGTACTCTGCGGTGAAAGAAGTGCTGTTGCGAGGTTGTCGCCATAACTCACGCCCAGTCCAACATTAAACCAGATAGTTTCAATAGAAGGATCGTTATTGTACGTTTGATACTGTTGGGTTAATTCATCCTTCAGTTTTGCAGCTGCTAAAACCGTCAGCCCGGCAATTTCAGCTGTTCCGCTGGCACCGGATCCCGCCTTCTCAGTCCCCCGAACATCACTGTCCGTCAAGTCACCATACCAGTTTGTATAGGCGCGGTTCGCCTCTCCGTCAGTAAAAAGCAGTACATACGGAAGCCTTTGTCCGTATTGCTTTGTTGTATAACCAGTCATATCTGTGATCAGCGCAGTGATCCCCGTATAAAGGCCGTACTGTGTATGGGTAGCAGAAGCCGTGCTGGCGGATGTCTCTGTCGTGGTGCTGGTTGTGCCGTTAATCGTCGTCTTGGTTAATCCCTCAACAACAGATATGCTGCTGCCGCTTCCGTCGTAGGATATATAGCGGTTATTTGGATTCGCTTCCCCCGTATTCGGGCTGATATAGGATGCCATGCTCATGAGCGTATTTGCCTGCGTGTTGAAATAGTATACGCCGATTCGATTGGCAGAGTTGGCATTCATGATAATGTCGATAGCTTTATTAGTGGCATTTACCATCTTTTGTATACGTCCATCTGTACCTGTTGTCATGGATGATGACATATCAAGAACAAAGATAACATCCGCCGCAGCGCTGGCCACTTCCGACCCCGAAGAGGTCGATATATATTCCTGCGATAGCGCAGATAAAACAACATCGAAGTTTTTATCGTTGACCGTCACACTTTTATCTGTCCAGACACGGCCGTCTGCACCGGACGATCCAAACCCGTCAGTATCGGAACTGGTTGGCGGTGAGCTTGTGTTTGGATCGGTCACCAAACGAACCGCCACATCATCAATTGCTGTGCTGCTGGTTGCAGCAAGAGACGAATTGATTAGCATAGTCAAAATGAGAATTGTCGTAATGATTGTCACAAGTTTACGTCGCACAGTTTTCTCCCCAATCTTTTTGCTTTATTTATTTTTGTCTAGGTTTGAATAGAACACAATTTTAACGTATAAGTACTCTTTGTTGAGATCAAATTAATTAAGGTAAGTTTGTTTACTTTCTAAAATCTGCTACGTCATTTAATAAACTATCTCTCTCAATAATCAATTCGTCTATTCTTTTAGCATTTTTTTGGGCTTCATTAAAAATTGATAAACAAATCCCTAAACACTATTTCATATATTTTATCGAACAATTCTGGTTCCACTTTAGGCGTTTAATGTTTTTATTCTGTTTTTGCTTATCCATCTTGCATCTTTATGCTTTCTGAAGATATTGCAATATCTCCATATATAGTCTTATAAGCATAAAATAACCACCATATATGGTGGTTATTTACATTTTGGTGGAGGCGAGGGGAGTCGAACCCCTGTCCGAAGGTTCCACGGACAGACTTTCTCCGGGTGCAGAACGTGTATTTAAACCGTTTCCCTCCGTACACCCCCGCGCTCAGGGGCATACTTGCGGTAGCTTCATAATGCTCTCCCGTGCTCAAAGCTTTGCATGGGAGGTTCCCCTAGTTAATGATACCCTGGCCCCGGCGATTAGGGTGCCACCGGCAGGGCACTACACTGCCTTAGGCAGCGTAAGCTAGTTCAGTTTTGTCTGCAACTAAATTTAGGTTCCGGCTTTTTAACGCAGCATTCCGGGACTGCGACCCGCTTATCCGACCTTGGCCAACCCCCGTCGAAAGCCAAACACGCCCCCACGTCAGTTGCCAAAACATAATTATTATCGTGCCATCTTTGTGGCAATCTCCTTGGCTCGCTGGGCATCGCGTTCGGCAATGCTCTGCCGCTTGTCATAAAGCTTTTTACCGCGCGCCACGCCAATCTCTATTTTCACTTTTCCCTGCTTTAAGTATACCGCAAGCGGCACCAGCGTCAAGCCCTTCTGTGCGGCTAAACTGTAAAGCTTTACGATCTCGCGCTTGTGCAGCAGCAGCTTCCGCTGACGAAGCGGATCTTGATTGAAGATGCTGCCCTTCTCGTACGGGCTCACATGCATACCCACAATAAACGCTTCATTATTAATGATACGTACAAACGCTTCTTTTACGTTCGCCTTGCCGCCGCGTATCGACTTTACCTCGCTGCCCACCAGCGCGATGCCCGCTTCCACCGTTTCATCGATGAAAAACTCATGATACGCCTTCTTGTTTTTGATCAGCACCTTAATGCCATCACTCACAAAATCAACCCCTCATCTTGCCAAAGCAAATTTGGCTCACCCTCATGCAGCACTATCCACGCAGCGGCTCAAACTCTATCCGCGGCGGATATACGCTGACGCTTACCAGACGCACACGCATGGTATCGCCCAAGCTGATGCGGCGGCGCGTACGCTCTCCCACAACGCAAAACATCTTCTCGTTGTAAACATAGTAGTCGTCCTGTAAGGACGATAATGGTATCACACCCTCAACAGTGTTGTCAAGCTGAACGAAGAACACGTTGCGCGATACGCCGCTCACTATGCCGTCGAACTCCTGCCCCTCCTTGCCGTACATGAATTCAGCTTTCTTCATATCGTCCGCCGCACGTTCCGCTTCCATCGCCACGCGCTCTCTGATGCTGGACTGACGTGATATATCGCCCACACGCGCCTCCAGATGTTCGACCGCTTTCTTCGTCAACCGCCCCGTCAGATCGCTCTTCACCACACGGTGCACCGCCAAATCAGGATAGCGACGTATCGGCGATGTGAAGTGGCAGTAATACTGAAAGCTCAGTCCAAAATGCCCCTTGCAATCAGGACTGTACTCTGCTTTCTTCAGAGAACGCAGCAGTATCTGATTCACGATATTCTCATGCGGCGTTCCCTTGACATCACTGAGTATCGTTTGCAGCGCCTTGGGATGTACGGTTGCCATCTTTCCCTTCACCTTGCCGAAGTTGGAATAGAAAGCGAGGAATATATCCATCTTCTCATCCGCCGGCTGCTCATGGACACGGTATACAAAGGGCAGCTGCCGCCAGTAATACGTTTCTGCTACCGTCTTGTTAGCCGCCAGCATAAACTCCTCGATCAGCCGCTCAGCTTCACCTCTGTCACGCGGCCCCACACCGACTACCTGTCCCCTGTCGTCATACTGAAATGCTGATTCCTCAAGGTCAAAGTCGATGCTGCCCTTCTCCTCGCGCTGCTGACGCAGTATAAGAGCCAGCTCGCGCATCATTAGCAAATCGTTCACAATGTCCGCATACCTCTCACGCAGCGCTTCGTCGCCCTTGAAGATCGCATTCACATCCGAATACGTCATGCGATGTTTGGAGCGGATGATGCTTTGCGCCTGCCGTGAATCCACGATATGACCACGTTCATCCAGCGTCATAATGCAGGAAAGCGTCAGCTTATCCGTACCTTCCGACAGTGAGCAGACGCCGTTGGACAGTTCCTTGGGCAGCATGGGTATTACCGTGTCCGCCAGATACACAGAGGTGCCGCGCTTGAGAGCTTCCGCATCCAGCTTGCTGCCCTCCGTCACATAGTGCGCCACATCCGCGATGTGCACACCCAGCTCCCAGCCATTATCCAGCCGCGCAATTGAAACAGCGTCGTCCAGATCCTTAGCGTCAGCACCGTCGATGGTAAACACAATGCGTCCGCGCCAGTCCTCACGCCCCTGCGCCGTAATGCGCCCAGATGCTGCCCGCTGAGCCTCCGCCTTAACCTCCTCCGGGAAGTCCTCCGGCAGCTCAAACTGACGGATCAGGCTCTTTAGCTCCACCTGTGCCAGCCCCGCCTTGCCTAACACCTCCACGATACGACCTTCGGCGCTTTCACCATTTGTTGCACGTTTTTTGATATCCACGACCACCTTGACGCCATCCTTTGCGCCGTCCACACCCTTCTTGGACACGCGCACCTCGTCCAGTCGTTCATCATCAGGGCGCACATAGCGTCCCATCAACGTGCCCACCAGCCGCGTTTGCTTCTCCTCCAGTATCTGCGTGACCTCACCCTCTCGGCGGCGGTCCGTCTCTGCCTCGGAAAGCTGGCGTACCACCACCAAATCGCCGTGCATCGCGCCGTTCTTGCTGTCAGCGGATATGAAAATATCGCCGCCGTCGCTCAGCAGAAATGCAAAGCCGGAACGCTTTACATCCAACCTTCCGGTATATAAGCCAAACCGTCCCGGCAGAAACAGCTTGCCCTTCTTTGAACTGAGCACCTTGCCCTGCGCAATCAACTGCTGCACGGCCTCACGCACCAAAGCCGGGCTTTCCTGTGGTTCCAGCGCATTCAGCAGCGCGTCAAAATCCATCTTTTTATCATGCGAGCCCAGCTCGTTGATGATCCATTCTCCTAAATCCAAATCCTTCTCCTCTTCATATTCATCAATAACATTATGTTATGCAATAGCGCATGTTTCCTTACAGCGCTTACTTTTTTATCTGTGATCACCAAATCACGAAAACCAAAAACGCCTTCCCGTAGATTCGGAAAGGCGTCAACAGCTTGCTCCCTGTTAAGGTCACTCTGTTTGAGTCCTGTCAGTCTATTCAGCTTCAGGAGAAACCTCAGGCGATATCGCAGCTCCCTCGGTGGCTTCCGGCGCTGCCGTTTCGGTCACCGCAGCCGTCGGCGAAGCCGGCGTTTGAGCGGGAACATTGGGCAGTACGTACACCTGGATAAGCACCAGCGCAATCGCGAGCACCATGATGCCCACAGCCGCGACTTTCGTGAGTTTCTTCAGCGTTCCCTCATATGTTTTCGCCTTGCTCTTTCCCAAGAAAGACTCAGCAGCACCGCCGATGTCGCCCGACAGCCCGGCACTTTTGCCCGACTGAAGCAACACAACAGCGATCATAAACAATGAGAACAGACAAAGGACAATGTCGATGACAAGCACTAAAGTGGCCATTTCAACCTCCAATATATCTACAGCAGGGGTATTTTAACACGCTGTATTTTAAAAAGCAAGCAAAATAATTGACACACATGCATCCTATCTAACAGTTGATGCGCATGCATCCTTACTATATTAACAGATATCAATGTCTTGTGCAAATGAAAAAAGAGGTTGACACAGATAGTTAGCCGTGATAAACTTTGTTTAGTTAGAAATGGCTAACATCAATGTAGCTGATTCCGGGAGGAAACACAAATGCCGCTGACTTTGGTCAATGAGGGTGAACAGGTTAATATCAAGAAGATATCTGGCAAGGACGAAACCATTCGTTTTTTGAATCGGTTGGGTTTCGTGGAAGGCGAGCAGATCTCCATCGTATCGCGCGTTGCCGGCAACCTGATTGTCAATGTGAAGGACACTCGTGTCGCGTTGGATAAAACTCTGGCCAACCGCATCGCTGTCTGAGATAAGTTTACGACTTGGATGCCATAAAGCATCCTTATATTTAACGTAAAAAGTTAGCTTATGCTAATCAAGAGGTGATTGTCCATGGTAGACTTTATAATACTGGCTGTTGTCCTTGCGGCTCTGGCTTTGGTGACTTATCGTTTGGTTCGCCGCAAGCAAAAGGGCGGCTCTCAGTGCGCCGGATGCAGCGGCTGTGCCCATGCGTCCTCCTGTGCATCTGCGGATGAGACAAACACCAGTAACAATTAAGCTTCTCACTGTCATATGTATACATCCAAACAGTAAGAGCTCCGTTCGTCGGAGCTTTTATTGTGTTCATTTAAGGTTATGTCAGTATCAACTTGAGCAGCAGCAGCAATATGATTCCGGGCAGTCCAAAATATCCCGCGATCACGGCACTTAACGGATTTATCGCAATTGTGACAGAAAAAATGCCGCCAGCTAAGTTGATAGCCGCCAGCATTAATCCGCCCAGCAGCCCGCTCGCCAGCAGCTTCATAATAAACCTTAAGGGGGCGAGCAGAAGCCACCCGGTAAAGTACAGAAATATGAGGCCGAGTGCGAAAAACAGCACCGTCTGGAAGTCTATGCCCAGCCCCATTCAATGTCGCCCCCTTAAAGCCGCATGGTATATATCAATACTATGCGGCAGGCGGCGCCTCTATGACGGGCAGATCCTCCTGCCAAACAGCATGCTTATATCATGAAGATATGAAAAATCCGGCGTTCGTTTCCAAACGCCGGATCATTGTGGTTATACCGATATCACGCTTTGCCTGCGCAGCCCAGCACCACTTCAATCTTGTGTCTGACCATCTCTTTGATGGCAGAGCGGGCCGGCTTAAGGTACTGCCGGGGGTCGAAGTGAGACGGATTCTCCGCAAAATATTTGCGCAGTGTGCCCGTCATCGCCAAACGCAGGTCGGAGTCGATGTTGATCTTGCAGACCGCGCTCTTGGCTGCCTGACGAAGCATGTGTTCCGGAACACCCTGTGCGCCGGGCATGCTGCCGCCATACTGATTGATCATCTCAACGTATTCCGGAATAACGGAGGATGCACCGTGCAGCACGATCGGGAATCCCGGTATCATCTTCTCGATCTCTTCGAGAATGTCGAAACGCAGCTTGGCTTCGCCCTTGAACTTGAACGCGCCGTGGCTTGTCCCGATGGCGATCGCCAGAGAATCCACGCCCGTCTTGCTGACGAACTCTTCCACTTCGCCCGGATGGGTGTAGGACGAATCCTCAGCCGACACATTGACGTCATCTTCAACGCCTGCCAAACGGCCGAGCTCCGCTTCCACAACCACACCGCGGTCATGTGCGTACTCAACAACCTTCTTGGTCAGCGCGATGTTATCCTCGAACGAGTGATGCGAGCCATCGATCATGACGGAGGTGAAGCCGCCGTCGATGCAATCCTTGCAGGTCTCGAACGTGTCGCCATGGTCAAGATGCAGGCAGATAGGCAAACCGGTGTCTTCCAGAGCCGCTTCTACCAGCTTGCGCAGGTAGATCGGGTTCGCGTAGGCACGCGCGCCCTTGGACACCTGAAGGATCAGCGGAGCGTTCAACTCCTTGGCTGCCTCGGTGATACCCTGAACGATCTCCATGTTGTTCACGTTGAACGCGCCGATGGCATAGCCGCCTTCGTACGCCTTCTTAAACATCTCTGTAGTGGTTACTAATGGCATTGTATTTCCTCCTTATTTAAATCAAATTGAAAATTTTCAATCTATCCCTCAATAGCGTATTATATATTATCTTACCACCCTTTTAAAGAAAAAAATATGATTGAGCACGAAATAATTGAACGGCATGCCAAACCGGCTTGCGTAACGTCCGTGACGCATGATACCATCTTTCCAAATCTTATTCAAATGAACGATGAGCGGAGGGAATCGATATGCTGCACGTGGTGGTGGTGGACGCGCAGGGCGGCGGTCTTGGTGCGTCTGTCGTCAAAATACTGACAGAGAAGTGCGGCAATCGAATCCGCCTGACCGCAGCGGGTGTCAATACCGCCGCAACCGCCGCTATGCGAAAGAGCGGCGCACAGACGGGCTATACCGGCGAACGTGCCGTGTGTGCATGTGTGCAAGAGGCCGACATCATTGTTGGTGGTCTGGGCATCATCGCAGCGGGCAGCATGATGGGCGAGATCACGCCGCGCATTGCGCGCACTATCGCCGAAAGCGCCGCCAAAAAGGTGCTCATCCCCATATCCCGCTGCAACTTCATCATCCCCGGCACAGCTGACGTGCCCGCCAAGGAGCTTATTGAGCTGGCGGCACAGGCCGTGGCCGATCTATTGTAGCGCCGCGATCACCGACTGCTGCAGCGCTTCCGTGTCACAAGCGTCCACCGTCTTTATATCGGGCGCGATGCAGTACATCATCACCGTACAACCGAACGAAGGGAAATACTGCGCGTATATCCGCCCCACCATATTAATCTCCGCAAAATCCGGCTCATCCGTACGCATCGGCTTGCCGTATTGCAGATAGGCGGGTGCGTCTTCCTTATATGTATGCGCCGCGCCGTTGACACGCAGCTTCGCGTCAATGCGCGTCCAACCGCCGCTGCCCGAGCACACAGCGTTCTCCCGCATAGACATATCTTCTGCCTCGAACACCGGCTCCGGGCAGCCAAAATTCGCCATTACCAGCCGCGTGTAGTCGTATTTTACTGCCGCCGTCACTTCATCCATATCAAGCGCGCCGCTGCCATCAAAGCCAAAGACACCGCCGTCTTTCTGCACCGCATACGCGCCGTAAAACGCAGAATATTTATCGCTGTTGGGATCGTACAGCACCGAGGTTCGCCGCGCGAGATCAAACCCGCCGAAGGTATACAGCACCGACATATCGGCTTCAATACCCGACCAATCCGCAAATCCCTCTGCGTTAAAAACCAGCATCTGCTGATACCAGCCGCCCACAAGCGGTATATCCGCATCCATGCCGCACCGGCGCATCACGCTGCCCTTTTGCTGTTGCGCGGAGTAAAGGCTCATCACCCCGTAGCTTTGCAGCAGCGGATACACCCAGACGAGCGCAAAAACGAGCGACGCCAATACCAATGCGACGGCAGCCCATCTGCCCGCGCCTGTACGGCCAGGCTTTTTTCGCGCAGCGCTCATACCAGAGGCCTCCCCTTGTTTTGCGTTCACTATACCACTTTTGTCCGCCGCCCGCCACTGCCGCCGCTTTCGTTGACGGTCTGTGCACAAAAACGTATAATGAACGCAGAAATCAAAAAGAGGACAGACTGTGAGAGAGAACAAGAAGAGGCGCGTCGTCTGCGGCATGTCAGGCGGCGTAGATTCCGCGGTGGCGGCACATATATTGAAACAGCAGGGCTACGATGTTGTGGGCGTGTTCATGAAGAACTGGCAGGACGACGGTCAGGGCTGCAATGCCGCGCAGGATTATGACGACGTGAAGTCCGTCTGCCTGACGCTGGACATCCCCTACTATACGGTGAACTTCGAGCAGGAGTATTACGACCGCGTATTCACCTATTTCCTCGGTGAATATCAACGCGGACGCACGCCCAACCCGGATGTGCTGTGCAACTCAGAGATCAAGTTCGCGGCGTTTCTGGAGCACGCGCGCAAGCTGGGCGCAGATAGCCTGGCAACCGGCCACTATGCCCGCTCCGAAGGCGCACATTTGCTGCGTGCTGCCGATGGTTCCAAGGATCAGACGTACTTTTTGTGCATGCTCTCCGCCCAGCAGGTGGGTGCGGCCATGTTTCCCATCGGCGACATGCAAAAAACCGAGGTGCGCGCTATCGCGGCGCAGCTGGGTTTGCGCGTCGCAGAGAAGAAGGACTCCACCGGCATCTGCTTCATCGGAGAGCGCAAGTTCCGCGACTTCTTATCCGGCTTCCTACCTGGCAAGCCCGGCGATATCATGACGCCGGACGGGCACATTGTGGGGCGGCATCAGGGTGTGATGTATTACACACTGGGGCAGCGGCGCGGGCTTGGGATCGGCGGCAAAGCCGACGCAACCGATGCCCGCTGGTTTGTGGTAGACAAGGATGTGGCGAAAAACATACTCTATGTGGAGCAGGGCGAGACGGATGCGCTATTTTCGCAGGCACTGCTGGCGACGGGTCTTAGCTTCATCAACAAACCGGAGGGGCGCTCGTTCGACTGCGCCGCCAAGGTGCGCTACCGCCAGCCGGATCAGCAGGCGCATGTGACACTGACGGATGAGGGCGCGCGCGTGGAGTTTGCGCAGCGTCAGCGTGCGGTAACACCCGGTCAGTACATCGCGCTGTACACCCACGACGAATGCATCGGCGGCGGCGTGATTGATGCCGTGTGCCGCTAGGAGGTTTTGATTATGGCTTACATACCCTCTTCCCCCGAGGAAGAGCAGTTCCTAAAAAGCTACGATCCCACCAAATACCGCAACCCCGGCGTCGCAGCGGATACCGCACTGTTTGCCGTGGATGAGAGCGGTCTTTCAATACTGCTTATCAAACGGGGCGCATACCCGCACAAGGGCCACTGGGCGCTGCCGGGCGGCTTTGTCAACATGGATGAAGATTTAATCCAAAGCGCCGCCCGTGAGCTGGAGGAGGAAACGGGGCTCGTCAGCCCATACATCGAGCAGGTCTTCGTCTGGGGCAAGCCGGACAGAGATCCGCGCGATCGCGTGATTACCGTCAGCTTTGCGGGGCTGGCCGACCGCAGTCAGTATAACGCCCGCGCGGGCGACGACGCGGCGGAAGCACAATGGTTCCGGCTGTCGGATTACACATGCGAAGAGAAAGACGGCATGACAATCATCAGCTACACGCTGATGGGCAGCGAGACGCTGCATCCCGTCGTCACCTTCCCCGCGGGGCAGATGCAAAAAATCGCTCCGGTACGCAGCGGCGGGCTCGCTTTCGATCATGCGGAGTCCATCGCGTACTCGTACGAATACATCCGCCGCCGTGCGCGCGAGGGCTTGCTTGAACTGGCGTTTGAGGATGAGCGGATGAAGGAACTGGCGCGTAAAGCGTTGATGTTGTAGTCTTAACGGTTTTCGGAGACTTTGCCTCCGGACCTCCACCAAAGGGATTTCATCCCTTTGGAAACCCATCAGGAAAATGCCGTGCGGCATTTTCCGTACTCCTTCTTCTTTGCTTTTTTCATCTAATAATTGTATCAGAAACGCCTAATGTATAGTGTAGCTTGTCCAAATTTGCTGTCATTCTGATGGAGCGTAGCGACTAAGGAATCCCCCTCACCAAAGCGTTTCACATGGGAATATCGCAGACTTGGCTGATAATACAAAAAACCTTTGCGAAGGCTTTTGGATTCTCAAGGGACAAGTTCCTTGAGCGGTGGTGTGGAGGCAGTGCCTCCATGGTCTTGAACTTATCGTAACCCTTAAGCTCTCCGCCGCCGCCGCACAAACGGCAGCGCGTTTACCAATGCTGCGTAAGCCGCCAGCCCCGCGAGGCACGGCCATGCGCCCAGCGCATCCGCAGCGGACAGCCACCGTGCGGGCAGCAGATACGTCACCAGCGAGAACGCCCCCGCAGCAGGAAGCTTCACCAGCATTGAGCCCAGAAGCGCGTTGGCAAGGGTCAGCACCGATACAGCCAGCACCGCCGCCGTTTTGTCGGGCAGGCGGCTCACCAGCGAAGCCGCACCGCCAAACCACAGCAGGTACAGCAGAAACAGCGCGAGCATAAGCGCAATTTGCTGCCCCGCCCCCGCCAGCGCAATCGCCGCAAGCGGCACAGCAACGCACGGCAGCATATACAGCGCGTCCGCCACGCCCGCCGCCAGCATATATCGCGGCTCCGAAACGCCGCGCGAAATGAGGCGCATTGCAAAATCCGCCCCGCGCCCCTTGATCGCCAAACCCGTCAGCATAAAGAATACGGCCAAGCCCGCCAGCAGATAGTACGACGTATACGCCGCATCCAGCAAGGGCACGACCTCGCCCGTCCGCCCCGCGGCGTTCTGCCGCTCGATCACCAAGATGGGCAATTCCGTTCCCGCCGTCACATCCTCGAACACCTGTTGATACAGCGCATCGCCACCCAGCGCCTGCGCTTCGTTCGCGCTGTGGCATGTCAGCCACAACCGCATCGCTTCGCTGCCCACGCTTTCGGAGATCACACCCGCTGCCGTGCTGTAAGGCGACCGCAGCAATTGCAGCGTTCCCACAAACTCACCCGCTTTTATCGCATCCTCAAAGCCTGCCTTGATGACGAACACACCCTCCAGCCGACCCGTTTGCAGATTCGCCGTCAGCTCGTCGCGGCTTCCCAGCGTTACCCACACCACATCCAGGGCTTGTACGTTCTCCAGCAGCAAGGCAGAGAATTCCGTTTTATCCTCGTCGATCCAGCCAATGGGCACGGGCGCATCCGGTATGATAAGCCCAACGAAGGGCGCAAACGCCACCAGCATCGCCAGCAGCAGGAATACGATGCCGTGCGCGCCTGTGATGAGCGCCTTGAGCCGATATGCAATTGTCCTCACAAAGAGCCTCATCGCGCACTCCTTTGAAACCGTGCATTGCCCAGCGGCAGCAGCACGGCAATGAACGCCAGCAATATGCCCGCAAACAGCCAAGTTCCCCCCGCTGACGCATCAAACAGCCCGCCAATGGCCAGCTTCAGCCCCGCCGACAGCGGCGAATATGCCGATATATCCCGCACCACCGTTGGCATAAACGCGGATGGAACCAGCAGTCCGCCCAACAGCGCCAGTGCCAGCACACCGAAGAAGCCGACGCGTACCGCCGCTGCGGACGATTTGGCGTACAGCCCCGCCAGCACCATGCACAGACTCAAAAATAGGCTCAGCAGCACGCCGCCCAGCAGCAAATTGACGATACTGCCCGAAAAGCCCGCGATAATCCCCAGTGCCAGAGCCAGCACCGCAAACTGCATCAGCAGAAACACCGCACCCGCCAACCACCGCGACGCGAAGCATACGCGCGGCGAATGTCCGGACAGCAGCTGCCGATGCACCAACCCCGAGGCTGCATCATCCGCCGTGATCCTTGCCAGCGGCAAGCCGCCCAATGCCACGAACAGCACAAGAAAGCTCGCCGCGTAATACTCCACCGGCAACGCGCCGCCCAACGGCGACTGCTCCTGCGTGTCCTCGTAAAGCGTCCCGCGCAGCAGCACACCTGTCAGGTATGTCCGTGCCGCTTGTGAATACGCCGCCGCCGCTTCGTCCTGCGGCAGCCCCGCGTCCATGCTGTCATAGTACAGCGTGTTGGCGGCGTGCTGCGCATGGCTCACCAGGCCCATGCCCGAATCCAGCGTCTCAAACAGCAGCGCGTCCTCCAGCGGCATGTTGGGGTTGCCGGTATACTCAATCACGCTGTTACCGCCCGAAACCAGTGTATCCTGCATACCGGCGGGAATGTGCACATAAGCCGCCGCACCGTCTGCCACAGCCCCAAGCCCTTCCGCCTCGCTGTCCACAAACCGCGTCTCGATCAACCCGGACAGCGAACGGCTCTCGATCAGGCCGCGCAGCAGCTGCTGCGTCATCGGGTCATCGTCCTCGTTCCATACGGCGACTGTAAAGGTTTGCGCCCGCACATCCGCATAAAAATATGGCGCCACCACCAGCGACACCAGCAAAACCAGCATCAGCGGAGCCGCCAGCGCGAATATAATTGCCGCCCGATTTTGCAGCAGCCTCTTTAAATCCACCGCGAAAAGTTTCTTCATTCGTTTTCCGTTTCACCTACGGTTTAATCAGATTCTGCCACGGCTCCGTCATGACACTCCACGTTTGCGCGTAGATACCCTGCCAGCCGCGGCTTTCCTTCATCGTCTCCAAGCCCTCGCCCGCGCGTATGTCCGCGTCGATGGTCAGGCTCACCGGCTGTGGCTTATCGCTCAGCACCGGCCCGTCTATGTCCGCCGTCCCCGTCAGCTTATAGCCGTCTCTGTTTTTCTCAAACGCCATAACCGCCGCAAAGCTGTACACGCGGGACGCATCGGCACGGTACGTTCCTTCCACCTTAACGCTGCCGCCATCGTATGTCATCGTGTAGTCCGCACTTTGCTGCACTTCGCCGTTTGTCAGCAAAGCAAACGCTTCGTGACTCTCTTTATTGTTCAACTCGCTCAGCAGCTTGTATTCGTTGGTTTGCCCGCCCTGAGATGTTTGCACAGCCAGCCCCACGTATCTCCCGTTTCGCTCGTACACCCGCCAGCGCAGCTCATAATCGTCCGGAATTGCGGAACCATCTGCCACAGCCGCCAGCCATTCGTCCAAGCTATTCGCCTTAAAACCGTAAGCCGCTGCCGCGTTCAGCAGCATCTCCTCCGTCTGAGCGCGCAGTGCCGCATCTTCACGCAGCAGCGCATCCATATTGACTGCCACAGCCTGCAACGCCGCCTCATCCAGCGTCGTCTCGATCACGGTCATTCCCGCATCCGCCCCGTCCAGCGGGCTGAAAGCGTCGTCGTCATACACCCGTGTGTATGCCTCCGGCACGCTCTGCGCCGCGGTATCAATCAGCCTTAATGCCAAGGCGCTGTCCGAGAGCAGCAGCGGCGCGAAACGCCCCAGTCTCTCCCCCAACCCCATGCTCTCATCCAGCCCCTGCGCGGGCAGAGAGAGCGGCGTGCTGTAAGCGTCGCCCATCACACTCAGCACCGCCTCATCGCCGATCAGGTACGCGCTGGCATATTCCATGCCCATCAGCCTCAGCTTCATGCCGATATCTTCAAGGTCATACTTCGCGTCCACGCCCAGCACGAGACGGCTCACAGGCAGCCCCAGCGTCTCTGCGAGATTGTCCGCGCTCAACGTCACATCCGCCTCAATCTCAAACGCCTCCGCCAGCAGCCGTTCTCCCAGCTCCTTTTGCGGTGCGCTCATCAGCGCTTCTCTGTCCAGCTTATATTCGGTGATATACTGCTGAGCCGCCGTGACGCCCAGATTTACCGGCGGTTTTGGCGTCTCCGGCAGCTTCGGCGGTTCGCGCAGCAACGCAATCCCCACGATGCACAAAGCCACCGCCATAATTCCGCCAGCCGCTATCCATGTATACAGTCGGCGCTTGCGCAGCCGCTTATCCTGTGTATCCTGCACCACCCCGGTCAGTTGGGGTATGCCGCCCCGCTCTTTGCCGAGTGCCATCGCGGCTCCTCCTTACTGTTATGCGGTATACTGCCGTATCGCCGCCGCAGCTCCGCCCTCCGGCGAGAAGTCCGGCGCACCGTAGTACGTGACCCGCCCCGCCTTCAACGCCAGAATATTGTCTGCCAGCAGCTGCAATTCGTCGTTGTAATGGCTGGTAAACACAATTGCGACTCCGCTCTGCTTCAGCTGCTCAAGGCCGTTCATAATACGCGCCCGGTTCTCCGCGTCCACACCGGCCAGCGGCTCGTCAAGTATCAGCAGCTTGGGGCGCGTCACCAGCGATGCACCAATGTTAAGCCGCCGCTGCATACCGCCCGAAAGCTTCGCCACCTTCTTTTTCTCCACCGAAGACAGATCGATGACGTCCAGCGCCCAGCGGTACGCCGCTTCATCGCCCGCCTTCATCCAGTAGCGCAGGTTGTCGCGTACTGAAAGCTCCTGCATCAGCGCAATGCCTTGCGGCACATAACCGATAAACGCGCGCGCCCCCTTGGGATTTTCCAGCGCATCCACGCCGCCAATCATAAGTTCTCCCGCATCGGGACGCGCCGCTGTGGCCAAAATTTTGAGCAACGTGGTTTTGCCCGCGCCGTTCTCGCCGACCACTGCCAGCGCCTGTCCGGCAGGCACGGCAAGGCTTACGTTATCCAAAAATCGCGTCGCGCCAAAATCGCGGCACAAGCCGGTTGCCTCAACCAACGCTTCTTACCATCCTCTTCCTTTTTGCTCAAAGTATATCCACATAACTGCGCCGTGTCAAACGCCTTGACTGTGCCCAATTTCAAGGTTTGTCATTGCGTGGCAGTATGCTTATGCCTTATAATGCTTATAGCTGAGTATGTTCATAACATATTTATGCGAAAAAGTAGAACGAAAGAAAGGCAAAGCGGAAATAATACCCGTTTTGACACTATAACGGTGCGGATTAAACCAGAATTGCCAGGAGTATCGTCACCGCAAGCGTTATACCCGCCGCGATGCCGAACTTTTTGATATAGCGAATGTCGCTGACCTCGAAGAATATGCTCTTGCGGATACCGCCCCAGGCCAGCGTGTATTTCTTCAATATGTTGCCCTTTGTGAAGTCGATACGCAGCAGCGCCAGCTCGCTTAAAGCAAACAATACGGACATAATGAACAGCGTGGCAGGCAGAGCACCAATGCCCATAATGGGCAGCGCGAGCGATTTGGACGTGAAACCGACGAGGTTCATCTGTCCTCGAATGAGCAGATAGAGCATCCATGCATACAGGCAGAACGGACCCAGCAGCGCCACGCCCGTCATCACTGTCGAGAACGAGGTGATGGCAACACGCGTTAGAAAATCCGGTCTGTAATTAACAATTTCCTTCATCTCGTTGAAGGAATAGTATCGATTCTTGGAGAAATACGGCATATCGATCGAGCGCAGTGCCGCCGATGTTTTCTTGTCCATGAACTTTAAGTCCCGCGTTTGCAGCAGCTTGGAAAAGTCCTCCTCCTGTAGGTTGAACTCCTCTCGCGGCACACTGGCAAGGATATATACATTGCTGTAGGTCAGCGAATAGACGCGGCCCAGCTCAAACTTGCTGAAGGCAAACGGCGTTCGGACAAGCAGCCGGAACACTCGCGGCGTCTCGTCCCGCAGCGACGATAAGGGTGTAAAATACAGCCTGTATCGGTACAGACCGACGGCGGCCTCCTTGGAAAACAGCAGCATGTTATCGCGCTCCGTCTTTTTCATAACGCCTCCTTCTATCCCATGAGCAACGTAATTATCTCATACTTTGCTCAATTAGAAAAGGTCTATGTATCTTAATTGCCATTAACGCCTAAAAGGGGTGAGCTTTCTATGAACAGACAAACACCGATCATGGACGCCTTATCAGTTGTGTGCGGCAACGCGCGTGTACGGCTTTGCATGCCCGGCCACAAGGGCGACACCGGCTTCTTCGGCGGTGAGCTGCTCTGGTGCGACATCACGGAGCTGCCGGGCGCGGACAACCTGCTTAAGCCCGAAGGCGCCATACTGCAAAGCGAGGCGCTGCATGCCGACTACATCGGCGCGGAAGCCGTGGCTTACACCACCGGCGGCTCTACCGCGGGCATCACCGCCATGCTGTCGCTGTTTCGCGGCAAGAAGGTGATTTTTCCGCGCGGGGTGCATTTGAGCGCGGCAAACGCTGTCATCACACATGGCATCATACCCGTCTATCTGGAAGCTGCCCCCAGTGATTTCCCCGCTGTGGTACGTCCGCAGGATGTCCGCGACGCGCTCAAAACCCACCGCGACGCAGCTGCCGTTTTTCTTGTATACCCCAACTACTTTGGACTCTGTGCGAATATTGAAGAGATCGCAGACATTGTGCATAAGGCAGGGATCCCGCTGCTGGTGGATGTCGCCCACGGCGCTCACTTCGCATTTTCTCCCATGCTGCCCAAATCCCCCGGAGCGGCGGGCGCGGACATCTGGGTGGAAAGCACGCACAAGATGCTGCCCGCAATGAACCAATGTGCCTGTCTGTGCGTGGGGCGCGGCTCCCGTGTCAGCAAGGACGACGCGATACGCGCCATGTCCTGCTTCCAGTCCACCAGCCCCTCCTACATACTGCTGGGGTCGATGGACTATGCCCATGCATACATGCGCGACAAAGGTGAGCAGGAGCTGTTCCGCGTAATCAGCCTTGCGCGGCGCTTTGAAGAGCTGCTGGGTCTGGTGTCCGGCATCAGCTGTCCCGACATCCGCATGCCCGACATGGCAGACAAGGACCCCCTCAAGCTGGTCATCGACGTATCGGGCACAGGCTATACAGGGCTTCAGGTAAAAAGCACGCTTGCGCAGCAGGGCATACACGTGGAAGCGGCAGACATGCGCAACATACTGCTGATGCTTTCCCCCGGCACCACCTCGGAGCATCTGGACAGTTTATACGGAGCGCTTCGCACCATGGGGCGAATTCAGCGTAACCACATGTATTTTTCACCCTACAGCATGCCCAAGGCCACAAAGTATTCGCAAAACTCCCGTTTTTGGGGTAATATTGAAAAGGTACGCATCGAACGCGCCGCCGGGCTCATCTCAGCTTCCACAGCGGGGGTCTATCCGCCTGCCGAGGTGGTGGTGGCGCGGGGTCAGCAGATTACATACGAAGTCTCCGTCTATCTGCTGGAAGCCAAAAGACAGGGCTTTGAGGTGTTTGGCATAGACGGCGACAGCATATGGGTATTCAAGGAGAGAACATGATCGATCGCATCACAGGCAAGGACGGAACAAGATACAACGCGGTATTTATTGATTTGGACGGCACGATTACCGAATCGGGCGAGGGATGCATGAACGCTGTGCGCTACATGTTTGCCAAAGCCGGTTATGAAGAAAATGACGAGGCGCGCATCCGCTCCTTCGTGGGTCCGCCCATCAAGATGCACTTAATAAACGCGTTCGGCTTTACGGAGCAGCGCGCTGAGGAAACGTATACCTATTACCGGGAATACTATATGGACAAGGGCATTTATGAGTGCCGCCTGTACGACGGCATTGAGGACGCGCTTCGTTCAGTCAAGGCTTCCGGCAAGGCGCTGTATATCGCCACATCCAAGACCGAAGCGATGGCTCTGCCGATACTGGAACGCTATAAGCTGCTCCCGCTGTTCGACGCGGTGTTCGGCGCACGGCACGAGGAAGGCATATTCGACAAAACTCAGGTGCTGCAAAACGGTATCACCCGGTTGGGACAAGCGCCCGCATACGCCGTGATGGTGGGTGACCGCAGTCACGATATCATCGGCGGACGCGCAATGGGCTTTGATACCGCCGGAGTGCTCTACGGCTACGGCGACCGGGACGAGCTGACAAATGCGGGCGCAGACTATGTCTTAGACAGTGTGGCGGATATTGCCGCACTGCTGGGGAGCAAAATATGAGCGGATTATTCATCACTTTTGAGGGGGCGGACGGCAGCGGCAAATCCACACAGACGCGCCTGCTCGCTGAGCATTTGGAAAAGATGGGTGTCGATGTTGTGCGCACGCGCGAGCCGGGCGGCTGTCCCGTCGCGGAAAAGATCAGGGATATTGTGCTGGGCGTGGGCAACGAGATGGACGCTGTCACCGAAGCCATGCTGTATGCAGCTGCGCGGGCTGCGCATGTTCGCACGGTCATCAAACCGGCGCTTGAGGCAGGGCGCGTGGTGCTGTGTGACCGCTTTATCCATTCGTCACTCGCCTATCAGGGCTACGGGCGCGAGCTGGGGATTGACCTTGTCTCGCAGATTAACGCTCCCGCAGTGGACGCATGCATGCCGCATGCCACCATATTTATCAACATCACGCCGGAAAAGGCATTTGAACGTATGAACGAGAATAAGGTTCACGACAGGCTGGAGAGCGAGGATATTGCGTTCCACCAGCGCGTGTATCATGGCTTCACCGAGCTGTCCAGGCGCGACGACATCATATCCATCGACGCACGCGGCACCAAGCAGGAAACGCACGCCATCATACTGCAAACCTTAACACCGCTCTTCGAAAGCGCGGGGTTGCTTTGAGCAGCGCGGCGCGCCCGCTGTTTTTAGATGCGGCGAGCAGCACCCGCATGCTGGGCGCATACCTGCTGGTGTGCAGCCGACCGCTAGTCTCACGGCGGCTTATCGACGCCTTCCTGCAACGGCTGTACTGCCACACGGGCGGCTGCGGTGCGTGTGCGGACTGCCGCAAGGTGCTGGAGGGGCATGTGGACATTCTGCGTCTGAGCGCACCCAAGGTGGCCGAGCTGCGCGATGCACTGTCGTTCGCGGCGCAGAAGCCGTATGAAGCCCGCTGCAAAGCTGTAGTCATCGAAGCGGCAGACGACATGACGGATGCCGCCGCCAACAGCCTGCTCAAGACGCTGGAAGAGCCGCCTGCAGGCACTGTCTTCCTGCTGTCTGCACGCAGCGTATCCGGCGTACTGCCCACCATCGCATCCCGCTGTGCGCTGGTGCCCATCAGCCCTGAGCCGGACGCACGCCAAACCATTGCGCGGGCACTCGCCGTGGACAGCACCACAGCTGCCATACTGGCTGATCTGTCGGGCGGTTTTCTGGACGAGGCGGGGCGTATTCGTCAGGATGTGGAGTTTCTGGCGCTGCGCGAGGAAGCAATCAACCAAATCCACAAGCTTCTGCTGCAAAGGAACATGGCGATCAGCACCTTTGCGGATTTCTTGGAAAAGAACAAGGAGCAGATTCTGCCGCTGCTCACCGTCATGCAATCGTATTGCCGGGACGTACTGATGCTTCAAAAAACACAGGATGAGTCTCTCATCGTCAATGCTGATTTTGCGGACAATATCCGCGATGCGGCTTCGCGCTTTACAAGCGGCGCAATTAGTAATATCATAAATGTCATACTGGAAGCAGAAAGGCGATTCTTATTCCCTGTCAACTTTAGGCTGGCTGTGGAAAGAATGCTTTTTGGCATATTGGAGGAAAAGAACAAATGGAAAAAGTCGTAGGCGTGCGCTTCAAACCTGTCGGCAAGGTATACTATTTCCTGCCCGGCGAGCTTCAGTTTGCCGAGGGAGACCATGCCATTGTGGAAACCGCGCGCGGCATGGAATATGGCGAAATCGTGATCGCTGAAAAGGAAGTGGCCGAGAAGGATCTCGTCGCGCCCCTCAAAACGGTGGTGCGCCGCGCCACCCCTAAGGATGACAAGCGCGTGGAGGAAAACAAGCGAAAGGAAAAGGAAGCGCTGGAAACCTGTCAGAAAAAGGTGGAAAAGCACAATCTGGACATGAAGCTTGTGGACGTGGAATATACATTTGATAACTCTAAGATCATCTTCTACTTTACGGCAGACGGACGCGTGGATTTTCGCGATCTCGTTAAGGATCTCGCCGGCGTGTTTAAAACGCGCATTGAGCTGCGCCAGATTGGCGTGCGGGACGAAGCCAAGATGCTGGGCGGTCTGGGGCCCTGCGGACGGGCTTGCTGCTGTTCGTGCTTCTTGGGAGACTTCTCTCCCGTGTCCATTAAGATGGCGAAGGAGCAGAACCTGTCGCTTTCGCCCACTAAAATCAGTGGGTTGTGCGGCCGTCTGATGTGCTGTCTCAACTACGAGCAGGAGCATTACGTGCAGACGCGCAAGCGTATGCCCAAGCCGGGCAGCACGGTTACCTCGCCGGACGGTGAAGGCATGGTGCTCGAGAACAACGCCGTCACTGAGACGGTGCGCGTCAAGCTTATACTGCCGGATGGCAGCATCGACGTGCGCACCTTCCGATTGGATGAAATCCGATTCAAGGGCGGTGCACCTGCGAAAGAACAGCACGAGCCGGAGCCGGATCTCGATGACGAGATCAAGTCGCTGCTGGAGGATTAATGAACAATAGGTAATTAAAAAAAGTAATATACGTTGTTGCTTTTTTATACGCATGTGTTTACAATGAACGTGTAAAATATGACGGAGGTGAAGGTTTAATGGCTTATGTGATTACTGATGCTTGCATTTCGTGCGGCGCTTGCGAAAGCGAATGCCCTGTGGAAGCAATTTCCGAAGGCGACGGCAAGTACGTTATTGATGCGGATTCTTGTATCGATTGCGGTGCATGTTCAGATTCTTGCCCCAGCGAAGCCATTGAGCAGGGCTGATTCTACATTTTTCCCCTTATGGGGTATGGTAACTGTCCCTTAGTCTCAAAAGAAAAAAGGCCAATCGGCCTTTTTTTGTTATGCTTTTGGTTGTATCCTCATACTGTGCGATGAACGAAACAGCTCTCCGAAAGACGCCCCGCCTAATATCATCACAGCACCGGCTATCTGGATAGCTGACATGTTTTCATGCAGAAATATGACGGAAAAAAGCACCGCCGACAAAGGCTCCAGATATCCGCACACGGCGACCGTTTGAACCGGCAGATTTCCAATGGATGAAAAGTATAAATAGCAGCCAACCCCTGTGTTTACGGTACCCAGTATCAGTATTGGAATCCAGTCTTTTGACGAGATATGCAATGCAAATCCTTGTTTGACACCCACGAATACCGTCACTGTCATCAAAGCCGCCAGAAGCTGCCAAACGGAATTCTCTAAGCCTGTGATTTTTTCTGCTTTTTTGTTGCAGATAACCATGGCTGCATACATAAGAGCAGACATAGCGCCGCAAAACAGCCCCCAATACGTTTTTCCCTCGCATAATGCCTTTGCGTTGACACAGACCATTCCAGCCAGCACCGTTACAAAGCCTGCCGCCTTTGCCCATGTCAGCCTTTCGCGAAAAAGCACCGGCGACGCAATCATCACAATTACAGGGCCGCAGTAGTACGCCAATGACGCAATGCTGACACCTATTTGCTGGTAAGCCTCGTATAAGAACATCCAGCTGGCCCCCATCGCAATGCCTGAAACAGCCAAAAAAATCATCTGTTTTTTAGCCTTGAATAACTGCACCTTTTGCCGTGACAGTACGAATACCACAATCAGCAGCGTGGTTCCGATCAACAATCTGGCAAGCACGATTTCATAGCTGTTCAGATCAATAAAGCTGGCAACAATGCCGTTTGTACCAAACATCAGCAGCGCAGCTAAGTATTTTAAATAAGAGGTTTTGGTCTTCATTTGCGTTATCCTTGGATGCTTTGATTCAAATACCATGTGTAAAGCGAAAGTATTTTACCATGGTATCAGTAACATAACAAATATAATTCATATTTGCTTGTAATGTGCAGATGAATTGAAAAAGGCGGTTGCTATCCCCCGCCATTTTCACTTAATAAGTATTTTGATAGGCTCTCAATAGAATATATGTTGTATTACTGCTCTTCTGCCTTCTCTGATTTGCTGCACCTTTTGCAGTCGATGACGAATTTACCATCCAGCCGGTATACTGAACGGCCGCAGTGCGCGTTCAACAGCGTCAAATCATAGCTCTTCTTCTTGGGGCAGACTGAAACATCGCGCAGTTCGAAGGATTGTTCATCATCTGCGTAGCCGATGGTTTCACTCACCTCAAAGCAGTCCACCGCACTCACTTGCACGCTATCACCGCAGGCTGTCGCGCTTTTGATCGGAATGTCCGCCAGTATACGCACGCTGCACAGCAGCTCGGAACGCACTGTGCGCAACGCTTTTGCTTCAGGTGACAGCGCATCATCCACCACATACTCGCCCTTATAGTTCAGTATATGTGCCGCGCGCTTTGTCGCAGACACCGCCACCTTACATGCGCCCTCTGGTTTATATCCCTCCGGCACCACCACGAACAGGCAAAAGTTCTTCTCAATGGGCGTTGTCCATACACGGTTCAATACCGGCGATTCGTTGACTCCAATGCTGATGCGACCGTCCGATCTCTTTACACGCTCCCCCACCATCGTTGCCACAGCAAACGGCTCGAATTTGAGCTCCTTATCCAGCACGAGGCGAAACTCCACGTCCGGGTCTTCTGCATATCGTCCCACCCAATCAGTTACCGCCACGCCGCAAAAGCCGATATCTCCCGTCAGCTCATAAGAAGTTTTCTGAGCGGTCGCCGGAAGCCACGCGCCATGCCGCCGCCGTTTCTCACAGCTGATGATGTTTACTTCGCTGTTGAAGTATTGCGGGTCGCCGGCGCAAACCTCCATTGCCCAACCCTTTAAGTCATTGGGGCTGTTGCCGTTGCCATTTATGCTGAGAGTTACCGTGGTAACACCGCCGGCACTGAAAAAGCCCGTCAGTTCGAAAGCGAAGCCTTCCATCATCAATTTTCTTTCCTCGCCCATAATATGAACCTTCCTTTTTTGTGGATTTTGAGATGTGCCAATAGTAATTTATGCGTACGCCCGCGCTATTGTGCGGGATATGTCGAAGCACTCATGTGGGCCATCTCAAACAAGAGGTCAAGAAGTAAGAACGAGGCATATTAGTATGAGAATATCTGTCGTTTTTTTGTTTAGTTATTTGCAAAAGACAAAGCGTATGTTATAATACTTTTTGCGTCAGGCGGGTGTAACTCAATGGCAGAGTGTCAGCTTCCCAAGCTGGTTACGTGGGTTCGATTCCCATCACCCGCTCCATAGACTGATGGTAGCCTGCAAAGGCACCCAAATCCCTTGAAATGGCTGTTTCAGGGGATTTTTCTTTGCGGTGTATTTCCAAGTATCTGGTTACTCTTATGAAAATTGTCTCCTTTTCACTACCATATCATTGAAAATTGATGATGGTTCTGACCTTAAGCTGTTTTTCCTCTTATAACGCGCAGTCTCGGTTTTTCTTCAAACCCCTCATGCCTTTTTAACGATTCATCTTCATCTTTTTCAGGCTTATCGTTTTGCTCTTCATCCAGCACGTTTTGAAATAGCTTCTTTATTGCTGAGTCCAAAGTGATTAGCATTGCGCTGCCATCCGGATCATATCCCGCATCCATCCATTTTCGCGGCGCTTTTTCGCATATCGTCGGTGATGTGCGCATAGATGTTAGCGGTCGTCGATACACTCTTATGCCCCAGCCAAGCCGAAATCTCGGTGATAGGCACTCCCTTACTCAACATATAAGCTGCTACACTGTGTCTGAGGTGAGTAATGGCTTATATTGAAAGAACGTAAAGAACCCCGCAAACAATTCCATAGTTTCGGGTCCTTTACAACGAATCTTCATTCGGTGTGTTGACTCTTATAATATCTAATTCTCTATATATCGGCTTTGATATTTGTTATTGTTTAAATCGACTTGTGTAGTTTGCAATAATTTTAAAGAACAGTGGGATATTCTCATTCAAACCACAAACCTGCTTTAGGCAAGTTTCAATACCTTTTTCCGAAATCAACTGCTGAATTTTCATGGCTGCTTCATCGTCTGCGTTATCAAAAAGGAGCGCCGCTACAATTGAGCGTACAATACCGTCTGCTCTAACATCTTGGGCCTCGCAATACAGTGCCGCTCCAACCAAGCGGTCGTTTATTCCTAGTTTTCGGACCGGATCCCTGCCAACTCTCACAACGGTATCGCCGAGAGATATATTACCGAACCGATCCAATATATCATATACATTTGAATATATTTCTCCGATGGGTATACCATATTCATTATGCAAAGCATCTGCAGAGCTCTTCATAGCAGATGCTACTGTCTCACGTATCTCGTTATCATTAATACATTCATGGATAAACTCATATCCTTTTTGCCATCCGAGATATGCACATATGGCATGCCCCATGTTATGAATGAAGAGTTTTCGCTTAAGATAGAATCCAAAAGGCGAAAACGGGAGCAAGCGGTTCAATTTTGGGATTCCTCCGATAAACGCATCCTTGTCTACCGGAAGCTCGTCATACGGCTCAACCCAAACTTTAAGCGGATTGCCCTCGCGCATTTCGTCTGTCATGACAGGCACCATACGCCCAATCGAGGCTTCGATTAGCCCAAGTTTTTCATCCAAGACTGTTTTATATGCTTCGCCAATCTCTTGCTCAATTAGTTTACGAATATACTTATCCGCATCGAGCATATTCTCGCAAATGATGATGTTGAGTGGTTTTCCATACGAATCAAAACGTTTTTTCAGTCCCGCACAAATGGGTGCAATTATTCTCGGCAGCACGTTTACGCCGACGGCTGTCGCCATAATATCTGCTGCAGCGATTTCGTCCGCTACGCTATCAATATCCAATCCATTAACCGCTCGCACATTCCTCACAAAAACCTCTTGCTGCGTTACGTTAGACACGATCTTAACCGGATAGCACATGTCTTCATTTATTTTTCTTACGATATCTTTCGCCACATCTACAAAGCAGACTTCGTACCCAGAATCGCTAAAAGTCTTGCCAATAAAACCTCTCCCAATATTTCCCGCACCGTACATGACTGCTTTTTTCACTATTTATGACACCACACTTCTTCATTGGGATCATATACAAACATATCTTTCAATTTATCAAATTTATTTTTTTTGTTATTTTGATCTATTTTTTTTACTATTTGATCTAGAGGCAGTAAACCACTTATCGAATCATACGTCGTGCAACAAAGTGCACCCGTCATACATGCAATCTTTAAACTTTTGTAGATATCATATCCTTTTACCAAACCTGTTAAAAGTCCAGCGATTGTTGTATCCCCCCCAGCCAATGCAGATTTAAAATTTGATACATGATATGTCTCTTCAAATAATTCCTTGTTGCACCATGCCTCCGTTTTTCTTGGGTGAGAAGCTCCCATGTTTGAGATTCGCTCACTGCTTGCGGTCTTAATATAGATACCTTTAGATCCACACTTGATCACAGCTATTGCTACTCCGTTTTGAAGTATTCTCTCCCCAATTTCACATACTTTGTTCATATTAATATGATTTACAAAATCATCATTATCTGCAATCGTCTTCACTCGAAGATATTCTTTCCGATCAAAAATATACAATGCTTCTTCAACGCTTGGCAAAAAGACATCGACGTATGGCAGCGTTTCTTCCATAATTACCTGCCAATTGACCCTTCCAGATTCACTATCAGTATCAGGCAAGCTCATATCTAGGGATGTCGTCACCCCCGTAGTTTTCGCTCTCTTATAAATCTCAATAAGCTCTTCACCGCTGTTTTGATATACGGCTCTCATTAGTGGTGGATAACCAAAATGAAAAATTTTAGCTTCACCTAACAAGTTGAAGTTAATTGCTTTAACTCCAAAATAATTATTGCCCGCGGGGTCATGTAATATTATTCTGTCTATACCCGGTATGGATAAGATAATCGAATATGAAGTTCTTGTTTTCTGATCTAACTTAAAATCAATTCCTATCTCTTTTTTTATAACGTTTTTTAATATAACACCGAACTCATCAGCTCCAATGTTCGCCATAGGAAGAACCGATAACCCAAGTTTGCTTAAAGCAAAACCTGTATTTGCAACTGGTCCGCCAGCACTGAATGTAACCCCATCAAGGTTGATAAGTCTTCCAGGTGATAAGAACTGTGCAATGCTTGTATGACTTGTCGATTCAATTACGGGACTTATATCAAGACATATATGCCCCGCAGCAATTACATCATATGCTCTTTCCATGGCAATCTCCTATATGATTTGATTAAAAGACAGATCATATTTTTTATTGTACTTTTTTACACCTGAGGCAGACTTTAATACGATATTCGCATATGGAGTGAAATCGCCGGTCCTAATAAAGAACTTTGCCTTCAATGCGTGTTCAAAAAAATCATTAAACGGCAATAATTTTTTTTCCTGGTTCTCAAATATCTCTTCAATCTTATTGAACAATTCGTTACTTACTTCCTTTGTTTCTTCAGCCAATATAAGCTCTTCAATTATTACTTCGTTTAAAACTGCTTTTAGGGTCTGCATAAACGAAGGAAGGTTTTCAACGATTGCAAGATCAATTTTTTTTGCATTTTGTGGAACCGGAAAACCTGCATCACATATTACAAACATATCAAGATGACCAAGCCCCGTAAGTTCAGCCATCAAATCTTTATTTAGTATTCCGCCTTTTTTCATCCTACCCCTCCATAGCTCTAATACTTTAATTAAAGTATTAGAGCTCTATCAGAACTTTTATCACTTTGTCCTTATCGTTAATTGCACATTCAAACGCTTCTTGTGTCTTTTCAAATGGAAATACCCGACTAATCATTCCTTTTACGTTAATCTTTCCACTGGAAACAGCACTGATTGACATAGGATAGATATTCACATATCTAAATACCGAAATGATGTCTACTTCTTTATTGTTAGCCTCAATAAAACGGAAAGGCGTTTCGCCATATACATTTCCAACCATGATGATTTTCCCGCCCGAAGCTGCAAAATCTATCGTCATCGCTGCGATATTCCTGCTGCCCGCCGTCTCGAAAACCAGATCCACTCCTCTGCCGCTGGTTAATCTCATCACTTCTTCAACAACGTTTTTATCAGATGCGTTGATTAATGTACTTGCTCCAAAATTTTTCGCATTATTAAGTCTGTTTTCAAACAAATCTGAAACAATGATATCATCTACACCCATCGTTCTAAGGGCTGCAATTGTCATTAGCCCAATACATCCTGCTCCCAATACAATTGCTGTTTTCCCCGGTCTAGCTTTTGCCCTTTTCGCAGCATACATTCCAACAGACAACGGTTCTATTAACGCACCTTCTTGTGTATCCATATTATCTGGCAGCTTAAATACCATATTTGCCGGATGGGATACAAATTTTGAAAGAGCTCCGCGATGAAAAGGCGGCGCCGCCATGAAATTCATTTCCTTGCAGAGATTATAGCGTCCCTCAAGGCAATAACTGCATCGGCCGCAACCATTTCCCGGTTCAACTGCGACTTTATCCCCAACTCTAACATGTCTAACATTCTGCCCTGTTTCAATGACTGTTCCACCACATTCATGCCCTAAAACAATAGGAAGAATTGGAGGGACAATTAAGCCTCCATATGTAGGATCAATAAAAAAATGTGCATCCGATCCGCAAATTGCCACATGATTCATCTGCAACAATACGTCGTTTTCGCCAACAGCTGGCATATTTGAATCTTTAATCTCGATATGATTAGACTGAGTTAAAAATGCAGTCTGATTCTTCATATGTGTACTCCAATCATTTATTATTAGGATGAATACATACCTTTATTGCATTTCTATTATTTACATTCTCATCAAGGGCATTATAGTATTCTTCCAAGGAAAATTCGTGTGAGATGAGGACGTCTGCATTTACTCGACCATCTGCAAGCGCCTCTATGCAACGGCCAAAATTATGAGATTGACAAAAAGACGCTTTATAAGTAAGTTCATTATTAAACATAAACATTGGATCTACTTTCAGGGATTCCCTGCTATGCACAAGTGCATATTGAACAACTTTTCCTCCCTTTTTCAACAATGCGAAGGCATGTTCAATCATTTTAATACTTCCCGTCGCATCTACGATTACATCCAAACCCATTGGGAATATCTCTTTCAATTTTTTCTCATGTATTGAGTAATCGTTACGGTCCATCAGTACAGTTTTAATACCTAATTTCTCTGCTAAATCCAATTTACTCTGTGTTCCCGCAACAATCACTACATCAGCTGCACCGGAATGCTTTAGTAGCTGAGCAAGAATCAGGCCATTAGGACCGGCGCCAAGAACAGCAACCGCATCTCCATACTTAATTTCACATAAATCAACTGCATGAAGACAGCAGGCTATTGGTTCGCACAGACTTGCTGCATTAAAAGATACATGATCAGGTATACCAAAAACTTTTTCTTTTTTTACTTTTACATATTCAGCCATTCCACCGTTAATATTATGCCCCAATGAACCAAACACAGGGCAGTAATTAGACTGTTCTTTCCTGCAGTAATAACAATCGCCGCAATACTCTGTATTATCAGCGCAGACTCTATCGCCTACTTTAAACTTGGTTACGTTCTTACCAACTTCGTGCACATAACCAGCAAACTCATGACCTGGAGTCACTGGATAAACAGCCAAGTCCGTGCCGACTCCTTCCTGATCATGAGCTTGCTCCACCCCTTTACAAATGCATGCTGACATAACTCGAATTACCACATCATCATCTCCACAAGTTGGATATGGAACATCACGAATATCCGAGTATTTCCTGCCTGGCTTATCGTATACTAAAGCTCTCATTGTTTTCATTAGTTTGACTCCTTCATGTAATGTGCAAATCAACAATGTAAAATTATTATCTTTAATACTTTAATGATCTAGATATGTTAGTTGCTAAAGTTATGATCAAGCCGGTATAGAATATATCTATACCGGCTCTTCCCATAATTAATAGTTGCTTATTTTAAATAATTCGCTACTGTGTCGGGAGTGATCAGAACAAACGGTATATCATACAGTTCATCAACTTTTTCTCCCTTTGCGAGCATAACCGCTACATCAACGGTCTTCTCACCAATAGCGACAGCATCCTGCAACACTGTTGCGGAAAGGCCACCTTCTGAGACAGACTTTAATGCAGCAGGAATAGCATCGATGCCGATTACCGGTATCTGATCTTCTAGTCCAGCAGCAACCAAGGCATCATATGCACCAAGCGCCATTTCGTCATTATGGGCAACGATTGCTTTGATTTCTTCACCAGTTTGCAGCCAATTTTCCGTAGTCTGCATCGCCAATGCTCTATCCCAATCAGCCGGTTGTGTGAAGACAACTTTAATATCCGGATATTTATCGAGAACGTTGTAAATACCTTCGTTTCTCAAGACGGCTGCAGAGATTCCCGGAGGTCCTTCTAATATAGCAATGTTGCCTTTGCCGCCGATAAGTTCTGCTATATAGTTCATCTCGATTTCACCAGCGCTGACATCATTAGAGCCGACAAATGTCGGTACCATTGACTGATCAGCAATCTGCGCTTTAGATGTAAACACCGGAATTCCAGCATCAAGACAGATCTGCACACCCGCTTGGCAGCCTTCCGCATCATAAGGTAGCATAATCACACAATCAACACCCTGTGCAACGAAATTCTCACATTGTGCAACCTGAGTATCAGCAGAACCAGCGCCATCAACAATCAGAAGCTCGACATTGGGATAAGTGGCCTTTGCATATGCCAGAGCAGCATCAGCATAAGCTGCATTATGTTCATTGGCAAGATTCGCATTTGTCATCCCAATAACAAACTTATCTTCTGCTCCAGGTTCTTGTGACTCAACATCCGCCGACTCTGAGGGTTCTGTTGATGTAGATTCCTGAGCAGCACTTTCTGTCGGTTTTGGCTGCCCGCATGCTGTAAGCATAGCCGCCAACATCATCAATACGACAAGAATAACCAGAGATTTTTTCATAACTCTCCTCCTATTTATTTTTTGCCTTATGGCAAACTGAATTAACATTTAGTAATTTTAGGCTATTTTTTTCCGATCCGATAAGACAGCTACCAGAATAATGACGCCCTTTATAATCTGTTGGTAATAAGATGAAACATTCAATAGATCAAGCCCATTTGTCATTACACCAATGATAAGCATACCTACAACTGTCCCTAATATCCCTCCAACACCACCAGATAAGCTCGTCCCACCAATTGCTACTGCAGTTATTGCATCGAGCTCGTAGCCCACGCCGCCTGCAGGTTGTCCTGTTTGAATACGTGCAGATAGAACAATTGCAGCAATCGCACTTGTTAATCCTGAGATTACATAGCACATAAATTTCACTTTTGCGGCATTTATACCTGAAACTATTGCTGCCTTCTCATTTCCACCAACCGCATAAACGTGTCTTCCGAATTTAGTAAATTTGAGAAGGAAAAATCCTATTAACACCACCAATATAAATATTAATACTGGTATAGGTAATATCCCCACAGAGCCTTTCCCAATAAAGGCATAGGAATCCTTAATGTTGATAATATTCCGACCGCCTGAATAAACCATTGCAAAGCCACGAGCTATAGTCATTGTTGCAAGAGTCGTTATGAATGGCGGCACTTTCATTTTTGCTATAAAGAAACCAGAAAACACCCCAAAGGCTAATCCAACTAACAAACCAATACAAATTGCCACAATTAAGGGATATTGCGTTTCCTCTGTTGCAAAACTTGTTGCAATTACTGCAGTAATCGCGACTAATGAACCTACCGACAGATCAATGCCTCCTGTAATAATGACAAAAGTCATACCAATACTGATAATGCCGATAACAGAAACCTGTCGTAGAACGTTAATAAGATTCTTTGATGTTAAAAATGCCGGGGATGAAAACGATAAAAATATTAACAATACGACAAATGCAATATATAGCGCGTACTTGCTAACAAATTTCCCTACACCAGCCGTATTTATCTTATTGTTCATTAGTTTTTTCCTCCTTCTCCAATTGCACATGTCATTAATTTTTCCTGAGTACAGTCTCTACGATCAAATTCGCCTACCATTTTTCCTTGACAAAGAACAATTACTCTATCACTCATACCCAATAGTTCAGGCATTTCTGAAGAAATCATTATTACCGACTTGCCCTCCAATGCCAGCGAATTAATAATTTTATAAATATCTGCTTTTGCACCTACATCAATTCCCCGGGTTGGTTCATCCATTATTAAAATGTCTGGCGTACCCATTAACCATTTTGCAATAATAACTTTTTGCTGGTTGCCGCCGCTTAAGTTATTGACGATCATGTCTTTCGTTGGTGTTTTAATCTTTAATTGCTCAATAAGACTCTTTACAATCTCATTTTCTTTTTTGAATCTTAAAACAAAGTTCCACTTACAAATCAATTTCATATAAGTCAAAGTTATGTTTGTTTTCACAGATCCAAGTAAATTCAAACCAGATATTTTTCTATCCTCTGTAATTAATGCCATGCCATTCTTTATTGCAGTACGAGGGTTATTAATCTTGATATTTTTGCCATGGACTTTTATAGTTCCGCTATCAATTTTTCTGAGTCCAAATATAGCTTCCATTACTTCTGTTCGGCCCGCACCCATTAAACCTGATATACCTAGAACTTCACCTTTTCTGACTTTGAAGCTAATATCATCAAACAATCCTTTAATTGAAAGTTTTTCGACTTCCAACGTATAATTCCCAGCATCGTTATCATCCTGTTTACCAAACTCTTTAACGAACATATCTTTTAAGTCACGGCCAACCATCAGCTTTACAAGCTCTTTCTTATCCATCTCTTTCGTAGGTCTGGAATCGATTAAACACCCATCTCTCAATACTGTGATATGGTCCGTTATTTCAAAAATCTCCTCTAGCCTGTGTGAAATATATATTACAGCTTTATTTTGTTCTTTTAGCCTTCTGATAATTGAAAAGAGCAGATCAACTTCCTTATCTGGAATAGCGGATGTGGGCTCATCCATAATAACAATGTCTGCGTCAAAGCAAGTAGCTTTAGCAATCGCTACCATCTGCTTTTGGGCGACACTCAAATCTTTTACTTTTGTTTTTGCTTTAATGTTTAAATTCATGTCATCCAGCATTTTTTGTGCTTCTGATAATAATTGCTTTTGCAATACAACACCCAGTTTTGATGTCTTTTCCCGCCCTGCAAAAAGATTCTGCTCAACGGTCATATCAGGAATCAAATCAAGCTCCTGATGTATCATTGAAATTCCCTTTTTTAAAGCATCCGTTGGGTTGCTAACGACGTAAGGCTCACCATTAAGTAATATCTCACCTTTATCTGCTGTTTGAATACCGGCAAGAATTTTCATAATTGTGGATTTACCTGCACCGTTCTCGCCAATGAGCGCATGCACTTCTCCACGTTTAACGAGCAATGTAACGTCCTTTAACGCAATGACTCCGGGAAATTCTTTACGGCAATTCTTCATTTGCAAAATATATTCATTTTCTCTCATCATGAATTTTTTGCCTCCCCCATTTTCAATAATCTCCTATTCTAATTGTTCACAGTTTGAGTACTCTTTTTGCCCAATGTAAACCTTTACATTTTTAGTTGCAATATTCCGTTAATTGACGTTTTATCTCTTTTATACTTATAATTATTTAATATTTCTACACGAATTTCTAAGAATGAGCTCACAATCAATAATTTCTTGCTTATTATCTATTTCTTTCCCGGATAAAACATTAACAATCATTCTTGCAGCTGTCCTACCCAATTCATAAGGAAACTGATTTACAGTAGTCAATCCAGGATATAATTCATTAGCTAAAGCAATTCCGCCAAATCCTATCACAGAGAAATCATCAGGAATCCTATAGCCACTTTGATAAATCGCTTTGTATATACCGATCGATATTTGATCGCTTGCCGCAAGTACTGCTGTAGGCCGTTCTTTTACCTGCAGCAATCTTTGAATCCCTTCATACCCGCCGCTTTCATAGGGATCAACCTTTATGCTATATTCGGGCTTTATTTCAATATCATTTTCTAATAATGCTCTTTCATATCCAGTTTGTTTATAAACATATGTAGTAAAATTTCCGTTGCCATTGATTATTGCAATTCTTTTATGACCCAGATTTATAAGATATTTAACCGCTTCATAGGCTCCGTTTATTTCCTCATTTTGTACTGAGTATATATCAAGTCCTAAGATTGAATCATTTAGCGTTACTACCGGCATCTTTTTTGAAGCCTTAAGTATATGCTGATTGTTGCTTATCCCAATCGGCCGTGTTCCTAGTAATATAATTCCATCTACTCGTCTTTCAAGCAATGAATTAATATGTCTTATTTCTTTATCAATAAGTCCATCTGTGCTGCAAATAAAAAGCCCATAATCATTTTCCGTAAACTCATCTTCAACGCCTCTGATAACAGCCGGGTAATACATATTGTTAATATCCTGCATCATCAGACCAATTGTCTTAGTGCTGTTTGTTATTAGGCCTCTAGCTAATCCATTTGGTGTATAATGCAGCTTTTCGATAACTTCTTGAACTTTTTTCCTTGTCTCCTCTTTCACAACTTTAGGATCATTAATAACTCTAGAGACAGTCGCAGTAGATACGTTTGCTAATTTTGCAATATCAATTATTGTATTTGAGTTGTTTTTACTTTCCATTTCTTAACCTACTGCAATTTATAATGTAAAGCTTTACATTGCTTATGTTTATAGTATTCGCCGCAGAAATAGAATCTCCTTCTTTTTTATAAATAATTTTTAAAATCACTGATTTCTTGATATGGCCCAACCAAATTTTGATATAATGATTCGAAAGTCGGTTTTAATTTATCATACTCTCTACTAGTTAACCATAGGTTTATATTGCTTTTCTATTTGAATAAAGCTTTTAGCAATGGAATAATCTTTAAAAAGGCCGGCCCCTATGCCTGCTGCAGTTGCTGCCCCGATAGATGTTGCATTTCTGCTTTTTTTACTGTCTGTAGCTTCATTCCATAGACATCCCACAATACTTGATACCGGGGCTAGTTTGTGCTTCCACCTATAATATTTATGCCTTCAATAAACATTGAAGCCTTGAAACCATATTAAGATCGCATTTAAATTGTAGCATACACCTTCAATTACCGATCTTACCCATACAGCAATATGTATTGGTGTATTACCAAGCGTCTGGCTACGCTCATGAATCCCCTCTTGACTATCATATAATTTTAACTGATGATGAGCTGGTGGTTCTGACCTATGCTGTTTTCCTCTGATCACGCGCAATCAGTTTTTTCTTCATGCTCACATGGTTTTTTGCCAATTCATCTGCATCATATAAGCGTAACTTTGCTGTTTTAAGAGAATCGAATACCCAAAATTAAAAGGTTCTATACTATACATTGGGGTGAGGAAAAAAGAAGAGGCATAAATCTTCAAAACCTTGTAGACTAGAGTTACCACACAAAAACCTGCAAGGAGAGAAATATGCCTCAAGTGGATTATAGCGCGAA
>JAEZJG010000008.1 GCA_023415795.1 Bacillota bacterium | reverse complement strand
TGATCGTGCCAAGGCGGCGTTTTGCCCGCTGTATCCAAAGAGCATGATCTTGTCTGGGGGATTCCTCACTGCGTTCGGAATGACAGCAGTTAGGTTATGGATATCCTCACTGCGTTCGGAATGACCGATGCTGTTTTTGGGTGCAGAACGGCGAAGCACATCCTCCGTAACGCTGTCATGCAGAGCGAAGCGAAGCATCGCCTGTGGCGTGATCATGCTTCGGCGGGCGGTGTGTCGCTGCATTCATCAGGCATGATCTTGTCTGGGGGATTCCTCACTGCGTTCGGAATGACAGCAGTTAGGTTATGGATATCCTCACTGCGTTCGGAATGACCGATGCTGTGTTGGGTGCAGAACGGCGAAGCACTTCCTCCGACACGCTGTCATGCAGAGCGAAGCGAAGCATCCCCCGGGGCGTGATCATGCTAGGGCGACGTTTTGCCCGCTGTATCCTATGAGCATGATCTTGTACGGGGGATTCCTCACTGCGTTCGGAATGACGGATGCTAGGGCGGTGCAGATGGCGAAGCACGCCCTCCGCCACGCTGTCATGCAGAGCGAAGCGAAGCATCCCCCGGGGCGTGATCGCGTTTCGGCCAGTGGTGCCTGCTCCTGCTCCCCCGCATACAAAAAAACCGGTGCTGCATCATACTGCAACACCGGCTCGTCTGCGTTATCAAAGCGGCATCAGTACGGCTTCCCCGCCAATATCTCCTCAAAGTCCAGCAGGTTTTGCCGCAGCAGCGCGGGCGTGTCCAAACCATAGGGACACTTGGCAGAGCACGCGCCGCATTCGGTGCACTCCCCCGCCTTTTTCATCATCGCGATGCCCTCGTCATTCATCAGCATCTCCTTGGGCGCGCGCCGCAGCAGCAGCGACGCCCGCGCGCACATGTTGATGGTGATGCCCTGCGGACACGGCATGCAGTATCCGCAGCCCCGGCAGAAATCGCCCATCAGCGCCGCGCGGTCCGCCTCAATGAACGCCTGCAGCTCGTCCGTCAGCTGCGGCGGATTCTCGATGCAGCGCAGGAAGTCGTCCAGCTCCCATTCGTGCTGTATGCCCCAAATGGGTATCACATGGCCAAAGCGCGTCAGCCACGCGCAAGCCGCCGACGCGTTGGTGATCAGCCCGCCCGACAGCGCCTTCATCGCGATATACGCCATGCCCTTGTCGGCACACGCCTGCACCAGCTCCAGCTCCTTTTGCGCGCTCAGATAGCTTAAAGGAAACTGCAGCGTGTCGTACAAGCCGCTGTCCACCGCCGCCTGCGCCACGTCGATGCGGTGATTCGTCAGCCCGATGAAACGGATCTTTCCCTGACGCCGTGCCTTAAGCGCCGCGTCGTAAAGCCCGCTCTCGTCGTCCGGCACCGGACAGAACGCCGGGTTGTGCAGCTGGTATATGTCGATGCAATCCGTCTTCAGCAGCCGCAGGCTGGTCTCCAGATCGCTCCAAAATGTCTTCGCATCCTTGGCCATCGTCTTGGTCGCCAGCACAATTTTATCGCGCATGTGAGAGAACGCCAGCCCCAGTTTCTCCTCGCTGTCCGTATACGCCCGCGCCGTATCGTAGAAATCCATACCGCCGTCGTATGCCCGCCGCAGCAGCTTCACCGCCTCCTGCGCGGATATGCGCTGTATCGGCAGCGCCCCGAAGCCGTTCTGCTCCACACGCAGCCCTGTGCTGCCCACTGAAATTCTTGCCATATGTCCCCTTTGCCGTCGTGTTAATTCGCTAATTATACCGCTACTTCAGCAGCTGCGCAAACGCCGCCGCCACCTTGGGCAGCTCCTCGCTGATTACAATGCTCTGCGGGCACTTCTCCTCGCAGGCGCGGCAGCCGGTGCAAGACGTTGCCGCCGCTTCCTTGCCCTCCCAGCCGATGAAGTGCTTGAACGACGCGTTGCCGTAAGCCGGGTCGTCATACGCCGCAAGGTCGTTGTACGCCGTGAAGTTGCGCGGTATGTTCACGCCAAACGGACAGGGCAGACAGTACGCGCAGCCGGTGCACGGCACGGCGATCAGCTTGGCAAACGTCTCCTTCGCTTCCGATATCACCTGTCTGTCCGCGTCCGTCACCGAGCCCGCGCAAAAAGCGTTGGCATAGGCGAGGTTGTCCTGCACCTGCTGCATCGTGCTCATGCCGGAAAGCAGCGTGGATACCGAATCCATGTCCCACAGATAATCCAGCGCCCACTGCACCGGCGTACGGCTGCTGCCGCTCTTGTCAAACACCGCCGACACCTTGTCCGGCGGGTCTGCCAGCTTGCCGCCCATCAGCGGCTCCATGATGACGGTGCCGATGCCCCTGTCCGCCAGCCGCCGCAAGCCCTTCAAGCCCGCCTGATGCTGCTCGTTCAGATAGTTGAGCTGTATCTGCCCAAACTCCCAGCCGTCCCAGCCGTCCAGTATCTCCTCAAACGCGGGGAAATTGTCGTGGAACGAAAACCCGATATGCCCGATCTTACCCGCCTTCTTGGCGCGCTGTGCCTTGCTGATCAGGTCAAACCTTTGCACCACGTTGCGCCAGGTGTCCGTCGACAGCGAATGCAGCAGGTAGAAGTCGATATGCTCGTCGTCCAGCCGCTTGAGCTGCTCGTCCAGAAACTTGTCGAAGTCGCCCTCCTGCTGTATAAAGAACACGGGCGATTTGTCCGCAACGTACACCTTTCGGCGGTAGCCGTCTTTGAGCGCCTTGCCTAGCGCCACCTCGCTCACGCCGCCGTGATACGGATAAGCCGTGTCCATATAGTTCACGCCGTTGTCGATGGCATAACGGATCATGCGCTCCGCCTCCGCGAAATCCACATTCTTGCCCACGTTGCCGCCGCCTGCCACGGGCAGACGCATGCATCCAAACCCCAGCGCCGAAACCTTCGCGCCCGTTTTGCCAAACTCTCTGTACTGCATATGTATATATTTCCCTCCAGAGCTGAACGGACAACCGCAGCCATATGGCAAGGGGCTGTCCGGCATTTTTTCTGCTCACACCAGTATATTACTTTGAGCGAACTCTAAGTCAAGTCCAAATCTTACATTTCTGTATTTATGTTTAAATCAATGCCCTTCGGTAACAGCTGCCGCCGCAAATGGAAACGATAAGGTTTGCCGCACCGGTTGTTATTTGCGTATCTTTATGTATAATATAACCAACAAACAATTCGGAGGATGCCTCATGCGCTCATCGCTGGCCGCTTACTCCTTCTCGCATTTCTGTGTGGATTTCGCCTGCTTCTGGCTGCTTTTTTCCCGCGTCGTTCCGGGCGGCATGGACGCGCAGACCGTCGCGCTGGCGCTGCTGATATACAACATGCTGGCGTTCGGACTCCAGCCGTTCATCGGTTACCTGTGTGACACGCACCCCGGCATACCCGCCGGGCTCATCGGCTGCATCGTGGCGGCGGCAGGTCTGCTGCTGTCGGCGGCGGTGTGGCCCGCGCTGGTGCTGGTCGCGCTGGGCAACGCCTTCTTCCACATCGGCGGCGGCATCAACAGCCTCAACAGCTCTCGCATGGCGCGCAGCGGTGTGTTCGTGTCCACCGGCGCACTGGGCGTCGCTCTGGGGACGCTGTCCGGCGCGGCGGCGCACTCCGTTGCTCTGCCGTTGTCGCTGCTGCTGGCCTCTGCCGCGCTGATCGCGTGGAGTGACCCGCACAGCAAGCGCTCCGCTCCCGTGCGCTTCACGGCGGACGTATCCTCGAATCTGCCCTTCACGGCGCTGGCGCTGCTGGTTGCGCTGTCCGTCGTCATACGTTCCTTCGTCGGCTCGTCGCTGACGCTGCCGTGGAAAAGCCTTTCGCCCATGTATGGACTGCTGCCCGCGGTATGCGCCTTCGCTGGCAAAGCGGCGGGCGGTGTGCTGGGAGACAAGATGGGCGCAAAAAACACAGGCGTTGTCTCGCTGCTGCTGGCGCTGCCCTGCCTCGCCTTTGGCAGCTCCGTTCCACTCATCGCCATGGCGGGCATCGTGCTGTTCAACCTCACCATGCCCATCACGCTGTGCACGCTGGCATCCCGCCTGCCCGGACACCCCGGTCTCGCGTTCGGCATCACCACGCTGGCGCTGCTCGTCGGCAATGTTCCCACGTTCTTCTTCAAGCTGCCCGGCAGCGCATCCGCCGCCGCCCTGTCGGTGATGATCGCCGTCTCGGCATGCTGCATACTGCTGTCCACCCGCAACCAAAAGGGAGGTTTGCGCCATGACGCTGAGCTTTCTGCCCGCACCCCCGCTGCTTGATGCCGCCGGAGGATTTATGACCTTCGGCATACTCGGCTTCGTCGTATTGGCCTTTCTCGCGCCCTTCGTCGTGATGGCGGTGGTCTTGCTGCGGCGCGCTGTGCAGAGCAAAAGAAACGCCGCGCCGCCCAATCGCAAGCCGTAACGACCTATCACTTGTCAGGAGGAGTCTCATATGAATGGGGTTATGCCGCACCTGCTGCTGGACGCGGCGGGCGGACCGATACTGATCGCCTTTGGCTTGGTCGCCTTGATCGCCATCGGAATTGTGCTGGGGCTGGTGACGCTCGCCGTCATGCTCATCATCCGTGCCGTGAAAAAGAAAAAGACGGCTGCTGCCGCGCCGCCTTCCGACCAACGTTAATCCATACTCACTGCTTTTAGGAGGTATTTAATATGACCCAGCTTTTATCACCCGTCCGTCCGCTGTTCGACATCGCCCCGCTGGAGATCCCCGAACCCGGTCTTAGCACCGGCGGCATCATCGCCATCGTCGCGGCGGTTATCGTCGCCGTGGCTGCCGTTGTGCTCATCATCCGCGCTGCCCGCAATAAGAAAGCGCAAGGGAGTGCGCCGCCCGCCGACACGCCGCAATAATGCTGCTGCGTCTGCTGATCTGCCTGTGCCTCACCGTCGTCGCGGAAGGTCTGTTAATGCTGCTCCTGTCGCGGAGCTGGCGTTTTGTTTACTATTCGCTGCTGGCGAATCTGCTGACCAACCCCGCGCTCAACGCGCTGCTGATCATCATCGCCAGCCTGCTTGGTGCTGCCGCCTATCTTCCCGCACTGATTGCGCTGGAGCTGGCGGTCATCGCCGTTGAGGCGCTGCTTTACCGCAAGCTCTGCGACTACCGCACCGGCAAGGCCGTCGCCGTCTCCGCGCTGCTCAACGCCGTCTCGTTCGCGCTGGGCTTGGCGTTCTTCGCCGCGTTCCCCAGTTTGTAGCTGCAGCTCTGGCAGCGTGGTGATTCACTTAATCCTGTTAAAATACTCACCCGTCACACAGAGCTGCTTTTTGAGTATCTCCAGCCATAGATGACCGTGTATCTCGCCGGTGCCCATCGATATCTTCACGCGGCGCACGTTCCCGTCATTGTCGCGCTTGCGGTAATAAAAATGATCCGCCCCCAGCTTATATTGCTCCCAGCCATCCCTCTCACAGAACCGTTTCAGCTCTTTCCAGGTTGGCATGATACCAGTCCTTTCAGCTGCTCCACATCATCCAGCGCCAGTATGCGCATCACATACGGATAATGTGCTCTGCGGTTTTTCGCGGAATACCAGTACTGGAAATCCTGATAGTACTCCTCCGCGTATTCCTGCATTTCTGCCGCAAGCTTGCCGAGCGCATCGTTCCTGTCCCGCCCGTTCACCGCAATGTCCAGCTCCCGCAGCGACAGCGTTACACTGCGGTCTGCTTCATATAACTCATCTGCCGAAAAGCGCACGTTCTCCAGCAAAGCCGCAAAATCTTCTCTGTCCACCAGACAGATGCAATCGCGCGAACGCTTCACAAACACCGGCTTTTCGCGCACCACCGTATCGATAACGCCGCCCCAATCACGGCGTACGTCCGTCGCGTTTCTCACCAGCATCGCCTTCACTTCCTTTCACCTCCTTACCATATCATATTATGTACAGTTTGTACAGAATGTACACATCTTGGGGAAAAAGAAATAAAAAAACCAAAGCGCGACGGCACTTTGGCAGATTGGGATTACCTAATTAATTTATTAAATATCTAAAGCATTTCCACCACATTGAAGCATATTATCTTAACAACTATATAAATACGGTTGGTATTTACCTTCTTTACTTACTTCGCAAGATACTACATTACCGCATTCTTTAATAAGTTGAATTGCGTCTTCAGACGCTTTCATTTCAACATAATTCATTTTATCCCATGTAAATGTAATTGACCCATATTGCTTTAAACAATCAATATTAGTTAAATCCTTTACTACAATCATTAACTTCTTCATTCTGTACCTCCGATATAAATCTATTTAAATCAAATATTCCATGCCCTTGACAATGGATTGGAAGACCAATATCATTTGCTGAATTGTACAACTTCAATGTAGTCTTCTCAATATCAGGATATTTATTCAATGTCGAAGCTAGAACACCAGTTATAATAGGTGCTGCAAATGATGTGCCTCGGCATACTCGTCCATCTATCTCCACTTTACCAGGTGCTAAGATATTTGGTTTTCCCGATTCCGACGTTCCCTTCGAACTGTATTCTGCCAACCCATTTTCTTCAACCGCACCAACTGTAATTGCGTTTTTTACAATACCAGGACAAGAGATGGGTATTCCTTCTTTCCCACTATTTCCAGCAGCTATAATAACCTTAATCCCTGCATTTGATACAAAATTAACTGCTTGACAGACTGCACACTCTTCACGACAGCCACCCATTGGACGATCTTGTTCAAATCCGCATGAAATATTCACCAAATTTGCCCCGATGTCCATTGCCCACTTGAGAGCTCTTATAACATTAGCCTGTTCAGGTTTTTCGTTCCCCACTTTTGCTATATAAATCTTAGCACCTTTTGCAAAGAAATTTACAATCCGAGCAACATATGTACCATGTCCATAATTATCTGCTATTCCGGTATCAGTGAAATCAATACTATCAACTGGTTGTATACTACTGTCTGACAAACCCGAATCAATTATAACTACTTTTGTTCCCCAGCCAACGAAACCACTCTTTGACAAAAGGCTTTTTTGAGTCGGCGGCGATGTAGTCAATGTGTAATATACCCCAGTCGTTCTTCTCATCAAAAACTAGCCTCACAATATATTATATATAACACCTTATTCATTGCGTGCAACATTATATTAGCTAAAAATATACTTTCAATTACTAATTTAAGGTTGCAATTGTGTAAAGTATATATCTTGGAGTAAATTTTGGCTAGTGTTTTTTTCAGAGAATAATATCGATTAATTAATACTCAATTTATAATTTTGCTTTTCTATTCTCTAATATACATCATCATAAATGAACTTGTCTATTGCGGCTTGAACGCCTCCGCCGTCTGCGTGTGCGCGGGCAGCGGCACGTTCTGGCGGCGCGAGCTCAGTAGCGCAAAGCATCCGGGCTGTGCGTCACATCGTGCGACTTGTTCACTTCATCAAGTCTCCCTCAGACGGGGGAGCTTTAGCGCACCAAAAAGGTGTTCCGTCATTCCGATGGAGCGCACGCGACTGAGGAATCCCCTTCTACAGAGCGCAAGATGAGGGGATTCCTTGCAAGCTCGGAATGACATTATGAGTTTTCAGTACATACCTAGGCAGGGAGCTGAAAATGTTCCCATCACCTCCCCCCGCTCTCATACCCCCCAAACAAATACCCCTCCACATCGCCCCGCGGCTTCCTCGGCTTAAACGCCTCCGCCGTTTCATCTCGCGTCGGCAGCGGCACGTTCTGGCGGCGCGAGCACCAGTAGCGCAAGGCATCCGGGCTGTGCGTCACATCGTGCGGCTTTGTCGCCGCGTCGCCCGGCTTCTTGGGATCGTGCTGCAGCAGCGGCAGCGTGCGCAGCAGCGGCGCGCAGGTCGAGAATATCATCAGCTTGGGCGCTTTGCCCTCCTCGGTGCGCAGATACTCCTTCACCGCCAGCCAGCCGTCGATGCGACGGTTGCCCGCCTTCACCAGCGGCACGCCGTTGTCCGCAAATATCTCCGCCGCGGAAAGCCCCGTGTCCTGCCGACGGCTCCACAGGTCGGGCGGCGCGATCACCTCGCACACCTCCTCGCTGCCCGCGCCCAGCACCGCCTTCGCCGCCATCGCCACCGTCAGGTCGGGGCGTTCCAGACTGCGGTAGCAATACGCGCGTCCGTCCGGCGCCATCGCAAACCACAGCACCGCCAGCATGTCCATGCCGTAGTCCAGTGCAGCGCTGCACCGCCAGCCGCGCGGAATCTCAAACGGCTCGCACACGTGCACATCACGGCTGAATTCCGCGAAATACTGACCGGAGAACACATCCCAGTCGCCGTCCAGCCACGCCCGCTTCAGCTCCACGGACAGGCTTTTGAGCTGCTTGACATAATCGGCGCTGTCCATCGCCCGGCGCTCGCGCTCCGCATCCGTCAGCTTCTCCTGCTTCAGCGCCTTCATCGCCTTCATGTAGCCCGCGTCCCCCGCAAACAACGGCGCGTTGTCCCACACGCGGGCGCGTATAAACGCGTAGTCCGACGGGTCCTCGCCGTGCCGATAGTCCTTGTCGATGAACAGCCGCTTCACCCATGCGTGCCCCACACCGCCGGGGTTGCACGTGAGATACGTGCGTTTGGGGAAAGCTCCCGCGCCGCGCACACAGGCGTTCAGCCACTTGAACTGTGTCTCCGACAGCTGCGTCGCCTCGTCGATGAACAGCACGTCATACTCCTGCCCCTGATACTGCCGCACATCGTCCTCGTTGTCGCAATAGCCCAGCTTCAGCCGCGCGCCGCCGGGGAACACAAACACCTTGTCGCCGTCGTTGTACCGCGGCCTCATGGCTGCTGGCAGACGCTCATACGCGTCCAGCAGGCGGCTGGTGTGGTTCTCGCGCAGCTCCGGAAACGTGCGCCGCACGATCAGCATGCGGATGCCCGGATGCTCGAACGCGAGATACGTCGCCTTCGCCCGCACCGCGTGGCTCTTGCCGCCGCCCCGCGCACCGCCGTAGCCCACATACCGCGCCTCGCTGCTCAAAAACAGCGCCTGCTTAAACGTCGGGTCTCCCAGCGCCCCCTTCAATGCCGCCTCTATATGCTCTCCTTTATGCATGTTTATCTCCTTTGTTGATGTGGTTTGAGGACTCTGCAAGCGTCATGCGCCTGCCCTCCCAAGCCACAGTATTTTTGGTACAAAAAAACCGGCATGTTACAGCCGGTATCCGATGGGTCTATTGAGGTACGCTTGAGCGAATATGTTGCTAGGCGGTCAGCAAAACGATTTTGACAATGCCCAGAATAGCCATATGCGCGGGATAATAGGCGTAGAAGAACCACTTCATGCCGCGCCAGCCGCCGCGCTGTCCGTTGTAGCGGTACAGCAGCGGAAAAGACAGCACAACCGCCATCTGCAACACGCCGTATACCATATCCACAGCCACCGCGTAGATGGCGGCATACATCCCGATGCACAGGCTCAGCCACAGCATCTGCTTGCCAAAGTTTCCGCGATTCAAGCCCATCAGCAATATCGCCGCTGCCGCCGGAGTGCTCCAGTTCGCGCAGAACGCCGCCGCCATGCACACCGTCACGATAACGTACTTGTGCCACGGTTTTAGCTTGGGGTGCTCGCTCTTCACCACCGCCAGTGCCAGCAGCCCCAGTGCCAGCGTCCACATCAAGCTCGTCTGGTCGATCATCGAATCCTGAAAAGGGATCACGCTATTGCCCACCATCAGCATGTAAGGAACATGTGCCACCAGCGCAAAGGCAAACATCCTGCACACATACCTTTTGACATTCCTTGTGTGATAGTATCCTTCCACCACAAAATACATCATGATGGGCGCGGTCAGCCGTCCGATGATGTGCAGCAGCAGCACAGCGGTCTCGGTGCGATAGCCGGGGAAAAACGTCCATGTCGAATGATCGATCGTCATCGCGATGATGGCAATCAGCTTCAGCGCATTCGCCGTCAGTCCATTCTTGCCGCTTTGTTGCGTCAGCGTTTCCATGTTCACCTCACAGTCAGAATCAGTTAATATTATACACATATAGTATCACAGGTGCAAAAGGAATCTGAGCTATACACTGCTGTTGCATGATTACTATTCGACGCGCGCCCACGTCAAACGCTGTCATGCAGAGCGAAGCGAAGCATCCCCCATGGCGTGATCGCGCTGTCTGCCAGTGTCTTACACCCCTCAAGCCATGTGCATTCTCCGGGGGATTCCTCACTGCGTTCGGAATGACAGATACTTTGTTGGGTGCGACAGCGAAGCACTCCCCTTCGCCGCGCTGTCATGCAGAGCGCAGCGAAGCATCCCCCATGGCGTGATGGCGGCATTTGCCAGTGTCTTGCACCCCTCAAGCCACGTGCTTGCACAGGGGATTCCTCACTACGTTCGGAATGACAGATGCTTTGTTGGGTGCGACGGCGAAGCACTCCCCCTCGCCGCGCTATCATGCAGAGCGCAGCGAAGCATCCCCCATGGCGTGATCGTGCTGTCTTCAAGTGTCTTGCATCCCTTCCAACCACGTGCTCGCACAGGGGATTCCTTGCAGGCTCGGAATGACAGATGCTTTGTTGGGTTCTGTCATGCAGAGCGAAGCGAAGCATCCCCCATGGCGTGATCGCGCTGTCTGCCAGTGTCTTGCACCCCTCAAGCCACGTGCGAACTCCGGGGG
>JAEZJG010000024.1 GCA_023415795.1 Bacillota bacterium | reverse complement strand
TTTTGGCACAATAACATCAATACTGAGCGGGACGAGGGGAATCAGGCTTGACCAATACGATTACAAACAAGCAAATGTTTTTCATACTGCTGCTCTCGCTCACGAGCTACAGCATCGTCGTGATCGCCAAGGATTTAGCGGCATCGGCAGGCACCGGTGCCTGGCTGGTAATACTGATAACATCGTTGATCTTCGGACTGGCCGCGATGGTAATCGTGAAACTGGGCACCATGTTTGCCGGTCAGTCGCTGTTCGAATACGCACCGGGGCTCGTCGGTAAGCCGTTCACGGTGTTGATCAGCTTGTACTACATTGTATATCTTTTGTTCATTTTGGTGTTTCTAGTGTTCAGCCTCAGTAGTATGCTGCACTTCAATTTTTTCCCGAAGTCGCCCATGTGGTCGTTTCCGCTGCTGGGTCTGCCGGTATACTGTTATGTCGCTTACAAGGGTGTAACAAACGTATCACGGCTGGCGGAGATAGTCGGCATCGGTTTTTTCATCACCGCCATTATCGTACACATTGTAATGGCCACCGAGGGCAATTTCGACAACATATTGCCTCTGTTTAACACCGCAGATCTGGGCAAATATGCTTCCGGTTTCAGATATTCCATTTTCCCCTTTCTGGGCATTGAGTTGCTGCTGGCAATGCCGCAGGCAGCCAAAAACAAAAAGCCTGTTAAGAAAGCCTTTCTTTCGCTGCTGGTTATCGGCATTTTTTATGTCTTTGTTATAGAAGGCAGCATAATGAAACTGGGTATCCATGATATTGTCAACTACAAAGACCCACTCATCATTGCGATCAGAGACACCGCCCCCCGCGGGCTAGACATCGTTTCCCGGTTGGATATACTATACCTGACAGTGGGTTTTGGCGGTCTGTTCGTGGGCATTTCAATCATGCTGTTGGTCATCGTGGAATACACTTGCCGCATCTTCCCCAAAGCCAGCCGGCTGCTTGTGGTAACCGCCGCGGGGATTGCGGTCTATGTGGCAATACTTGTTGTCTCTGGTATCAAGGGCTACGAAAAGTTCACTGTTCAGATAGGAATCTTCTTGGGCCTTGTCAGTTCCATCGCTATCCCCTGTATGCTGCTGATAGCCGCCACCGTTAAAAAAAGGAAGGCAGGAACCAAGAATGTTGGGTAAGCGTATTGCGGCGTTGCTTATGGCGCTGTGCACAACAGTTGCCGCCTCCGGCTGCTGGGATGCAATGGATATTAACGATAAGGCACTAATTACACTGGTGGTAACAGACCGGCAGGATGGAGATTTTGTATTCTACATGGAGGTGCCCAACCTTTCTGCAAGATCACAGCAAGAAAGCGGAGGCGGCGAGCACTACTCCATCATGAAGGGAGCTGGCAGAACATATGCCATCGCGCGCGGACGGCTGGACACACAGATGGACAAGCCCATATTTTTGGGCACAGTGCGTGCGTTGATACTAACCGAAAATCTGGCGCGCTATGATGTAAAAGAGTACTTCTACCGCATGCAGACGATGGTGGATTATCGCCGCACACTGGAGGTGGTGACAACACGAACCTCTGCCGAAGACCTTGTTTCTGTCGTTCCCGAAAACAACGTCTCCATTGGTTATTCCATCGATGATACTGTCTCTTCTCTGCAAGAGGCCGGCAAGGTGGTGGTCTACACTGTTTCAGATGTTCTGGAGTTTATATACAGCGATCAATGCTTTGTGCTCATCAACATGGATGCGGTAGACGGAAACCTTGCCTACACGGGATATACTGTGATTCAGGACGGCAAAATGCGCGGATTTATTCCATTAGAAGAGGCGTGGGGGCTCCTTTGGCTGCTGGGGGACAATATCTCCCGAATGTATACCGTCGATACAGGCGAATATATGTCTACCCTCAAGGTAGATGGCACGGGACGCAAAATCACGCCTCATTTCCGGAATGGCCAGGTGAGTTTTGACATCAGCATGAGCTTCCATGCCACAATGATGTATACAAGTAAGAATATTAATTTCGACGAGAAGCAGCAGGCAATCGTGAAGGGTATGCTGCAACAGCAGCTGCTGGATAACCTATCAAGCAACATTAGCCACTCACAGGAAATTGGCTGCGACTATCTTGGATTTAATAAGGCTTTTTGCATTACCTACCCTAATGCCGCAAAACAGCTGAACTGGACCAGCGCATACCAAAACGCTGCTTTTAACATCTCTGTTTCGACAGATCTCGACCCCGGCGGCTTGCTGGATACGGAAGCCCAAGGTACGCATCAATGAGAGAGGAACGTTCACAACGTGCGCGGCGGCAGACAGAAACCGTCATCGACAGAATACGGTCAAAGAACATGGGCATCGGCGAACGCCATATTCGCTTTGCGTCCGGTATGGTATCAATATTCTACATCAAGCAGTTGACTGACCGCGCCGCATTGTCAGAGCACGTCATAAAACCGCTGATGCTACGCAGCACCGCCGAAAGTTTCAGTGCGGCGCAGCTGGTGGAAACGGTGATCACCGCAGACGACTGCATACTGAGTGACGACAGCAATCTCATTGAGCAATATGTACTGGACGGCAATACGGTGCTGCTTGTCTCTCAGGATCGCCAATACATCGTGATCAATATCAAACAGGTGGAGAAGCGCACAACCACTGTTCCGGAAATGAATTATACCATTCGCGGTCCGCGAGACGCCTTTGTTGAAAACCTCGAATCCAACCTGTCGCTGATTCGCTACCGGCTAAAGTCCGAGAGTCTGCGCATTCATCTAATGGAGGTAGGCAAACGCAACCACACAACAGTGGCACTCATCTATTTCGAGGACATCGCCAATCAAACCTGCGTGGATGAGATGAAGAAGCGTATCAATCAAATTAATATAGATGGCTTTTCCTCCTCCGGCGAGCTGCAGTCATTCTTGCTGAACAGCAAAGCCAGCCTTTTCCCGCAGACAGGCATCGTGGAACGGTCGGACATGGGCTGCGCCGCGGTGCTTGAAGGAAAGGTACTGGTGCTGATGGACGGCAGTCCGTGGGCACTTGTCGCCCCCAAGGTGTTTAGTGAATATATATGGTCCTGTGACGACTTTTACCTGAACAAATACATTGGCACATTTTTGCGCATATTGCGCGTGATATCGCTGAACCTGGCATTCATTGTGTCGTCTCTATATGTCGCCATTGTGTCGTTCCACAGCGACGCATTCCCCAGCGCTTATATGATTGCCATTGCACAGGCACGCGCCAGGGTGCCCTTTGACGCGCTTGTGGAGGTGCTGCTAATTGAGCTTATGGGAGAAATCATCCGCGAATCATTGCTTCGGGTGCCCACCAAAATCGGTACCGCTATCGGCATCGTGGGCGCCATCATTATCGGTCAGGCTGCTGTGGCTGCCGGGGTGTTCAGCCCGCTGATATTGATCGTGATATCGCTGTCGCTGATATCGTCATTCGTTCCGTCAGATTATACACTGATGGACTCGTTTCGTGTGCTCAAATTTCTGCTCATACTCGCGACCGGCATTTTTGGCTTCTACGGGTTCACGCTGGTCATTGTATTTGTGCTGGCGCAGCTCGTATCCATCAACACCTTTGGTGTACCATATATGGCACCCATAGCGCCCTTCAATTCGCGGGATTTCGCACGATCCATTGCCTTCAGCAAGACTCTCGCACCCCATCGCCCGCACTTCCTTCGGACGAGGGACAACACGCGGGCGCCCACAGGCAACAGCGGTAAACAGGACAGCGGGAACCCGCAGCCTTAGTTCTCACGCAAGAAAGAAGCGCCGCCATATAACGGCGCTCCTCTCTGATATAATTCCCATGTCTTATGTATAGTTTCAAATGCCATCTTATGCACTGAAGGATTCTTTCGCTATCAGCAGCCGACTCCGTTGTTGCATCCGCAACCGCCAAAGCCGCCGCAGCAGCACAGCAGGAGAATAATGATCCAGCAGCAGCTGTTGCCGCCAAAGCCGCCGCATCCGCCGCCCCAGCCGCCAACATTGTCTCCGCAGCCGCCACCGCATCCGCCAAAGCCGCCGCAGCAGCACAGCAGGAGAATGATGATCCAGCAACAGCTTCCGCCTCCAAAACCGCCGAAACCTCCGCATCCGTTACCCATATAAGTGCCTCCTAATAAAATTGTATTGTTTGTGGACTGCCTTTTTGCAAAGCTAATCTATACTACGCATCAGCTTTGAAATTGGTGCGGGGTTAATTTTTGATAACTTTTCGGTTACAAACATAGTCTGCTGCTTATCAGCAGCTTGGAGGCCTCTGCTTAAAAAAGCAACCGCCCGACGGTTTTAATCCCGGCAGACGGTTGTTATACGTATAACCTATATGCTAAATCTACTCTGCGACAATCTTGCGCGAGCCTGTGATTTGGAAGAACTCGCTCAGTACCCAGCGTGTGCGTTCATAGCAGGCATGCTGCGCCTTCATCACATTCCCCGTTTCCTTCATGACGGATTCATAAGGCTGACGGAGTTCGGTACCCACGTTGATTTTGGCAATGCCTTGCTTGATAGCAGACAGTATATCCGTCTGTTTGATACCCGAACCGCCGTGCAGCACCAGCGGCAATCCCGTCACCGAACGCAACTTTTGCACATGCTCAATGTTCAGTCGCGCTTCCGGTTTCTTCTGATCCTTAAGGGCACCTGAGATAGCACCATGAATATTGCCTACCGCAACTGAAAGCCAGTCGCAGCCCGATTCTGCGGCAAAGCGTTTCGCTTCGTCAACGCGTGTGAAGCCCTCACCAGACGCGAATATCTCCTCGTAGGGCTTCATCGGTCCTGATTCGTGCCCCAGCACCGCGCCCAACTCTGCCTCGCAGGCAATACCCGCCGCGTGCGCCAGCTGCGCCGCCTTGGCTGTGGCTTCAATGTTGCCGTCCAGATCCAGCCGCGAACCGTCCACCATCACCGATTGATAGCCCAAATCGATGGCTTCCTTGATGATGGAAATGTAATCCACCAGCAGATGATCCTCATCGATAACCGGCACGTGATCCAGATGCAGCCGTACATGGCTCGGATTGTCGAATTTCACGAATTCGTCGCGAACAGCCTTGAGGCTTTTGGAGCCAAACTTCTCCCACTCAAGCCGCGCCACCTGCACCAGCGCAAATGAGTCCTCGTCTGCCACTGCCTGTATGATAGCCTCGGCCATCGGCAAATGCGGCACGTTGAAAGCAGGAATAACAACACCCGCTTCCAGCGCCTTACGTACAATGTCGCCCGTTTTTATCATGGATACCCTCCCTAAATAAATATAATGGAAACGTTATTATACGGTCGTTGCCGTTGGTTTTACCTCAAATAGTGCCGCCTCGGCTCGGCTTCGCCTTATGGAAATAATGTTATAAACAACGATAGTGACCAGCACAACAGCGCCGCCCGCAACCGCAAACGCACCTGGTTTCTCACCTGTCGCCAGCATCACCCAGATGGGGTTAAGCAGCGGCTCCAGCGCAGCGATCAACGATGCCGTCACCGGCGAGGTGATGCGTATCGCAATGCCGAACAGCAGATACGGTATACCCAGCTGCAGTATGCCCATCCCCGCAACCGCCAGCCACGGCACCGCTTCCCATGTCACGTTCATTATAATGAACGGAATGCCCATCACGGTATTGATGAGATATGCCAGAAGAATGGACTGTTCCGGCTGTGCGCCCGGCAGCTTATTGACGATAAACACCACGGCAAACGAAAAGCCTGCGATGATCGCCATCAGGTTACCCAGCATCGCGTCAGGTTTCAGTTGATCAAAAAAGAACAGCGTTATGCCCGCAAACACGATACAAACCGCGCCGATGTCCAAGCCCTTGGGGCGCGTCCTTAGCACCATGGCCGACATCAGTATCACAAATATCGGTTGGGTGTATTGCAGAACAATGGCATTAGCCGCCGTGGTGAGCTTGTTTGCCAGTATGAAGAAGGTCATCGTGGCGGACAACGCCACCCCGCCCAGCACCACCGGCTTTGTAAAGGTGATGCGCGGGCGACGCATGTATATCATCATGACCACTGCCGCAAAGGCGGAACGCAGACCCACGATGCTCATCGCGTCCCACGGCACCAGCTTTATCATTACGCCCGCACTGCTCCACATGATGGCAGTCAATGCGATCAGCAGCGGTCCTTTGTATTTCGTATTCATGTCTGTACTCCGGGATGCATATTGACGGACATAACATAATATCACAATAGAGCAGTGCTAGGCAACGTCCAGTCAAATAGATCGCAGTGCGTTATTACGATTCAGGCGTTGCGGCATCTTCCACTGGCACGTCGCTGGTTTTCGGCGATGTGTCAGGGCTGGGAGACAGGCTGTCCTCATCGTCGTCCGGCAGCACACCCGGCTCTTGCTCCGCCTTGGGCTTGTGTGTTTTCTCAGGCTTGGCATCCACATCACGCCCCAGTACATAGTTTATATCATGCTTTTCGTCAATCCCAATATCAATACCAAACACCTCCTTCACCAAATCGGCCTTGCCCTGCTGATCCAGCAGATAGAAATAAACGCCATAGGCCGTATGGTATTCGCCGGGCAGCGTGTGCTGACCGATATCATCCCAGCCATCAAAGCCCGCACCGAACACCGCCAGCGCGCATATCTGCTCAAACGACAGATTAGTATACACCATATCTTTTAGCGAGTTGTATATCTGCGGCAGGTTCTTAATCTGTCCCGTATCTGCCAGCTGCTTAAATATCGACAGCAGCATTTTGCGCTGACGCTGCTGCCGGTCAATATCAGTGCCATAGCCCTTGCGAACCCGCAGATAATCCAGCACACCGGCACTGTCCAGGTGCTGCATACCCTTTTTGTAAACCTGTCCCTTCTCTCCCGTAAAATCGATATCCATATCGTAGTCTACGCCGCCCATAGCATCCACCAGCGCCGTAAGCCCATCCATGTTAACACCCACATAGTATGGCACGGGGATTCCGCCGTACACGCCGCTGATGGTATCGCAGGCATTTCGAAAGCCGCTGTCGCTCAAACCGCCGCCGAAATACGCTGCCGCATTCACCTTATACAGCTCACCCGTTGCTTTGGTGACGTTTACATAACTGTCGCGCGGTGTCGTAATCATATCCACCTTGCCCGTATTAAAGTCAATCGTCACCAACAGCATGGTATCCGTTCGAAAGTCTTCTCTGTCACTCTCCAGCCGCTCCTCGTTGGAGTCCATGCCCATCACGAGTATATTGACCCGTCCTTGCATGAAGTCCATATCCGGCTGCGGTGTCGTTGCCTCTTCATTGTCTGTACCCGGCTGCTGCGACGCGGCGGACGGAGGCAACGTGAAGGCCGTACTGGGATTTATGACCGTACGGTACACGAATACGCCCAGCAGAACGATCGCTGTGCCCCCAAGGACAGCCAAAATTGTTATAAGCAGTTTCATTTTTCGGCTTTGACTTTTGTTTTGATAGCGCACCTGGTTGCCTTTCCCTTATTAAAAATTCATAAAATAATTATAGCACAAAGTGGCAGTATTCAGACATAACCTTGGCAAAATAAATCCCCGCTGTATATCATACATACACGCGGGGATATCTTCACTTGTTTAATGCCTTTTATCGACCATGGTTAAAATTGCGGCCACTGGCTCTGCGGTACATTCATATATACCTGTTCCACGGTGTAGAAGCCGTCCTTTATCACCTTATCCATGTTGTCTTTAGTCAGCATAAGCGGCTCGTATACGATATAGGAAATGTCGTAGGTGCCGTCGTTGATAGTCTGCGTGCTGCCGATGTCCTTACCCTCGGCCATCATTACCGCAATCTGCGCCGCGCCCTCCGCCAGCTGCCGGATGGGTTTGTAGACCGTCATGTGCTGCGTACCCTCCACTATGCGCTGACAGGCGGCCAACTCCGCATCTTGTCCGGTCACATACACCGACCCGGCCAAACGGCTCTCGCTCAAGGCGTTCACCGCGCCCTCGGCCAATCGATCGTCGCCCGCAAGTATCGCGTCAATCTTAACGCCGCGGGTCAGCAGGTCGTCCACAAACGCATAAGCGGCTTCGTCGCGCCACGCCTCAATCCACGTTTCACCCACGATGTGTACCGCGCCTTTGTCCACTAGCGGCTGCAGCACATCCTTGTAGCCGTTGTTAATCATGAAGCAGTTGTTGTCAGTCGCGGGTCCGTTCAGTATCAGATAGTTGCCCTTGGGAACTGCCTTCGTCGCAGCGGAAGCCATCAGGCTGCCCACCTTATAGTTATCGAACGAGATGTAAAGATCGGTATCTGCGTTTGTGATAAGCCGGTCATACGCAATCACCTTTACGTTGTTGGCATGCGCATACTTGATGAGATCGCCCAGCGTGTCCTTGTCGTAAGGAACGATGACCAGCACATCCACGCCTCTGTCCACCAAGTCCATTCCGATTTCCTTTTGACGTGTGCTGTCCTCGTAGGCGTTCTGGACAATCACCTCAGCACCCAGTTCTTCACACTTGGCCACAAATATGTCGCGGTCACGCAGCCACCGCTCCACCGTCATGGATTCGGATATAAAGCCAATTGTCGTTTTGCCGTCGTCGTTTTTGTATACCTGTTCTGCCTTGCAGCCGGCAGGCAGTATCAAAACCGCTGCCAATAGGATTATCGCGAGTTGCTTCATTGAAACCTCCGTTAGTCCTTAATTTTTCTTTTGGTAGGCCGACGGGGATACACCTTCAAATTTTTTAAAGAGCCTGCTGAAATAGTTGGGGTCACTATAACCCGACATGTAGCAGATTTCTTTGATGGAAAACTCACCTCTTTCCATCAGGCGTTTTGCGTTTTCTATGCGCACGGATGTCAGTTTCTCGATGAAGTTTACGCCCATTTCCTGTTTGTACAGCCGGCAGAAATACTGCGGGCTGATGTAGAGTTCCTTGGATATCTCATCGAGCGTTAGATCCTCACGGAAGCGCTCAGTGATGATTCTGTTCGCCTTGTCCACAATGATGCCGATTGTCTTTTGCTTGGATCGGCTGATGCTGCGGGCAATCGCGCCGATCTTATCAATCATCGTCTGCTCAAACTCCTGCTGTGTGGTGCAAGCCAGCAGCTGCGTCAGATAGCTTGAATATCCGCTGGACGCATCGTCCTCAGCGCCGTTCTCAATCGCCAGCCGGTGCGCCACCACCACCACCTCTATCAGGCGATTGCGAACGCCCTCCTTCTCCATCATATTTTCACAGCGTCCGAACATGCCTGTCAGTATACTGATGCAGGCGGGCGCATCGCCCTTCTCCAGCGCCTTGAAAAGCCGGTTTTCTTCGGGCGCAAGCTCTGCTCCCGAATTCGCACTGAACGGAGCAGCATCGTCAATATGGATGATTTTTTCACCCTCGGCATGGTTGAGCGCACGCTGCGCCTCCTGATACGATATCATGATGTCTCGGTCGCCACGCACCCGTCCGATGCCCACCTTGAAGTCCAGCTCGTATTTGTATTCCAGACGCACGATGATCTCCTCAAGGAAGCTGACTGCCTGCACACGCTGCTGATAGTCGTCCTCTATGCTCTGTGCCACGTACACCACCACGCGATCCAGCATCACCGGACCCACGATGCATTTGCTCTTATGTTTCAAGCTGTCGCGGAAAAATGTGTAGAACTTTTGGTTTTGTACACTGTCTCCCAGCACACCGCCGCTGCCATGCGCCTTAGAGCCAAACGTTAATATAAATATATAGCCTGCGTCGGTGCGGATGTCGAACAGCTCCTTGTAATGCCCGATGTCTGCCTGCTGCGACAGCATCAGCGAATAGATAAAGCCGTTCTCCAGCACTGAGAGCATCTTGTCCAGCTTTTCGCGCGTCTCCAGCTCCTGATCATATTTGCGGCGCTCCTCGTCCAGCTCCCGAACGATGCGTTCCAGCGTCTCCACCAGCCGCGCACGATTCACCGGCTTGGTGAGATATTCGCAAGCGCCCAGTTCCACCGCCTGCTGCGCAAATTCAAAGTATTCGTACACCGAGACGATGACGAACTTGATGTTGTTGTGTATCTTCTTGATTTCCTTGACCGCTTCAAGACCGTTAATACCCGGCATGCGAATATCGGTGAGTATGATATCCGGCCGCTGCTGGCGTACCTTCTCAATAGCCTCGCGGCCCGAACGCGCCGACATCGTCACCTGTATGTTGGAGAATTCATTTTCAACGATGTGTTTGACCGATTCGATGACGATCTGTTCATCGTCACATACCATCAAACTGTACATATAGCCTCCTTGCAGCCTGTCAAACTTCGTTTGCCAACGGGATCTTACCCTGCCCCGTATCTATTTAACGATTCTGATCGTCGTCGGTAGGTTGCGCCAGTGTGCCGTCCCAGGGCAGCTTCAATGTGACACATGTACCTATGCCGGGCTGGCTAGAGATGTCAAACACATCCTGCTCACCGAAGAAAAGCCTTAGCCGCTGGACGACGTTATGTACACCAATGCCTGTGGTATGCCCCGTCTTTTCGCTCTCAAACGTGTGCCCGCGCAAAATTTTCAGCCGGGTTTCCTCATTCATACCCACGCCATTATCCTCTATCGTCACGTATGCCCAACCGGGCGGTCCCTGTTCAAGCGATATGGAGATCTCGCCGCCCTCCTCCAAATTTCCCACGCCGTGTATCGCGGCATTCTCTACCATAGGCTGTATGATAAGCGGAGGCACATCTATATCGAGCAGACTGCAATCGATGTTGTACGAGAATTGTATGATATCGCCGAAGCGCACATGAAACAGGTTGCCGTAAGCGCGAACCGTGTCAATTTCCTCTTTGATCTTCACCTTTCGCGATATACTCTTTACATTATAGCGGAAAATACGTGAAATGTCTTCCAGAAATCCAGATGTACGCTCTGCCCCCTCCAGCATCGCCAGCTGCACGCCCGCGTTCAGCGTGTTGAAAAGAAAGTGCGGGTTTATCTGCATTTGGAGTGCCTTAATTTCCGCATCCACCAGCAGCGATTGAATCTTAAGGTTTTCGATCTGTTGCTCCAGCAGCTGAGACTCCGTGTCAGCCTTGTCGTGCAGCGCAGAGATATAATCCCGTATACTGTGCTTCATACCATTAAACGCATTTGCCATCACGGCCAGCTCATCCTCCGAATTGACGATGATGTCCTCCGCATTGAAGTTGCCGCGCGAAATGGCCTGCGCCGAATGTGCCAGCTTCTCGATGGGACCCGTCATGTTGTAGGTCAGGTTGGAAATGACCAGTATGTTCAGCCCCACCACTGAGAGAATCAGCACAATATTGGTGAAGCTCATCTTGGTCAGATCCTCCGACATACCGATGTATTGCGCCGTATTGACACTTACCTTTGATAAATTGAGCCTGTCAGCATACGTTGTGATGTATGACGCAATCTGGTTAGCCTGCGCATACCGCGCAATGTATTCATCCGCGTCGCTAAAGCGTTTGGCTTCCACCGCAGCGTCCGTCTGCTTGAAATACGAGTCGACCATGAACACGATATCCTTATAGATCAGGTCGTCTTCGCTGTAAACGCCATGTGACGCATCAAACATGCTCTGCGCCCGATCACGAAAAGCGTCACGCTGGCGATAATAGTTCAGCAAGCTGTCCGAGTTGTCCGTCATCAGATAGTTGGTCAGATACGTATCGAGTTGATCCATATCATTCATGAACTCCTCTATCTGCACGTTGGCAGAGAACATATCGTCCATCTTCTCAATCAGGTTTCGCGAAGTGATGAGTATGAATATGCTCGTCAGGCTCATCAGTATTGTGGTGAACACGAATACAGTTGTTATTCTTGTTTTGATGCTCCGGAACAGCGTCCGGCGGCGTTCGCTTTTCTTCATCATCTATGCTTCTCGTAAGCCGAAATGTTCACAATGGTGTATCCCTTCGTGTTGACATCTACATAGCTGGATTTAAATGTGGCGCCCATACTCTCACAAAGCGTTTGTACACTTTGATAACCTGCCTCATAACCATTGCGATCCACCGTCCCCTCAATAACACCCTTTTCGATATAACTTGCAATTTCGTCGTTGATATCCGTTCCCACTATTTTCACCTTGCCTACGAGATTACGCTCAATGATAACATGTGCTGCTGCCACTGTATCCTTGGAATTTGTGCAAAGCAGAACATTGATTTCCGGATGCTCTGTCAGTATGGAACGTATTAAATCCTCCGCGCCCAGCAGATCGTTGCTGCGGTAAAGCAAGCTCACAATGTTGATGAGTACGCTGTTCATACCGTTCATCATGATATCGTTTTGCGACGTGGATATCATATCCTTGTTGTCGTCATCCTCGCTGGAGAGTATCACCGCAACCGGCTTGTCCGCACCGCCCGCCTCCGCAATCAGCCGAGCCGCTTCCACACCATATTCATAGTAGTTGGTGCCCACATATGAAAGCCGGTCGGAGTTGATTGCCTCAAATTCACCCACTACGATATTGATACCCTGTGCTGTCGCACCGTTGATAGCGTTGCGATACTCCTCGGTATTTTTCCCGGCTACAATGATACCGTCCAGTTGCGATTGGCTTGCAATATTGATATATTCAACAATTTGATTATTACGATCCGGCTCGGAGACAGGATTAAACTCAATAGCAGCATCAAATGCTTTGCCGGCTTCAAAAGCGCCCTTTTTGAAATCCTGCCAATAGACATCATCATCCGAGTTCATGATAAGTGAGAAGTGATAACGCGGCGTATCGTCACGCATCACGTAGGTGGATTCTTGCGCGTAGTTGTCGTTGAGGCTGGTGAAATAATACAGCGACCCCACAGCGGAAGCAATAATTATGACCAGCAGCAGACCAAATGTGATCTTATATACCCATTTCATCCGTTGTTTCCTTAATGTACGAGCTGATATCAAAGGAGCTGCGCACGGTCCCGCATACAATGGAATCGTACACATCCTGCTTGAAAAGCCCCGAGCCAAACAAAGGTGAGCCAACACACAGCATGTTGCCCAGCTCCTGCAGCGTTTTGCTTGGCTCAATGCCCACCGCAATGTCATAAGCCAGCAGCAGCGACAATATATTGTCGTCCGGCACATCGCCGTCAGCCAGGCTAACCAGTATCAGCTGCTCTGTCAGCTTGTTCTTTTTTGAGTAGCTGAATCCGAAAATAGTCTGCGGATTGGCCGCCACCGGCAACACCAGAACACCATAGCCCGCACGCGGCAACGCTTCAACAACGTCGTCCGCGGAGACAGCTGCAACGCGTTGATTGGTGTCCACCATCAGCACCTTTTCGCCCGGAACACCAGCCAACACCCTTTTTAGCAGGCTCAAACGAAATTGGTGCTTATCAATCACCACATGATATTCCGCCGTCATTTGGCCCTTTTTTTGATCCATCCTTGCCTTTACCTTCATTGATTGACCTCCCACCACGACGATGAGTCCATTATAGCACACCAACTTACAACCAACAAACATATCTCCTTTCACACAACAAGCCTGAAGGCTTTCGCGACAGGCTGCCGCAAAACCCCAGGCTGTTGTTTTCCCGGACGGCTCGGCGTCCGGGAAGTCCTATGGAGGGATGAAAGAAAGTCTATCTTGCTCTGGATTTCGCTTTGGTAAATGTATCGAATGCCACTGCCAACAGCACGATCAGGCCCTTGGCAATAGACTGCATGAAAACGTCCATGCCTATCATAATCATACCGTTGTTCATAACGCCCATGATCAGACCGCCGATCATCGCGCCCCAGATAGTGCCGATGCCGCCGTAAGCGGACGCACCACCGATGAAGCACGCGCCGATAGCATCCAATTCGAAGTTCATGCCCACGTTGGGCGACGCGGAGTTGGAGCGACCCGCCGTCACAATGCCGGCAACCGCCGCCAGCAGACCCATGTTTGCGTATACGAGGAACATCATCTTGCGGATGTTAACACCCGACAACTCTGCCGCCTTTGCGTTGCCGCCCAGCGCGTAAAGGTGCCGCCCCGGTATCGTCTTAGTGGCTATAAACGTATAGATCGCAAACAATACAGCCAGTATAATCAACATGATCGGAATGCCCTCGTCCATAGCGAGCCAGTAGAAGAAGATATTGACGATGATAAAGACGCCAACAGCTTTGCCGACGACAGCTCCGAAGGAAGGCACCTCATAACCCTTTGCCAGCTTGCTCTTTCTGTTAATGAACAGATAGATCACATAGATAACAGACAGTACTAAGCCAACAACGAGTGTAGTCACATTAATAAATTCAGGCTTATTCTGCAATTTAAGCAGATCCCCGATGTGCAGAAAATCAGGAACGGTCTTCGGAGCAAAATCAGGCACGGAGCCTGCGCCGATGGTCACATACAGCTGCGGTAGCGGCAGCGTCTGACCATCCAAAATGATGTTGTTAATACCGCGGAACACCAGCATGCCTGAAAGCGTGGTGATGAACGGCGGCACCTTTACGAACGCAATCCAGAAGCCCTGCCAAATGCCGGCCAGCAAACCGGTTATCACGCTGAGTATGATTGCAATCCACGCGGGCCAGCCCAGCGTAGTCGCCAACAGGCCAGACATAGCGCTGACCAGCGCAACCAGCGAACCGACAGAAAGGTCGATATTACCGCCCGTCAGTATGCACAGCATCATGCCAATAGCAAGGATCAACACGTAGCTGTTCTGACGAATCAGCATCGAAATGTTTCTTGGCCATATCAGTTTGCCCTCTGTCAGCAAACCGAATATCAACATGATGAAGATGAGTGCTCCCAGCATTGCGTATTGCCGCATGTTACGGCTTGCAAAATCTTTAATTTTATTCATTTCATAATCCCCCTGTTGCCTTCAGCAGAACTTTGAATAATCGTGGACATGATGCCCTCCTGAGTTGCCTCGTTGGCCTGCATCTCGCCGACGATGCGCCCCTCGTTCATAATATAGAGGCGGTCGGTTATGCCCAATATTTCCGGCAGCTCCGACGATATCATGATCACGCATTTGCCGGCCTCAGCCAGCTGGATGATGATCTTGTAGATTTCGTATTTGGCACCCACGTCGATGCCGCGCGTCGGTTCATCAAGTATCAGTACGTCCGGATCGGCAAAAATCCATTTGGAGAGCACCACCTTTTGTTGGTTGCCGCCCGACAGATTGCCCACCCGTTGAAACACGCTGGAGGATTTAATATTGAGCTTGTCGCGGTAGTCCTTACCGATCAATATCTCCTCATCTTCATTTGTCATAAACCTGTGAACCTTTTTAAGCCTGGATAATGTAATATTCCATTTAATATCCTGAATCAAAACCAGACCCGCGGTTTTTCTATCTTCAGTCACGTAGGCAATACCATTTTCTATTGCCTGATTCACCCGATGCAGCACCAACTCCTTGCCATCCTTGATGATATGACCGCTTATCTTTTTGCCATATGAACGACCAAAGATGCTCATGGCCAGCTCTGTGCGCCCTGCGCCCATCAATCCGGCCAACCCGACTATTTCACCCTTGCGCACATTGATGTCCACGTGATCAATTACTTTACGCTCTTCGTTGAGCGGATCGTACACCACCCAATCCTTCACCTCAAAACCGATCTCGCCGATTTTAGCTCGATGTCTCGGGAACCGATCCTGCAGCTCACGCCCCACCATGCCCTTGATGATGCGGCTTTCACTGACTGACACACTGTTGTCCAGCGTTTCGATGGTTCTGCCGTCGCGCAGCACCGTGATGTTGTTGGATATCTTTATGACCTCGTGAAGCTTATGCGAAATGATGATACAGGTGATACCCTGCTCTGTGTTCAACGTTTTTAAAAGCTCCAGCAGGTTATCCGAGTCATCATCGTTGAGGGCGGCGGTCGGCTCGTCAAGTATCAACAGCTCACAATTTTTGGACAGTGCCTTAGCGATCTCCACCAGCTGCTGCTTACCAACGCCTATATCCTTAACAAGTGTTGAATACTTTTCTTTGAGGCCCACTTGCGCCATAAGCTTTTTGGCCTTCTCATTGGTTTCATCCCAGTTGATTACGCCGCCCGTCGCTCTTTCATTGCCAAGGAAAATATTCTCCGCAATCGTGAGATATGGGCTGAGCGCAAGCTCCTGATGGATAATGGCGATACCCGCCGCTTCGCTTTCTCGAATGTTGTTGAATCTGCATACCGATTCGTTAAATATGATGTCTCCGCTATATGAACCAAATGGGTGAATCCCGCTGAGTACGCTCATCAGCGTGGATTTACCTGCGCCGTTTTCACCAACCAGCGCATGGATCTCCCCTCTTTTAACCTGAAAGGTAACGTCCTGCAGAGCTTTGACGCCTGGGAATTCTTTTGTGATGTTCTCCATTTTCAGGATGTATTCCGACATGCGACCACTCCTTGCTTATCTTAACTTAAAGCTAATCCTTCTAATATAATCAATACCCTACTATAAAGCCTGTCGGCTTTTTGTCAGGAACCCCATATTTTTGCTAGCCTCTTCAATCGTCTCTGATCATAAGAGACCTGTATGAAAAATGGCGGCAGCAAGGCTGCCGCCATTTTCACAAAGCTTAAGACTTATTCAGCATCCGGGATGTCAGACAGCTGATAGTAGCCGCTGTCAACCAACAGTGCCTTCCAGTTGTTCTTGTCAGCAAACTGGATTTCGCAGTTGAAGGACGGAACGGAGATCTTGCCGTTGTCATATTCGGCATTTACCGGAACTTCTTCGCCAGCAAGGATAGCCTTAGCCATTGCGATAACCTGCTGTGCCAGCACACGGGTGTCCTTGAAGATGGACATCGACTGCTCGCCGCGGATGATCTGGCCAACGCTGATCTTGTCGCAGTCCTGACCGGTGATGACCGGATAGGGCTTATCTTCGGTGCCGTAACCAGCAGCCTTCAGAGAAGCCACGATGCCCTGCGCCAAGCTGTCGTTCGGCGAGAGAACTACGTCGATGTTTTCGTCAGCATAGTAACCGGTCAGCAGGTTGTCCATTCTGGCCTGAGCTGTACCGCTGTCCCAAGCGACGATAGCAATCTGCTCCTGAGCAGTCTGGCCAGACTTCACAACCAGCACTTTGCTGTCGATGTATTTCTGCAGAACGTCCATAGCGCCCTTATTGAACAGAGTCGCATTGTTGTCGCCGGGGTCACCCGCGAAGCACTCCATTGTGAAGGGGCCGGTTGCTCCATCTTTCAGGCCAAGAGCCTTCTCGATGAACTCGCCCTGCATTTTGCCAACGCCGTAGTTATCGAACGTGGCATAGTAATCGCACTTGTCAGTGTTGGTGATCAGACGGTCATAAGCGATAACCGGAATGTTAGCCGCTTTCGCCTGTTCCAGAACGCCGCCCAGCGCGCCGCCATCGATAGAGGCGATCACAAGGAGCTTGCAGCCCATGGTGATCTGGTTTTCGATCTGGCTGTTCTGCGCATCCTGTTTGTTGTCGGCATACTGCAGGTCAACCTTGTAGCCTTCGGCTTCCAGGGCAGCCTTCACATTGGCGCCGTCTTCATTCCATCTCTGCAGAGACTTCGTGGGCATTGTAACGCCGACGAGCACTTCTTCAGCAGCAGGAGTGGGAGCTTCCGTAGCAACGGGAGCTTCCGTAGCAACGGGAGCTTCCGTAGCAGCAGGAGCTTCGGGAGCTTTACAAGCTACGAACATTGTAGCGATCATGACGAGAGCCAACAAAAGGATGCCAAGTTTCTTAGACATCTGGGGTTCCTCCTTATTTTTGATAGTCCCATGTTAGCTGTTAACGCATTTACGATGAATAGCCTAAATTAAGGTGCATAAGCGCTAAATTGTCCGCCTGCTCTCGCAAGCTGTCACAACAGCATTTTATTGTTAAATAAAATATTCACTGGATTTTCTTGTCTGATAATATATTCCCTGTTTGGCGGCTGCGTTATCCAAACAGAAAGCTACATAATTTTTCATTTGTACAGACCGGTACAATTTCCAGGCTGTTTATGACCGTTTACATAGCTTGTTTTGCTAATGGATTGATAATTGAGTGTTTATATTAAACTCTATTTCTTAAAATGAAAGATCTCTTTTTTGTTAGCATTAAATTGTTTTTCCGTTGTATTCTCACATCATTTTTTTGGTATTGAGCATTATATTGTCTTACTTATAAGCATACACAATCGACACCTGTATATACTGTCATAAATATAACAGGCATATCCAATCAGCTCTGGATAAGCTTCCTGTGGCGTTTCGAGATTATTATATGCTTAATATGCACCGAAAGCCTCGTACTGCATAATATGAATCTGCGCCGTTGTGATACACAAATACGCGGTTATACCGCCGGTCACCGAACAGCGCACCGCCCAGTCTGCGTACCTCTGGTGGCGTCGCCAGCCAGCTGGAGGTTTTCAGATCGAAACTATCCAGCCCTTGCAGTCGCTGATATTGTTCCTCTGTCAGCAGATGAGCACCCATAGCCGCCGCGCCTTCTACCGCAGTGCCGACCGGCTTATTGTTTTTGCGTGCGTCCAAGGCTGCCCGATCATAGCACAGACTTCTGCGCCCCGCAGGGCTCTCTTGTGAACAGTCCACAAAGCTGTATTCACCCGCAGCATGCTCCAAAACAACGACATCCGGTTCGCCGCCGGTTCGCTCCATTTCGTTCAGCATCCTCAGCTTTTCCGGCATAGCCTCTAGCCGCGCCTGCACCGCCGTCCACTCAACACCCAAATGCCGATGCATATTGCTGTCGAACCGCGCCTTAAGCACCGCAAAAAGCTCTTGCGTCTGTTGTACCGTCAAATTCAAAGTCATGTCCAGCTCCTTTCATCTTGCGTATTTATACACACAGTCTCATTATGGTTACCGATAATAACTTTTCAAGACGCTCATCACTCTTAACGTGATCCATTTACTCGGTACGCCGCGTTGGCTAATTGGTACCAGCAGCCGGTCACTGTTATAGGTGTTATCAGCTCTCCATCGGCCTGTGTCGTCCTGTTTTTGGATAACGATATTTATAGCGTCGGCCATCCGGCTGTCCTTAAAACCCAGTTTGGTCAGCACATACAGTATCTCCAGAACATCAGTCTGATACATCAAAGGAAATCCAAAACGGAGCCAACCTGGTTTGGACTTTTTCGTCAGATCATGACTTCGCTTATATATATGATGCTTTAGTATAAACTCTGCGCCTCTTTGAATCGTGTCGTTTATTTCCGCTGTCCTCATTTCTTCGGGAAGAGCGCTTAATGCCTTGAGCGCCTTGACCACCCCCATCAGGCAGGTGTGCGAGCCCCAGCACATCTCATTGTTTGCGTGCGGCGGTATCTGCGGGTCTTCTGCCACGCCGTCATTGTATCGCATAAACTGCGGAAACCACTGAATGCTGTTTTGCAGACGAGGGTCGTTCAAATAACCAAAATGTATCAGGCTCCACACCATATTCCCCGTCAAGCAAGGAATAACCTCAGACACCCTGCCGCCGCCCGACTTAACAGCCCTGGTCTGGGAAAAACCGAAATATTTGTGCTCCTGTGAATTTTCAAACATGTACTCGCACAGCTCTTTGATTTGCGGCGTTGCCTCCGCACCCAGCTCCGCCAGCGTTATAAGAGACCAAACAAGTCCCTTATATTTGTAGGGGTAGAACCGCGGATAGGTTTCAATGTATTCAGGCTCCGTCATGCGGCTAAGCATCTCGGGCACAATACCCATTTGCATGATCTTGCGCTTAGCCTCCTGCACCTGCTGGTCATCCTCCGGCAGTTCCAAAATATTTGTTAATGTCAAATAACGCACGGAGGGATTTGCATGTTCCAGCAGCCAATCCGTGGGGTCTGCTTTCAGAACGCTTTTCCAATCGCTCATACCCATTCTCCAATATGGTATTTGTTATTCTTCCCACTTAGTATTATAGATTGGCAACAGTTCATTGGGCAATAAAAAATCCGAAACCTTTGCTTATGATGCGTTTATCGCACCTCATTGTTATTAATAAACCTAATACAAACTAATATGATTTGTTGCGATAAATTGAATGGTTAATTTGAATAATTAACTAACACGATTAAATTTGACATAAAATATCATTTTATGCTACCATAGATGCGTTCTATATATGATATATTATGGAGAATTTCAATGGCCAGTTTAATTACATTTATCGCTGGTTTCATAATTAGTATAGCTGAATATATTATATCAAAGAAATGGAAATTAGTCATTATAACCTTTTTTGTCTCTCTAATAGCTGCGACCTTATTATTTTTTTATGACAGACCCATCATACCAGGTGGAGAGGATAACACGCCACCACCTGGACCTACATTGAATCCAACATTACAGCTAACAGAAGATTCCACATTAGGATCTACATCAACCGATTGGTCTGATTGGGTTACCGACCTACCAACAGGCGTTAATGCATCATCATTCGATATAATCACAAAAACCCAATATGCGTATCAACAATTAAGTATGGAAACAAGCGATTGGTCAGAGTGGCAATCTAGTCTTCCAATGGGTGAGAACATCATTCAAATGGAGCAGCAATATAGAGTTTCTGCAAAAGTTTATCAAGATAGTCCTGATCCCAACTTAGCTGAGTGGACGCAATATGGAGATCCGTCAAAAGCCTATGGCAATTGGAGTGATATAATTGAAGGCACTCCTCCTGACTCCACAGCTACTTTTGAGGTAAAGCCCGAAACATGGACGACATCCAACAAGGAGGTTAGTAAATATGACTTGACAACCAATGTATACCGCTACAATTCAACGTGGAGATGGTCTGCACAACCAAACGCTACATATAGATCTCAATGTACGGGTTGGTATCATGAGAATTACTATAGAAACGATGTCACACCTAGTCAAATCTATGCCTATGAAGACGGTTACAAAATAATAGGAGACTCCGCGGAACCAAGTAATATGGATTCTTGTAGATGGTATATTAATTCCTCAAAGTATAATGATGTGGCTGTTAATCATTATGGCTATAGAAAACGGAGTGTCACAACAACTTACCATTACTGGAAATGGGGATCTTGGTCTGATTGGACTATAGGTTTTTATTCAGGAAACACTAACGACATTCAAATTGAAAATCGTTTTCGTTATATAAATGGTACTGAAAAATGGGGCGAATGGTCCCCCTGGCAAGATATAAGAAAGGAAATATCAAATCCAAATGCTATTAATGAGAAGAGCCGAGTCGTATATAAGTACAAACAAAAATAGTCACCACATGATATATAACACTATATTCGACTCCATGGTTGGAACAAGTTAAATTCGTATATGGAGACATTTCAAACCTTGCCGATATTATAGAAAAAGCTACCCAAAATGAGTAGCTTTTTTTGTGGCGTGCCCGGGGGGATTCGAACCCACGACCTTTTGATTCGTAGTCGTATAATCTATGAAACGCGACACCCCCGTGTTGATGCAGAAAACGCCTATTTAAAGCTTTTTTGATGTATTCCAACGGTTCTTTTATGTATCAAATTTTCCACTGTTTATGATATTATACTGCTTCTTATGCAGTAAAAATGCAGTATATTTTCGATGTGCCAAGAAAGATACTTATTGAATTATTCAATTTTTTGTTGCATTATTCCACCTTAAAACTCAGATGGCATTTTGCAGAATGCTAACAAACATGGTATAATTAACTAAATAAACTCAAGTATCCATTTTGTCTGTGCCGTAAACTTCTGAACGCAGAGATATTTGTGATACATCTTTCGGTTAGTTGGGGCTGAAGCCGTTTAATGTGGTTTTTAGAGGTTGTAATAAATATATGAGAGGTGTTATGGGTATGAAACAAATAAACGTTTTAGACGGGTTTGTGGCCTTAGATATTGAAACGGCTGATTATGCTAATTCTGCACCGTGTTCCATTGCCTACGTTATTATGATAAATTACAATGCTGTAAAGGAAAAGCATCTTCTTATTAACCCGGAAATTGAGCGGTTTAATCCCATAGCGGTGAAATTGCATAAAATTACGCCCGAGATTGTTAAAGATGCCCCGACATTCCCAGAAATATGGCCTGAAATAGTGTCCATCATTTCTGAGTATCCTGTTGTATGCCATAATGTATCTTTTGATATTAATGTTTTAAGAAGAGCAGCGGATCGCTACAACTTAGATTTTCCGTCAATTAAAACGTACTGCACTATGAAGATTTCTCGAAAGCATTTATCAATTGATAAAGTTAGGCTAATTGATGTGTGTGAGCATTTAGGGTTTCCGATTGCGAATCATCACTTTTCACTAGATGATGCATGCGGGTGTGCCAACATCATGAATCACTTTCTGCATTTGGGCATTGAAATGTCGGCAGAGGATTACCATGCTGGCAATTTTCTGGCGTTATGCGAGGTTGATATTGTTGGAATGCTTGATGTTTTTGAAAAGAAATTGTTATGTCAGATTCGGACAATGCTTGATAGTATTTGCATTAACGCTGACCTTTTGCGAGTATCGAGGTCGTCCTTTTTACACTTGCAATATTTTAGATCCTTTTTAAAGTTCGGAAAATTGCAAAAGGGCTATTTTTTATTCTCAAAAGAAATTATTGCTTCGGATGGAGTAGCTCCAGAAGTAGTCAAAAACGGTATTAGATATTATTTGCGCAATCCAGAAGATATTTTGTTATTCAAAGATTACATAGAAACATGGGCGTCTCGCGCGCATTCAATCTTTACAGATTACACAGATGCAGTTTTAAAAACCACACTAAACAAGAACTTACGCGAATACTTTGCAGGTACTTTTCCGCTTTCAGGAATAGGAAATGATTCTGAGGATGCTATATCCAATTGAGGATTACGCATTTTCGTCCTGCATAGGAACTATACGTGTATTATTCGATAGTAGCTGGTTAACGGTGCCGATAAATATTTTAACACGGGTCTAAGATTCTGAGCATTTGATAGACTCATTCTCACAGAGCAAACAAATAATCAACTTATCAAACGGGGGAGTAAGAGGGCCCTCCCTTTTCCATATGACCTATCATATGTGAGGTCATATGACCTGCGAACTTTGTGTGGTCACACAAATTCAGTGCTTGGTGGTACGTGGTATACACAGGGTGTTTTTCTCTTAGATATTATTCAGGTGTTTTTAAGGCTCTATTATTCTGTCTTTGTTAGGTCTTTTGCGTTTACCCATGCTTCAAACCGCGCTTTAGGAATCACGACATGTTCACGGCTTTTTTGTGCCATGAAAACGATCGACAAAGCTCCGTTTTTGATTTCTGCCTTTACTGATCCCTGGCTTGTCCCAAGCTGGCGGGCGGCTTCTTCACAGGATATGCGCTCTATTACCTTTACCTATTGCCTAGGTGGGCGTGACATTAATGCTCACTCCGTTTCTATTTCTAAACTATTTTATTTCCATTGGTGGGCTGTAAGGTGGAACAAACGCTAGATTTTGCCACCACACCCCCGTCGGGGGACTATAAAGCCATTACTATTTGTCCGCGCTCACCCTGAAATGTTGTGCTTGCATTCTTTGTGCAGTTACATCCTCTGTGCGCAAGTTTAACATTATCCCATGTATGATTACCACCGTTTGCCCCCACCATGTGCGACATGAAAAACTAAGCGTCTTCACACCTTACGCCACACATACGGAAATAAAATGTTCCCGAAATAAAATTGATCGGAGACTTATATATCCCTGTTACAATGGCCCTATGAGGCTCTACGCGCCACGCTGTGCCATTGAGGCGGCGGAGCATAATAATGGGCGTCTCGCCTGTTTTCTCTGATATGCACCCCGGTATTCAGACGGAATAAAAAGATCAGCCGATTTTTCGACCGATCTTTCGAGTTCCCTCGCCCCCTCTCAAATTAGCGGCGATTACCCATTCTCAATTTAATAATAACCAAACACATGCGGACCGCATGCCGAGAAAAGAACCCTGCGTTTTGATAGCGAGCAAGGAAGCTATTGTCTGTGGTCTCCTGTTTACGCACTCGGGGCTTGAGCCTTTTTACAGCGTTCACCACCTGGGCAACGTAACCGGGAACATTAATAATAATGGTGTCCTTGATCCTTACCTGAAGCACTTGACAACATTCTTGCCAATAACGAAATTTAATCTTGATCATGAGTATTCCCTCCATATTTTCTTGACAGTTTAGCCGCCTATTCGATTGAATAAGGTATGTTCTTCATCTTTATGTATAAATTCTACACTATAATGTAGGGTTTGTCTAGTGTTTGTGTAGAAATTCTATATGGATATAAAGATTTGTTATTGAAATATGTAGATTGCTATGATATAGTACATGCGAAAGGCAGGTTAAGATATGGCATTTTCATATAATAAGCTGTGGAAAATCCTTATTGATAGGGGCATGACAAAAGAACAGTTGAGGTTATCTGCAGGGCTATCTCCAACCACAGTGGCCGCAATGGGCAAGGGTGAAGGAATATCTCCGAAAGTATTAAGCCGAATTTGCGAAGCTTTGGGCGTGCAGCCCGGCGACATCATGGAGTATGAATCAGACAGCCCACCGCGATAGAATGGGCCGTCCGCTCATTTGTTTTTTACAACATGGGGGCAACCGTCAAACTACTCTAACATAATACCGCCAATTGACTTCAGAGGTGTTATGAGCTTTATATCCCGCATGTTGCATAGCGCCTTTAAACTGTCCATTTGTCACATAAACATTGGTTTCCCGGTCCATGATTTCCTTAAGATCATAGCTTGACATCATTCGGCGGCGGGTTAATGTGCGAATCGGCGCTAGGCGCCTTTTTATCCACAGATCGAGAAATCTTCGATTCGCCTCGCTTAAATTTTGATAATCTTCCGGCTGGTTGCCGGGCCATGTGTTGACCATAAAATACTCCTTTCTTTTTACGCTGGGGGAAAATCGAGCAAATGGGGGAATTTAAATGGTATGTTTGTAAAGTATATATATAATCTTTTACCTTCTACGCATAGGAGAGAAATTAAATACTTTACAGAATACCCCCCGAAATTCCCCCAAACCGCAAAATTCCCCCAAGCATCACGTTAATAATTAATAGGACCGTATTTTGCCACTGATCCCTGCTTGATTATTGTGGATCGTCTTAATTTCGATGTCGCGTTTTTCAAGCTCTTCCTTTAGCAATTTTCGCCCCAAAGGTTTTGTTCCCACATCCTCACACCACTGCGCGTATTCGCGACGAAATTGAGTCAACGTTGTGGAACCAATCGCGGCAAAATCAAATCGTTCATCAATGAACTGCGCGATATAATCATTCTCGTGTCGGTATGCGGCGGTCAACGCTTTCATCTCGGCGGTGTCCCGCAACCCCTCGGCCTGATATTTTGCGAAGCCAGCCAGAAGCCAGTTAAATATACCGCTCTTGGCCTCTTCTGTTCTGAATTGGGCTTTAAGGCCGGTATCGCGCTCGTTTTCATCAAAGAAACGATCAAAAGGAAGAAGCTTAATTCTGCCGCTGGCGAACAAGCTGTCATCAGAAACAGCGGGCTTTGAATTCGCCAGAACAAAGAGCCTGAACACGGGCTTAAATTGAACCACGTCACCATATAAAGGCCGCGCTGCAATGTCATCATTTCCTGTCAGCTGCTTTATCAATGCCTCGTTAATACATACGCCTTTTTCGGGTTCGTTTGCTTCCACAAAGCGGATGCCTCTCAATCTTGCTAAATCGGGTGTGGCTCTACTCCCGTCCCGGGCACCGCCACGAGCGATAGTGTTAAAATCCATCTGAGCGCCATATGAGCCGAAGATATTTAGCATTGTATCAAACAGCGTACCTTTACCATTGCGGGTCTTGTGGCCGATAGCAGTAAAATAACACTCTTCGTTTGCTTCGCCCTTTAAGCAATATCCGAGGGCTTTCTGCAGCATATTGATTCTGTCGGGCTTGCCCTCGGAAATTTCATATATAAACTGCTCAAAGCGTTCACATTTGGCAGCGGGGTTATATATCACGTTTGCCATTTTTGATATTTTGTCAGCAGGATTATGCGGTTGCAAACTGCCTGTTTTCAGGTTGTATGTCCCGTTTTTAATGTTAAATAAATACGGATCATGATCAAACTGTACAGCCCGCCCGCTCATTTCGTCTTGAGCGTCTTGCAACTGCGTCTTTCGATAATTCATAAAGCGATATTTAGCATATTGTTTTCGCTCTGCTTCGTAAGGATCAACCTTTTCTGTGGGATTTGGCGGCGGAATTATAACTCTCATATAATCCGCAAGCTGCTTTGCCAGACCTCTCACTATTACAGATCCTTTGTCCTGTTCCCAGACTCCGGCAGAATATGCCCAATAATCTTTATACTCGGGCAAATACATCACAACGCTACGATAAGTATCAGCAAACAGGCGAGCCGCTCCGATGTCATCAAGAGTATACCTGGTGGAGTTCCCAAGAGGATTAATGGCGTCTGCCACCGCCCCACACGGGAGGGTGTGTCTTATAGATTGCTGGCGGCTGGTCTCAATTGCCCCGCTGATTGTCCGACTGCGGTAATCTTCACGATCCCATTTCTCCCGGTAAAGGCAGCTAGAGCGAAAGAGACGATCAATGCGCTCTGGGTCATTATTAGTCCAAAAGGCAAGGTGAGCGCAAAGCGCACTATCTGCGCGGCTGTCATCGTTCCCATAGGCTGAAATGTCCCCATTCCATAAAGCACGTACAGCGGCCCCGTTTTTGGCTGCAAACATTTTTTGAAGCAGTTCTTTGTCAGTAAGAGTCCTCCTTTCACTGGGGACCATTAACTCTGTTATGGGTATTAAATTAGATGCCACAGTTTGCCTTGTCTCACCGCGCTTTGCTAAATATTTGGAGTGCACACGCGCTGCTTGCTCTGTGCGACATTCAACAGTACTTAAGCTCATATAGATTGTCCGTAACGGTGGGATACCGCCCTTTCGAATGCATTTTCGATTCTATAATACCATGAGTCAATAGCCAGTTGCTCTACCGTTGCCATGCTCTCACATCATCATCCCGCTCGCTTCGTCTGCCGGGCATTCTTCGCAATCGCAACGATATCGTTTATTTCTTTCACGTTCTTTGCATCAATCGTGACGTTAAAAACATCTCCGCCCGACCGCACAGGGGGTGTGTTTTGCCCCATTTGCGACACGGACAGCGACGGTCTTATATCAAGTGATTTCATGGCGGACGAAAGCCCGATGCTCATGTCCGGAATCATGTGCTCAATCCCGCCGACAAACCCGACGCCAACGCCCCGCCCAAGTTCGAAACCGACCTCGTCCCTTGTCAGCTTTGATGGGGATTGTATCTTGCCCGCATCCTCAGCGGCCTTTACTGCCGCTTTAATCGCTTTAACGGCTGCGTCCTCTATGTACCATGTGGATTCGTCAATGCCGTCACCGATGCCGTATCCGAGCTGCCGCCCAACCTCTTTCATGCCCTCTTCTTCGGCGGTTATAGCCTTTTCCACCTTTTGGAGCGCTAGCTTAACCTCTTCAGCCATCGGGGCAAGCTCTTTTACTGCAGCAGCCGAAGCAAGTTTGCCTTGCTGTTCGTACAGGTCTACCCACTTGAGCAGTTCGCTTTGCGTCATGTTGGCAAGCGTGTCGATTTCACCCGCTGCTTTGGGTCCAAGATCACGCAGTTCTTGCACTATACCCTCGTCTACGCCCCGTGCAATCAGCGTGTCGAGGTCAAGCAACCACCCTGCGGTATCGTTCAACTTGGTTTCCATAGTGCTGATCAGCTCATCGGCTGACTTTTCCGCCTTTTTCGGAAACTCGTCAAACACGCCGCCCATTTCTTTTAGGATTTCTTTGGTCTTTGACGATAAAGCGTTCAGATATTTGTCGCTTGTCTCCGTGTATTTCTCATAAGCTTTGGTGATCTCGTCTGTAAGGTTCTTTTGCGCAAGGCTTACCGTGTCGAAGCCGTTTGCAATATATACAAGCGCGTCATAATAAGCCTCGCTTGAATCAACGCCCTGTCCGATAAGGTATTGGCTGAGCTCGTCGGCCTTGAGTTTTACCTCGTCGGCTGACATTTTTGTTATGTACGCGACATTTCTGATAGCCGTTTCTGTTTTTACCGCAGCTGCCGCAGCGTCACCGGACATACCTTCAAATGTGACTTTCCATAACCCTGAGTAAAGTTCTCTGCTCTGAATAAGCGTTAAAATTGATGAAAGGTCACTCCACGCCGTAGAGATTGTGTCTGTTAGCTGGATCGTTCCGGCTGCGATTTTTGTTTTATTTGCTTCGACTGTGGCAGCTACTCCCTCAAGCTTATCATCCAGTTTACCAAGAGCCTTAACGGTGATCGTGTCAATGATTTTCCCTGTGTCTTTTGCCTCTTTTCCGTAACCTTTTATAGCATCAGAGCCAGCATTAACCAGCGGCATGATGTCCTGATAGGATTTGCCGAATATCTTCTGCGCTGCTGTCTCGCGTTCCGTTTCGTTCGCAAGGTTCCCGATAGCGTCAATAACATTATAAAAAACATCTTCGCTGTCACGTAGCTGCCCGGATTGGTCTTTAATGGATATGGTTGAACCATTGGCTATTTCGATGTAGTCCTTGCCCGCCGTGTTAGCCTCGCGTATCGCCTTGACCGTCCTTGAGAGTCCAGTTGTCATTTGCTCCAGCTCAACATCCACAAACCGCGCCGCGTACTGCATCTCCTGCAGCGTATCAACGGTAAGTCCCGTCTGCTGCTCAAGCGTCAGCAGTTCATCGGCAGCGTTCGTGGCGTTGTCAACCATTTCCCAAAGGGCCTGTAATGCCTGTTTTGCAAGGGCGATTGCCCCCGCGACGGATACAAACTGACCTATGCTCGACGATGCAAACGCCTTAATCTTTGAGCCAAACGTATTAGCTTCATTGCCGCCCTTTTTCATGTCCTGCTCAAGAGACTTGACTTCATTGTCGGTGCGGTTCAGCGCGGCTTTGGCGTTGTTAAGGTTCGCCTCGATGCGCTTGTACGCTGTGGACGCCGGGTCAACACCGTTCGCCCGCATACGCTCAAGCGCATCCTCCGAGGCCTTTATCGCTTGCTTGTGTACTTCCATTGCGCTTTTCGCGCCGTTTATCTGTGCCGTCAGCGCGGCAACAGATTTATCATTCCTGTCAAATGCGGAGGTAGCGGCATTGGCTTCGGCGCTGACGTACTTCATCGATTCGTTGACGCGTCGCATTGCTGCGTTATATTCAGCCTCGCCGCCAACCGATAATACGGGGCCAATGTTATATCCCATTTGCTACCTCCAATTCATCATAACCCAGACTTAGCAAATTACCCGTGAGAGTGAAATACCGTCCGTCTGAGTACATTTCTAAGCCGTTTTTGCGGCGAGCCCCATCAGGGATTGCCCCTTCAAAAATAATATGTATGCCGGTTCCGCTCACGCTACTTTCTGTATAGCTATCCATGACTTTGATCACATCGCGGGCCTGTGGGCTGACTGTGCCGTGCTCATCAACGCAATGATCAATGTCGATCCCGCATAAGCCGTCCCCAAGTTCGATGCCTATACCATCAACGCCTTTTGCTCGATATTTGACCAATGCTTCTAGCGCCTGATCAAGTGAACCCCATGTGCTCGGGTCGTTCGCCTTTGCTCCAAAATAGCCGTTCTTGGGGTCGATAGGCATTTTGCCTTTGCGGCAAACGAACCTTTTTTCAAGGGCATAAGAGCCTAATCCATTACGTATGTTTTCAATCTGCTTTTGTGTCAATGTGCCACCGACTTTCTACGCTCTTGTTGCTGCTGTTTGACCCACGCCTCAAATGTCTCGCGCGTTATCAAAATTCGCGCTCCAATACGAAACGAGGGAAACTCGTGTGAATTCATAAGGTTGTACACTGCAGCTCGTGAGATCCCGAGATAAGCAGCCACATCCGCCGCTGAGTATGTGCTCTTTGCCACAGTGCTTTTTTTCTCGGACATTAATGAACCTCCCTTGATAAAGTCTTGATTGTAGCCAGAATCTTTTCTTTTTCCTCTGCCGGGAACTCGCGCCGCAGTTTACGACTAAAAGTGCTGTCTGCCCATCCAAGGCTTTCTGCAATGTGCCAAAGTTTAATACCCGCAGATTTGGCGGCTTGGCGAATTTCATTGTTTACAATCATTACAAACACCTCCATTTTTATTGATATTGCTCTTGCAAATGCTCTTGTTGTTTGCTAATATAAATTATATAGTAACAAGTGAAGAAGTCAATATGTGAAGATATATAGCTACAATTGATAACAAATGCAGAGGGAGAGAGTATAAATGCAATCAATAGAAGCGGGTTTTAGGGATAAGTTTAAAATTAGGTTTAACAAATTGCGTGGTGATATGACTCAAGCTGAGTTTGCTGAATTTTTGGGAATATCTCGCCCAACGGTCGGTTTTTACGAGAATGGTTCAAGAATACCAGACGCGTTTACACTTAGGAAGATTGCTACAAAATGTGGCGTGCCAGCAGATTATTTGCTTGGAATTACCGATGCTTTGATTACAGACAACACCCAAGTAAACAAAGACCTTGGCTTGAGCGATGAAGCTATTAGCGCTCTGAAATTTTTAAAGAAAAAAGCTGATGAGAGCACAGAAAATCGGGTGTGGGATTGGCACTTGCAGGTTGTAAACCATATTATTGCCTATGGTGGAAAAAGGGTTATATCGCCTATAGTTTCATATATTTCGATGGCTTTGAAGCAAGCCAAAAGTTTGAAAGAGGGTAATGCAGTTTGTTGGGAAAGCTTAGGTCAGCCATCAACATTTGAAGATCTTCAATCGGTTCTTACAGAAGTTTCAAAAGAAAATCACCTATTTGATCCGAATGATATTTTCTTTAGCGAGCTGCAGTTTGCGGAATGGAAGCTATATAAAGATCAAAGAGTGTTCACGGAGAAAGTTGTCGCTAAAATATACAATTCTCAATGGGAGGAAATGAACCATGGCGAGAGAAACAAGGATTAAAAGACCCAGATGTATTCTATCATTATTTAAATGTGCAGAATAAACAAATTCTTTATTTATTACAGGATAATATGTATTTCTGTCGAAAATTACCTCATCCATTAAAGCGAGGTGTTTATGTATGAATTCAACTAAGCTTCAGGACTATGACAAGGGTGAATTTTCGATTTATAACAGTTACCGCGGATCAGTTAAAGCGCTCAACACCTTAGACGGCATCTTAAAGGGCATAGACATTGACCATAAAATAAACTCCGCTGAGCTCGACGAACTGCGCTTCTGGTGCGAGTGCCACCGCGACCTGTCCCCTCACTATCCATTCAAAGAGCTGTTCCCGATGATACAGCAGTACACAGCGGATGGCGTTCTCTCACGGGAGGAATACGATGATATCCTGTGGCTATGCGAGAAATTGCAGGACCGCAAGTATGACGGCTTAATCAAGATGGCATCGCAGGAGCTCCATGGTGTTTTACACGGGGTACTGGCGGATAATGTTGTTTCCGAAGAAGAAGCCATTGGATTGTCCGGCTGGTTAGTCAGCAATGATTTCCTCCAAGGTGTATACCCATATGACGAGCTGTTCTCCCTCATTTCGGTTGTACTGGCCGATCGAAGGCTTGATGAGTTTGAGGCAGACATGCTCAAAGCCTACTTTGCCGATTTCATCGATGCCAGGGAGTCTTGGAACCTGAACAGGGATGATCTCGATGCTCTGAAAAAAGAGATATGCATACCGGGGATATGTCATATGTGCCCCGAAATCACCTTTGCAGAAAAGACGTTTTGTTTTACGGGAGAATCGCCCAAGGCGACCCGGATGGAAATCGCCATCAAGATACAAAACGCCGGTGGCATCTATCACGATACCGTGACCAAAAAGACGGATTACCTGTTGATTGGTAGCAACGGGAGCCAGTGCTGGGCATACTCATGCTATGGCCGCAAAGTCGAGAAAGCTGTTGGGTTGCGCAGAGCTGGATTGCCGATAAAGATCGTGCACGAGAACGACTTCTGGGATGCCCTAATGGATCTGATATAGAGAAAGGATAACTCAAATGCCCAAAGAATCACCCACCAGACTCGAAACCTTATCTGCACGTGAAGTAGCAAAAGAAATGGGAATATCTCCGATGATGGTTAAGTTTTTGATAAAGAGTGGTCTGCCAATAGGTTATGTGTGTCGGAATCCGAAAAGCTCAAGGGACAGGGTCATCATTTTCAAAGAGCGTTGGGAAAAATATAAACGTGGAGAACTATAAAATCAATAGCCACGTTTACTCAACCGAGGAATGCGCAAAATGGTTTGGCATAGACTCTAGAACGTTTAGAAGGAAAAGTGGCTGGGGTTCCCTGCCATCGTTATTCGCCACGGTTTTACACCCAAAAGATACCGTTCATTAAGTCATACTGGGGACAGGGAATAGACAATAGGAGGAATAGCATGCCTAGAGAAGCGAAGATTAAAAAGCGCCCGGATGGGTTTTACCAGCGCTCCATAACTGTGGGCCGTAAGCCTGACGGTAAGCCTCAGCGTAAGTTTATATATGCAAAAACGATTAAAGATCTAGAAGCAAAGGCTGCGGAATATGAGCGGCAACTTCGCCACGGAACACTGTCCAGCAATGAGAAGATGACTTTCGGGGAACTGGCGGTAGTATGGCTCCGGGATTATAAGCCGGGGATCAGCATCACAACGCGAACCATGTACAAGACAATCCTCGATAAGCATCTGCTTCCGGAGCTGTCAGCATATAAGTTGAAGGATCTGAAAGCCCATCACATACAGGCTATTGTGAACCGGCTGGCCGAAAGCGGAAAAGCTGAGAGCACGCTTAAAAAGATAAAGCTGACCGCCGTACAAATTCTCAAGGTTGCCATGGACAATGATGTAATATATCGGAATGTATTCGCAGCAATAAAGGTGCCAAGCAAAACACCGGCTAGGCGGCGACCTCTTACTGATGAAGAAGCACGGCTTGTCACTGACACATACACTGGCCACAGAATGGGTGTTCCCGCTTTGCTGCTGTTATACTGCGGTTTGCGGCGGGGTGAGCTGGTGGCGCTGACATGGGGCGATGTCAGCATTAAAAATAAAACCGTCACTGTGAATAAGGCGGCGGTGTTCAATGGCAATACAACGCTGGTGCAAAACCCTAAGACCGAATCGGGGACCAGAACAATACCGCTGCCTGATTCTATCTTTGAAGCCGTCAAAGCTGCGAGAAGGGCCGCTCAGTCAACTATGGTATGTCCCGCCGCCGATGGTAAGATCATGTCCCAGATCGCCTTAAAAAGGGCGTGGGAGAGCTATCTTCACTATATAAACATCAAAGCAGGTGGACGTGATGCATCCCGCACGTGTCCGAAGCTCAGCGTGATCGATAACCTCACGCCGCATATGTTCAGGCATACTTACGCGACGATTCTTTACAATGCCGGTGTTGATGTCAAGAGCGCCCAGCGCTTCATGGGACATGCAGATATCAATGTGACGCTCAAAATATATACTCATTTGTCAGCCCAAAAAGAGCAGGAAGCCATAGCTGCTCTGAACCGTCATTTATGCGAAAAAGGGACGGGAAAAAATCCTGATGCAGTAAAAATGCAGTAAACGCCCGTTTTTGGAGGTAAAAAAGCGACTCGACGGAATAACAAAAGCCCCTGAAAGTGCCTATTTCAAGGGCTTATTTCTTTGGCGTGCCCGGGGGGATTCGAACCCACGACCTTTTGATTCGTAGTCAAACACTCTATCCGGCTGAGCTACGGGCACATATAACCGCTATATGAAGGCTGTTCTACTCAGAGTGTTTGATTCTCACCCATAGTAGTGTGTTTGATTCCTGCCCTCATTGCGCTTGATTATTTTAAACGATCAGCTTGTAAAATGCAAGCACTGATATTAAAATTTCAAATAATCTTTTTATTCAAACGATTTACAACCAAGAATCAATTGGTTTGTGAATAATTTTAGCCCATAAAAATAAAATCATATACTTTTATACATTTCCTGCTACATCCACTATTGTGTAAATAACGGTATTTGTGTCTTTTTTGTTACGCTTCTTTGACTTTTCGTAATATTTGAAGTATGATAATAGCACCGAAAAAGTCGGTTCAGACACAGGAGTGTAAGTATGAACAAGAAACATGGATATGCACCAGCAATTAAAGGCTCTGCCCATAGACCGGAATATCCGCTGCCCCAAGGCGGTGATTATTTCAAGGTTAAGACGATTAAGCCGGCGAAGCCAGTGATGCCGGTCTCGGAGGAGAAAGCGCCAGCCGACGCATTGCCGCGTCTGCATGCACTGCCGCGCAACGATGCACCCTCCCGCCGAACATCTGCAGTATATGCCGAACACACTGAACAGCGTGCTAAGCAAGCTTCTTACCCGACGCACACATCAGCAGATGTCGCACGGCGCAGCGATAAAGCAGCGCTGCCTAAGGCAGAAAGCCGAATGGCGATAAAGGCTAGGGATGCGGACGTCTTTGCGGAGAATATGCCACCGACCAGCCGTATGGCAATGAAGCAGGCTATGATGACAAATGAAGAACCGAACGGCGCGACGGACACATTCCCTGCGGCAGGTCACGATAGCTCTTACCGCGGTGTTGATTCGGATTATACCCCAACGCCGACAGCAGCCAAGGTCACCCGTTCTCGCGCTGTCTATCGTGAAGACGAGACGGCATATGTGCCTGCCCCGAAAACCGTCAAAGCTGCGCGCGCTCGTGCGGCCGCCTATCGTGAGGACGACACAGCGTACGCACCTGCACCGACAGACGCCAAGGCCACGCGCGCTTGTACTGCTACCCATCGAAAGGAAGAGACGGCGTACGCACCCGCACCGACAACCGCCAAGGCCAAGCGCGCTCGTGCTGTTGCCTATCGCGAGGACGAGACGGCATATGTGCCTGCACCGGCAACCGCCAAGGCCACGCGCTCTCGTGCTGTTGACTATCGCGAGGATACATATGTGTCCGGCTCGGAATACAAGCCTATTCGCTCCAAACGCGGAGTTCGGCTGCCGCTGGACGACAGTGAGCGGGACACGCTAAACGACGATGGACTATATCTGGACACGCCGCCAAACAAGCGGAATCGGAATAACAAACCTATGGCACAAACGGGTTACAGCCGTACACAATCCTTCCCGTCCGTGCGACCGTCCAAAACTGAGGCGCGAAGCAAGCGGCGCATCATCATTGTGGCTGGACTTGCACTGATCGTCACCGTTGCCGCGCTGTTCCTGTTGCTTAAAAACAATGATGAGAAGATACCGGCAGGTGCCATCGGTCCGATGTCAACGGTGTACGCCGAGGCTCAGCCGCCCGAGCCCACCGATTTGGCGGCGCTGGGTGTGACGGTGATACCGACTCCGTCGCAAACACCCTCGGCGACGCCGACGGTCAGTCCCACGGCTACATTGGAAGCTTCAGCAACGCCGGAGCCCACAGTCTCACCCTCGCCAACAGCGACCACGAAGCCGACATCGACACCCAAAGCGACAGTTAAGCCTACGGCAACACCCACGACTACGGTTAAGCCGACAGCTACGCCTACAGCCACGGTTAAGCCGACGGCTACGCCCGCAGCCACAGCTAAGCCCACTCCTACAGTTACCGTCAAACCAACAGCAACACCGACATCCGCACCGACACAGGCCCCAACGACAGCGCCCACGCAGGAACCAACCCCAACGACTGATCCTACCCCCACCGAATAAAGACGCCCTGTGCATCTCACAGGGCGTCTGTTATAATATCTATTATGAAGAAACCATATAAAACGAAAATATATATAGCACGAAAAAGCAGATGCAGCATTGCTCTCGCCCTGTTTGTTTTGCTGCTGGGCGGATGCACACCGTCTGAGAACGAGTCTGCCGCAACGCCCGCTGTTTTAGCAACTCCTGTTTTCACAGCTGCTCCCGCAGCCACGGTATCACTCACTCCGTCGCCGTCCCCCATCGCCACCACCCCGCCCGACCCCACATTGCCGCCAGCAGTCACAGACCCGCCCCAGCCGGATTACACAGGACAGCTGGTATGCACAGCGGACGATGCAGTGAATATCCGTAAAACAGCGAGCAAGAGCGGCGAGATCGTTGGTTCGCTGCCCGGCGGCGCACAGGCGGATGTGATCTCCTACCAGGATGACTGGGCGCACATCACGTACGGCGGCGTTACCGGCTATGTCAGCCGCAGCTACACCATCCCCCGTCATCGCCCCGCCGCAAAGGTGCCCACGGGAGATTGGACAAGCGTGCTTGTCAACCCTGACAGCCCGCTGCCAGACGATTTCTCCGTTTCCGTCGTGGATTTTGCCGGCGGTCAGGTGGATAAGCGCATACTCGATATCTGCAAGCATATGTTTGCGGACGCTAAGGCGGATGGCGTGCGTTTCAAACTGGTGGACGCTTACCGCAGCTATAGCCGTCAGAAGCAGCTGTTTGAGGATAAGGTGCAAAGCTATCTTGACAAGGGTATGAGCCGTAAGGACGCCGAAAAGAAAGCCGCGACAATCACGGCGCGTCCCAACACCAGTGAGCACCAAACGGGTCTCGCGCTGGACATTGTCACGCCGTCCTACACAAAACGCGACAAGGGCTTTACGGAGACTGACGCGTTTAAATGGCTGGATGCCAACGCACAGGACTACGGCTTCACGCTGCGCTATAAGCAAGGCAAGTCGTCACTCACCGGTGTGATCTATGAGCCGTGGCATTGGCGTTTCGTGGGCGTTAAAGCGGCACAATCGATGAAAGAGAGCGGCGATGTGCTTGAGGAGTATTTCGGTTAAAGCGGGAGACATAGAACATAATCAACATACCGTTTTCGCCAAACATCAATTCGTATTGACTCACTGAAAAAGCATCAGCATGTTGTAATATCATGTATTTATATGTATATTATTATATAAAGCATTATTTTTAATAAACAACAGAAGGTGTATACGATGAGAATAAAGTTTTTTCTATCCTTTGCTGTTGTGATTCTAACTTCTCTTTTATACCCTGTCGCAGCAATGGCTGATGACGATGATTACCATGGAGAAACATATTGTTTAGATGAGATTGGCGTTGAAGTCACATTACCATCTTATTTACAGACTGTCACCAGGGATTCCGATTTCTTGCCACTAGCTTACAATTCAGTTGCAGATTTACCGGAATTTATTGATATGATGACTTCCTCCGATATTTATCTGAGCTCGGCTTCCACTATTTCGAGTCCCTTTTATGAGTATGTGGTGAGTATGACTTCAGACGCCAGCACAAAAAAGGTTGGAGATTTACGAAACCTCAACGATGCAGAGCTCGCCGATTTTATTGACGGCCTTAAAGACAGCCGTCCATCAGCAAAATATTCAGCCATAGGGCGACATATTGCAGGCAATGTATTATACGTCGTAGCCAATTATACCGATAACTCAGCAGCAAACACCGTATATGTACGCCAATATGTAACCATTGTGGGCGGCAATGCTTATAGTATAGCGCAGAGCTCCAGCGAGAGCACAATTAATTCCGAGATGCGTTTCCAACACAGGTGGATTATTGACCATATGCGTTATGAAGACGAACTGTCCACTGATAATCCCGAAGGCAATTTTCCCGTAGATTTCAGTAACCAGAAAGTGCAGGATAATATCTCATTTGAAGAAATGGAGGTGAACTTCTCTGTTCCTGAAGGTTTCTACACTGTGACCAAGGATTCAAAAGTGCTGCCTGATGAGTTAAGCTCACAGTTCACAGATACCGAAGCCTATTGGGAGGTTTTTGATAGTAATGATGTCTATTTGAACATCGTCTCTCTCGAGCCCTTTTATGAAATAATTGTGATTATCAAAGAGAATTATAATACACATTTGGTTAAAGATTTTCGCGAACTGACAAAAGACGAAATAATTGATTCTACAACAAGTGAAGTGATTAAATCACAAGTTACCGGCGGTACCCAATATTCAAATCGCACTGTGTATTCAGCCGAGAATGCTTCCTATTACACTTATGGTTTAAAAACTGACAATCTCACCACGATGAACCTTCTCAATGACTCTTATGATTTCATGCATAAATCGCCTACTTATTACTGCGAACATTACTCAACTGTAGTGGGCGGACGTTTGTATGGCATCACGCTTAGCACCACCGATGGTTCAGTTACTGATGATATGAAGGCTCAGCTGAGATGGTTTGTGGATCATATTCATTATACAAATACCGATGAAGTCACGTTACCCAAAACATCTAAAGAATATTCTGGCAATTCCACAATAAGCATTGTGTTTGCATCTGTTGTGGCATTAATCATTTTTGGTATCGTCATATCAAAGGTTATAAAAAGGCAAAATGTAGATTAGCTTTGCTTTTTCAGCCTAACTTTTTGGAGAGAACCAATGAAAGCATATACTTACAAAAAGATTGACGCGTTCGCCTCAGGCGGCTCAACAGGTAACCCCGCAGCGTGCCTTTACCTTGCGCCCGGTGAGACGCTGTCGCCAGACGAGATGCTCGCCGTTGCACAGCAGCATAAAGGCTTTGTGTCCGAGGTGGCCTACTGCGAAACCAGCGCCCTCGCAGACGTTAAGCTGACGTATTACTCCTCCGAATGCGAGGTGGATTTCTGCGGTCATGCCACCATCGCCTGCCTGTATGAGTTGGCAGCCACCGATCCCCGCTTTATCCAAAAGGCAGTTATCACGGTGCAAACCAACAAAATGGGGTTGCTGACTGTGACCAACCGGGTCAGCGAGCTGGGCGCTGTATTCATCACAGCACCCGACGCCGCCTATACCGGCACAGCACTAACGGGGGCCGAGGCCGCCGATGCGCTGGGGCTGCCGGAAAGCAGTCTGTCTTCACAGCTGCCCATCGACGTTATCAACGCAGGGTTGACGACGCTCATCATACCCGTATTGCGCCTGACGGATATGGTTAGTATGCTTCCTGACGAGACAAGGCTTAAGGCTTTCTGCGAAGCACAGGGTGTAGACATTGTGCTGGCATTCTGCATGGAGACAGCGCAAATGGGTTATCATGCACACACTCGGGTGTTTGCGCCGCGCTTCGGATATCTGGAAGATCCGGCAACCGGGTCAGGCAACAGCGCCTTTGGGTATTATATGCTGAGAACCGGCTTGTGGGACGGCTCCGGCATCCGCATTGAGCAGGGCGGTGAGGATCGCATATTCAACACCGTGCAGCTCACCGCACCGAACGGACGCGTCCAGTTTGGCGGCAGTGCCACGGTACGCATCAGCGGCGAATACTATATATGAGCGCAATCCGCTATTCGTCTCCCGCAGCTTCCGGCTGATAAACCACGCTGTTGATGCGGATAGCAATGCTGCCGTCCGGCACGTCCCAGCTGACCACGTCTCCCGCTCGGTAGCCCAGTATCGCTGTGCCCACGGGTGACAGCACGGATATGCGGTTTTCGGACATGTCTGCCTCCTCCGGGTATACCAGCGTATACTCCTCGTCTTCGTCATCGCCGAACGCCAGCCTCACGCGCGAACGCATCGTAATCACGTCGGGTGGAATCTCGGCAGAATCCACCGCGGCGGCGCGTTCAAGCTCCACATCCAGCGCACGCACATGTCCCGTTCCGTCCAGCTCTGTCAGCAATATGTCGCCGATCATTTTACGCAGCTTTGTCCGATCCTGCTGCGTCATCATAATCTGTTTTTCCATGAGTTCCTCCTATCGCTCGAATAAAAAAAAGACAGGCACCGCGGCAAGCCTCGGCGCTTTAATAAGGAAAAGACACCTCGCACGTACGAAATGCCTCATATCCTTTCCAATCCTGTGGACACAGTTATCATATCAGTTGCCCTATCATTTGTCAACTATGGATTGCGTTTCCACTTAATGACGCGCTTTAAATTAAATGTCATAAGCGCAGGCAAACTATCACAGAACGCCTGCATTCATGGTATAATGCGGGCAGATTTGGAGGTATGCGCCATGACGATAGAGGAGGCCGTTTTGCAGTGCCGCAGCATCGGTCTTGCGGGCTGGGAGCTGGTGTCGTGCGCTCAGTCTCTAGTGAATAAGCAGATGACGTATTCATACAACAATTCATTCGACATGCCTGGGACGGCGTTTGAAAAGGGGCGCGGCTACTGCTGGCACCAAGCCAGCGCGCTCAGCCGCATACTCTCACGCCTTGGCATACAAAGTCGACTTGTTCACGCTGTCCGAAATGTGATACCAGAGACGGTGCTGGAGGGCGTTGTGCTCAAGCCCTTCGTTTCAGGGCATGTGTGGTGCCGGGTGACGGTGAACGGCGAAGAAAAGGACGTCTGTCCCGGTCGCGCCACCAACAGCCCGGGCGTGATCCACTTCAAGCCGATATCGCCCGTACGTGAGTGGAGCCCCGTTATCGCGTTCTTCTCGTATCTCGGTTCCGCCGCCGTCAACGCGCAGCGCAAGCGGAAGTTCGACAAGCTGGCGGAGAAGCAGGCTGCCCGCTGGAACCCCGACCTCTGCCCCTGCAAGAAGAAGAACTGCCCGCGCTACAAGAACTGCGACGCCTGCCGCGAGCACCACCGCACCAACGGCGGCTTGCCCTACTGCGAGCGGGGGTGATTAGTTGTGACCCACGGCACATAGTCATGGGGTCTATATCCACGTATTACCTCAGGAACGTACCGAGGTCTGGAGGCTGAACCTGCAGCGGGGTGTGGGGCAGCGCCCCACGGCCTTAAACCATCGCCCCCATCACCGCCAACAAAAAAGCGGGCTAGAGGTTTCCTCCCGGCCCGCTTCGCTTTCTCTGCCTTATGCGCCTACCATGGCCTGCGCGCGAACACGAACAGCTTCTTCCATGTGGACGTGGTGCAAGAACGCTTGACCACCTTGCCGTTGCTGGTGGACGCGTCAATCATCATGCCGCCGCCGATATAGATACCCACGTGCCCGATTCGCGTCTTCGCGGACGAATGCCAGAAAAACAGCAAATCACCCTTCTGAAGATCACCCATCGACTTAATCTTCTCCCAATCCGATACCTTGGAGTAACCGGCGGCGTTGTAACGCCCGCGAGACGAGCCTGCCTGCTTCAAGCAGTAGTACACAAGACCGGAGCAGTCGAAGGATTTGGGGCCCTCGTGGCCCAGAATGTACGGCTTGCCCACCTGTTCCGCCGCCACCTTCAGCATCTCCTTTATGTTGGCGCTGCGCTTTGCTGCCTGTGCCTTGGATGCGCTGGGTTTGGCGTCGGGAGAGTAGATCAGATCCAGCGTTTTTTCACCCGTCTTGCCGTCCGCCGATAGCTTGTTACGCTCCTGAAAGTCCTTCACGGCCTTCACGGTCTCGTCGCCGTAATAGCCCGTCGTCTTGCTCATGTAGCCCAAATCCACCAGCTGCCGCTGAAGGCTGTCCACATCCTCGCCGCGCGTACCCTCCAGCAGCGTATATTTCTTCGCGTCATCAGCATATATCTTCAGCAGCGTCTCCGGACCCGCAATGCCGTCCTGATCCAGCCCGTGCTGACGCTGGAATAGCTCTACTGCGTACTTCGTCGCGGGGCCAAACAGCTGCGTGGTTTCGTCCACATCAAGATATCCAAGGTCGATCAATCGCTCCTGCAGCTTTTGTACGCGCTCATTCTCGTCACCCTTTTGCAGTGTCGGATCTGGCGTGGGGGTTGGGGTGGGGGTTGGCGTGGGGTCTGGCGTGGGAGCGGGCGTTGCCGTGGGCTCAGTGTCAACGGACAAAGGCAAAACATTGTCTCCCGCGTCCGCCAGCGCTATACTGTTCTCCGGCGACATCGCCGGAACACCGCCGGGCAGCAGAACCACCAGCAGCACCGCAGCGGCAACAACCAGCAGTCCCGCGCCGCCAAACACCAGCACGCGCCTTCTGCCGCTGTAATGACGGAATGCATCCAGCGCAGAAAGCAGCTTTCCTTTTACACCTGCCGCGCCTTTCGCACCCTTTACACCGTAACCCACATACGCTCTTCCCGTGTATCGTCTGCTGCGATTTCTCCGCATTGCACCCTCCATTGCTTTTTTATCAATTTTATAGAAAAGGCAGCTCCATTGCAAGCGTTTTCATCAAATTTATTACGATTTCTTTACGATTTTTAATAATTGGTTAACTCTGGCGGTGCAGGCGGCACATTTTCTGCAACAGTGTACGTCTGGTGTTGCATATGCTTTAGGTGATATAATGAGTGCAAATGTGGAGGGGTTTATATGAAGCGAATACGTTTTGAGCATATCCTTATCGCCATGCTGGTTTTAATGTCTGTGCTGTTTTACGCGCTGCAGGAAATTATCTTTCACAATCCGTCAGAATCATCGTATCTATTCTTTCAGGATCTCGCATTTTTGCCGCTCAACATTGTGCTTGTAACGTTTGTTCTGGAGCGCGTGCTGCGTGCCCGTGAGAAACGTGACCGTTTGGAGCAGATTAACATATTGATCGGCGCATTTTTTGCTGAAACCGGCACGGTCGCACTTGAGATCATGCGCCCATTAATGGACAGCCCCCAGCCAGAGCAGCTGCAAATGAGTTCCAAATGGACGGATAGAATGTTTGATGAAACAGCATCGGCAATGCGCCAAGGCACATACCACGCGCAGCTCTCCGCCCAAGCCGTGGCAGAGCTCAAGGCTCTGTTGCCACAAAAAAAGCCTGGAATACTTGCGATGTTTTCCAATCCCAATCTGCTGGAGCACGATACGTTTACCGATACGCTCTGGGCACTCTATCACCTGATCGACGAGTTGGAAAGCCGCGCGGATGTGAGCACTCTGCCCGCCAGCGATATCATGCATCTGGGCGGTGATATGGTGCGCGCATGGGGTCTGCTGGTGGGCGAATGGGTAGGCTATACGAAGCACCTCAAGGGACGCTACCCCTATCTGTGGTCACTTGCAGTGCGCAAGAACCCGTTCACAGCGCACCGCGTGGTGATCACGGAGCCGCCTGCCGTTCAGTAAGCACAGCCGTAAATCCTGACACAACAGCGTTGTCACGGCATGGCAAACTGCACCGTCAGAGCAAGCAGCCCCTGCGCAGCATAATAAGCGATGGTAGATAGCGAGCCTGCCAATGGGCTTCCCGTCCGCTGTTCCGCGCCCAGCAGTACATCCGACGCGGCAAACAGCATACCGCCTGCCGCCGCAAATATGCCGAATAGCATCGGCATATGCGCCGCCCACAGCATCGACACTGCACGCGCCGTCATCAGGCACAGAAGCGCGGCATATCCCCATAATGCAGCTGCACTATGCCCCGCCTTAATGCGGCGTGTCCGCAGCAGCACGAACGCCAGCACCATCAGAGCAGAGAAAAAAATAGCGTCCACCCATGAAGGGGACGCTATCATCCAAAACCCGGCGATATAAAAGCCCTGTGCCGCCGCGAACGCAGCCATGCCGCCCAGCAAAAACCCTTCGCCCCTGTCGGCGAACAGCAGGCAAACGTCTCCCGCCAGCGAGGCGCACAGTCCCGCCACTATCAGTGTATAGTAGCCATGCGGCATACCGGTGTGTATGCTGACCGCCAGCAGCAGAAAGCTGACACTGGCGGCGCACTTGTAAAACACGCGGCTGAGCAGGCTGCCGCTGCGGCGCTTGATTGCGTATGCCGCGGCGAACGCGCAAAGCAGCGCGGCAAACACGTACGGCATGAAATCTATTCCTTATTCCTTGTCGCCGTGGTCACAGTCGGGACCATGCACGTGCTCTTCTTCGCCGTCCTCGTCCTCATCCTCATAGTACAGACGCTCAAACTCATCCCAGACTTTGTCCAGCTTGGCCTCGTCCTCAACGGGCGCGTAGGTCTCTTCGCCGTCCTCATCCTCAATGATCTCCATCAGCAGCACTTCGCCGTTTTCGATGCCGTCCACCGTCTCCTCGGGGGTCAGGGCCACATAGAAGCTGCCTTCAAAGTCAAACGTCATAATGTGCAGAAAGCGAACCTCGGTGCCTTCCTCGTCAACCATCACGATTACATCTTCGTCGCTCATAATATCTCCTTTTCTCTTTGGTTGGGCTGATATATTATCTCCCTGTCAGGCGGCAAGTTATACCTATCCGCCATTCAGAAAAGTATCCCATTAAAAGGGATGCCTGTCAAGGTACGCGCGCAATATATAAACGGCGGCCAGCTTGTCTACCACCTGACGGCGTTTCTTGCGTGATACGTCCGCCTCTATCAGAAACCGCTCGGCACTCACCGTGGTTAGACGCTCGTCCTGAAACGCCGTTTCCACGCCCAGCTCATTCAGCTGTGCAGCAAATTCACGCACGCTTTGTACAGCGGGTCCCTCGCTGCCGTTCATATTCAGCGGCAGCCCTGCCACCACCAACGTCGCGCCCAACTCCTTCATCTTGCTTGCGATATATGCGGCGTCCCCCTCACCGGTGCGCGTATACGTCTCCACCCCCTGCGCCGTATATCCCAAGCTGTCAGAGATGGCGATGCCAATGCGCTTCTCGCCGATATCGATACCCATTATCTTCTTCATTCGTCGTCCTTATCAGCCATATATTTATGCGGCGGCGTGTGATTCCATCAAAAAAGCCGCTCATTTGGCGGCTTTATTATACCATGCTATGGGCGCAATAAACCAGCGCAGTCTGAAAAATAACGCCGATACGTTACTCGCCGGACTTGGACAGGTTGTCGATATACACCTTCACAAACTCCTCAAGCAGCTCGTCGCGCTCCACCCTTTTGATGAGCGAGCGAGCGTTCTTGTAGTTTGTGATGTAAGTGGGATCACCGGAGATGATATAGCCCACCAGCTGATTGACCGGGTCATAACCCTTGTCTTTCATCGCGTCGCAAACCAGCCAGATCACTTCCCGCGCCGGATTGCTCAGCTCTTTCGCCAGAGAGAATTTCATCGTCTCATCAAACCTGGTCACTTGTCTTTACCCCCTGATTTACTGACTTCATTATATATTACTTATCGGTGGAGTTCAAACGATTCCGCAATTCTTATGCATTTTTTAGTGAAAATGTAACGGTTGAAACTTAATCGTAATGTTTTTGGACAATTATAATTTTTCGCGAGCTGTTATAGCTTGCGCCGTGCACGTCGTACATTTGGGCGTTCTACATTTTTGCACATCATGCGGGGATAGTCGCAGACTGAACGCGCCGTCCCATAAAAACTAAATCTATTATGAAATATGCCTGTTAAAAAGGGTGTTTTTCTGATTTGTCGAATAATTACCGTTATGACTATGATGCGATGCCAATCACATAGGTTTAACCATCGTTTTTGAATCTAGGAGAAGTTTGAATGACCAATGTAAATAGAATCGTAATCTATAAATCCAATACCGGTTTTACTGAAACATACGCGCATTGGATTGCTGAAGAATTGCACTGTGACGTTGTAAGCTTAGAGAAAATCAAGTGCTCTCAGCTGAATCAATATAGTATAGTTATATTTGGCGGCGGCATACATGCAGGCTCAATCAATGGAATGCGATTTTTCAAGAATAATCTATCTTCCATGAACAACGCGAAACTCATCGTTTTTGCAACCGGAGCAACTCCCGCTATTCCTGAAGAGATTGAAAGATTCAGAAAAGTTAACATACCCCCTGATATGGACATAGCATTCTTCTATTTTCAAAGCGGCATGAACTATTCTAGGATGCATGGTTCTGACAAGCTAATGATGGGTATGCTAAAAGCTTTCTTGAAAATGAAAAGGACCAAATCTGATGTTGAGCGAGGCGCCGCAGATGCGATTCAGTATTCTTATGACTGTTCGGATCGAAACCAGATAACACCGTTAATCAATTATGTCCGTACACTTGAGAGTTAACTGAACAAGTATAGTACGCGCTAATCCAAATAATCAGCCTCTTACCTCTGCATGGAGCGCATATTAAACGGCGAGATGCCCACAGCCGTATTCTGTTCCAGTGACGTCTTTATCTACATCTCAATGCTATGAGCCAAAGACAGAGGCTGCTCCATCCTCGACGATATTTTCTTCTGGCATGGACGATATCCAACTGCTCAAATACACATAGCCCGCTCCTTCATCACTGTCCATAGACGAGGTCTCCATGGGCGAATAGGCATTGGAGCGGATCGATAAATGATAAAGGTGGAAAGCACGAAAGCATTGTGCTATCGTCTTCCAGCATCACCGGGCGTGCACAATTTAAGATTTTACCGTTTGGAAGAACCCTTGAGAGGGTGTCTTACCCTTCTATGCCACCATAGTGTCTGATGCTTCCCTTTATTTGCAGTCACGCACCCCGGGCATAGCTTATCTCATAAATACGACACCCTCATAGCTGCCAGCAAGAGTTCTGGATAATGAATGTTTTGATGTTCGAGACAGCAAACTCTGTTTTGTAAGCCAGTATCAGACGCGGTACTTTTCTATAAGCCCGCGTATATAGGCGTAGTCCCTCATGCCATCCACCGAGTTCAGCTCCGAAAGGCTGCAAGCTGCGGCACCCGCCCCAAACAGCAGAGCCTCCTCAATGGGATATTCCCGATACAGTGAATACAACACGCCCGCACAAAATGCATCGCCTGCACCCACAGTTCCTTTCACATATCCATCGGGCAGCTTCAGCGACGGTACACAGACAAAGCTGCCGCGTTTATCCATTGCACAAGCCGCCTCGGGCGCGTGTATAACCACCCTCTCGCCCACACCTGCTGCCATCAAAGCGCTGCACACATCCTTCAGCGCGGCTTTATCCAACACGCCGTCACGCCGCACAGGAGTGCGCACTATCATGGAGGCTTCCACTTCGTTGATGATCAGGTTATCGCAATACTTCAAACTGGGTGTGACTATGGCTGAGAACCGATCGCTGTTTTCGCTGACCACATCCATAGAGGTGACAAGTCCTTTTTGCTTCGCCCGCGCCAGCGTTTTTGCCATCACCGTTCCATACTCGGCATCAGGCGCATCAAAGCCGTCCAGCAGCAGCGCATAGCCAATATGGAAGAATCGGCTCTTCAGACTGTCAAAGTCAATATCCTCAAAGCCAAACACCGCGTTAGCGCCGCGTGCGTGAAAAAAGGTGCGCGCCTTACCATCAGATACTGTCATCACATCCGTAAAGGAGGTTACGGTGTCCGTATTCACCTTAATGCCCGCCGTGCTGATTCCTAACTTTTTCAACTCTCCGGTCACATAGCGCCCATTCGCATCGTCGCCCACCATGCCCAGCGCCTCTACACAAAGCGAACCATCTATCTTCGCAATGTCGATAGACGTATTGGCCACGCAGCCGCCCACACCCATTGTCACATTGCCAATGTTGCTGAGCATGCCTTCGGTCGGAAATATGTCTATCTCCTTAACAAAATCCACAGTCAAGTTACCCGCAATCGCAATACCGTCTCTCACTTCACAAAATCTCCTTCATATACCTCGAAAGATAGTCTTCCGAATAATTACAGCATTTGCGCCCGAATATTCCTTGGCCGAACCAGTCGGTCTATCGCAACAATGTACGCCCCATTTCTCAGAGGCACCGACTGCACCGCAGAGCAATCCCAAACGTAGTTAAATGCCCGTATTATAATCTTCTCCAAAGCCCGGTAAATTTCCTCCTCGTCCCACATTAGCGATTAATATTCTGAGTCCATTAGAAATAGGAAACGATAGCGCCGCTAGCGTTGGCAAGAATGTCTGGCACCACCGTTATACCCTCTTAGCCAGTATGTTATCTGCCTCAAAGGTTGTGGGCCGTTCATGTCTTCAACAATAACATCCGCTTGTACTTTGGCCGCAATCTCCCCAGTGATCATTTTTATAACCTGCTCGTGTGGTACTAATTGATTTTTATCACCATCACCTCACTTGCAGGATTATTATAGAAATTTAATTAATGGTGTTTTATTTAATAAAATAGCAACTAAATCAGTTAAAAAAACTAAATAATTATTAAATGTTCATTTTGTAATGTTTGTGATTAAACAATATGCTAATCTATTGGCCTTATATCACGCTTGATATTACTATAACAGACCGGAATTATCTCTGCCGATATGCCAAACCTGCCAACACCATAGACTATCACTCTACGGTCACCTTATCCACGAACACTCGCACGAGATCCGGGTCGAATTGCGTGCCGGAGCATCGCAAAATCTCCGCCAGTGCCACCTCGCGGCTCAGTGCCTGTTGATATGGGCGATTGCTTGTCATTGCGTCAAACGTATCGGCTATTGCAATAATTCTGGCTTCGATGGGTATCTCTGCACCCTTGAGCCCCTTGGGATAACCCATGCCATCCCAGCGCTCGTGGTGGGCCAGTATGCATTCGGCAAGCTCGATCATGTCATGCGACGAACCGAGTATACGGTAGCCGATGTCCGGATGCCGCCTCATCTGGTCCCATTCGCGCGCGCTAAGCCTGTCCGGCTTGTTGAGAATACCCTCGTGGATGGCGATTTTTCCGATGTCATGCAGCATACCCGCCGTTTGCAGCATACCGATGCTTGATTCCGAGAACTGCATAGCATGACCGATGCTGCGGCAAAGCTTGCTGACACGGGTTGAGTGCAGCTCCTCACGGGGGCTTTTCTCATGCAGAGCGTTGAGTATGGTGGTGATCGTATTGCCGCGCATTCCCTTCTTTTCGATCACCTTGTTTTTATACATTAGGTCTTCGGCACGCTTGAGCACCTGAATAATATTGACATCCGGCGTCTCCTTGGTCGCCCAGCCATAGGATATGCTGAGCGGTATATCGCAGACCTGCACTCCGGTTGCCCGTTTTCTCATCTGCCCCACAATTTGTTCCGCTTCGTCAGATGTCGTCTTGGGCAACAGTATCACAAACTCGTCACCGCCCCAGCGCGCTATGGACGCACACTGGTGGCATATGCTTTGGATCACGTGTGAAGCTTTTTTGAGCAGCTCGTCACCCAGCGCGTGTCCAAATGCGTCATTGATCATCTTGAGCCCATTCACGTCTCCCATAACAATGGTGATCGGCAGATTCTTTTCAATATCCAGCCGTTTAATAGCCTCTTCATAATAGCGTCTGTTATGGAGGTTGGTTAGGTTATCGTGATAGCTTAAATGAAGTATTCTGTTTTCAGTTTTCTTGTATTCTGTGATATCCTGCACTGTTCCGATGATTTGCGTCTGTTCAATATCCTTATCGCGATTATACTCGCAGATATGATGCACCCACCGCTCCATACCATCGCTCTGCCGGACAATCATATATTCCAGCTCATACCGATTTTGATTGCCTTGCTCCTTGTAGAACAGATTGTGCACGCGCTTTCGGAACTCTGGCTTCACGATGCGCAACCAATCGTTCAGAGAACGCAGCGATTCGCTGTCTACGCCAAAGATACGGCCCAGTTCGGGGGAGCTTTTCCATATGCCCTTCGCATAGTCCATCACATAGCTGCCGATATGAGCCACCTTTTGCGATTCGTACAACACGCGTTCGCTGGCTCTCAGAGATTTCTCGACCTCAATTCTCGCCTTAATCTCGTTCTCCAAAACGGCGTTAATATCTGAAAGCCAATCCGTTCTCTGCGATATCTTTTCCTCCAGATGCGCGTTCATTTCACTGAGCTCCGCGGTTCTCTGCTGAACGATTCTCTCCAGATTCTCGTTGATTTGCTTGATTTCCAGCTCATATCTTCTGCGTTTGGCGATCTCGCGCGCTTGCACTAAATTCTTCATGGCCAGCTCGGACAGCTGCCGAGCCATGATGAAAAGGAAGTCGCAAACCGCCTTGAACTGATCGTTCGTTAAGCGCGCCACTTGGTTCAGCGCCAATCTCGCCTGCTCCCGATCTGCGCCGATTTCATCCACATAGGCTAATATCATCTCGATATCCGGCTCGTGCTCCAGCACCTGACCGATGAGCCAGCTGGCAATGTGTGTTTCGCCCACCATGATGCTGGCGCCGCCGTCCATCAGCCCGCCACTCAGGCATCTTTGCATGCGCGGACCGTCCTTTTTGGGGCTTCCCAATATGGAATCGGAATACATGCAGTTTTCCAGCCCCTTTGGCGTCTTCCTGACTATTTCGTTGCAGAAGGTGCAAAACCGGCTTGGACGCGTGATGGGCGTGCCGTCTATTTGTGTGATGATAGACGCAACACCGGTCGCCTTAGAAAATGCATCCTGTATCTCCTGAATTTCGGCCAGATCAAAGAGGTCGGCAAACTTAAGCTCTGTCGAATCGCTTTCGGTGGATATATCAGATTCCAGCAATCGTGAAACAACATCGTCGTGTTCTGTCTGCTGCATGGTATCCCTCGCCAAAGCATAGTTGTTCAATCTGTAGCATTTTGAGAAAAACAAACCGACGGTTCGCAGCTGCTTACCCGTCTATCTTTATAATCGGATTTTTATTGGTGTTTGTCCACTATTATTTGTGTATATATCAATAAATAGTTTTGGTTTCGGAGGTTTCGATTGCCCCCGTCGCAGAGACTGTTGTTTGTTGGATGTTATAGTATAGCATAATTTTTATATTGACGACTTCATTCTTTTATACTGATTGGATAATCTGAGAATACCTTTTATTTGTAGATTTATTGCCTCCTTATCTGATAACACCTTGACTTAATTTTCATTACGAAGAGGGCGGCCAATAAAATAATTAGTATTAATTATTAGTATTTCATTTTTCAGTTAAAATCCTTTATATTAATCATTATATCCCCTCGCCGTAATTTCGCTTTCTATCCATAAATTGTAACGCATTATTCGGTTAATGAGCCATTCGGGTTATTAATGGCTATTATCGCCTTGGGCGGTTCATCCAGATACTTTGAGAAAACACGTACATAGCGCGAGGCGAACGTCACGCTGGCGATATCGCTGTAGTATATCTTCACCGGTCTGTCCTGCCAGACGCCGTCCGCGTCAAAATGCCGCACAAACACCGACTGCTTCAATATGATCTCGATCCGCCCAATGACGAAATCGAACTCGTCGGAATCGGGACGCACCATCTCCACAATCACGTTGCCGCCCAACTCATGCAGATCCTTGAACACCTGCTCCCACGATTCCAAGCTGACGGGCGGCACAGGAATAGCCTCAAGCACACCTTCCTTGTGTAATATCTCGGTGCACTTATCGTCCTTGGCGACCACATCGTCCAGATCGCGAAACCGGCGGATGGTGTACCCATCAATGATAAAGTCGTCTTCCTCGGCAGATAAAAACAGCTCGTCGCCAATCGTCAGTGGTATCAGGTTCCAGTAGTTTCGGTCATACCAGAAATACACGTTGCACACCTGCCGCTGCGCCGCGCTTTCCTGCAAAACCTCTCTCATTGCCGCTTCTGTCACGTGTCTCCTCCGCAAAACTATTTGCTCAGACCGGCTATCAGTATCGCCCGAACGGGCGCAGCTTCCGCCTGTATCTTCACCGGCGCAGCAATTAAGAGATATTCCCCCTCGGGCACATCCGCCAGCCGCAACCCTTCCAGTATCACGATGTCGCTGCCCAGCAGCGCCCTGTGCGTCTCATGCTCCGGCTGTGCCCGCTCGATGCCCAGCGCGTCGGAACCCACACCCGCGATGCCCTTTTCTTTGAGATACTGCGCACCCGTGCCGTCCAGATACACGAAATCTCCCTCCAATATGTTCTCAAAGGAGTTGCGCGATTTCAGCAGCACGAAATCCCCCGCCTCTATCAGCTTTCCCTCAAGGTCTGCGGATGATATCCCCGCCGTCACATGCGTCACATCGATGACACGGCATTTGCAGACCGTCTTCTCCAGCGGCATGTGGTCGATGGTGTCACCACCCTCCACAAAATGCAGCGGCGCGTCTATGTGCGTGCCGGTGTGCAGGTTCATGTTAATGCGCGTTTCATACGCCGTGCCCGTCACAAAGTCGCTGTCGGCAGACATATGCGGTCTTTTTTCCGCACGCCCCTTGTAAACGGGCATATCGGGCGTTATCGTCATCGAGATATCGTATATTTTCATTGCCATTCCTCCGTCTCGTCCCGCCATTTGCGTCCGTCCCGCGCGAGCAGCGCGTCTGCCTCAGGCGGCCCCATAGTCCCGGCGGCATAGTTGGGCGAGCAGCACGCGTTCTTCTTGTGCTCAATGATGGTGTCTGCCAGCTTCCACGACGCCTCCACCTCGTCCCAGCGCGAGAACAGCGTTGCATCGCCGCGCAGTATGTCATACAGCAGCCGCTCGTAAGCCTCGGGCGTATTCCCCTGTGCAGGGCAGGCATAGCAGGTATCCATACGGGTGGTGACGATGCTCTTCTGCGTGCCTGAATCCTTGGTGTTGAATTGGAACAGCACGCCCACGTCCGGCTGTATGCGGATCACCAGCAGATTGGGGTCCTGCTTAGCGCCGTCTTTGAAATAAAGCACATTGGGCATTTCTTTAAACTGCACCACAATCTGCGCCGAACCGGATTTCATTCGCTTGCCTGAACGGATGTAGAACGGCGTACCAGCCCAGCGGAAGTTATTGATGTGCAGCTTGAGCGCCACGAACGTCTCATTTACCGACTCGGGAGATACTTTGTCCTCCTCGCGGTAGCCAGGCACCGCCTGCGTGCCGATCATACCGCGCCCGTACTGCCCGAACACCACATCGCTGTCCAGCGACTCCGGCGTCATGCCCTCGATGGCGCGGATCACCTTAACCTTCTCGGCGCGGATCGCCTCAGTCTCCAGGCTGCCGGGCGGCTCCATCGCCACCATCGAGAGTATCTGGAACGCGTGGTTCTGCACCATGTCGCGCATCGCGCCCGACTGCTCGTAATAACCGCCGCGCGTGCCCACACCATGCCGTTCGCACAGCGATATCTGTATGTTATCAATATACCGGGAGCTCCACAGCGACTCGAACACGGTGTTGCAAAAGCGCAGCACCATGATGTTTTGTATCATCTCCTTGCCGAGATAGTGATCGATACGGTAAATGCTCTCCTCCGGAAACACCTCAAGAAGCTTGCTGTTCAAAGCTTGTGCCGTGGCAAGATCCTTGCCAAACGGTTTCTCGATCACCAGCCGCCCATGTACGCCGCCGCTTTGCGACAGTTTGCCCGCCTGCAAGCCCGACACGATGGTCACAAAATGCTCCGGCGCGACCGCGAGGTAATAGACGCGCCCACCCATACCCTGTCCATCCGCATCCAGCGAATTGAGATATTCGCCCAAACCCACATAGCCTGACGTTTCCTCGATATCCAGCCTGAAATAGCGGATAGCCGCGCGCAGCTTGCTCCAGCAGGCATCATTGATGCGACTGCGTGAGAACTTCTCCAGCGACTCGCGCACCTGTACACTATACTGTTCATCCGTCATATCTCTGCGCCCCACAGCCACCACGGTGAAGTTTTCAGGCAGCAGCCCGTCCGCACATAGATTGTACAGCGCGGGCATCAGCTTGCGGTGCGTCAGGTCTCCCGTGCCGCCGAATATCACCAGCAGTCCGGGCATGTTTATATTCTTATCGTCCTTATTCATATGCCCTCCGTCAGGAACAGGTGTTGCCATCCTGCCATTGCGTGTGAAAATATCCGCTCTTGTCCGTGCGTTGATAGGTATGCGCACCGAAATAATCGCGCTGCGCCTGCATCAAATTCATAGGTAGCTGCGCCGCACGAAGGCTATCATAATACGTCAGCGCACTGGCCATGCCGGGCACCGGCAAGCCTGCCTGTATTGCCGCGCCCACCACTTCGCGCCATGCCTGTTGGTATCGGCTCATCACATAGGCAAAGCCCTCATCCAGCAGCAGATTAGCCAGCTGCGGCTGCTCTTGGTAAGCGCTCATGATGCTGTTCAAGAACTGCGCCCGTATGATGCAGCCACCCCTGAATATGCCCGCGATGCGGTCCAGCTTCAGCTCCCAACCGTACTTATCCGACGCGGCCGCCATCAGACCAAAGCCTTGAGCGTATGCGCATATCTTGCTGGCATACAGCGCTTGACGGACGGCCTCTGTCAATGCCTTCGAGTTAATCTCGGCGGCTTCCGGCCCCTTCAGCGCCGCGCTTGCCGCCACACGCAGCGGCTTCATCGCAGAGATATACCGCTCGAATACCGCCTCGGTGATCGTGGGAACGGGGACGCCCAAATCCAACGCCGTCTGGCTCGTCCACTTGCCCGTGCCCTTGTGCTCCGCCGCGTCCAGAATTACATCCACCATAGGCAAACCCGTCTCCGAATCCTGCTTACCCAATATATCGGCGGTGATCTCTATGAGGTAGCTGCTCAGCTCACCCCGGTTCCACTCCGCAAATTCCGACTGTATCTCCGCCACGGACAGCTTTAACACATTGCGCAATATGTCGTACGCCTCGCAGATCAGCTGCATGTCCGCATATTCGATGCCATTGTGCACCATCTTCACAAAGTGACCCGCGCCGCCCTTGCCGATGTACGCACAGCATGGCTCGCCCTCTGCCACCGCTGCTATACTCGTCAGTATAGGCGCGGCAATCTCATAAGCCGACTCATCGCCGCCCGGCATGATGGCAGGTCCGCGTCGCGCGCCCTCTTCGCCGCCCGAAATGCCCGCGCCTATGAAGCGGATGTTCGCCGCTTCCAATTCAGCAATGCGGCGCATCGTGTCCATATAATACGAGTTGCCGCCGTCAATCAGCACATCTCCCGGTGTCAGGTACGGCAGCAGCGTGCGTATAGTGCCGTCCACCGCGTCACCCGCCTTCACCATCATGATGATGACGCGCGGCGGCGTCAGCGACCGCACAAAATCCTCGATAGTGTAATAGGCGGTCATGTCAAAGCTGCCCGCCTCGGCCATCGCAGCCTTCGTCTTCTCCGGTGTCCGGTTATACAAAGACACCGCGTATCCGCGTTCCGCAATGTTCAGTGCCAGATTCTTTCCCATCACCGCCAGCCCAATCACGCCGGCCTGTTGTTTGCTCATATCCGCAACCTCCCTATAAGATGAAGTCAAATCGTAACCAGTACGAGTATACCATGAAAAACCATTGTGCCGCCACTAATAACAAAAAAGAGCATATAGCCCTTTTATGTGTTTGCGTTTCCGGCGATTGTTATTCGTTATCCGGCTGCTTTAAGCCCAGGGCTTCCACGCCCCATTCACGCAGCTTATATTTTTGTATTTTGCCGCTTGCTGTCATCGGGAAGGAATCCACAAATTTGACATAGCGCGGCGCTTTGTGCTTGGAGAGCCCCTGCTTCACGTATTCCACAATAGCTTCCTCAGTCTCCGATGCGCCTTCCTTTAAAATCACACAAGCCAGCACTTCTTCGCCGTATTTGTGATCCGGCACGCCCACCACCTGCACGTCCTTCACGGACGGATGGGTATAAAGGAACTCCTCAATCTCGCGCGGATAGATGTTCTCACCGCCGCGGATGACCATATCCTTCAAGCGCCCGGTGATGCGGTAATACCCCTGCTCGTCCTTCACGCCCAGGTCGCCCGTGTGCAGCCAGCCGTCGCGGTCAATCGCCTGTGCCGTGGCTTCGGGCATTTTGTAATACCCCTTCATCACGTGATAGCCGCGTGTCACGATCTCACCAACGGTGTTTGCCGGCACCTCCTCGTTCGTTTCAGGATCCACCACGCGCGCCTCCACATTGGGATAAGCACGACCGACAGTGGACACACGAATCTCCAGCGGATCTTCCACGGTGGATTGCGTGATGCCGGGCGACGATTCCGTCTGACCATATACGCTGGTGATGTGCCGCATGTACATCTTGTCCGCGGCCGCCTTCATCACCTCTACCGGGCAATTCGCGCCCGCCATGATGCCGGTGCGCAGGTGCGACAGATCGTATTTCGCAAAGTCCGGGTGATCCATGATAGCGATAAACATCGTGGGCACGCCATGGAACGCGGTGCACTTCTCCATATCCAGCACCTTGAGAACGTTGACAGGGTTGAAGTGATCCACAAACACCATCGTCGTGCCGTTGGTGATGGACGCCATCACGCCCAGCACGCAGCCGAAGCAGTGAAAAAGCGGCACCGTAATGCACAGTCGGTCTTCGCTGGAGAACGCCATCGATTCGCCGATGATCTTGCCGTTGTTGACAAGATTGTAATGTGTCAGCATCACGCCCTTGGGAAAGCCCGTGGTGCCCGACGTATACTGCATGTTGATCACATCGTGCGGATCGCACAAAGCCTGCCGGGCAGCACGCTCCTCTTCAGTTACCTTGTCGGACAGCCGCAGCACATCGCTCCAGTTGTACATGCCCTCATGCTTGGTCTCGTCAAGAAATACGACCGTTTTCAGAAAGGGCACCTTCTTGCTGTCCAGAGTGCCGGGTTCGCTGTTGGTCAGTTCGGGGCAAACCGCATAGATGTGATCCACGTAGTTGTTGTCCTTGGTGCCGCCCATCATGATCAGCATCTTAGAATCCGACTGCTTGAGGAGGTATTCCAGCTCGTATTTCTTGTAGTTGGTATTAACCGTCACCAGCACCGCACCGATCTTGGCCGTGGCAAACTGTGTCTGCACCCACTGCGGATAGTTGGTCGCCCAGATGGCCACATGGTCGCCCTTCTGGATGCCCATTGCCATAAGGCCGCGCGCCACCTTGTTGACCTGTGCCTGAAACTCCGCAGTCGTAAAGCGCAGCCCCTCCAGCGGATGCACGCTGCATTCCCGGTCGGGATACTCCGCGGCCTTTTGATCCAGCCAGTCACCGATGGTCATACTGATAAATTCCGGCATAACAAACCCCCTAAAAATTTCCTGTAAATAAAAAATCCCTTCGTCCATACAGAGACGAAAGGTTTCGCGGTACCACTCTGCTTGCGGCAATATGCCGCCAGCTCATCAGGGCGCATGCACGCCCGTCCTCCCATAACGCGGAGGCGGTTCGTCGAAGCCTGAGATACTATCCATATCTGTCAGCTCCGAAGCTCCGGGGTGAGTTTCACGCATAGCCGCGTCCGCCTCGCACCAAGCGGCGGCTCTCTTTGCGACGGCTTATCAACGCTACTGGCCCCATCACAGCCTAAAATTGTGTAATTACTACTTATTATATTATCCGTTTTATTGACTGTCAACTATCATTTGAAGCAAAAATTGCAGTTCGGCTAATTCGGGCATTTGCCCCAAAACCCGTTGCGGCAACCCGTATTGGCTGATACAATTGTTTTTAGAATAATATGTATACACTACGGAGGATGCCCATGGAGAAACTGTTCGGTGTGATACAAATGATATTGCCGGTGCTGCTGATGTTGCCCATCGGCATGCTTTGCCGCCGGACTGGTATCATCAAGAAGGAGGGTGTGGATGGTCTCAAAGCGCTGGTTGTCAACATCACACTGCCCGCGGTTCTGTTCAAGGCTTTCTACAGTTCGTCGTACAGTCTCGATAACATTATCATCACTGTCGCCATGTTCTGCGTCTGCCTGACTGCACTGGGTATTGGCTTCTTGTTCAAACGCGCAGCACACTCCCGTATGCGCACATCGCCCTTCCTGCTGACGGGCTTTGAAGCGGGTATGCTGGGCTACGCACTGTATACACTGCTGTTCGGCGCAGACAAAATCGCCAGCTTCGCGATGGTAGACTTGGGTCAGGTGCTGTTCGTTTTCACCGTGTTCCTGTCGCTACTCAAGAAGGGCGAGGGTGTCTCGTTCGGGCATACGCTGAAATCCATGGCGAAATCGCCTGTAATGGTCACAATCGTGCTGGGCGTCATCATCGGTGCCACCGGCCTTGGCGCGTTGCTGGGCAGCACCCCCGCCGGAAACATCGTCTCACACGCGTTCGATTTTATCGCTGCCCCCACTGCTGTCGTTATATTGTTTGTGGTCGGCTTCGAGCTGCAGTTCAGCCGCTCCGGGATTGGTGCGGCACTGGCCGCCGTGGCGGCGCGCTTTGCGGTCATGGTGCTGCTTGGCGCGGCCGTCGTCTTTGGATTGGGTGCACTGATGCCGATGAGTGAATCGCTGAAATGGGCGTTCGTGCTGATGTTCATGCTGCCGCCGCCTTACGTGCTGCCGGTGTACGTAGAGGACGACAGCGAGAGCGCGTATGTTTCAGCCACGCTGTCATTGTCTACCATTCTGTCAATCGCAGCTTTTGCGGTTATCGCCACTTTGGTTTAGCTTCCTTTCTTTTTTTCAGCCGCGGGCTTATTTCTTGCCGCCACGCGCGCAGCAGTCCCGCGCCGATCAGGAACACAGCAAATATAATGCGCAGCGTCTCCCCCGCCAGTGCGGTCGCCAGCCAGTAGCCCAGCACGCCGCCTACGCACCCGAAGCCGGTCAGAAACAGCACCGGCTTTATTCGTATCTGCCTGTTACGTATATGCATCACCAGCGCTGCCAACGCCATCGGGAGATAGGCGAACAGCGTCATACCCTGTGCTGTATGCTGCTCTGCGCCCATCAGCAGCGTCAACGCAGGTATCAGCACGATACCGCCGCCCAACCCCATACCGCCTACGATGCCAAACACCACACCCAGCAGCGCGTACACGATCATAACAGCAGCCTTATTCCTGAAGCCAGCATGAGCGCCGTGAATATGTTGTTCAGCAGCCGCACTCCCACGCGCCGCAAAAACAGTGCGCCGATTACGCCGCCCACTGCCGCACCGACGCACAGCCAGAGAGTGTCTTCGAGCGGCACATAGCCGCCCGTGCCATACAGCACCGCCGACAGCGCGGATATTGGAAATATCACGCCGAGCGACGCCGCGTGTGCCCGGCGCTCCTCCGTGCCCGTGCGCTCTAAGCCCTCCACCACGGCAATGCCGCCGCCCGAACCAAACAATCCCGCGATGAAACCGGAAGCTGCACCCACCGCCGCTTTTGTGCCCTTGTTTTCCATATGCTTTCCTTTATGAGTAGCATTAGCCTCTATTATTTGTCAGCTATGCAAGCCTTATTCCGATTATGTTTCCTCATATTTCTAGTAATCTTTCCGTCGGATTAATGGGTGACAAAGCGGACTTCATCACTTATAATTATTTAGCGTATGCTTAACAAAAGCTTGACGCTTTTTTTACAAATGTGTGGTGGAGGGTATTCAATGAGTATTTTTTCGGTGTTTTTGCTGCTGGGCGGTTTGGGCATGTTTTTATATGGCATGAAAATGATGTCCGACGGGCTGGAGAACGCCGCAGGTGACCGCATGCGCCGTGTGCTTGAGGTATTAACCGGCAACCGTTTCGCGGCTGTCGGGGTAGGTGCAGGTGTTACGGCAATTATACAGAGCTCTTCTGCGACGACTGTCATGGTCGTCGGTTTTGTTAATGCGGGACTGATGACGCTGCTGCAAGCCACTGGTGTCATCATGGGCGCAAACATTGGTACTACAATTACCGCTCAGCTTATCGCGTTCGACCTTGCCGACATCGCGCCGCTGATACTCTTTATCGGCATGCTGTTCACTGTTTTCATCAAAAAGCGCACTTTTGTCCGGGTCGGCGAGATCGTTTTGGGCTTTGGCATACTTTTTCTTGGCATCTCGCTGATGTCTCAGGCGATGGAACCTTTACGTGAGGTTGAAGGGTTTCGCAATCTTCTTGTCAGCTTTAAAAACCCGGTGGTGGGCGTGCTGTTCGGCGCAATCTTTACCGCTGTTATACAAAGCTCGTCTGCATCCGTCGGCATACTACAGGCACTGGCCGCGCTTGGTCTTGTCGGTCTGGATTCCGCAGTCTATGTGGTGCTGGGTCAGAACATTGGCACATGCATCACCGCCATCCTTGCCGCCATCGGCACCAGCCAGAGCTCCAAGCGTGCTGCCGGCATCCACCTGATGTTCAATATCTTGGGCACGATTATATATCTGGTTGTTCTGGCTATTTTTCCGTCAATCATAAGCTGGGTAGCCTCCATCTCGCCGGACAACGTATCCCGTCAGATCGCAAATTTCCATACGATTTTCAACATAACCGTTACCTTGCTGCTGTTCCCGTTTGCCAAACCAATGGTCAATATTATCACGCGCATACTGCCGGAGAAGCATATGCCCGACCGCGTTGAAAAGAAGCTGGTGTATCTGGACGAACGCATTGCTCAAACACCCTCCATTGCTCTGAAGCAGACGCTCAAGGAACTGAGCCGCATGGGCGATATCGCTGTTAGCAATATGCGCCGCTCGCTGGATGCATACTTTAACCGAGATGAGCAGAAGTGCAAGCGCGTCATGGAAATCGAAAAGACGGTGGACTATCTCAGCCACAACATCACGCATTACATGATCGAGTTTCGCGGTCTCGACCTGTCGGAGCACGACCTCAAAACGCTGGGCAGTCTGCACCATGTCGTCATCGATATGGAGCGCATAGGCGACCTTGCTGAAAACATCGCCGAGTATACGCTCACTATGATTGAAAAGCGCGCCAAAATGTCTGAGGATGCCGAAGCGGAAATCGTCAAGATGGCTGAGAGAACGATGGATACCCTTAAAGCCAGCTTGGAGGTTTTCGAGAAGCGAGACAAAGCAGGGCTTGCCGTGGTGGACGCGATGGAGGCCGAAGTGGATATCATGAAGAAGGAATTCCTCAACAACCACGTCAACCGTCTTCAGGAGCGGAACTGCGACCCGCAGACGGGCGTAACGTTTACCAATCTGGTGGCCACGCTGGAGCGTGCAGCAGACCACGCAACCAATATAGCGTTCTCCGTCGTCCAAGACTAAACCTCGTCAACGAATGCCACGCCCCGCAGTAAATTGAAAGCTGCGGGGCTTTTTTATAGCCGCGTATTATTCTTGACATCAGTTTCTATCCCGTATTTACAAATAACCCACCATGGCTTACACTTTATATAATAGATACGTATAATAACAGGCATAGTGGGAGGCGATCAGTTTGAGCAATGCAAAGCAAACCGTCGCGGTGATTGGAGCGGGCGCAATCGGCGGTATCACAGCGGCTTATTTAAGCAAGGCAGGGTTTAGCGTGGAGCTGGTCTGCAAATATCCGCAGCGGGCAGAGGAGATTTCAACCAAGGGGCTGCACATCGCAGGAGTTCGCGGCGAACAATGGGTACCGCTTCCGGCTGTGGCAGACATCGAGCAGCTCTCCGGCCCCAAGGATATCGTGCTGCTCGTCACCAAGGCCTATGATATGCCGGACGCCGCTCGTCGTGTGCTGCCCTTCCTCAAGCCGGATTCCTTCGTGGTGTCGATGCAGAACGGCATATGCGTGGAGACACTGTCCGAGCTGGTGGGCAAGGAACGCACTGTGGGCTGCGTCGTGGGCTGGGGCTCCACAATGTTGCCGGACACCACTTTGAACATGACCTCCGAGGGAGACTTTGTCATCGGCGGATTTCTGCCGAACAAGGACGTTTCCGCACTCAAGGCCGTGCTGGACAACATGATTGAAACACGCATTTCCGACAACATCGTCGCCGACCTGTATTCGAAGATGGTCATCAACTCGTGCATCACCTCTATGGGCGTACTGAGCGGGCTGTATCTGGGCGATATACTCAAATTTAAACAGGCACGCAATATATTCACAGCCATCATCCGCGAAGCCATGGCCGTTGCGGACGCAATGAAGCTGGACGTGAAGCCGTATGGCGGCAAGCTCGATTATCATGCGCTGGTGGACGGACATGGCACCTTTGCCGACATCAAGCGCCATCTGATAATTAGGCTCATTGGCTTCAAATACCGCCGTTTAAAATCCTCCAGCCTGCAATCGTTGGGGCGCGGCAAGCCCACCGAGATCGATTACTTCAACGGTTTCATCACTCGCAAGGGTACGGAACTGGGCGTCCCCACCCCGGTCAACGCGCGCATCACGCGGATGGTGAAGGAGGTTGAGGCGGGCAGCCGCCAGATAGATCCGGACAACTATAACGACGCGGAGTTATCCGCCGCATTGTAACGCAACAACCCTGCAAGATGAAAACAGCAATCGCAGAAGCAGACCTGTCAGCCGATTTCAAACGACTGGTGGTCTGTTTATACGGTCTGCGCAAGGGGACTTCGACATTTACGGAAACGATTCTCACCTCGCACGCCATGTCCGTGGTCGCCGCGCTTTTCCTGTATGTACTGCTGCCGCTGATATACCGTTTCGGCGTGGAGCGGGCTCGCTTGCTCATTCTCGTGGTGATTTCCGCTCCCACCTCCGCGCTGATTGTGCTTTCGCATGCAGGCACTCTCACCATGCCGGATGATGCGCTTGTAGAACGCTGCTTATCCTCTCGCCGCTGGCGCTCATCGCATTCGCGGCTGCCTCCATAACGCTCTCCTGCGCATTTTCAGCTGTAAGCTAACTTAGATTTGCATCTTACAGCATAAAAGCCGCCGCCCATCTCACATCAAGGGCTGCGACTTTTTTATATGGTTATAACATTTTGAATTTGTCATCTATCAACATCAATTAGCCAGCTTTAGGCGCAGCAGCTTTTGAACGTCGTCCAGTACGACGTCGTCCGTTACACGGAGCATCAGCCATTTTGTATTGTTGAACAGCCGCGCGCCATCCGCCAACTCCAGCACATACGGTGTATAAGCGGGTCGTACAGCGTCCAGCTTCACGAGGTCTGCCTGCCCCAGCACCACTAACGCGATAAAGCTGTCCGGCTCGGGGTACAGCGTACATAGCGCCTTGCTCCCCTTCTTATATTTTACATTCCAGCCCGACTGACCGGAGCACATGCTATACACGATCAGCGGTTCGGATTTGTACGTCTCTTCAATATGCGCCGTCAAACTGCACCAGCGCTCTTGCGCCGCCTGTGACATCGTCGCTCTAATTGCCGACATATTTGGAACCACATTGGGGTTGTGTATAACGTCCATTTTATCTACTCGTGTGTTTACCCTTCCATTATAACACATTTTTATGCGATTGTCAGTTCGTTTTTAATATGCATTTAACTTCATATGGAATAAACACTCTTGCCGCCGCATGGCAGCTCCTATATAATTATACATATCATTTATCAAATATTAGAAAGAATGCCCTATAGGGCTCATAGAAAGGATATTACAGCCATGCTGGAACAATTAAAAAAAGAAGTATGTGATGCGAACCTGAAGCTGGTGGAATACGGTCTGGTCATTTTAACATGGGGTAATGTAAGCGCTATCGACAAAGAGAGCGGTCTTGTGGTCATTAAGCCGAGCGGCGTGTCTTACGACGTAATGAAGCCGGAGCACATGGTGGTGCTTGACTTATCCGGCAAGGTGGTTGAGGGTGAATACCGCCCCTCCTCCGACACCGACACCCACATCGAAATCTACAAGGAGTTTGGTACCGGCGCGGTGGTGCATACCCACTCCAAATGGGCCACCATCTGGGCACAGGCGGGGCGCAGTCTGCCCTTCCTTGGCACCACCCATGCCGACTATTTTTACGGCGACGTACCCGTTACGCGCAAGCTGACCGTGGACGAAATACAGGGCGGCTACGAGCTGGAAACAGGCCGGGTTATTGTGGAAACTTTCCGTCAGCAGAAGCTAGACCCCGCAATGGTGCAGGCTGTGCTGGTAAATAACCACGGTCCTTTTACGTGGGGAAGCGATGCAGCTCACGCCGTTGAGAACGCCCTCGTGCTAGACTTCGTGGCAGAGATGGCCAGCAACGCACTGTCTCTGAACGCCGAAGCTGTGATGGGTCAGGAGCTGTTGGACAAGCACTATTTGCGCAAGCACGGTAAAAACGCTTATTACGGCCAAAAATAGAGTTATTGAGCCATTTGGGTACAGCCGGAGGTTTTAACGCCCTCGGCTGTATTTATTTGAAGTAATATATCCGTAACATGCTGCGCTGTTTCGTTGACATTGCCTGCTACCTCACTTATAATATTGAGCATAAATGAATGATAAAAGGGAGTCTAACGCCGGATTCGCCGCGCGTTAACATGAAATAAATGCTTGTTTTTTTAATCTCAACATTAACCGCGCTGGTGCTTTCCTTGGGATTCACCCCGCTGATGATCGCAGCATCGCGGAAATTTAAGATTATGGACATGCCCAACCCGCGCAAGGCACACAGCGAACCCATGCCTTTGATGGGCGGAGTTGCCATTTTTTTGGCTACCATCGCCGCAACCGTTATTTTCATCGTCTTCTTTGTGGACGGACTTAAACTAAACATTGTTATCGCATTCCTGATCGGCATCTCCGGCGTCACGATGATGGGGCTTATCGACGATATACTTTCCTTGAGTGCCAAGCGCCGTTTGGTGATACTATTCATTCTCGCGCTGATCGTGCTGATTGGCTGCCTGCAGTTCTATTTCCCCAAAACGCTGCTTCATTCCAACCTTGGGCTCGCGCTGCTGATATCTTTCATCGTCGTAATTTGGATCGTGGGCATCACCAACGCTATGAACCTGACGGACGGGCTGGACGGGCTGGCGAGCAGCCTCTCGCTGGTATCCGTTGCCGGGTTCGCGCTGATATTCTATCTCCAGGGGCGCTCGCAGCTGGCGCTGCCCACTGCTTTAGCGCTTTTTGGCGCAATTGCCGGATTTCTGCCGTATAACCTCAGCCCCGCCAAGATATTCATGGGAGACGCAGGCAGCATGTTCATCGGCTTCATGCTGGGTATACTGTCTATCATGAGCATGTCGGAAAAACCCATTGAGTTCTTCGTCGTACCGGTGTTCCTCATTCTGATGCCGATACTGGACATGGCCATGTCTATACTGCGCCGCCTGCTGTTGCATCGCCCGATCATGCAGCCGGATAAACTGCACTTTCACCATATACTCAACAAGAGGTTTAAAAGCCACCGCATCGTCGTAATGCTTCTGGCAGCCTGTCAGATTGTATTTTCGGGCATCGGTATCATCCTCTATATCACAGAGTGGTTTGCCGTTGGCTTTATTCTTCTGGGATGCATAGCCTTGGCTGCCATACTGTATTCCGTCGCCACTGCGCGCCGCGTTCGCCGCGAGAGCCCTCAATCACCGGAGACAGCCCTTGCCGAGCCGCCCAAATAACTAACCAACATCTATTGCAGATACAGCGCCTTTATGGTGATAAGTCTGTCGAAAAACCTACGGTATTCCGCCAATTTTCTGGTTTAATACAGCTCCTCTTCCTTCAAAACTGCATAAAACCACAAGATATGGGCTGCGCAGGCAAGCCATTCTTGCCTACAATATTTTATAAAGGAATTTCTTTTCTGAGCGTCTCTAGGGCGCTATTTTTTTGCGCATATATTGATACGTCTTAAACATTGCCGTTACTACTGTCAGAACTCATTCTTCAGGTTTCTGGAAAAAAGCATCTCCAGTATGCTGGCCGGCTCCATGCCGCAATAGAGAATCTGATATACCGCTTCGCATATCGGCAATTCCACCCCGCAGCATACACCCATGTCCAGCAGCGCCTTTACCGTGTAATAGCCTTCGGCCAGCTTGTCGTAGCTTTTGCCCTGCACAAATTGTTCGCCGTATGCCCTATTCTGGCTGAACCGCGAGAACACAGTCGCCTCATAATCTCCCAGATGACACAGGCCGTATACCGAGTTTTCGCTGCCGCCCGCCGCCAGAATCAGCCGACCAATCTCCCTTGTACCCCGCGCCATCAGAGCGCCTTTCAGCGACGATATTTCATACCCGTCCAGCATGCCCGCCGCAATACCAATCACATTCTTGGCTGCCGCGCCAATCTCGTTGCCTATCAGATCATTTCCGTAATAAAATCGGATCAACTTGCTGGTAAACGCGTCAATCAACGCATTCTTGGTTTCCTCGTCCGCACTGTCTATCACCATGCAGTTGGGCACGCCGCGGCAAAACTCCTGCACATGCCCCGGCCCCAGCCAGACAGCCGTCTTGTTGCTGCCGTCAATGATGTCCTCGATCACCTGAGTGGGGCGTTTGCCTGTCGTTATCTCTATCCCCTTCATGCAAAGCACGAGCATTTTGCGCGTTAAGCCAATATCTCTCAGCTGGTTTGCCACTTCCTTGAGCTTTTGCACCCCCACCGAGATAATGACAATATCCGCCACCTTCACGGCGTCGAGATCGCAGGTCAGTTGCACCGTTTCTGGCAGCGTCAAATATGCGTTGCTCCGCGTTTCTCTGAGCGCGCTCATGTTGGCGGAGGTTTCCCTCCCATACAGCGACACCGTATGCCCTAACCTATCCAGATACCACGCGATAAAGCTGCCCCAGCGCCCGCAGCCTATCACGCTTACTTTCCTGCTCTCCTTGCCATTGCTCAATAAATCCATGTTCCCTTCCTGTTTGCCCTTGCTGTTAAACGTTTTTTTCATTATATCAGAAAAGGTTTACATATCAACGCATTTGATACATAGCGGCATCCTATAAAACGCAAAAGACCGGACATCCCGATCTTTTTGCTGCTGCGCCCCCCGCGGTCATTCCAGACGACAGCTAGGACTTATATGAGGTGTTTTTATTCCTGTACCGTAAACGTTGCATTACAGCGCACGCACCGGTCTTGCTTCGATGTATCCCCGATAACCCATGGGAGCCAGTTGGAAGCGCGGAGCATCCTCATCTGCCCACTCAAAACCATATAGCTTGGGATCATATGCCTTCATCAGCTCCCACATGTCGCCGATGGCCGACTCAAACTTCTCGTCGTCGAACGGCGGCCCCTGAAACACCATCATGCGGCATGCAGGCAGGCTGATGATCTCGAACCCTTGCGGTACCTCTGCTGAGTAATCGGCCGCTACCTCCACGCCCTGCACGTATTCCGACGTTCCCGGCGCGATCAGACTTTTGGGCAGCCACATGCCGATGGGTTCATATAGCGCTTCGCGGACGCCCGTCAGCACATCCCACACCTCGCAGCCCACTTCCTCACAATAATCGAAGTAGTTCGTCGCCTTAATACCACGCTTTAAGATCAGCTTTCTCTCGGGTCTTTCGACCACCTGTACAAACACTGTGTTCAAATTAGCCATTGTTCTCTCTCCTCTTTGTAAAGTAAGGTAATAGTCGCGGGCATGAGTGGGCAAAAAGCTTTCCAGCTCCGGTTTTTGCTGCGAGAAACGCTTGGGCGGAATACCAAACTGGCGGGTAAACGCGCGTGTGAAACCCTCGTGCGAGTCGAATACAAAGTCGAAAGCGACATCGACGACCTTTGTACCGCCGTCAGCCAGCACCTCTGCCGCTTTCGTCAGTCGCATCGTCCGAATGTAGTCGAAGGGTGCGTGCCCGGTCAGTTCCTTGAATATGCGCGCTGCGTGCCACGGTGAATAGCCAGCTTTTCTGGCCAGCTCCGCCAGCGTAATTGGCTCGCCGATATGCTCGTCGATATAATCCTGCATACGCGCCACCGCCATCACCTTTTGCCAATGCTCCATGCGAATCACCTCCTATGCCCTCATCATACATATTGGAGCGAGATATTTCTTGACCGTTCTTGCGATGGTTCCTATTGTCATAGTGCCATCTCGAAAAAATATTGTCAAAATATATCGTTGACAGATATATCGTCTTGCGATATAATTTGTATCGTTAGCCGATATAACGTCACACGGTATAAAAGGAGGTTTTATAATGGCAGAAGGTCAAGGGGCGCTCACGGAAGCGGTCTACTATATACTGCTTTCACTGCTGGAGCCGATGCACGGCTACGGTATCATGCAAAACGTAAAGCAGCTGAGCAGCGATCGTGTCTCTCTGGGTGCGGGCACGCTGTACGGCGCGATCAATACGCTGCTGGAAAAGGGCTGGATCATCCCCGAATCACAAAGCCGCGACGAGCGAAAGAAGGAATATGTTATCACGCCGGAGGGGCGCAGCGCGGTGGAAACGGAAATACAGAGACTGAGCGAGCTGCTGCAGAACGGGCGGATGTTGATGGGAGGGTCGCAAAAATGAAACATGTGATACACAAAATATTCTACAACTACGAGAAGGAAGAGAGATGGCTGAATGGCTTGAGCGCAAAAGGCTTGGCGCTGGTGGACTACTGCTGGATTCGTTACGTGTTTGAGGACTCGCAGCCGGGCGAGTATATTTACCGCATTCAGCTTCTCGAAAACCTGGCCTCCCATCCGGAAAGCCGCAAGTATATTGCTTTCGCGGAAAGCACAGGTGCGGAGTGCATCGCTACCTATCTGCGCTGGGTATACTTTCGCAAGCGAGCCGCCGACGGACCGTTTGAGCTGCATTCAGACATCGGCTCGAAAATCCGCCACTACAAGCTGGTGCGGGCGTTTTGGATATTTTTTACCGCACTGGAAGTGTCCATCGGTGCAATGAACGTCGCAATCGGCATCACGATTCCGGTCAACTCCACCAATGTTGTGCTGGGCGGGTTGCTGTTGGTACTGGGCGGCTTCTTCCTGTATATGGTTCTCAGCCTCACCAAGAAGATTCGCTCACTCAAGAAGCAACAGCTCATCATCGAGGCGTAAGTTTATCGATTTTTTCATCATCAAGGTCATGGAGGCTATGCCTCCACGCCGCCGTTTAAGGGGCAATACCACTTTAGAATCCCAATTGAAAATGCCTTGTAAAGGCATTTTCTTGTTCTTTTTTTCTTTGAAAAAAACAAGCTATTTGTCAAAATTTCTTTTTACCCATTTGCCTCAATAACAGTCGCGCATCCGGGAGAAAATATAGTTAAACCGATCTGAAAGGTGGTGAGCGGATAAATGGATGGTCCTAAAATTCGCGTTAAATGCAGTGTGGAAAATTGTCAGTACAACAAAGGCCATATGTGTTATGCCCACAAGCTTGAAGTAAACGCCATGGGCGACGGTCACGCCCATACCAGCGATGGTACTCGCTGCTCGACATTCGTAGAAGGTCAGTAAGTGGATTAAGGGAAGCAGCTAAAAAAATGCGGCTTCCTTTTTTCCGGCACTGCCTAGTGCTTGCACAAACACAGCCACGTCCTCGGCAATCTCGTCCAGTGTGTTCACCGCTGTATTGTGCGATTCAAGGCATGCAATACCAGAACAAAACTCCAGCGCCTCATCTCGCAATATATCGTGCCAAAGCGGCAGCAACACCTGCTTTCCAGAGAAAGACTTGACTGACATCCGCGCGACTCCTCCCTCTATCCAGCCTTGCTTCACAAACGAGCGCGATACCACCGCGATACCAAGGTTGCAGCTGTCCATACCGGCATTCACCTTCTGGTAAAGGTTATCCTCCGGCAGCAATTCAAAGTCGTCATAGCTCACTTTGAGTCCCTTTTTTCTCAGCGCGAACGCGAAGCTGCGTACAAGCGGTTTATCCTCCGGCACATGTACGATAAAAACATCACTTTCGCGCGGTTCACCCTTGCGCCCCAGATACAACGAAGGCGCGGCCACCAGCGTCGATTTTTTCACAAATTCCGGCTGTTTTTGCAGCACGCGCACGCCCGACTTGAGACGCCCGGGTTGTCCGCCCAGATCCAGCACCACATGCCAGTGTCCGTCGGCAGGAATCGTCAAGCGATAAGTCGGCGACGATACAAGACCGCCCACAAAGCTGTAGCGTCGGTCTGCCTTATATTCCTGATAGCTGGCATGATCCATCAAGCGCACGTTGGCCAGCCCCTCAAGAGCTACCTCCACCACACGCCCCGCTTCAAGATATTTTAAGTCATAATGCTGATGCTGCAAAGCGTCCTCCGCGTCCATGCAAAAATAAGGCAGCGTCCATACAGCCCCATATATTTATCGTCATTTCCACACCTTTTCTGCATATAGCGAAGCGATTATTTTGCAAAAAAAGACCCGCCGTTGTTGGCGGGTCTTAGCAGGTGCATTTTTTTATGGGGAATCGGGATTTATATAGAGCGTGATATTGCTGCCTAAAGTCACAGTCGAATTCGGCGCAATAGATTGAGCTACTATCTGTCCCGGCGGATAATTCGAGTCAAATGAGTCAGCTACAGCAAATGTGATTTTTAACTTAGTCGCAAACGCTTTAGCGGCCGTCTCATCTAAACCGATAAAAGTCGTACATGGATACGTTGTTGGCGGTGCAAACGTCAAGGTAATTTTGCTGCCCTCAGGACACTCTGTTCCCGGATCCAACGACTGCTGATAGATTGCACCTGCTAATACGCTATTGGACGATTTGCCTTTCACAAACACCGGCACCAGCTTCAGCTGCTCACACATCGCAATGGCTTGTTCGCGCGTGATGGCAACGTCATAATTCACTGCTGCTCCCGATTTGAAGTCGGGCACGTAAACCACCTTGCCCTTAGATACGGTAATACCAATCGTCACCTTAACGCCCTTGGACGAGGTGTTTGCCGGGTCCTGATAGATGATCGTGCCTGCGGGCGAGCTGCTGTTTGTCTCCGTTACAGAAACCTTGATGCTCGCGCCCTTCTCGTTAAGATCCAGCTTCCAGCTTTCTATCGCGTCACGCGTCTGTCCCACAAACGAGGGGATCACAATGGTATTGCCCAGCGAGTAGTACAGCTCAAGATAATCGCCCTTTTCGTAAACGGTGCCCGCCGAAATGCTCTGCGATATGAACCTGCCCGCAGACGAGCCGGAATACTTCTCGACGATAGTAACGGGTATACCCAACCCTGTCGCGACAGAGGATGCCATCTCCTTGGTGTAGTCCGAGAAATCGGGTATCTCAATCATCTTGCCCTTGGAGGCCACCAGCTTGATTTCAGTACCCGCGGGCACCTTCTCCTTCGCTTTCACGCTCTGCGAGATAATAGAGCCTTCGGGAACATAGTCGTCATACTTTTCTTCCACGGTCAGCACAAGGCCGTTGTCATTGGCGAACACGTAGCATTCCGACACCGTCATTGTCTTGAAATCGGGCAGCTCAATCTGTGCTACCGTAGTGTCGATGCCCTTAGACACAATCACATATATCGGCGTGTCTCGGCGCACCACGTCGCCCACCACCGTGTTATCGTTGATTTCGTAGCGAATCACCTTGCCCGACGGCACTGTGGCGTTAAACTCTGCGGTCACACGCACCTTTGTCATAAAGTTTTTAGCGGCCCACGCGTCCACTTCATCCTTTGTCATGTTCATCAAATCGGGCAGTTCCAGCGTCTTTGACAGATCAGGCCCCAAAGACACCGTGATATAGACGAAATCTCCCTTTTTGACAGACACACCCACAGCAGTTTCCTGCGAGATAACGGTACCCGCCTCCACCTCGTCGCTGTAAACTTCCTCTGTCTGCAGATTCAGCTCGTTCTGGCTTGCCCATAGCTGCGCTTCTGTTAGTGTGCGCCCCGCCAGTTCAATCACCTTGATGCCGCCTGACAGCAGCAGCACCAATATCAGCACCACCACCGCCAGCGCGCCTATGCCCGCTGCAATGCCGATGATGGTTTTCTTGTTGAACCCGTCGGTGGGCGGTGCCCCTCCCTCTTTGCGTTCAGGCGCCTTAAAGCCGCTCTTTTGCTCATACTTAAAGCTATTGCTCACTCCGCCAGCCTTGGCGTTCTTGACGGAAACCTCCCTGGGCGCAGGCCCGGGGAGGTTCATCTTATCGGAAGGCGTTTCACCGTCCCGTTTATTGTATCCGCTTAAAAAATTGTTGTTCTCGTCCATTGCGTCCTCTCTAGTTCGTGATGTCCTTCTTCCTAAATACCAGCATGAACACGCCGATGCAAACAGCGGACATTGCCAGCAGCATGATTATACCATAGGTGAGACTAACAGGCACACCATTTTGCATCATCTGCTGAACCGGCGTTATCATCCAGTCAATCTGCGGTTGGAAGAACTGTGCGATCTGCAAATACGGGATAGGTGTATACGCCAGCGTATCCGCCATGGGTGTATACGCCAGCACCGACATACCGATCACGCTGGCCACAAAGCACACAATAGGCACCGCGATGGCCACGGCAATGTTCTTCACCAGCACCGACAGCATGTAAGCCACGCTGTATGCAAACACGATAGGAACGATACAGGCGATGGCCTTGGGAATGAAGTAACTCATAAAGCTGACCGAACCCGTCGCCGTAAAGTTGGGGAACGCAAAGTCTCCAAAACCAAAGCAAATTCCATTTGTCACGAAGTTGAGCACGGTGCCCGCCACGTATATAAACAGCGCCAGCAGCAAGCCCGCTAAAAACTTAGACATCAGTATCTTCATACGCGTTTTGGGACGGATCATCAGCAGTCGTATGGTGCCCATCTGGAACTCGCTCGCCATCAGCCAGCCGCCCACCATGATAGCAAACAGCGCCACCAGTGTTGAGAACTCAAGGAACTGCACAGTAATGGTACGCGATCCCCTTGGCACATATTTCATGTCCGGCTGATCCGCATCAAGGCAGTTCTGCGCAATAATGATGATGTTGTTATACTTAGCAATCTGCGCATCAATGGCCGCTATGTAACGGGCATACGTACCGTACTGCTTCGCTGTCCACGGATCCTGATTAAACTGTTCCTCAGTCATCTTGGTCGTGTACATGATGTTGTTACGGTTGTTCGTGATGTCGTCCAGCGCCTTGTTCTGCCACACATCCGCCATCGGTCTGATGTCGTGAGCAAGACGATACTCCAGCATGGGTATGTTGTTTTCCTTAACAAGGTTGATCTGCTTTTTCAGATCCTCGATCTGCATGTTCAGGCTTTCTTCTTGATCCGGATGGTCGATGATATTCTGCTCAAATATCTCGATCTGCTCTTCCATGCTCTTAATGTTTCCGTTTTCCTGCTGTATTTTCAGATCGATGTATTTGGGGAAATTGTCGTTTTTGACGACATCGAAAAGCGCTTCAATATCGCTCTCCGCCGCGTCCAGTGCGGCAAGCCGCTCCTCCGGGGTGATGCTGACATACTTCTTGTTGTACGCTTCATCCTCCATATACACGAACATCTGCATCGCTTCCTTCAGCGCCGCCGGATCTTCCTGATCAATGTTCTCATAGATGAATTTGTCGTAAAGCGGCTGCTGATTCCACCCCAAATCTACGCGGTAGTCCTCGTAGGTGGTGATATAGCTTGCAAGCTCTGCGAAGTAGTTGATTTGCTGATCTACCATGCGCAGCCAAATGTCCAGCGCTTTATCTCCTGTTGTCGGAAACCACGTGGAATCTACGTCCGTCTGCTGCCGCTGCAAGTCCTGAAGATTGTAATAGTACGGATTGTCCGGCATAATGGTCACGCCGTTGATTGTGATGGGGTCTCCCTGACCGCCGGGGTAATATATATCCTTATATGCGTATGCCCTAGCACTGCTGGAGTATATCACTCCGCCGCCGCCATTGTTGTTTTCATCAGAATTAGCCGAAATCGCCGTGATGATCGGTAACGCGATGCTCGCTGCCAGTATCAGTATGCCAAATATCAGCAGGAACTTTACCCGCAATATGTTTTTGAATTCTGTGCCTGTCTGCTTTAAGAATCCCATTGTCTTGTCCTTTCTCCGTTTTTGCGATACCGGTTATCTGATCTGCGTCTTGGTGCCGGTCGTCATGGATATGAAATCCTGCTCCAAAGTCCGGTGCGCCTGATTAACCGCGTATATATCGATATCCATCTTCACCAGTGCCCGAACAATGTCGGGTATCTGGTCGCGCTTCATCACCACAGTTACGCCGCCATTCTCGCGCTCGCAGTTGGCATCCAGCCCCTTGAAGTATTCAAGCACCTTGTCGCTGTTGCTGGTGGCAAAGGTGTAGCTGTAGATGTCCTCATCAGAGGATTCCTGCACCTGATCGATCGTCTTTTCGCCAATAATAACACCGTTATCAATGATGTATATGCGATCGCACATCAGCTCCATCTCCGCCAGCAGATGGCTGGATACAAACACGCCGACCTCAGCATTCTTGGACAGGTACTTTAAAAGGTCACGCAGCTCCTTGATGCCGATGGGGTCAAGTCCGTTGGTGGGTTCGTCCAATATCAACAGCCTCGGTCTGTGCAGCAAAGCCTGAGCGATGCCCACACGCTGGCGCATACCCAACGAGTAGTTCTTCACCTTATCGTCAATGCGCTGAGACATCTTGACAAGACTAACCACTTCGTCCACGTGTTCCTTGGTGATACCGTCGTGCAATGCTGCGAAGTATTCGAGGTTTTGACGCCCCGTCATGCGCTTATACAGATCGGGGTTTTCCACGATGCCTCCCACGTTGCGCATCGCGTTCTCAAAATCCGTCGCGATATTATGCCCGCAGATGCTAATCTGCCCCGCCGTGATGGAGAACAGCCCCATTACAGATTTGATAGTTGTCGTCTTGCCTGCGCCGTTCGGCCCCAAAAAACCCACGATCTCGCCCGAGTTGACCGTCAAAGATATTTCATCCAGTATCTTTTTCTTCTTGATAACCTTTGTCAGGCCTTCAATTTTCAGCAGTTCCAATGACGTGTCCTTTCCTACACACAGTGATGTGCAATTATAATCTTTTATAAGACGTCACAGATACTAAATAGTTCCCGAAAAAATGACATCTTTCTGAAATATTTTTTCTACGTTATCCGTCTATATTCCTATGTCATTTATATCTTATCACAACTTTATTTATATAAGTATTGACAAACACTTATGAATCTATCCTTAACTGCCCCACCATCCCGTCATGTTCTAAATCACAACAGACGGGATTTTCTAATTATTACATTATGGTTACTTTTTGTTTACTTTTCTATTTAACTTCTATATAATTGTTTATAGGTTATTAATGGTAGAGGTGGAATATGAATTACAAATACTGCTTGATCGTTTTAGTCTTACTGCTCACCATGTTGATATTAATGGGCTGCGAACCCTCATCAGAGGCTGCCGATTCTGGCATTGAGCCAGACGATTTGAAGCTAGTCAACAGCTACCTGACGGATTTAGGATCACCTGAAATGTCAGTTGATGATGCGACGGCGATGAAGCATTCGCTCCTTGAGAACAGCCATACGAAGGAGATTAAAACCGACTGGCAGCTTCTTGTCAACTATATCCGTAATGCGCAGAGCGACGAGCCTGTAACTTTGGATTATGGTATCGAATTTGGAGACGGCCAGCTTTCTTATGACTTGGGTGATGTATGGGAGCATATTGGTGGATGACCGTATAATGCAATGCCGTACCAAAAGGAACCTCGCTGCTCAACGTCAGCAGCGAGGTTCCTTATTGTTAAAGCATATTGACCAGCAATAGAATCAATCCCCAGTTCCGGCTTCAGGTTCTCCGGCACACGGCTCCGTCGGTTGAGGCGGGCGCGTCTTAATGAGCAGCAGATGCAGCGTAACACCCGCGCCCACCGCGCCCAGCAACAGATATATCCACATTGCCTTCACAAACACTGCTGATATACCCAGCAGCAACCACAGCATGATAATCGCCCGCACTTTGGCTGCCTTGGGGACACCGCCGCCATTTTTGTAATGCTCAATGTACGAACCAAAGAAGCGGCTGCGCAGCAGAAGCCGGTAGGTCTTGGGCGAGCTGGCAGAAAAGCACCCTGCCGCCAGCAACACAAAAGGCGTTGTGGGCAGCACCGGTATTGCGATACCCACAGCGGCCAGAGAAAGCAGCAGCCATCCGCAGACAATCAACACATATTTCCTCATGCCTTGTCCGGTGCCGCTTGTTCCATCACCGCTATCGCAGCCGTTTTACGGCGCGGGTTTGCGGGGAACCAGCCCTTTCTCACGCGCTCCTCCTGCTCGTGCAGCTCTCGGATGCTCCACAGCAGCGAGCAGCCCAGCACCGCCGCCAGTGCGGGCAGCACTGCTCCGGGCAGCCACAGCGATGCGGCACAGCACGCAAGCCCCATTGCCAAAAACAGCGGCCACACACGTTTTCCGAAATGGTATTCCGCTTTGATGACAACGGGGTGCAGCGCGCCGATGATAACGAACGCGCCCACGCAGATCAATATGCCTTCAAAGTTCATCCTGCCTCCCGTTGGCGCGGCGGCGAAGACTACCAAGAATCAACGCCGCCAACCACCGTCTATTTTTTCTTCAGAGTTCAAATCTGTCAGCGTTCATTACTTTGTTCCACGCTGTAATGAAATCTTGTACGAACTTGCTCTGCGAATCACTCTCACCGTAAACCTCGGCCAGTGCGCGCAGCTGCGAGTTGGAACCAAACACCAGGTCAACGCGGGTTGCTGTCCACTTAAGCGCACCCGTCTTACGGTCATATCCCTCAAACACATCCTTATCCGCAGCAGCTGGCTTCCATTCTGTTCCCATGTCCAGCAGGTTCACGAAGAAGTCGGTAGTAAGCGTCTGCGGCCTATTGGTGAATACGCCATGTTTAGTCTGCCCATGATTGGCGCCCAGTACACGCAGCCCACCGATCAGCACCGTCATTTCGGGCGCAGTCAGTGTCAGCAACTGCGCACGATCCAGCAGCAGTTCCTCCGCTGATACGGAAAATTTCGTCTTCTGGAAGTTGCGGAAGCCGTCTGCCTTGGGCTCCATCACCGCGAACGACTGCACATCCGTCTGCGCCTGCGACGCGTCGGTACGCCCCGGCAGGAACGGCACAGTTGCCTCGATGCCCGCGTTTCTCGCCGCTTGTTCGATGCCCGCAGCACCGCCCAGCACGATGAGGTCTGCCAGCGACACCTTTTTGCCTCCAGTCTGGATATCGTTGAACTCTGCCTGTATCCGTTCCAGAGTGCTCAGCACCTTGCTCAGCAGCGCCGGCTCATTTACCGCCCAATCCTTCTGCGGTGCCAGACGCACGCGTGCGCCGTTAGCGCCGCCGCGCATATCCGAGCCCCGGAACGTGGAGGCTGAAGCCCACGCCGTCTTCACCAGCTCCGAAACCGAAAGCCCCGACGAGAGAATTTTCGCTTTGAGCTCGGCAATATCCTGCGCGTCGATCAATTTGTGATCCACCGCCGGTACCGGATCCTGCCAGATCAACTCCTCCGAGGGCACCTCCGCACCAAGGTAACGCGCACGCGGCCCCATGTCGCGGTGCGTCAGCTTGAACCATGCCCGCGCAAACGCATCCGCAAATTTATCGGGATGCTCCAGATAATCCCGTGCGATGGGCGCGTATATCGGATCGTAGCGCAGCGAGAGGTCTGCGGTGGTCATCATGGGGCGCAGCTTCTTCTTGGGGTTGTGCGCATCCGCCACCATATCCTCTTCCGCCACGTTCTTAGCCAGCCACTGTTGCGCGCCCGCCGGGCTCTTCACCAGCTCCCATTCATATTTGAACAGCGTTTTTAAATAGCCCATGTCCCATCGGGTCGGGTTTGCTTTCCATGCGCCCTCAATGCCGCTGCCAATAGCGTCGCCGCCCTTGCCGCTGCCGAAGCTGCTCTTCCAGCCCAGCCCCATCTGCTCGATGGGCGCGGCCTCCGGCTCCGGCCCCACCTGCGCCGCGTCGCCCGCGCCGTGGCATTTACCGAATGTGTGACCACCCGCTATCAGCGCGACGGTCTCCTCGTCGTTCATCGCCATGCGCGCAAAGGTGTCCCGCACGTCACGCCCGGACGCTACCGGGTCCGGCTTGCCGTTCGGGCCCTCCGGGTTCACGTAGATCAGTCCCATTTGCACGGCCGCCAGCGGGTTTTCAAGCTCGCGTTCGCCGCTGTAACGCTCGTCCGCCAGCCACTTGCCTTCGGAGCCCCAATAGATATCCTCCTCCGGTTCCCAGACGTCCACGCGTCCGCCGCCAAACCCGAAGGTCTTGAAGCCCATAGACTCCAGCGCACAGTTGCCCGCGAGTATCATCAAATCTGCCCACGATATCATCTTGCCATACTTTTGCTTGATCGGCCAAAGCAGACGGCGCGCTTTATCCAAGTTGACATTATCCGGCCAACTATTGAGCGGAGCAAAACGCTGCGTGCCGCTGCCCGCACCACCGCGCCCGTCGGCCAAGCGATAGGTGCCCGCACTGTGCCATGCCATACGGATAAATAAAGGTCCGTAATGCCCCCAGTCGGCAGGCCACCATTCTTGAGAATCGGTCATAAGTTCATATAAATCTTGTTTTATAACTTTGATATCGAGCTTTTGGAATTCTTCCGCATAATTGAAATCGGAATCCATTGGATTGCTTAGGGTTGAATGTTGGTGCAATATCTTGAGGTTCAGTTGATTGGGCCACCAATCCTTGTTCGATGTACCACCGCCTGCAATGGGGCGCTTACCTGTCATTCCCGTCACCGGGCACTTGCTCACTTTTTCCACTCATTATCCTCCTCTATGTTGTATTTTAATCATCCCTGCAAGCAGGGCAGATGCCGTTGAAAAGAATGCGGTGACTCTCCACAGCGAACCCCGTGGCTTCCTCCACATTGTGGTCGATGTCTCCCAGACTGGCTTCGTCGATATTGAAGTAGCCGCCGCACCGTGTGCAATGGATATGCTGATGCGGCTCCAGATGAATATCGAACCGATCGGGCGAATCCTGAAAGCTCAGCCGCCGCAGCACACCGTCCTCGTACAACTGATGCAGGTTTCGGTAAACCGTGCCCATGCTCATGCGCGGGTAAGTTTTGCTGATTTCAGTGTATACATCCTGAGCGGTGGGATGATCCAGCACTTTAAGCGCATCCAACACCAGTTGACGCTGAAAACTGTTACGTCTCAATAGTTTGCCACCAATAACATTAATAATAGTTCCTATTATTAATATGTACTAATGTTTCGTTCATGTCAATCTATTTACTTAAAAATTTTGTGAATGCTTAATCAAATGTGCATTTTGCAGTATTTGTATGTGGTTGTATACAACAAAAGATCGGCCTTAGGCCGATCTTTCAAACCTTTTGCGATTATCTACCGATCCACGCGGGCAGCTTTGCCAAGCTGCGCTGTGCTACACCGCGCGCAGCTGTTTCGTCCAGCCCCTGCGTGCGCACAATGAAATGCGTCATGCTATTAAGCTTTTCGTCGTACGACTGCATTGAGCCGTCCGGCCGCGCGCAATAGCGGCAGTAGTCTCGGCTCTCGTCCGACTGCGCAAAATCCTCCGGCTTGACCATCGGCATTCCGCACGCTATGCACATTTTCATACGCCCGCCGCCTTTCCTTCCGCATTGTCATATGCCGCAAGCGCACCGGGCAGACACTTGAGCACGCCGGATATGCCCGACACAGTCAGCGCCAACGCCACCGCATCGCGCACCTCCTCGCGGGTTGCCCCCGCCTGTTTCGCCATTGGTGCGTGTGCCGACACCGCCTGTGCATCTCCTTGCGTCGCTTTGATGCCGATGTAAATGAGCTGCCTTGTTTTTGCATCCAGTCCGTCCATGGCACAGACAGCTTCTATCAGTCCGCCAAACGCCTGTGCCGCCTGCGGCATCTCCCTCTGAAACACCGCATATGCACTCTCACCACTCATTTTTTACTCCTCGCATACGGATCGACTCCGAATTTAATGAATCCCTCAACCCCCGCCTGCGTCAAAGCAAAATAGCGCGGGTTATCTTCTGTGGGCGTAAACCAGCCCAGTGCCAGCATCCGCGCAAACAGACGGCTGCCCAGCGTACCGCCCAGATGCTCAAAGCAGCATTTTGCCGTCAGCGGCTTTTTCTCTACCATTAGCTATGCTCCTCTCCAGCCACGCCTGCTGTCATCTTGATATAAAAAGCGATCAGTGTTTCCCCATAGCGTTTTATGACGCCGCCCTCAGGCGCAAACAGGTCGAAATTGGACAGATAGTGATGCACCAGACCCACCCACGCATTGAACATGAGCGCCGCATCACTATCGGTTTTAAGCCTCCGCGCCGCAATCACACGGCTGAAGTGAAACGACATCGCTGATTGCAGACCGATCCACACATCCCGCGCAGCTTGCGGCAGCAGGCGGTTCTCTGTCACCAGCCGCGTATAGAACGCCTCATGCTCGCCAATGCCAGTCAGGTGAGCGCGCAGCAGCTCCTCCAGCCCTGCGCATGCTGCCGACAGCGCATGCGTCCGATGCACAATATGCCGCACGTATTTCTCGATAACCTCCGCAATCAACGCCTCAAGAGTTTGGAAGTGCACAAACACTGCACCATGAGACACTCCTGCCGCAGCCGCGATATCACTGACGCGCGTATTCTGTATCCCCTTGTCGCAGATTACCAGATAAGCAGTGTCTATCAGCCTGCACCTTGTCTGCTCCTTTTGTTGCTGCCGGTTCATTTCGCTGACTCTCCATTCACTGACTTTATATTCATTATAAATAATTTGCGCTATTTGTCAATAACATGCAACAAAAAAACTGACCCCGATGGATGGCCAGTTTTCATAGTCTTATAAATCGGTTTACAGCTCGCCTTTGAGCCCGATTGTTTCCGCAGCTGCCTGCATGCCCTTTATGGTGTGCGTTATCAGCTCGTCGATGTCCATGCCCAGCATCGCCGCACCATGCATCACCACATCGCGATTGACACCCGCCGCAAATCCCTTCGTCTTCCACTTCTTTTTGACTGAGCTCAGCTCAAGATCAAGCACGCTTCGGCTGGGGCGCATCAACGCCGTTGCAGCAATCAAGCCGGTCAGCTCGTCAGTCGCAAACAGAACCTTCTCCATTCGCTCCACCGGCTCCACATCGTTTACCAGCCCGTAACCATGGCTCTCGATCGCGTGCAGATAGTCCTCGGTAAACCCGTGCGGTCCCAGCAGTTCGCGCACCTTGTGGCAATGCTGCTCAGGGTATTCCTCAAAGTCGATATCGTGCAGCAGTCCGATGATGCCCCACTTCTCAATATCCTCCCCATATAGCTCTGCGAAATAGCGCATCACTGCCTCCACCGTCAGCGCGTGGCGCACCAGATGCTCTGCCTTGACATGCTGCGCCAGTATCTCCAGCGCCTGCTGACGGCTGCAAGTCCATACCATTTACCCGTCCCCCTGTCGTTATCATTTGTTTTAGCTGTGCAAATAAATTCTTTTGATCACATAGTAACACAAACTTGGGCGTGCGGGTATGCTATTATGCCGCATCTGCACGCACTTCTATACTATTAGCTATTAAATCTTGCCGTTTTGTACCCATAGAAACATGATCAAATCTTTGAAATCGTTTTCACTTATCTCTTGATTGTCTCCCTTTACACTACCAAATTCTTTAAAACCCACTGTGAACAATTTATTGCAATTGTCATAGCGTTTCGATATGTTTATTACCTATCATCAAGCTATTTATTAGAATCATTTCGATAAATATATCATATCGTTTCATGCCTATTACCCTACAATATTCGCTATTCTTGCATATATCGAAACGTTTCTATTGACAGTGGACACCGCCACGTTTTATAATTTTAAAAAAACCAGATGAGGGTTATGACATCATGAAAAAAGACGCCACCATCAAGGATGTCGCCAAGGCCTTGGGGATTTCCGTATCCACTGTTTCTCGTGTGATGAACGGGCAGGATCGCGTCAGCAGCGAGATGCGTAAGAAGGTCACTGAAACCGCGCGAAAGCTCAATTATGTCCCCAGTCACGCGGCCGTATCGGTTGTCAAAAAGCAGACGCACATCATCGCCATGCTGCTGCCCGATCTGCATACGCCGCTGTATTCAGGTGTGTTGGAAGGCTTCGAGCAATCCGCCCGCTCCAAGGACTATTACACGATGGTTGTTCTCACAGGGGGCAGCCGCACCGAGGAGCAGCGCTTTCTTACCAGCGGCATGGGTCATTTTGTGGATGCAGTGGGGGTGGTGCCCGCCTCTCCCGATATCACGCATTTCTCGTCATTCACCAAGCCCGCCGTATTCATTGAGCACATCGGCGACGACGTTGATTGCGACAGCGTCTCAATCGATAATTTTCGTGGCGCGTACATGGCCACCGAGCACCTACTACAAATGGGGCATCACAAAATCGCCATCATATCGGGCGACAGAGCCTTCAGCAGCGGACACGACCGGTATTGGGGCTTTGAGCAGGCGCTGCGCAACAGGCGGGCGAAGATCAATCTGCAGTATGTGTGCGCGGGCAACTGGGCGGAAAAGGATGGCTACGCCGCCGCTTTCAAGCTGATGAACCTAAACGATCCGCCTACAGCTATATTTGCGGCCGGGGAACAGCTTTGTCGGGGTGCTATCCTCGCGATTAACGATTTGAAGCTGCGTTTGGGGCGGGATGTTTCCGTCGTCGGCTTCGAAGACAACGATCTGGCGATCGTCACCAACCCCGCTATTTCGGTTATCAGCCGCGCCACCGCCGAGATGGGTCGCGTTGCGGCCAATATACTCATTGAGCGCATCGCCGCCGCCACGCCGCCCGCTGTCCGCCAAAAAGTCAGTCTGCCGCCACGGCTGATTTCGCGCGGCTCCGTGCTGGATCTGAGCCGATCAGGCATCATACAAACTTAAAAGCCGCTCTGCCGCCGCATCAGCACCTTCTGGTTTTCTGCGTTGCACGAGCCGGGCTGCGCAGGAGCAGCGCTGCCTACGCTATCGGAGATAGAAAAGATTCGCGTCCATCCTCCAGAATGAACAACGGGATACCGGCGCCGCCCGCCTTCTTCACTGGATCGAACATGGCATTTTAAACGCAAGAATTTCATCATCGTTTCTTTATTTAATAACAAGAAAAGACCGTTGCTTTCGCATACGGTCCGTTTAATGACATATCAATTTCTAAGTCCATCAACATTTTCCCACTCTTCTTCAGATAAGACATATGCAGATGCCATATATACTGCATCTGCGGTGGGTTTCTCAAGGGATGAATCCCTTGAGCGGTGGTGTGGAGGCAGAGCCTCCACGGTCTTAGGCCTTTGTCATCAAGCTGGCCGCTGCTTTCGCATACGGTCTTTCGTACTGCCTGTATGGCTTTCTGTCTACTTCTTAAGAGCGAGAGCCTTTTTGGCTTCCTCAGCAAACACAGGCAGCACCTTGAACAGATCGCCTACGATGCCGTAATCCGCCACCTCGAAGATAGGCGCTGTGCTGTCCTTGTTGATCGCGATGATGATATCGCTTTCCTCCATGCCCGCGAGGTGCTGTATCGCGCCGGATATGCCGCAGGCGATATACACCTTGGGGCGCACCGTCTTGCCCGTCTGCCCCACCTGCCGATCCTTCTCGATCCAGCCCGCGTCCACCGCAGCGCGGGATGCGCACACCGTGCCGCCAATCGCATCTGCAAAGTCGTTCAGCACCGCAAAGTTCTCCGGGCAGCCCACGCCGCGCCCGCCGGATACCAGTATCTCGGCACACTGTATGTCTACGCAGGTCAACGCCTTTTTGACGATCTCGCGTATCTCCACGTTGAGGCTGCTTGCCGGCAAGCTTACCGACGCGAACTCCACCGTGTAGGCCGCGTTATCGTCCTGCTCCAGCCGCTGCATCACGCCGGGACGCACCGTGGCCATCTGCGGACGGTATTCGGGGCAGAGTATCGTTGCCATGATGTTGCCGCCGAACGCCGGGCGCGTCATCATCAGGTTCTTGGTTTCGGGATCAATGTCCAGCTTGGTGCAGTCTGCTGTGAGACCGGTGTGGATGCGCGCCGATACGCGCGGCGCAAGATCGCGCCCGATTGCCGTTGCGCCGAACAGCATAACCTCCGGCTTCTTGTCCTCTATGATCTGCGTTAATACGTGGGTATATGGCTCTGTCATGTAAGTCGCGAGGCCCGGGTCGTCCGCCACCAGCACCTTGTCTGCGCCGAATTTGCCCATCTCCGCAGGCAGCGCCGAAATGTTATGACCCAGCACCACCGCCGTTACCTCTGTGCCAAGATCATTTGCCAGCCGTTTGCCGCAGCCGATCAGCTCGAACGACACGCCGGATATCACGCCGTCCACCTGCTGGACAAACACATATACTCCCTTGCTTTCCTGTTTGCTCATGCGTCTGCCCCTCCTATAAAATGTGTTTGCTCTTCAAATTTTCCACCAGCCATGACACCGACGCGATGGGGTCCATCTCTACCACCTGTCCCTTGCCTTTAAGCTCCTTGGTGAACGATTTGAACACGCGTGTGGGCGAGCCCTTAAGACCGATGTTGGCATCTTCCACGTCCAGATCGGCGCGGTTAAACGTCTTGATCTCGGCCTTGCGGTACGCGTCGAATATGCCACCCGGCGTCATGTAGCGCGGCTTGGCCAACTCCGCCAGCGCCGTGACAAGACAGGGCATTTTAGCGGCGATGGTGTGATAACGATCCTCATACTGCCGCTTGACGACCACCTTATCCCCCTCGATGCCGATCTCCTCCGCATAGCTGATGTTGGGGATGCCCAGGCGTTCTGCAATCTGCGGCCCCACCTGCGCGGTATCGCCGTCAATCGCCTGCCGTCCCGTGATGATGAGGTCATACGGCAGCTTGCGTATCGCCGACGCCAGCGTGGACGAGGTCGCCCAAGTGTCCGCGCCGCCAAACGCTCTGTCGGTAACGAGAATTGCTTCGTCCGCACCCATCGCGAGCGCTTCGCGCAGCGCATGCTCTGCCTGCGGCGGTCCCATCGATATCACGGTCACATGTGCGCCGTATTTGTCCTTGAGTGCCAGCGCCGCTTCCAAACCCGCCTTATCGTCCGGGTTGATGATGCTGGGTATGCCGTCTCTGATCAGCGTGCCCGTTTCCGGGTTCAGCTTCACTTCGTTTGTATTGGGCACCTGCTTGATGCAAATGACTATATTCATGCTTCGTTGTTCCTTTCGCCTACTTCAACAGGGACGCCGCGATAACCATGCGCTGCACTTCGCTGGTTCCCTCGTATATCTCGGTGATCTTCGCGTCGCGCATCATGCGCTCCACCGGGTATTCACGCGTATAACCGTATCCGCCGAACAGCTGGACGCACTTGGTGGTCACCTCCATCGCCGTCTGCGCCGCCGTCAGCTTAGCAACCGCTGCCTCCACAGAATAACGACCCGTGCCGCTGTCCTTTGCCAGTGCCGCCTTGTATACCAGCAGCCGCGCAGCCTCCACCTTAGCGTACAGCTCAGCCAGCACAAACTGCGTGTTCTGGAAAGCGGAGAGCGGCTTGCCGAACTGCTTGCGCGTTTTCACATACGCGATGGTCTCATCCAGCGCCCCCTGCGCGATGCCCAGAGCCTGCGCCGCGATGCCGATGCGTCCGCCGTCCAGCGTGCCCATCGCGATGGCAAATCCCTTGCCTTCCGCGCTCAGCAGGTTTTCCTTGGGGATGATGCAGTTTGTGAATATCAGCTCTGTGGTGGCAGAGCCGCGGATGCCCATCTTGAGCTCCTTCTTGCCAATGGTGAAGCCGGGGGTATCGGCATCCACGATGAACGCGGAGATGCCTTTGTTGCCCTTGGCCTTGTCCGTCATCGCGAATATGATGTACGTACCCGCCACGCCGCCGTTGGTGATAAATATCTTGCTGCCGGTCAGCACGTAATGGTCGCCATTGAGCACAGCCTTGGTCTGCTGTCCGGAGGCATCCGTGCCGGCGCCGGGCTCGGTCAATCCGAACGCGCCCAGCTTCTCGCCGCTGGCCACAGGGGTCAGATACTTTTCCTTCTGAGCGGGCGTGCCATACTTGTACAGCGGATCGCCGCAGAGCGATGTGTGCGCCGACACGATCACGCCGGTGGTGCCGCACACGCGGGACAGTTCCTCCACGCACATGGCATACGTCAGTATATCGCAGCCTTGTCCACCGTATTCCTTGGGGAACGGTATTCCGAGGAAGCCGTACCGTTTGAGCTTCTCCACCGTTTCATAGGGGAAGCGTTCTTCCTCGTCGATCTCCTGTGCGAGCGGCTTGACCTCGGTCAGCGCAAACTCGCGAAACAGGTCTCGCGCCATCTTATGTTCATTGGACAGCAGAAAATCCATGCATTTTCTCCCTCTCTCAAAATTAGTCAAATAGATCAAAACACTTTGCTTTGGAACTGTCCTCGTAATCCCATTCCTTTTGTCATAAAAATGCCTGAAGCATTCCGGTTAGGATCCTCACGCGACATGCCCCGAAAGCACAGTTTGGAGACAGCGCCTCCTTAGGAGCATCAGTACAGTGCTTTGTAGATGTCGTACACCGCGGCTTCGTCCAGCGGCACGCAGTTGTTTGCCATCAGCCGCCCCTGCTTGGTCATCACGTTTTCGGTGAATTCTTTGAGGTTGGCTTCCGTCACGCCGTATTCGCGCAGCGGCTTGCGCTGGATGATCTGGTTGAGCAGCTTTTCTAACTCCTCATACACCGCGCCCTCGGCACAGCCCAGAATGTCCGCAATGAAGCGGTTCATCTTCACGATGCGCCCGCTGGGGTCGATCGCCATATATTTTTTGAACACGCCGATAAGCAGGCAATAGTTGGCCTCGCCGTGGGGCACGTGATACATGCCGCCCAGCGGATAACTCATGGCGTGCACCGCCGCACAGCCTGCATTGCCGAACGCAACACCCGCGTAGTTGCTGGCAATCAGGAAATCCTTCAGCAGCGGCAGACGCGCCTCCTGTCCGTTCTTTGCGATTTCGATATAGCCTTTCAGTATCATCTCGATGGCTTTGTAGCCAAACAGCTCCGTATAGGGTGTGGCCTTGGGCGACAAGCTGGATTCCAGTGCGTGGATCAGCGCATCGATGGAACTGGTGGCAAAGAACTTGAACGGCAGACCGCTTAGCAGCTCGGGGATCAGCACGGCGCTGTCCGCAAATAGCTCATCCACTGCCAGCCCCTGCTTGGTGTGGCGGCTTTTCAGTTCCAGTATCGATATGTTGGTGACCTCGCTGCCTGTGCCGCAGGTGGTGGGCACAAGAATCAGCTTCTTGTCCTTCACCGGCTGCGTTTTGCGGTCAAACAGGTCGAGTATGGGGGAAGCGTTTTTCAGCGCAAAAAGCTTGGATATGTCGATGATGGTGCCGCCGCCGATGGCGATAATGCGCTTATAGCTGCCCTTGATGTCCGCCAGTATCGCTTCAGCCATTTCGTCGGACGGTTCGCCCATGCCATACTTCTCCTGATACAGCACATCCGCCTTAACATTCAGAGCGCCGAACATCGGCTGATAGATGTATTCATTGGTGATGATGAGGTCTCCCTCACCCACCTCGAAGGCTTCGCAAAACGCCTTGCACGTGTCATACAAATAGATGTCGGGTTTTATCAGCAGTTGTCTCATTGGTTTTGCTCCTTAGCCTTCATATTTACATTTGAATTTCTTTTCGAAGAAATCGATCAGCCCCGCGCGGCAGTCCGGATGTGCGATTTTGATCAGCGCGATGGCGCGTTCACGCAGGTTGAGATAGCGCAGGTTGGCGACGCCGTATTCCGTCACGATATACTGCACATCGTAACGCGAGGTTGTCACTGCCGCGCCCTCGTCGATGACTGGAACTATCTTGGACATTCCGCCCTTGGCGGTGGACGGCATCGCGATGATGCTGCGCCCGCCGCGGCTCAAGGTTGCACCGCGTACAAAGTCTACCTGTCCGCCCACGCCGCTGATCTGACGGTGTCCCACGCTGGCGGACACCACCTGTCCCATCAAGTCTACCTGCACACAGGAGTTGATGGACACAAGATTATCGTTCTTGGCAATCACGAGCGGGTCGTTCACGTAGTCCACGGGATACATCTCGACCGCCGGGTTGTCGTCCACAAAGTCGTACAGCCGCCGCGTACCCATCAGGAATGTGGCGATGCATTTGCCGGGGTGCAGCGTCTTCTTTTTGTTGGTGATGACGCCCGCCTCAACCAGCTCCACCACGCCGTCCGAGAACATCTCGCTGTGGATGCCAAGATCCTTCTTCTCCTTGAGGAACAGCAGCACCGCGTCGGGTATCGCGCCGATGCCCAGCTGCATGCAGTCTCCGTCGTTCACCAGCGATGCGCAGTTCTGACCGATCAGCTTCTCCACATCGGTGATCTTGGGCGGCGGCAACTCGATGAGCGGCGCGTCGTGCTCCACGATATGCGTCATTTCGCTCACATGGATGAAGGTGTTGCCATGTGTGCGCGGCATGTTCTTATTGATCTGTGTAATGACGATTTTAGATTGCTTAACGCCCTCCAGCGTGTAGTCCACCGATATACCGAGGCTGCAATAGCCGTGGCTGTCGGGCGGCGACACCTGTACCATCGCGACGTCGGGCACGTTGCGAGTGCGCAGCAGCTCCGGCTCCTTGGAGAAATACACAGGGATCATGTCTGCCCGTCCGTCGGCACAGGCTGCCCGTGTGGAGCCGCCCAAAAAGAGCGCGTTGTGACGGAAGTTCTTTTCCATGCCGGGTTGGCAGTAGGGCGCGGTGCCCATTGCCACCATGTGGATGATCTCCACGTTCTCGTAGGCGGCGGCATTGCGCACCATCGCATCGATCAGATGGGTAGGTTCGCCGGTAGCGTGACCCGTTACCACACGGTCGCCCGATTTAATGTGCTTCACGGCTTCATCTGCCGTCGTCAGCCGGGAGCGGTATATTTCCTTCCAGTCCATGTTGCCCTCACTTTAAACTTTATCGTTCATCCAATGCTTATGGGTTTAGGTCTTAAGTCCGTGGAGGCTCTGCCTCCACACCACCGCTAAAGAGGCTTGCCCCTTTAGAATCCCATCGAAATGCCTTTTGCATGGCATTTCTCGATTATCTACTTTGCCATTAATGCGAGTGGTGCCTCAGCACTCCAGCTCACGGAGCTTTTCCAGCAGCGGCGCGTAATCCTCCTCACGGATAATGACGCTTTTTCCAAACCGGCCAGTCAGGTGCTGATGCTGTGCGCATGCACTGCTGCAGCCGCACAGCACCACCACGTAATCCGGCATCTCACCGCCCGCAAGACCAAGCTGCACATCGGGCAGGTCTGTCTCCAACCGGGCGACCAGTGCCGTCCTGTCGTAACGCGGATTGCACCCGCCGCAGTATTTAATCCCTATTGTCATGCGTTGTCGGAGCCGCGCCTGCCGCGCATCAATGTCTTTGCCGATTCCCACAACTCGTCACTGATGTTCGATACCAACACCACATCCGTGATCTCGGGCACAGCCTGTGTCACCTGCTCCGAAACCAGCCCCTCCAGCGTCAAACGTGCGCCGGGGCAGCCGCTGCAACGGCCGAGAAAGCGCAGCTTGAGCACGCCATCCTCAATGCCAATCACCTCGGTATTGCCCTGATGCTCTGCCAATGCGGGACGAACCTGTGCATCCAGCACCCTCTCTACCCTTTCCAGCAGCGTCTCCGCCATGTGTTGCTCTCCCCTAGTCTATTTACTGATATGCGCGATCTTCTTCGCAAGCTGCTTCTTCATTTCCAGATTGCCCTGCCGGGCGATCATGATGCGCTGCGCCTGCGGCGAACCTGCGCCATGCATCGATTCCGTCCGGTAGCCCACCGCCGCCGTGCCCAGCGCCAGATTCTCGATCAGGCGCAGTATGCGCAGACGATCCTCCGTGGTGACGTCCGCTACGCCGCGCAGATACTTATCCACGTATTTGCCCAGCTTCGGGTCACGGAAATCCTTCTCGGAGGGCGCGGTGACCATGATGCCACCCGCGATGTCCTCGGCCAACCGCACGATCTCGTACGGGAAGCGCGTTACGTTCTGCTTGCAGACGTTAGCCAGCAGCAGGTCGATCATATAGTTGCCTGATTCGGTCGGGTGCCCCTCGGCAGAGCATGCGATACCGCAGGCGTATAATGTCTCGTTAAGGTGTGTCATCTCGATCAGCTTATCCTTGATGTGCGAGGCCTTGGCAGCGCCGTTGTAATCCGCCGCGACAGCCGCCGCGCCGATCAGCACATCACCCACGCCCACCTTGCAGCCGCCATAGCTCTGACGGTGATAACCCGCAAAGCGCTCCACCAGCATGCCGGCAAATTCCACTTCACCGTTCAGGAAGATGCGGTCGTTGGGCACAAACACGTCGTCGAATATGGTCAATGCTTCCACGCCGCCGAATTCGGCGTTGCCCACGTCCAGCTCGCTGCCCTCCAGCTTGCGGGTATCGCAGGACTGGCGACCGATAATCATGAACAGCCCCGGCGTATCCATCGGCACAGCGAAGGCCACGGCGTAATCCTTATCCTCCGGGCGCATCGCCTGTGTGGGCATCACAATCACCTCGTGGGAGTTCAGCACGCCCGTCTGGTGCGCTTTAGCGCCCCGCACCACAATGCCGTCCGGGCGGCGTTCCACCACGCGCAGAAACATATCGGGATCGGCCTGAGCGTGCGGCGCCAGCGAGCGGTCGCCCTTGGGATCGGTCATCGCACCGTCTATGGTCAGATCCTTATCCTGACAGTATCTCATAAACTTGGTGAAGTTGTCATGATAATTTGTACCACATTTTTTATCCGTTTCAAATGTGGTGCTGAAAACAGCGTTGAACGCGTCCATGCCGACGCAGCGCTGGAAACAGGCCGCAGTCTGCTGACCGAGCAGGCGCTGCATCTTCACCTTTTTGATAAGGTCGTCGGTATTTCGGTGTATATTTGTAAAGCGGTTGATCTTGCGTCCATCCTCCAGCGTCACCGTCATCAGATCTTCGTATTCGGGCAGCTGAGCGAGGTCATACGTCATGCGGACGGAGTTAAGCGAGGGACGCAGTATCGGATCGTCCACCGGAGACTCCACCTTCTGTCCAAACATGTAAACCTCCATCTTGAGGTTGCGAATGCTTTCGATGTACTGCTCTCCTGTCATAAGTGCCATTGTCGTTTTTCCTTTCTTCATGCATATTATGAAGGGGCCGCCGGGTCGGGGTGACCTCTCTTATACTTAAGCCAAATGATATATGATGCAGGGACGTCCGCCCGTGTTGTAATTGATGGTACCAATCACCTTGCCGGTGTCCTGCAGATGCTTCATGTACCGCCGCACTGTCACGCGGGAAAGCTCCGTCTTATCTGCCAGCTCTTCCACCGAGCAGCCGCGGGTTGATTGTTTGAGCAGCGACAACAGTCTCTCCAGCGTGGCATCCTGAACGCCCTTGCCCTGTACCGGAATCGACTGAGCACTGTAATCCATCGCCAGCAGACCGGTGCTGGCATCCTTGCCCAATGCCTCCATATATCGCGTATACTTATCCAGTGTCTGCTGCATACGAGCGGGCTTGAACGGCTTTACCAGATAATCTACCGCACCCAGCCGCAGCGCCTGCGCCATGGTTTTTGAATCGTTTGCCGCCGTCACCATAATCACATCAATGTCTATGCGGCGCGCACGAATATCCTTCAGCAGCTCAAGACCGCTGTAGCCAGGCATATTAACCTCCAGTATCATCAGATCCGCCGCGTGCTTGACAAGATAGCTCATGGCTTCCTTGCCGTTACTGAACTCTCCCGCTACCCGAAAGGACGCGTTTTGTTCCACAAACGAACGGTTGATGAACCGTACCATCGGATCGTCGTCCACGATGATTACGCGAAACATATCTTTACCCCGCATCTCCCATTGAACAGCCGCATTTTTCAATACCTTGTGCAGCCGTTCTATACGATGCGACGCATGGCCGCAGTCATCAGCTGATCCTCTTCGCTTCGCCGGGCATATACCATGCCGGGGCGTCCGCCGGTGTGGTAGTTCATCTGCTGCACCAGCTCATCTTTGTCGCACAGATATGTCAGATATCGCTGCACAGTAATGCGCGAAAGCCCCACTGCGGCGGAAACATCGTCGCAGGACAGACCGCTTTTGGGCCACTGCTCGAACACCTTGCGCACCAGCGCCAGCGTTGTTTCCTGCAGACCCTTGGGCAGTGCGCTCTTCTCCTGTGCCGTGCCGCAGAGTATGCCGTCTATGGTCTCCTGCGTCAGCTCACCCTCGGTGTGCATCAGCTCCGCGCGTGAGAGGAAGCGGTCCAACGCCTGCTTTTGAAGCCGAATGTCCGAAGGCTCAGTGAGGCAGTCTATCACACCCAGACGGTATGCCCGCTGCGCCACACGCATGTTGTTGCGCGGCACCAGCGCGATCACGTCTACCTCCACACCCTTAACGCGCAGCTGCCGCAGCAGCTCCAGACCGTCATCCGCGTTGCTGCGCAGATCCACCAGCATCAGGTCGGCCGGTTTTCTCATAAGCCGGTTCAGCGCGGAAGCGCAGCCGGGGCACAGCGGTTCCACCAAAAAGCGGCTGTCTTTCACCAGCCCGGGCCAACGCTCCGACGCACAGGAGCCGGCCTTTTTCATGATGGCAACTCGGTACATGATATCGTCTTCCTTAAACTTTTATCTAAGATGCATACGCATCTCGAGTGCTTGTTACTTTTTTAACAATTGAGATTGTTAATATTTTAACAAACTATAGCCTGGAAGACCAATATTAAAAATCATATACCCTACAATGAATTTTTATATGTCACTCTATGCATAGGTGTAACATATAATACTAACTTATCAGTTAATTCAAAGCCGCGCAACCCTTAAAGGAGCTTGGGCTGTTAAGCCCAAATCTCCTCGTCGGTGGGTATCTTTGCGTCCTTGTTGAGCAGCCCGATCTGCGATATGTTAATCAGGTGCGTGTAGTTTAGGTTTTCCGAGATGCTGTTGTTGCCCCACGAACCGCAGCCCAGTGTGGTGGTGGGTGCAAAACCATTGGTCAGGCTGCCGCCCGCCGAGGTGGAGGATGGCTGGTTGACCACGATGCGGCTCACCGGCATGTATTCGCCCACGCGGCGCACATGCTCCATGTCCTCAGAATGGATGGCGCAGGTGTGGCCCTTGCCCTCATAGCACAGGTTGGTGTACGCGATCTCCATCGCTTCCTCAAATGTATCGTATGGCACGGCGATCATAAACGGGCACATCTTTTCCTTGGAAAGCACATCCGCCCGACCAACGCCGCGCGCCTTGAGCAGCACCATCTTCGTGCCTTCGGGCACGCTTACGCCTGCCAGCTGTGCCACCTGCTGCACGCTCTGACCCACAACGTATTTGCTGATGCCGCCGCCGTCCGGGAATATGGCATCTGCAAACTTCTGTACGTCTGCGTCGTTGTCAATATAGTAAGCACCATTCTTCACGAACGCTGCGATCACCTCGTCGTATTTATCCTTGGGGATGATGGCACTCTGTTCGCCGGAGCAAATGATGCCGTTGTCGAAGATGCGCCCCGAGATGATCTTCTTCGCCGCCTCTTCGTAATTGATGCCGCGGTCAAGAATCACCTGCACGTTGCCGGGACCCACGCCCAGCGCCGGTTTGCCGCTGGCATACGCAGCCTTCACCATCGCGCCGCCGCCCGTGGCCACCACCACGTCTGCGCTGCGCATCACTTCCTGCGTACCTTCCAGCGTGGGTTCTTCCACTGTCTGAATCAGGTTCACCGGCAAGCCCAGCTTAGCCAGCTCGGTGCGGAAAAGTTCCACGACATACGCGTTGAGCTTTTTGGTACGCGGGTGCGGGGCAATGACGATAGCGTTTTTGCCCTTCAGTGCAAACATGGCGTTGCACATGGGAGTCACCACCGGGTTGGTCACCGGCGTCACCGCGCCCACCACGCCCTTGGGCTTTGCCACCTTGATGATGCCCGTGGCTTTATCTTCTTCAATAATACCATAGGATTTCTTACCCTTCAGGCTGTTCCAGATGTTTTTGGACTTGCCCCTGTTTTTGGCGACCTTGTCCTCGTATACACCCATGCCCGATTCATCGACCGCCATCCGTGCCAGCTCCTCGGCGCGGTCGTACACCACCTTGCCTATCGCGCGAACAGCCGCGTCCACCTGCGCCTGACTGGCGCCTCTCTCAAATTCCGTCTGTGCAATACGGGCATTTTCAAATAATTCTGCAATGGTCGCCATATTGTCATCCTCCTTGATACTCAAACGACGTGATATTTCATCCATATCATAGTGACATTTACGCTGAGGTTTCAATTTTATTAAAGTAAAGAAAGCGTGTCTTGTCACCTATGCGGGTTTCTTTAGTTTAGAAAGCATTACAAAACACCTTTCTTAACGCTAGGATGTTATTGTGCATAATTTCACAAGGACGACGCCAGATATTCTCTAGCGGAAGGATGACAACAAAAATGCAAAGCAACAGAATACAATGTGACAAATATCTATCGAAGCTTATGACGGCAGATCAAGCCGCGCAACTGGTGAAGGACGGCATGACGATTGGCATGAGCGGCTTTACTCCCGCGGGACATGCCAAGGCCGTTCCGCTCGCGATTGCGAAAAGAGCGGAGCAGGGCGACAAGCTAAAGCTGACGGTAATGACAGGGGCATCTGTGGGCGATGAGATTGACGGCGCGATGTGCCGGGCGGGCTTTATCGCCAAGCGGCTGCCCTATCAGACACACACAGATATGCGCAACGCCATCAACGCGGGTGAGGTGGAATTTCTCGACGTACATTTAAGCCAGCTGCCCAACTGGGTGAAAAGCGGTTTCATGGGCACGCTCGACATGGCGATTGTGGAGATATCCGGCATCGATGCTGAAGGGCATCTGATTCCGTCCACCTCCATCGGCGCGGCAAACACATACATCGACTGTGCGAAGCAGGTAATTCTTGAGGTCAACACCACGCAGTCTCCGGCGTTGGCCGGCATACACGATATCTACACGGTAGAGCGTGTGCCGCACAGCAAGCCCATTCCCGTTGTGCATCCCGACGATCGCATCGGTACAACGTATTACCCGTGCGACTTCGACAAGATTGCGGCGATCGTGATCAGCGACATCCCCGATCACGGGCGCGACGTGGTGCCCACAGACGATATCTCTCAGCGCATCGCTGATAATATTGTAGCGTTTCTGAAAAGCGAAACGGATGCCGGACGCTTGCCCACCCCTCTGCCGCCTCTGCAATCCGGCGTGGGCAGTGTGGCCAACGCAGTGCTTTCCGGTTTGAAGAGCTCCGATTTCACAGACCTGACGGTCTATTCAGAAGTGCTGCAGGATGCGGTGTTCGAGCTGATCGATGCAGGCAAGATCGCGTTTGCATCGGGAACCTCGCTCACGTTGTCTCCCACGCTGCAAGAAGGCTTCTATGATCGCTTTGAAAGCTATCGCGACAAGATCATGCTGCGTCCGCAGGAGATCAGTAACCATCCGGAGGTTATCCGCCGGCTGGGCATCATTGCAATGAACACCGCCATTGAGGCGGATATCTACGGCAACACCAACTCGTCGCACATCAGCGGTACACGCCTGATGAACGGCATCGGCGGCTCGGGCGATTTTGCTCAGAACGCCGGGTTATCCATATTCATGACGCCGTCCACCGCCAAGAACGGTACGCTGTCCTGCATCGTTCCGTTCGTGACGCATGTGGACCACACCGAGCACGATATCCATGTGCTGGTGACGGAGTACGGCGCGGCAGACCTTCGTATGTTGGCTCCACGCGAGCGGGCGCTCAAGATCATCAACACATGCGCCCATCCGGATTTCCGACCCATGCTGTTGGATTATCTGGAACGCGCCACAGCCTGCGGCGGCAAGTGTCTGCAAACACCCCATATACTCAATGAAGTCTTTCATCAATAAAAAGAGAGGGTAAACAAATGAGCAAGATCACAATTATCGGCGCGGGCGATGTCGGCGCCACGATAGCGTACACACTGGTCGTCAACGGAACGGCTTCCGAAATCGTGCTGGTGGATATCAAAAAGGATAAGGCGATGGGCGAGGCGATGGACATCAGCCAGGGCACACCGTTCTGCCCCCCCACCTCCATCCGCGTGGGAGACTACGAGGACGCGGCGGGCAGCGACATCGTCATCATCACGTGCGGCGTGGCGCGTCAGCCGGGGCAGACCCGTCTGGATCTCACCCACACCAACGTGGGCATCATCAAAGACATTACACCGAAGATTACCCGTTACGCGCCGGACGCGATCTACATCATGATCGCGAATCCGGTGGATATTTTGACCTACGTGTTCACAAAGATATCCGGTCTGCCCGAAAAGCAGATCATCGGCTCCGGCACTATTCTCGATACCTCGCGGCTGCGTTCGCGTTTGGGCGAATACCTTGGTGTCAGCCAGAAGAACATTCACGCTTACGTATTTGGTGAGCACGGCGAAACCTCCTTTGTACCGTGGTCTCTCGCGACGGTAGGCAGCATCCCGATGGACGATTATCTCAAATCTATCGAAGGCAACACCAGCCTCGGCAAGCTGCCGCCGTTCGACAGAGCTGAGATCGAGAACTACATGCGTACCTCCGGCAGCAAGGTGATTGCGGCCAAGGGCGCGACGTTCCACGCCATCACCATTGCGACGTGCCACATCGTGCGTTCCATTTACGGCAACCAGAACGCCATGCTGTCCGTCTCCTCAATGATGCACGGCGAATATGGCATTGAGGACGTTGCCTTAAGCACGCTGTCCATTGTGGATCGCAGCGGTCTCAAAACGCGCATCACGCCCACGCTGACCGAGGCGGAGATCGCGCTGCTGCATCGAAGCGCGGACAGCCTGAAGGATGTCATCCGCCAGCTGGAAATCTAGGCGAAAAGGAGAAAGCATTATGGAATACCGTATCGAACGCGACTCCATGGGAGAAATGCAGGTTCCGGCAGACCGCTACTGGGCGGCTCAAACACAGCGGAGCCTTGAGAACTTTAAGATCGGCGGAGAGCTGATGCCCCGCGAGATCACTCACGCCTTCGGCCTGCTGAAAAAAGCGGCAGCTATCGCCAACTTCAACCTCGGCAAGCTGGACGCAAGAAAGCGCGATCTCATCGCGCAGGCCTGTGACGAGGTAACGGACGGGAAGCTGTTTGATCATTTCCCGCTGGTGGTGTGGCAGACAGGCAGCGGCACACAGTCTAACATGAACGCCAATGAGGTTGTCGCGGGGCGCGGCAACGAGCTTGCGGGCGAGAAGCTGCTGCACCCCAACGATCATGTCAACATGTCGCAGAGCTCCAACGACACCTTCCCCACCGCCATGCACATCGCGGCGGTGCTGGGCATCGAGGATCATCTGCTGCCCGTGCTTGCCGAGTTCAAGGCGACGCTGGTACGGCTGGAGGCAGAGAACAGCGATATCGTGAAAAGCGGGCGCACCCATTTGCAGGACGCAACGCCCATCAAGTTTTCCCAGGAGATCAGCGGCTGGCGCAACATGATCGAGAAGGCGGAAGAGATGCTCAAGCTCTCTCTGCCCGGCTTGTACGAGCTGGCACTGGGCGGCACAGCGGTGGGCACCGGTCTCAACGCTCCCAAGGAGTTCGGCGAAGAAGTCGCCAAGGTAATGCGTGAGCTGACAGGCAAGCCGTTTGTGACGGCAGCCAACAAATTCCATGCACTCACTGCCAAGGATGAGCTGGTGTTCGCACACGGCGCACTCAAGGCGCTGGCGGCAAACATGATGAAGATCGCCAACGACGTGCGGTGGCTGGCCAGCGGTCCGCGCTGCGGCCTCGGCGAAATCACGATACCCGAAAACGAGCCGGGCAGCTCCATCATGCCGGGCAAGGTAAACCCCACGCAGTGCGAATCCGTCACCATGGTGGCGGTGCAGGTGATGGCGAACGACGTAGCCGTCGGCATGGCAGCTTCTCAGGGCAACTTCGAGCTGAACGTGTTCATGCCGGTGTGCATCTACAACTTCCTGCAATCGGTGCGGCTGCTGGCGGACGGCATCAAGTCGTTCAACGATAACTGCATGGTGGGCATGACGGCCAACCGCGACAGGATGCGCCACAATCTGCACAACTCGCTGATGCTGGTAACCGCGCTCAACCCGTACATCGGTTACGACAACGCCGCCAAGACGGTGAAGAAGGCTTTCAAAGAGGATATATCGCTCAAGGAGGCATGCGTGGCGCTGGGCTTCCTGACGGCGGAGAAGTTCGACGACGTATTCCATCCCGAAGAGATGGTCTAAACAAGCAGAAACGGATGAGTGCAATGACTTATTCTTATTATCCGGGGTGCACCCTTAAAACAAAAGCCAAGGAGCTGGATATCTACGCCCGTGAATCGGCAAAGGCGCTGGGCGTCACGCTGGAGGAGGTGCCGGATTGGCAGTGCTGCGGCGCGGTTTATCCGCAGGCGCAGGACGAGATCGCCACAAGGCTATCCTCCGTCCGTGCGCTGGATTCCGCCCGGCAGCAGAGCCGTCCGCTGGTGACCGTCTGCTCGGCGTGTCATCACGTGATCAAACGGGTGAACAACGACATGCGGACAAACGCGGATATCTGCGGCAAGGCGAACCGCTATCTGGAGCTGGAGACGCCCTACGCGGGTGAAACCAAGGTTGTCCACTATCTGGAGATGCTGCGTGACGACGTCACCTTCCTTGAAATCGCGAGGAAGGCCACGCACCCGCTCAAGGGCGTGAAGCTGGCGGCTTACTATGGCTGCTTGCTGCTGCGCCCCAGCGACGTGATGCAGTTTGACAACCCGGAAAACCCCACCATCATGGAGGACCTCATCGTGGCGATGGGCGCGACGGCGGTGAAAACGCCGTACCGCAACGAATGCTGCGGCGCCTACGTGTCGCTGCACAACAAAAAGCTTGCGGAGCGCAAATGCGATCTGATACAGGCTTCCGCCATAGAAGCAGGTGCGGACGCCATCGTGACGGCGTGCCCCCTATGCCTATACAACCTGAACGCGGCCAGCGTGCACAGCAAGCTGCCGGTGATCTATTTCACAGAGCTGCTGGCACAAGCGCTGGGCATAAAGCAGCAGGAGGCGCAGCATGCAGCAGTATAGCGATTATATCAATATCATCACGGACATGAGCGGCGTGAATACGCGCAAGTGCATGATGTGCGGCAAGTGCTCCGGCGCCTGCCCCGCTTACGACGATATGGACATCCGTCCGCACCAGTTCGTGGCATTGGTAAACCGGGGAGACATCCAAACGCTGATGAACTCCAAGGGGCTTTGGAACTGCCTGTCGTGCTTCGCCTGCGTGGAGCGCTGCCCCCGCAACGTGGAACCCGCCAAGCTCATTGAGGCGGTGCGCGTGTGCATGGTACGGCGGCAAAACGGCAACCTGCTCAAGGCTCAGGACATCCCGGCGCTGCTGGACAGCGAGCTGCCGCAGCAGGCACTGGTCAGCGCATTTCGTAAATACAGCAGATAATACTCGAAAGGGCAAACACAGCGGTGCATAAAATAGGCGTATTTGTTTGTTGGTGCGGCAGCAACATCGCGGCTACGGTAGACGTGGCGGCGGTGGCTGAAGCAGCCCGTAAAGAACCGGGCGTAGCATATGCCGCCGATTATCAATATATGTGTTCCGACGGCGGTCAGACGATGCTGAAGCAGGCCGTCGCCGAGCATGGGCTCACGGGCGTTGTGATATGCGCCTGTTCGCCGCGCATGCACGAGAACACGTTCCGCAAGGCCGCACAGGCGGCAGGGCTCAACCCCTACATGGTGGAGATCGCCAACATCCGTGAGCATTGCTCATGGATTCACAAGGATAAAACGGAAGGCACAGGGAAAGCCGTCGTGCTGATGCGCGCCGCTGTGGCCAAAGTGGTGCTGAACGCGCCGCTGACGGCACAGCAAAGCCCCGTCACCAAGCGGGCACTGGTGATCGGCGGCGGTATTGCCGGACTTCAGACTGCCCTAGATATCGCGGATGCGGGCTTCGACGTCGACATCGTGGAGAAATCACCCACCATCGGCGGCAGGATGGCGCAGCTGGACAAAACCTTCCCCACGCTGGACTGCGCGGCGTGTATACTCACGCCCAAGATGGTGGACGCGGCGGCGCACGAGCGCATCAACCTCCTCACCTACAGCGAGATTTCCGAGGTGCGCGGCTTCGTGGGCAGCTTTCAGGTAACGATACGTAAAAAGGCACGCAGCGTGAAGTCCGACCTTTGCAGCGGCTGCGGCGTATGTACGCAAAAATGTCCCTCCCGCAAAGCCAAAAGCGAATTTAACATGGGGCTGAATAACCGCGGCGCCATCTACATTCCGTTCGCGCAGGCCGTGCCCAATGTGCCGGTGATCGACCGCGAGCAATGTACCTATTTCAAGACAGGCAAGTGCGGTCTTTGCGCCAAGGTATGCCCCGCAGGCTGCATCGACTTCGACCAGCAGGATGAGTTTGAGACGCGCGACTACGGCGCAATCGTGATGGCGACCGGCTTTGGGCTGATGGACTTAAAGGAGTTCGACGAGTTCTGCTACTCCCAGTCACCCGACGTCATCACCTCACTGGAGTTTGAGCGGCTGACCAACGCGGCAGGCCCCACACAGGGCAAGCTGCTGCGCCCCTCCGACCACGAGAAGCCTAAAAGCATCGTGTTCATCCAGTGCGTGGGCTCACGCGACACCTCCGGCTGCGGCAAGCCGTATTGCTCAAAGATATGCTGTATGTACACCGCCAAGCACGTGATACTGGTCAAGGATAAATACCCGGATGTGGATGTGCATGTGTTCTATATTGACGTACGCACCCCCGGCAAGAACTTTGATGAGTTCTATCGTCGGGCAGCAGAGGAAAAAGGTGTCAACTACGTCAAAGGTATGGTCGGCAAGGTTGCCTCCATGGGCAAACGCCTGATGGTGCAGGGCTCCGATTTGTTAGGCGATCGGCAGCTGCACATCGATGCGGACATGGTGGTGCTGGCGGCGGCGGTGGAACCTGATCCGTCCGCGAGAGCGCTCGCCACGCTGCTCACGGCCAGCATTGATACGCACGGCTTCATGAACGAGGCGCACCCCAAGCTGCGCCCGGTGGAAAGCCCCACGGCTGGTGTCTATCTCTCCGGCATGTGCCAAGGGCCCAAGGACATTCCCGAAACGGTGGCGCAGGCCAGCGCGTGCGCAGCCAAGGTGATCGGTCTTTTAGCCAAGCCCCATCTGATGAGCAACCCCTGCATTGCCGGTTCCGATCCGCTGATGTGCAACGGCTGCTCTCATTGCGAGAACGTGTGCCCCTACGGCGCCATCTCATACATCCAGCAGGAGGTCAACGTTCATGGCAGACGCGAAATGCGCCGCGTGGCGCAGGTGAACAGCGCGGTCTGTCAGGGCTGCGGCGCATGCACGGTGGTGTGCCCCTCCGGCGCGATGGACCTCAAGGGCTTTACCAACAAACAGATCATGGCGGAGGTGGACGCGATATGCCGATAGACAACAGCGCACAGACCGAATATCGTCCGCTCATCGTGGCGTTCTGCTGCAACTGGTGCAGCTACGCGGGCGCAGACCTCGCGGGCACCAGCCGCCTCGCATACCCCGCCGATGTCAAGGTCATCCGCGTGCCCTGCTCCTGCCGCGTGAACCCGATGTTCATACTCAGGGCATTCCAGCGCGGCGCAGACGGCGTCATCATCGCGGGCTGCCACCCGGGCGACTGCCATTATACCTCAGGCAATTACTACGCGCGGCGGCGCATGACGCTGCTGTTCAGCCTGCTGGATTTCATGGGCATACAGCGCGAACGCACGCGCGTGGAGTGGATATCCGCCTCCGAGGGGCAGAAGTTCTCTACGACGATGAACGAGTTTGCACAGACCATCCGCACACTCGGGAAGAACAACCAGTTGAGGGATCTGCGATGCGACAAATAAACGAAGCAATAAAATCAACAGCCCGCCGCCTGCTGGCGGATAAAACCGCGGATCGCGTGGTCGGGTGGACACAGGGTGAATTCCTGTACGACCCCACCCCGGCGGTGTTCGACACAGCGGAGTCATTGGACGCGCTGGTTTACAACGATTTTTGCGGCGCGAACCTCAGCAAATACCTGATGCGCGTGGAAAAGAGCCTGCGTTGGTTTGAATCCGCTTCGATGCGCAATCTGGTGGGTGAAAGGAAGCCGGGTAAAACCGCCGTACTGCTCAAGCCTTGCGATACCTACAGCTTTAACCAGCTTCTTCGGGAACACCGGGCGGAGCGCGAACGTGTCTATGTGGTCGGTATCCCCTGCCCCGGTATGCTGGATATCGAGAAGCTGCGCGCTCAGGGCATCAAGGGCATTCGCGGCATAAGGCGCGACGGCGATGCTCTGACCATCGATACGGCGTACGGCGAGAAGAGCTGCGCCCTCACTGACGCGCTGCTGGACAAATGTCTCGGATGCAAGGGCAAAACCCATGCCGTCGCGGACGAGGTGATCGAACCCGACTGGACAGAGCAAGCGACCGAAACTGCACGTTTCGCACAGGTGGTCGAGCTGGAAGCGATGACCGCTGATGAACGTTTCGCGTTTTGGCGCGGCGAGCTGGCCAAGTGCATCCGCTGCAATGCCTGCCGCAACGCCTGCCCGGCCTGCACCTGCGTGCAGTGTGTGTTCGACAACCCGCAGTCCGGCGTCGCCTCCAAGGCCAACAGCGACACCGCAGAGGAGAGCCTGTTCCACATCACCCGTGCGTTTCACGTGGCGGGGCGCTGCACCGACTGCGGCGAGTGCTCCCGCGTTTGCCCGCAGCGCATACCGCTGCACCTGCTGAACCGCAAGGTGATCAAGGATATCAACGAATTATACGGTGACTATCAGGCAGGTGCGGATACCGAATCCCGCAGCCCGCTGACCGACTATACACAGGACGACGCAGAACCGGGCATCGTCCGGGAAAGGAGCGGCAAATGAGCCTTCGTCAGATTTCCGTCAGCCGTTTGCCGGAGCTGTACGCAAAGATAGCGGAGAAAGCCGCGCTGTATCTGCCGCTCAAAAAGGCGGGCACGGTGCAGTTTGACCGCTGGAACGGCGATGCCGAAGCCGATCTTCACTGCCTGCTGACAGCACTGCCGCCCAAGGGCTTCTTCTTCCCGCAAAGCGAAACGCTCTCGGCGTATAAAACAAGTGGCAAGACAATCGAAATCATTGATGTCCATGCGGAAACCGAGCCGTTCGTACTAATGGGTGTGCGCGCGTGTGATGCTGCCAGCATCGATATATTGGACAGGGTATTTCTCAGCGAACCGGCGGACAGCTTCTATCAGAGCCGCCGCGAGAACGGCGTGATTGTCTCCCTTGCGTGCGCCGAGCCGGAGGAGAGCTGCATGTGCGCCGCCTTTGACATTAAGGCTTCATCGCCTGCGGGTGACGTGGCCGCATGGCTCATCGGCGATACGCTGTATTGGAAGAGCCTCACCGAAAAGGGCGACGCGCTGACGCAATCGCTGTCCAGTTTGCTTTCGGAAGCGCTCGACGCAGAAGCGGCGGTACAGGCGCAGCAGCATGCGACCGATGCGCTCATCGCGCAGCTGCCTCTCTCTTCCATTAAGCCGGAGAGCACGGCAGGCGCGCTCAAAGACATATTCGATTCTCCCGAATGGGCAAAGCTGTCGTCGGCATGCCTTGGATGCGGCTCCTGCACGTTTGTGTGCCCCACCTGCCACTGCTACGACATTCGAGACTACGACACCGGGCACGAAGTTCGGCGTTTCCGCTGCTGGGATTCGTGCATGTATTCCGACTTTACGCTGATGGCGCACGGCAACCCCAGAACCAGCCAGATCGAGCGGTTCCGCCAGCGGTTCATGCACAAGCTGGTCTACTATCCCGCCAACAACGAAGGGCTTTATGCCTGCGTGGGCTGCGGACGCTGCATCGGCAAGTGCCCCGTGTCCATGAACATCGCCAAGGTGATCCGCACACTGGGAGGTAAGCAAAATGTGTGACAGCAAAAGAGATATGCTGATCCCCGTGATCGGCGAAGTAACGGATATCCGCGTGGACACGCCGGACGTGAAGACGTTTCGCGTGGTGTCCCCTCAGGGCGGTGTGAACTTCAAGCATATGCCCGGCCAGTGCGCCATGCTCTCAATACCCGGCGTGGGCGAGGCGATGTTCTCCATCACCTCTTCCCCCACTGAAACACGCTTTTTGGAGTTTAGCATCAAGAAATGCGGCTGCCTGACAGATTGGCTGCACCGCATGGAGCCGGGCCAGCAGATCACCATCCGCGGACCATACGGCAACGGCTTTCCGGTGGAAACGGCGCTCAAAGACAAGGATCTGCTGTTCATCGCGGGCGGCATCGGCCTTGCGCCGCTGCGCTCGGTGATCAACTACGTGCTGGACAACCGCAGCAATTACGGGCGTGTGGACATCGTCTACGGCGCGCGCAGCGCGGAGGATCTGGTGGACATCGACGAGATCGGAAACGTGTGGAGCAAAGCGAAGAACACCGGCACACACCTCACCATCGACCGTCCTCAGGAGAGCTGGCGCGGTCATGTCGGCTTCGTGCCGGATTACGTGAAGGAGCTCAAGTTCTCCACCAACAAGACGGTGCTGGTATGCGGCCCTCCCATCATGATCAAGTTTGTGCTGAAGGCGCTGGAAGCGCTGGGCTTCGACAAAACTCAGGTATATACCACGATGGAGCTGCGCATGAAGTGCGGTGTCGGCAAATGCGGACGCTGCAACATCGGCTCCAAGTATGTCTGCAAGGACGGTCCGGTATTCCGCTGCGACGAGCTGGACGAACTGCCGGGCGAATATTAGGCAAAGCGAGGATTATGTGATATGGAACAAATGGTCAATATATTTCTGTTCGGCAAGCGATATTCAGTGCCTGAAGAACTCACCATCATGGGCGCGATGGAATACGCCGGATACCAGCTGGTGCGCGGCTGCGGCTGCCGCAACGGCTTCTGCGGTGCCTGCTCCACCATCTACCGCATCAAGGACGACCGCGAGCTGCACGCCTGCCTTGCCTGCCAAGCCAAGGTGGAGAACAACATGTATATCGCCACTCTGCCATACTTCCCGCTGGTCAAGGAGGTATACGACATTCAAAAGGTGTCACCCACTGAGCAGATCATGATGCAGCTTTACCCGGAGATCTACAGCTGCATCGGCTGCAACGCCTGCACCAAAACCTGCCCGCAAGAACTGAATGTCATGCAGTATATTGCTTATGCGCAGCGTGCCGAGTACGAGAAGTGCGCAGAGGCGTCGTTCGACTGCGTGATGTGCGGCATATGCTCCTCCCGCTGCCCCGCGAAGATATCGCATCCGCAGGTGGCGCTGCTGGCACGTCGGTTGACGGGAAAATACATCGTCCCACCCGCCGAACACTTGACACAGCGCGTACAGGAGATCGACGAGGGCGCTTTTACACAGCTTGTGGAAGAGCTGATGCAAAAGCCGCTCGACGAGCTCAAAGAACTCTACAACCACAGAGAAATCGAAAAATAGGGGGATCGCCATGTATACACCAGAGATGCTCGAATCAATCAAGCGCGTGGAAGCCACACGCGGCAGCCGCATCGGCGTGGAACCCCGCCGCATGACTGCGGACGAGAAGTCCGCACTGCTGAACCAATTTCATCCCGATTACCGGCAGGACGGATTTGCCGTGCTGTCGATGGGCGCAAATAAGGGCGACCGCGTGCCGGTGGAACTGGCGGCGCTGCTTCAGGCTCACAGCCCCATTGAAGGCTTGCAGCTTAATTTGGAGCAGCCGGACTACGAAACAGATGTGCTGATCATCGGCGGCGGCGGGGCGGGCGCTTCGGCGGCCATTGAGGCACATGCCAGCGGCGCAAATGTGATGATCGTCACCAAGCTGCGCATGGGTGATGCGAATACCATGATGGCCGAGGGCGGCATACAGGCGGCAGATAAGGAGAACGATTCCCCCGCCATTCACTATCTGGATGCGCTAGGCGGCGGTCATTACGCCAACAAGCCTGAGCTGCTCAAAAAGCTGGTGATGGAAGGCCCCTCCGCCATCAAATGGCTCAACGAGCTGGGCGTACTGTTCGATAAAACGCAGGACGGCACGATGATAACCGCTCACGGCGGCGGCACCTCGCGCAAGCGCATGCACTGCGCGGCAGACTACTCAGGCGCGGAGATCATGCGCGTATTGCGTGACGAGGTGACTAACCGGGGCATCACCGTGGTGGATTTCACCGCGGCCATCGAGCTGATTACCGACGAAGCGGGTCGCGCGGCGGGCGCGGTGCTCAAGAACATGGAGACAGGCGAGCTGCTCATTGCGCGCGCCAAAACGGTGGTGCTGGCCACCGGCGGCGCGGGACGTCTGCACTATCAGGGCTTCCCCACCTCCAACCATTACGGCGCGACGGCCGACGGCCTTGTGCTGGCATATCGTGCGGGCGCTAAGCTGCTGTATGCGGACACGCTGCAATATCACCCCACCGGTGCGGCGTTTCCCTCTCAGATATTCGGCGCACTCGTCACCGAGAAGGTGCGCGGTCTGGGCGCGATGCTCATCAACCGGCAGGGCGAAGCGTTTATGCATCCGCTGGAAACGCGCGACGTATCCGCAGCCTCCATCATCCGCGAATGCAAAGAGCGCGGCAACGGCATCAGCACCGGCGAAGGCGAGGGCGTCTGGCTGGATACCCCACTGATCGAGCTGCTGCATGGTGAAGGCGCTATCCAAAAGCATATACCCGGCATGCTGCGCATGTTCGGCAAATACGGCATCGATCTGCGCAAGGTACCCATACTCGTTTATCCCACGCTGCATTACCAGAACGGCGGAATCGAGATCTCCGCAGACGGACAGAGCGGTGTGGAGAACCTGTATATTGCGGGCGAAGCGGTGGGCGGCATCCATGGACGCAACCGTCTGATGGGCAACTCTCTGCTCGACATCATCGTGTTCGGACGCAACGCAGGACAGCAGGCGGCAGCCCGAAGCCGCGCCGTGGCAGCAGGCAAGCCCACGCTGGCGCACATGGATAAGTTCACGCAGGAGCTGGCAGAGGCAGGCATCGTGACCGACACTGTATCGCCGCAGCTGCTGCCCCGCTACAGCCACCGCTTCGAAGCCGACTACGCCCGGCAGTGATACGATGCGGCACAACGCATAACAAGCAGCCGCTTTCATATTTTCAAATTTGGGGCGCCCGCAAAAACGGGCGTCGCAATTCTCAACAACCCTGCATTTACCTTATCTTGACCACGCTTATGCGTGGTCCCTTTTTTTACAATTATACAGCACCAATGTTTTTAGCATCATTGACACAACACAGTATCTCACTTATAATATCGATAATGGATTATCGATTCGAGGAGGCATTATCTTGGCGGATCAGAATTCAAAGCCGGTCAGCCTGTCCCGGCAGGCGTTTCTGCGAATGCCCTACTATCTGCAGTACCTCAATCAGCTTAAGCTGCAGGGCAGCCGCCTTGTTGCAGCGCCAGCCGTTGCTGAGGCATTGCGTCTCAACGAGGTGCAGGTGCGTAAAGATTTTGCATCCGTCAGCTCCACCAAGGGTCTGCCAAAGAAGGGCTTTGCAATAGATGGGCTGATACTCGATATGGAACGTTGTTTGGGGTATCATAACGTGGATCAGGCGGCACTGGTGGGCGCAGGCTCGTTGGGGCAAGCGCTGATGTCCTACAAGGGCTTCGCGCAATACGGTCTTGATATCGTGCTGGCGTTCGACAACAACGAGGCGTTGGTGGGACAGCGAATGTGCGGCAAGTATGTACTATCCTCCAGCCGTATCAGCGATATGTGCCGCCGTATGCAGATACACATCGGCATCATCACCGTGCCGGACGCTCAGGCCCAAATTGTCTGCGATCAACTGGTTGCGGGCGGAGTACGCGCCATCTGGAACTTTGCTCCCGTGCATTTGTCCGCACCGCCGGGTACGTTAGTGCAAAACGAGAACCTGGCTGCCTCTTTGGCGCTGATGACGAAGCAGATCAAAGGTCAGCCGCAACAGGCGAAATAAGCGCCTGAAAGGAAACCAACATGAATACATTGCATTTTAAATACGCTGTGGAGGTGGAGCGCACCCGTTCCATCACGCAGGCGGCAGAAAACCTGTTTATGGCACAGCCCAATCTAAGCAAAGCCATCAAGGAGCTGGAAGACACTCTGGGCATCGAGATATTTGAGCGCACACCCAAGGGCGTGCTGCCCACCGCCAAGGGCGCGGAATTTCTGGGGTACGCCAAAAACGTGCTGGAGCAGCTGGGCAAGATGGAGCGGCTGTACAAACCGGAGGATTCCGGGCGGCAGTGCTTCAAAATATCCATTCCGCGCGGCAGCTATATCGCTCTCGCGTTTACGCGCTTTGCGGCGGGTTTGGATGCCGACAAAGAAATTGACGTATACGCGCAGGAAACCAATTCGATGCAATCTATCAGCAACGTGACGGATGAAGGCTACCCCTTGGGCATCATACGCTGCCAGACGGATTACGAGAACTACTTCCTCGACTATTTGGAAGAGAAGCGGCTCGTGTCCGAGCCCATCTGGGAGTTTGAATACCTCGCGCTGATGTCGCGTAATCATCCGCTTGCAGCCGCCAAAAAAGTGGCGTATGGCGACCTTGCCCCCTACATTGAAATCGTCCACGGTGATACGGCCATACCTTACCTGCCTGCGGGGCGCGTCAAGAAAAGCGAAGCGAAAAAGTGTATCTATGTCTACGAGCGGTGCAGTCAGTTCGACCTGCTCTCCTCCATACCCAAGACATACATGTGGGTGTCGCCCATACCCGATCACTTTTTGGATCTATACGGTTTGGTACAGCGGAAATGCCATGCCGCCAACCATAAATACAAGGATCTTCTCATATACCCCAGAGGTTATGAGCTGACCGCCCTAGATCGCCAGTTCATCGACCACCTGTACACGTCCAAAAACGAAGTGGCCTTCCGCCAATACGACTGACGCTTACGCATCCCGCTGCATAAAAAGGAACACCCTCTGCGAAAGCCGCAGAGGGTGCGTATAACATCATAATGTTTGCTGAGCCCGTGCTTAAATGTGCTCCACAGCCGCACGTTCCACCGGCAAGCCCTTCTTGTACCGTGCCAGAAACTCGCGGAAGCTAGCCACATCCGCTTCATCCGGCGACAGCACCTTCTTGCTCACGTTGGCGAATATGC
>JAEZJG010000021.1 GCA_023415795.1 Bacillota bacterium | reverse complement strand
TATCTTGACTACTATAACAACCGTCGAATTAAGACAAAGCTAAAGGGCTTGACACCCGCTGTTCACAGGTTTCAAGCCCTATCGACTGCTAAATAATAATTTGTCTAACTTTTTGGGGTCACTTCAGCGGGTGCGGCTCTTTTTTTGTGGGCAGAAGAGCGAATGGAGGATTATGGAACGAAGTGTAGAATTAATAGTACATAAAGTAGCCCTCAAAAAAGTATTTAGAATGAACGGCAGGTTAGAATGAATAACAAAGAGATAGTTAAATATTTTTACGAAAGAGTTGTTTCAAATCATAGTATCGAAGACGTTGATAAGTTTATCTCAGAAGATTGCTCGGTGAGAATGGGTGACCAACTTGTTCTTGTTGGGATCGAAGGAATGAAGCAACATCTTATTGATATTAGAAAAACATATCCGGACTATACAATGACTATAGTCCGGCAATTTGAAGATGGGGATCACGTCATTTCTGAGTTTATTATGCAAGGCACGCATCAAGGAGAGTGGTTGGGTATGAAACCTACAAACAAAAGACTATCCTTTACAGGTGTCGATATTGATAGAGTTATCAATGGGAGAATTGTAGAGCACGGCGGTGCCGTCAATACATTTGAAACACTCTTTGCGGAGAATATCATAGGACCGATTTAATTTAACACAAAGGGATTCTTTAGGGACGCCTCCCTTAAGCGGGATTCAAAGGGCAACCCTTTGCGTCACCCATAAACAAAGCCAAACAAAAAAGTGCCACCGCAAATACGATGGCATTTTTCTTTTGGTGCAAATCGGTAGCTACGCAGCGGTAGGCTTTGTTCCCAGCCGTGTCTTCATATCGCGGATCATGCGGTGAACGGGCGGCAAGGCCGCGATCACAACGCAGATGGCGAGATCAACCAAAGCGAAGGAGTTGTAGCCTGCGGAGTAGGCCAGCGCTGTTTGCCCGGCAGCAGCGTATTCACCGAAGAACACCATGCCGGATATCGTGTGCACGATGAAACGCAGCACGCCCGCAATCACCATGCCGGGAACAATGCTCTTCTTGAACAGCCCCGCCAAACCCAGCACCGTGAACGCGACGGTGTAATCCAGCAGAAACTGCGCCCAGTGCACCACGTAGAAATCCTGCAGGCATTGCAGCAAACTGTAGGCCAGCCCCACCAGCAGACCCTTGGGCGTACCATAGATGTAGGCGAACAGCATGATGGGCAGCATACTCGCCGGGGTGACGGAACCGCCCTGCGGCAGCTCAAACATCTTGATGAACGACAGCAGGAACGCGAGCGCCAAGCACATCGCGGCGAGGGACAGCTCACGCACCGTCCAGCTGCTGTGCGCGTCGCGGCGCTTGCGCACCACTGTTACCAGCAGCACCGCGCCGACTATCAGCACAACCGCGGCCAGGACGAGAATCCATGTCCGGTTGGCTTCCAGGAACGCCCCGAAGCTCTCGCTGAATGTTTCGTAGTTCTCCATAAAAATCACCTCGTTAATAGTATTGTCCGCATGAGGCATAGTCTGAAGGAGAGAAGACGCCCGCTTAATGAAAAAAGGAATATACTCCGCGTATATCCCCCTTTTAAAAAAGCAAAGACCCATGCACCGCACAGGTCTTGTAAGACGTGAATCTTGCTTCCCTACGTTGGAATGACCCAACAGGTTCAAAGGGTTTTGCGCTATAGCGCATCTCAGCCAAATATGGCACCCCCAGCGGCTGTATGCATTATACCGCCCATCGGGTGAAAAAGTCAAGGCTCAAAACGCCCGCGCTACCATTCGCCCTGCACCACGCCGTCCGCATGATCCAGATTGAAGTACGGCGTGTCAAAATAGTTGACGCCTGTGCTGCCAAAGGTGGTGTCCACGTTCATCCATACCGCTTTGTCGGCGTCGTAAGCCTGATTCCACGCGTGGTCGCCCCATTCGGTGCCGGTGTAGCCAAGGCCGGTGAGGAAACGGACGCGCACATCCACGGAGCGGCACATCGCCACATACAGGCAGGCGAAGTCGAAGCAAATGCCGGTGCGCGTGTTGTAAGCCACTACGGCTCCGGACGACACCAGCGAGGGGTCTCGCGCGATGACGGCAGCTTTTTCGTTGTCGTACGTGAGGTTTTCGCATATCCACAGGTAAATCAGATATGCCTTCTGCCGCTCGTCCGTTTCGCTGCCGACGATCTCACGGGCGGCGGCGTCTATCTCGGCGCTGGATTTGGTTGCTTCCTCCAGCGTCATGCCGTTGAAATAGCGGACGAGGTATTTGCCCGCCAGTTGCTGAACATCGGTTTCCGCCGTTTTAAAGGAGTCGCCCAGCAGCACCTGTATGTTCTTGACCGTGCTGTTGCTCAGCAGCGGTTGGACAACGCTTTGCTGCACGGCCTGATAAGGCGCGGACTGGCTGGCGTATGTGGATATGAGGGGGCTGTTAAAATAGCTGGTGTATAAGCTCAGCAGTATGGTGAACAGCAGCACCAGCCACACGGCCTTGGGCAGCTTCCACAGTGCGCTCACAAAGCGCCGTGCCGGGCTGCGCAGAGAGCAGATGGCGGAAGCGATGGCGTTGGATACCGGCGTCAGCGCGAACAGCGTAAAGGGCAGCGCCATCAGGTGCAGCAGCGCGGCGATGAGAAACGTCAGTATCGCAAACGCGCCGAGGTATACCCAGAAGGCACGAAACTCCAGCATGCCTTGCATGGCGGGGATCAGCTGATACAGCCAGTTTAGCACCGGCTCGCTGGAGAGCAGCAGCTTTGTCAGCCACGCCGCCAGCAGCATTGCCGCCAGAAAAATAACGCTGCCGAGCAGTGAGGTGAAGGAGCGGTGCACTCTGTCGTGCGTCAGCGGCCAAATGATTCCCGCTAAAATCGGGAAGACAAACAGGCAGACCATGATAACGGTGATGATATTGATGTCGCTCAGAATATCCATTGCCTGTCCGCTTCCTTTCTCGAATTTCCGCCTAGCCACGGCGCTTGCTATTGTCATTATAACCTGTCTGCCGGTATATGTGGCATGGCATTGCGTGAAAAGATTGTAAACTTGACAGCATTGGTGGAATTTTACCGGATACATTGTCAAAGCCTGCCGCCGTGTATTAGAATGGATGCAACAGGAGGGGTGTATATGTACCACTTTTTTGGTTATATGGCGCGGATGAAGAACATCAGACGGTGGGGTCTGATGCGCAACACGCGCGACGAGAACATACAGGAGCATTCGCTGCAGGCGGCGATGATCGCGCACGCACTGGCGGTGATCAAGAACGAGCGCTTTGGCGGCGGTGTGGACGCAGAGCATGTGATGGCGCTGGCGATATACCACGAAGCGGGCGAGGTGATCACGGGTGATCTTGCGACGCCCATCAAGTATTTCAACCCCGAGATCAAGAATGCGTATAAGCAGATTGAGCGCGTGGCGGAGGACAAGCTGCTGAATATGCTGCCGGAGGAGCTGCGCGGTGTGTACGCGCCGTTGGTAAAGCAGCGGGACGACGACGAGGCGCATGCCATCGTGAAGGCGGCGGACAAGATTTGCGCGTACCTCAAATGTGTGGAGGAGCTGTCTGCGGGCAACAGCGAATTTACCAAGGCGAAGAAAACGTTGAAGAAGGCGATAGACGATATAAAACGCCCCGAGGTGGACTACTTCATGAAGACGTTCGTGCCCAGCTTTGAGCTGACGCTGGACGAGCTGAACTGAAAGGCGGAGCAGCATGAGTCGAACGGTATTGATCACCGGGGCGGCCACGGGCATCGGCCGCGAAACTGCCAAGCGCTTTGCGGCAGAGGGCTGGAACGTGGCGGTGCACTACCACAAAAGCGAAGCCGCCGCGCAGGCATTGGTGGACGAGCTAAAGGCGCGTCATGCCAGCGCCATTCGCGTGCAGGCCGACGTGCGCGATCCTTACGCGGTGAGGGCGATGGCGGAGAAGGTAAACCGCGCGTTCACCCGCATCGACGCGCTGGTTAACAACGCTGGGCTGGCGCAGCAAAAGCTGTTCACTGACATCACCGCACGGGAGTGGGACGACATGTTTGATGTGAACGTGAAGGGTGTGTTCCACTGCTGTCAGGCCGTGCTGCCCGGGATGATATCGCGCAAGAGCGGCAGCATCGTGAACGTGTCCTCAATGTGGGGCGAGGTGGGTGCATCGTGCGAGGTGCACTACAGCGCCGCGAAAGCCGCTGTTATCGGGCTGACCAAGGCGCTTGCGAAGGAGGTTGGGCCGTGCGGCATACGCGTGAACTGCGTGGCTCCCGGCGTGATCGCCACCGCGATGACAGCCAATCTGGACGAAGCTGCGATAGCCGCGCTGAAGGACGAAACGCCGTTGGGCGCAATCGGGTCTCCGCGCGACGTGGCAGAGGCGATATATTATCTTGCATTAGACAAAGCCGCCTTTGTCACGGGGCAGGTGTTGGGGGTCAGCGGTGGCTTAGTAATATAAGACTAAGAGAGAAACATGTGAGCAAAAACCTAGCATGATTCCTGCAATAATTACACTGGCTCCGGGTCGTTTACGATCGCCCCGGCAGGGGAGATTTCTTCAACGAACGGGTGCGTGGCAGCTTGCTGCTCCAGGTCACGTGTGTCCGCACGTAATGTGTCCGTTTGGGTGACGGTGGCTGGGCTATGAGCAGCTTTGGTCAGCAGCTTGCCCAGCAGCGCCGACAGCTGCGCTTTCTCGTCCTCAGTCAGCGCCGCGAGCAGTTGGCTGCGGTTATCGTCAAGTGTGTGCGTGTGAAGCCAATTGCGCCCTTCCTCCGTCAGCATGATATCGCGGTTGCGCTTATCATTCTCGTTCTTTTTGCGTTTTATCAGGTTCTTCTTTTCCAGCTTGGCCAACAGCTCGCTGAGTGAGCTTGATTTGACGCCCAGAAGTTCCTTGAGCTGTTGCTGACCAGTCCGCTCACGCTCCGCCAGCGTGGATAATATGCGGTAACGGCTGCTGCCTGCCTGTGGGTGAAGAAGCGGATTGCGGCTGATGAGACGCAGCTGCGAAAGCAGCGTATCGCTGACGCTAAGAGTATTCGGTGCTGCTGTGGGCTGAGGCTGCAAGATGGCTTGCTGTTGCAGGCTGCGTGCGTACTTCTCGCCCTTGCGGCAGCGCGGAGATTCCAACGGGCAATGCCTGCTGCATAAGGGGCACCGCTGCTTCTGTTTGCTCATAGTGTGGTGAGCCTCCTTGATTAGAGTTAGGCACCTTGCTAAACGGATAGTAGCATAATACAAAATATCAAGGTACATGAATATTATGAAGTGGAGACTGTGGAAATTACAAATAGTATAAACGCCGCAAGGCTCCAATAAAACCTTGCGGCGTTTGCTTATGTGTTATTCAGTTCGGTGATGCTTACTGATTCAAATCGTTGCTGACGCGTGTGACTGCAAGGTCTGCGCCCACCGCTTCCTTGTTTGTCTTGCGCAGGAAGGCAAAGCTGCCCAGCGCTGCGAAGAACCAGCCAAGTGCGATGTTGCCCCAGAGCGCACCGGTGTCAAAAAGCTCCGGTGTAAAAGGTGCGATAAATACCAAGTAAATAAGCTGACCAACGCTAAGGCCTGCCTCAACACTCGCTTGATACGCTTCGACTCCCACACTGGTCAATACAGCAACGTAAGTAAAGACAAAAAGCACAAGTATCAGTATCCATGTCATGCCGGGGCCGCGCTTGCCGCGCAGCAGCAGATAGCCCTTATAAGCCAAAAACGCCATGATGAGACCGCTGATGCCTGCGATATAACCCAGCATTCCGATTAATACCCATGGGATAATGCCAACAATGGCACCCAGCACAGCGCCCAAAAGGCCTGTGAGATAGCTGCCCGTAACGGCGCGCTCCTGCTTGATTTGCGTGGTGGCAGCTGCCAGCCTCTCATGGCACGGGGCACACATCTGTAACACGAAGCCGCCTTGCTGTGTGAAGCCCTCGTCATTATCCTGACCGCAGACAGAGCAGCCGGAACGGTAGCCTTGCTGAGTCAAATAGGCTGTGGATTTGTCCAAAAACGCCGCGACATGCTCCGGTTTGATGCGCTTGACCTGGCTGTCGAGCATGATGGTAACCGCACTGCCGTTTTGCTGCGCATTTTTTGCGCGAAACTCCTTGTGGTTCTCCTTCAAAAACAAATTGATTTCGCTGAGGCTGACGCCGCTTTCGCGCCCGATAAAGAAATGAACAAAGGCACTTGAGGACATTGTGTTGTACACGACGTTGACGGAAATGCCGTTGACGCTGCCGTAAGCGATATCCCCGTAACGCTTCAGGCTGCAGAGCTCCATGATCTTTTCCAGCTGTGCCGACATGATTGAACCTCCTCGCAATTATAGTAAGCTAATAAAACGGGCTGATTGAACCACGTGATGCTATAGCATAAGCTGAATACAATATTGCAGGCGGGTCAGTCGTTGTCAGAGATGAGCTTTTCCAGTTTGTTCTTCACACGCTGAAGTGCGTTATCCACCGATTTGACACTGCGGCGCAGCTCGTCGGCCACCTCGAAATACGACTTGCCTTCCATGTATTTCTTGAGCACCTGCATCTCCAACGGAGAAAGCAGCTTACCCATCTTGGTTTCGATGTTGGAGTAGTCTTCACGACCGATGATGATATCTTCGGGATTGGAAACCTTTGTGCTCGATATCATGTCGATCAGCATGCGATCCGACTCCTCGTCGTAAGCCGGCTTGTTGAGTGACACGTATGAGTTGAGCGGGCGGTGCTTCTGGCGCGTGGCTGTCTTGATGGCAGTGATAATCTGCCGCGTGATGCACAGCTCCGCAAAGGCGCGAAAGGATGTCAGCTTGGAGGATCGGAAGTCGCGCACAGCTTTATACAAGCCGATCATGCCTTCCTGAACGATATCTTCTCTGTCGGCGCCGATAAGAAAATATGAACGAGCCTTGGCGCGCACGAAGTTCTTGTACTTGTTGAGAAGATATTCGAGAGCGTCCCCGTCGTAGCCGCGCGCAAGCTCCGCAACGGCTTCATCTGTTAAGTCCTCGTAGTGTAAACATGCTTCGTCTAATGAAGACTTGTTGTAAGTGGCCAATTCCTGTCCTCCTGTCAATCGACCGTTGCTGCTGGTATTTAATTATATATGACCACATGTATACAGTCAAGATTGCATAAGTGTATGACAAAAATTACACTACAAAAAATAGAAAAAAAGACAATTTTGAATCGAAAAAAAGAAACCGGTTGCAAAAACACCGAAAAACTAACGTGTTTTGCAGCCGGTTTGGCAGTCACGTCATATGACTGAGTCTGCCAGGAGCCGCGCCATCACATAAACCAGCGGAGAATTCCAGTATATCGCCACCTCGTTGGTGGAATAACTGTCCGCATGGTCTATATAACAACAGGGAGGAGTGTTACCTTTCAGATGCTCTTCGGCACAGGCGTCGTGCAGATGCTCGTCAGGACCACCTGCCAGCATACCCGGCATAGTTTGGCCTGTCGCAATGGACGGTCTGTGGTGCGGATGCTTTGTGCTGGCATCATTGACGCCGGTGACGTAGCATACAGACATGGGGTTATTGCCGAATATATAGTCAATATGACGGCGGGCGCAAATTGCATACGCTTGCTTAGGGCAGATGTCGCTCGCCATCAGAAGAAGCATCGCGTTGTTTAACACCACCATATTGCTTCCCCAGATAAAGTCGCTGACTGAAATGTTATATTCGCTGCTGTCGGTTGCTTCAACAATCTGGTCTGCGGCGTTTAGCAGCTCGTCGGCAAGCATTCTTTTTAAGTCGGCATGCACCATGTCGTCGGACAGACTGAGATACACCGCGTTGCCATATGCGCCGACGTCTGCCCAGCCAAGATCAGCCGCCCACCTAGGGTTGTAGCTGCGCCGGATGTAATCGTGGTAAGCCTCTTCGCCGGTGGCGGCATACAGAACACACGCCGCCCAGTAACGCTCGTCGCAGTCGCACTCGTCATCGTATGTGCCGGTGATGATACCCTCCGGGTTGTTGAAAGGTATCGGCTGCGTGACAGAAAGGAAATCCCACGCGCGCCGAGCGGCAGATAGACAGGCTTGCGCAAAAACTGCGTCAAACGGAGCGTAGACGCGTGCCGCTATTGCCATTGCGGCGGCGAATCCGCCGGTTGCAGCCGTGGAAACCGGCGCTATAATTAGTTCGTCTGTTTCCAACTCGGGCATCACGAAACCGGGGAACCCGGCGCAGGTGACCTTGTGCCAAACGCCGCCATCGTCGCGCTGCATCCGTTGCATCCATTCCAGCTCGTAACGCACCTCGGTCAATATGTCCGGCACGCCGCCGGCGCTGTCGTGGAGGGCAAGGCTGCTATTGAACATGGATGGGGCAGCAGTATACGCCAGCATGAGATCTGCGACTGCCTTTGCGGCAGGAACCACGTAGCGGCCGTAATCACCCGCGTCGTGCCAACCGCCGCTGACGTCCATGAAATTCTCTGTGCCGTAAATGCGCGCCGCCGTGGTGTGGCAGGCGGGGTGCGCATACACACCCGCTTGCTCCTCGGTCAGGCGGCACCCGCAGCGCTGCAGATAGAACATGCGGCAAACCTGATAAAATACTTTATCGTAGTCTATTTTGTGCATAAAAACTCCTTCTGCTTTTGGTCGTGATCAGAGGAGCAGGTTCTCACCGCTTTCCGCATCAAACAGATGAGCCAAATCGCCGCCGAAGGTGAAGTTGACTTCGTCGCCCATGGCAAAGCCACGTTTGTGATCGATGGGCAGGTTAACGGTCGCGATGCGAATGACGCAGTCAGTGTTTTCCGCTGTAACGTGCATGTACACCTCGCTGCCCATCATCTCGGAAACGTCCACCTTTGCCAGCACGGAATCCGACTGACCGGGTGCGGTCAGCATGATGTGCTCCGGGCGTATGCCAAGCTTGATGTCGCAGGCGGGTATGCCCTTGGCGGCTAGCTTCCTGCTGGTGCTGTCAGACAGGCTGATAACGGCATTGCCAAGGCGCAGATAGTAGCTGTCGCCTTTCTCCAGTCGTGCATTGAAAAAGTTCATCTGTGGTGAGCCAATGAAGCCTGCCACAAACAGATTGGCTGGGTGGTCAAATACATCCGCCGGTGTGCCGATCTGCTGGATGAAGCCATCCTTCATAATGACGATGCGGTCGCCCAACGTCATGGCTTCAGTCTGATCGTGCGTGACATAGATAAACGTGGTGTTGACGCTTTGGCGCAGCTTGATAATCTCTGCACGCATCTGGTTGCGCAGCTTGGCATCTAGGTTGGATAGCGGTTCGTCCATCAGAAACACCTGCGGATGCCGCACAATGGCGCGTCCGATAGCCACGCGCTGGCGCTGACCGCCTGAGAGCGCCTTGGGCTTGCGCTGCAGCAGGTCGGTAATCTCCAATATTTCAGCGGCTTCGCGCACCTTCTGATCGATCTCGGCCTTCTTGACCTTTCTCAGCTTGAGCGCGAAGGACATGTTTTCGTATACGGTCATGTGGGGGTACAGTGCATAGTTCTGGAATACCATCGCGATATCCCTGTCCTTAGGCGCGACCGCGTTCACCAGATTGTCTCCGATATACAGCTCGCCATCTGTGATCTCTTCCAGCCCCGCGATCATGCGCAGAGTGGTCGATTTTCCGCAGCCGGATGGCCCCACCAGTACGACGAACTCTTTATCGGCGATTTCCAAATTAAAGTCGTGCACCGCCGGAATGTTCTTGTCGTACACCTTTTTGATGTTTTTAAGAGTAACTGTTGCCATAGATATGAGCTTCGCTGCGCCCAGCAACCGCTAAAAAACGCAGCTCGCCTTTGGCCGTATATGTGCCAAGGGCATTACGACAGGTCTCCACGCTGCCGCACCGCAAGCCAAGCGGAAAAAACATGCCTCCTTTTTTCATGCCCGGCATTAATTAATGGAGTAATACCGGTGCAAGGGAATTATTTATTCCGGTATCGCCGGAAACCTTTAATCAGTCCAGAATCACGACAACCTCACGGCTTGTAAGACCCTCTTCATGAGGAATCACGCAGCCTGCCACAGGTTTACCGTCCACGGCAGCGTGAATATTCTTGCCGCCGTTGTTGATGACAGTGATGTTGTACATAGTGCCGCGGAAAAGCCGCTTGGCGGTGTAGCGTTTAATGTGCGCGGGTAAACTTGGTTTTATTGAAAGACCGTCAAACTCTGGTTTTATGCCGACGATGCCCTGTGTGGCGGCAACAAAAGACCAAGCTGCTGTGCCTGTGAGCCAGCTGTTTTTCGCTTCGCCGTAGCGCTGAGCACTGCGTCCCGCAATGGTCTGGGAATACACATATGGTTCGGTGCGGTGTATCTCGCTGACCTCTTCGATATTGGCGGGGCAGTTGCGCATATAAGTATCGTATGCTTTTTCGCCGTTGCCCAGACGTGCGTAGCCCAGAGACACCCACGGATTGTTGTGACAGAACACCGAGCCGTTTTCCTTGTAGCCCGGCGGATAGCTCGATATTTCGCCCAGCTCCTTGTAATACCGGGTATAACAAGGGTGCAGCAGCTCTATGCCATAGTCGTTAACGAGGTGCTTTTCTACCGATGCCAACGCACTTTCTCCGCGTCCGTCCGCTTCGCCGAGACCCGCCATCACGCAGAAGCCTTGTGGCTCGATAAATATCTGACCCTCGGCACACTCGCGGCTGCCCACCTTGTTGCCAAAGGCATCGTAAGCACGGATAAACCATTCGCCGTCCCAACCGTGCGTCAGCGCCGCCTGAGCCATTGTTTCGGCTTCTGCCTCTATCTGAGCGGCTTCTTGCTCAAGACCGCTGAGCTTGCACAGCGCCGCATAGTCGGCAGCGGCGTATACAAACAGCCCCGCGATGAACACGCTTTCCGCGCATCCGCTTTCAAAGTTGGAGCAGGTCTGGAAACTCTCGCCCGGCTCTACGGAGAAGCAGTTGAGGTTCAGGCAGTCGTTCCAGTCGGCACGGCCGATCAGCGGCAGACCATGAGGCCCCTTGTTTTTCACTGTATAGTTGATGCTGCGGCGCAAATGCTCCATCAAGGGCGCTTCGCTGCCCGGCACATTGTTGAACATGACAGGCGCATCCAAAATGCTCATGTCGCCTGTTTCGCGTATGTAGGCGGCGGTGCAGGCAACCAGCCAGAGCGGGTCGTCGTTGAAGCCGCTGCCAATGTCGGCATTGCCGCGTTTGGTGAGCGGCTGGTACTGATGATAGGTGCTGCCGTCCTCAAACTGTATGGCGGCGATATCCAGTATACGTTCGCGCGCGCGCTCGGGAATCATGTGTACAAAGCCCAATAGGTCCTGACAGCTGTCGCGGAAGCCCATGCCGCGACCGGTACCGCTTTCAAAGTAGCTGGCGCTGCGGCTCATATTGAATGTGACCATGCATTGATACTGATTCCAGATGTTGATCATACGATCCAGCTTTACTTCGCCGCTTTCAACGGAGAAACGGCTGAGCAGCTTGTTCCAGTACGCGGCAAGATCGTCCAAAGCCTTCTGAACCTGGGCGGCAGACTGATACCGTGCCATCATCTGAAGCGCCTTGGTTTTATTGACGGCACCGGGTGCTTCAAACTTATCTTTGACGGGATTCTCGATGTAGCCCAGCTGAAATATGAAGCAGCGTTCTTCACCGGGAGCCAGCGTTACATCGATGCGGTGGCTGGCGATGGGCGCCCAGCCGGAGGCGATACTGTTGTGGCTGATACCCTGCTCCACCGCCTGCGGGTTTGCCCAGGAGCGAAGTTGGCCGACAAAGCTGTCGCGGTCGGTGTCAAAACCGTCAATGGGCGTATTGACATTGAAAAACGCGTAGTGATTGCGGCGTTCGCGGTATTCCGTGGTGTGGTACAGTGTGCTGCCGACAATTTCTGCCTCGCCGATGTTGAAGTTGCGCTGAAAGTTGGTGGCGTCATCCACTGCATTCCACAGGCACCATTCCATCGCACTATACAGCTTGAAGCTTTTGGACACGGTGCTGTTGTTCTTGAGTACCAGCCTGTTGATCTCGCAAGCGTCGTTCAGCGGCACAAAGCAGGTAAGCTCGGCAGCAAGACCGTTTCTTTCTGATTGGAACACCGAGTATCCAAGACCATGGCGGCACAGATAGCTATCTGTCTGTGTTTGAGAAGGCATAAAGCCGGGGTTCCAAACGGCTTCACCATCATTAATATAATAGTATCTGCCGCCCATATCGGATGGAACATTATTGTAACGGAAACGGGTGAGACGGCGAAGTTTGGCGTCGCGATAGAAGGTGTAACCGCCGCAGGTATTGGAAATAAGACCATAAAAACCGTCGTTGCCCAGATAATTAATCCATGGTAATGGCGTAGCGGGCGTTGTTATCACATATTCTTTCGCTGTGTCGTCAAAATAGCCGAATTTCATAAGGATTACCTCGAATATATTTATGATAATTACTGAGTGGATAGAGTTACGAAAACGTATTAGTACCGTATGCTCATAATAACTCAGAAGCGAAAAGAAAGTCAAAGGTTTTTTATTATTTCATTTATAATCTGTTTATAATCACCTGTATGCGCCCGTTAAGGGTTAAAAAGTTAAGAAAAAGTACTTGACTAATTAAAATCAATTATAATATAATGAATCCGACGAAAACGATTTAGTTATTTAAGATTGAATTCCCACAACAATTTGTTATAAAAAATACTCAAACGATTTAATGGTGACTTATTAAATGGTAACGATGAAGGATGTTGCTAAACAATGCGGCGTATCGCTCGCTACGGTGAGTAAAGCGCTCAATGGTTATGCGGATATTGGGCCAGATACGACGGAACTGGTGAGAAACGTGGCTCAGTCCATGGGTTATCTGCCGAATTCCGCGGCTCGTGCACTCAAAACAAATCGTTCCTATAATATAGGCGTGCTGTTTGTAGACAAAACATCCTCCGGTCTGGCGCATGAATACTTCTCGTCTGTGCTTAACAGCCTCAAGGTGGAAGCAGAGCGGCTGGGCTACGACATCACCTTCATCAGCAAGGACATTGGCAACTTCAAGATGGACTACTATGAGCATGCGCGTTACCGCAATTGCGACGGCGTGGTGATTGCTTCGGTAGACTTTGCGGATCCCGACGTTATCAAGCTGGTGGAAAGCGATATTCCAGTGGTGACGATAGATCATGTATTCAATCACCGCACGGCCATATTGTCGGACAACGTGGGCAGCATGGAAGAGATTGTGAATGCGCTGTATAAAAAGGGGCACAGGAAAATCGCCTTTATACACGGCGAAGATACGTCTGTTACAAAGAAGCGTTTGGGCAGCTTCCATAAAACATGCACAAACCTCGGCATAGACGTGCCGGATGAATATGTAAAAGCGGCATTGTATCACGACCCCAAGCTGAGCGGTCTGGCCACGCGAGAACTGCTGGCATTGAAAAACCGCCCCACTTGCATACTGTATCCCGATGACTTTTCGTTTCTGGGTGGCATGACGGAGCTGGAACGGCAGGGGCTGCACATTCCGGAGGACATCAGCGTGGTAGGCTTCGACGGCATACTGCTTTCGCAGGCGCTGCGCCCCCGGCTTACCACCTATCGTCAGGATGCGGAAGGCATCGGCCGCAAAGCCGCTGCGAAGCTGGTATCCGAAATTGAGACCCCGAAGCTGTTTGTTCCGGCGCAGGTTATTGTGCCGGGTGCATTGCTTGAAGGGGGAACTGTGAAAGAGGTTTGATGGCATTTGTCATCAATAAATAAAAATACGCGCCGGTGGATGGCGCGTACAAAACAAGGAGGAAAACATGAAAAAGCTTATCTCGCTTATGCTGGTATTCATCCTCATTTTTTCGTTGGTTGGATGCAGCACTCCCGCTCCCGCTCCGACGGAACAGTCCGAAGCTCCGGCTGCGACTGAAGCCCCGGCGCCTGCTGATGAAACCGAAGCCCCCGAAGCAGCAGATACCGGCAAAGTGTACAACATCTATTGCTGGAACACTGAGTTCCAAGACAGGTTTAAAGCTTTCTTTGAAGATAAAGGCCTTATACCTGAAGGCGTAACGGTCAACTGGGTGATCACGCCCAGCGATGGCGGCGCATATCAGCAGAAGCTTGACGAAGCGTTGCTGGCTCAAGAAGGCGCAGCTGCTGACGACAAGGTTGATCTGTTCCTGATCGAAGCCGACTATGCACTCAAATACGTCAATAGCCCCTACTCGGCCAACATATACAGCGATGTAGGCTTAACAGAAGCCGATACTGCTGATATGTATCAGTATACCAAGGATATCTGCACGGACGCAAGTGGCAATCTTAAAGGCGTTTCGTGGCAGGCATGCCCCGGCGGTCTGATCTATCGTCGTTCTATTGCGAAGGAAGTCCTGGGCTCCGATGATCCGGCAACCGTGCAGGCTGCGCTGGACAGCTGGGATAAGTTTGACGCCGTGGCGGCACAGGCCAAGGCTAAAGGCTATTACATGACCTCCGGTTTCGTTGCGGACTACCGCGTATTCTCCAACAACACCTCTGCACCGTGGGTCAATGAGAACGACGAGATCGTATTTGATCCGGCTATCAAGCAGTGGATCGCTCAGCAGAAGACCTATTTGGAAAAGGGATACACCCTTCCTTATGACATTTGGGCAACAGAGAGTTTTAATGAAGCCAAAGTGGATGGCAAGGCCATGTGCTACTTCGGACCTGGCTGGTTCTTCGACTTCTGCCTGATGCCGGCAACGCTGGCCGACGCTGAAGCTGAACCCGCTGTGGGCAACGGCAGCTATGGCGACTGGGGCCTCGTCAAGGGACCGCAGGGCTTCTTCTGGGGCGGCACCTGGCTGTGCGCAGCTACCGGCTCCGACAATGTTAACCTGACCCGCGAAATCATGAAAAAGCTGACCTGCGATAAGGATACGCTGGTTGAGATCACGAATAAGTATGCTGACTTCACCAACAATGCGAAGGCCATGGAAGAACTTGCGGCCAGCGATTATGGTCACCCGTTCCTGGGCGGACAGAACCACATCGCAGTGCTGCTGGACAGCGCCAAGAGCATCGACATGAGCAACATCACCATGTATGACCAGCTGCTCAACGAACCCCTTCCGGCCGCGTTCAAGGACTACTTCCTTGGCACGATCACTGAGGAGCAGGCTTACGAGAACTTCTACAAAGCCGCTATCGAATCCTATCCGAACCTGAAAAAACCCGCATAAGCAATAACAACTTGCATTGCCGCGGCAGAACGAAAACGTTCTGCCGCGGCAATCAAAAAGTCAATCGCTTTTTAGAAGGTGAGGATTCCAGTATGTCTATAAAGACTAATGCGAAAAAAATCAAATCCGTCAATTATTCGAAGTGGGGCTATTTTTTTATCGCTCCGTTCTTCATCGCATTCATCATTTTTCAGCTAATACCTCTTGTTTCTACATTTTATAATAGCTTTTTTGAAAATTACCGTGTTGGACTTCAGCAGATCGGACCGAATTTTGTGGGTCTTGACAACTATTCGACTATTATTACCAATGGCGATCTGCCTAAGTTTGCACTCAACACCGTGATCATTTGGATTATCGGCTTTGTACCGCAGATATTGGTGTCGATGCTGCTCGCGGTATGGTTTACCAGCTATCGCTTGAAATTGAAATGTCAATCGTTTTTTAAAACGGTTATGTATATGCCCAATTTGATAATGGCTTCTGCGTTTGCCATGCTGTTTTTTATGCTGTTTTCGCCGGTGGGTCCAATCAACCAAATTTTGACCAGTACGGGAGCAATAAACCAAGCCATACTGTTCTTTGATATCCCCATTGCAACTCAATCTGTTATCGGCTTTATGAACTTCCTCATGTGGTTCGGCAACACAACCATATTGCTGATGGCCGGTATAATGGGTATCGATCAGAGTTTGTTTGAATCAGCACAGATCGACGGCGCAAAGTCGCTCCAGGTTTTCTTCAAGGTAACGCTTCCGCTGCTGTTGCCAATTCTGGTGTATGTGCTGATCACGTCGATGATTGGCGGCATACAAATGTTTGACGTGCCGCAGGTGATTTCAAAGGGTCTTGGCACTCCGGACAGATCCAGCATGACGCTGATCATGTATCTCAACCGTCTGCTGACCAGCAAAGACTTTGGACTTTCGGGTGCGGTTTCGGTCATGATCTTCATCGTAACAGCGGTGCTCAGTATATTTGTCTATAAATCTCTGATGAAAAGCTATAAGGTGCCCAAGGACAGAGGTATTGTGGTAAAGAAAGCCGGAAAGAGAGTGCTTGGCAGCGCTCGTAACGAGGGGGTACAGGTATGAAGACAAGAGCTGCAGCAAAAAAAGCCAATGGGTTTCTCACGCTCAGCAGGATAATCAGCTATACCGTGCTGGGGCTGCTGACCGTACTGTGCCTGTTCTCGTTCTACTTTTTGCTGGTGAACGCTTCAAGACCGCATGCTGCAATTATGTCGGAATTCTCGCTGGTGCCGGGCAACTATCTCTTAAAGAATCTGGCGAATCTGTTTGCAGACCAGAACATACCGATGCTGCGTGGCTTACTGAACAGCCTGTTCATTGCCACATGCTCCGCCGCGCTGACCACGTATTTCTCGGCGATGACGGCTTATGGCATATTCGCATACAACTTCAAGTTTAAGAATGCGGCGTTTATGTTTATCATGCTGGTGATGATGGTGCCGACCCAGGTATCAGCACTGGGCTTCTTGCAGCTAGTCACTAAGATGAAAATGCTGGATACGTTCTATCCGTTGATACTGCCTTCCATTGCCGCACCCATCGTGTTCTACTATATGAAGTCGTATATGGAGAGCATATTGCCTCTGGAGATTGTTGAGGCAGCACGAATGGACGGTTCCAACGAATTCAGAACCTTTAATCGGATAGTGCTGCCGGTTATTAAGCCGGCCATGGCGGTGCAGGCAATATTCGCTTTCGTGACCAGCTGGAACAACTACTTTTTGCCTTCGCTCATTATTAACACGAAAGATAATAAAACGATACCGATATTGATTTATCAGCTGCGCAGCGCGGATTATATGAAATTTGACTTGGGTCAGGTGTACATAATGATCTTTGTGGCGATCATACCGCTGCTTATCGTATACATATTCCTGTCAAAGTTCATTATCAAGGGGCTGACTCTTGGCAGTGTAAAGGGATAACTTACTTGTCATCCTGCCTCTGAAGTGAGGCTTTATCACAAAGTCCGCCGCTTACACAAGCCGCGGACTTTGTTGTTATCAGGCGTCATAGTGAATGAGCAGCAAAGAGAGCAGCGGCAATGGTGCAGCTGCTTTTGTCATTCGTCCGCGGGCGATTCATCATAATCGTCAAGAAAGTGATGGAAGCCTGTCTTGTCCTTATAAGCGACAACCTTTTCCAGATTGACGTTCTGCGTACTCTTGAATATGTTCTGGTCAATGAGCGGATTCTGGCGGCGAAGCTCGGACAGCAGCTTTTTGGTTTCCTGACGTTTCGATAGGCCGCTGTTGTCGCCCAGCACGCAGTTTTCGGTGAAGCGGCATGCGCACTGAATGAAGCGCAGCTCATGGTTGCGGCTGAAACGCAGAATATCGCTCTCACGTACGTGGTACAGCGGGCGTATCAGCTGCATGCCGGGGTGACTGGTGCTGCGCAGCTTGGGCATCATCGCGCGAATCTCGCCCGCGTACATCATGCTGAGCAGCGTGGTTTCGATCACGTCGTCGAAGTGGTGCCCCAGCGCGATCTTGCCGCAGCCGAGGCTCTGCGCATGCTTATACAGGTAGCCACGGCGCATGCGCGCACACAAATAACAGGGGGATTCGGCCACGCCCGAAACGATATCAAATATCGGTGTTTCAAACAGGCGGATGGGAATTTGCAGGAAGTCGGCGTTGTCCAGTATGCGCTGCCGGTTCATGGCATTGTAGCCCGGATCCATCACGATATATTCCGCGTGGAAGCGTCGGGGACCATGCCGTTGCAGCTCCTGCATCAGTTTAGCCATCAGCATAGAGTCTTTGCCGCCCGAAATGCAGACGGCCACCGCATCACCCTCCTGTATCAGCTGATATTGCGCGACTGCCGTGATAAAAGGACGCCATATGTCCTTGCGGTATTTCGTGATGAGGCTGCGTTCGATCTCCTGAAATTTTTCCATAGTATCCTCGGTTACGCCATTTGGCGGTATACTTCGTCGAAGTGCGACAGAAATGCTGTCAGTTCCGCATCCGTGGTGAGGTGCGACAGGCTGATGCGCAGTGTGGACAGCGCACGCTTGCGGTCGTTCGTCATTGCTAAGACGGGGCGGGATGGGGTGCCCGGTGCACAGCAGGCGGACTTTTCAGACAAGCAGATGCCACGGCTGCTCAGCTCGCTCAAAAGCTTGCGCGTATTGACACTAGGCAGGCTGACGTTCAATATGTGTGGAATGGAATGCGCTGTGCTGTTGACGACTAGCCTTGGATAAGCAGTCAATCCAGAGCGCAGCCGAGTGTTCAGCTTTTGCACATATGCTGCACGGAAGGACTGCTCGTCAAGAGCGGTATCCAGAGCTTGCGCAGCGGCAGCAATGAGCCCCAGAGCGGGCGTGCCGCTGCGATAGGGGGAGGAGCTTGCGCCGCCATGTATCAGCGGCTCCAATATGATCTCCGGCCTTTTGATGAGCGCTCCGCATCCGGGCAATCCATAGAACTTGTACGGCGCTAACGAGAGCAGATCGATGCCGTTCATGGTAAGCGGCGCTTTGCCCACCATCTGCGTCGCATCCACGTGGAAGAAGCAGCGGGGGCGGCCTGCCAGCAACTCAGCGATGCGCTCTATTGGTTGGCATACGCCCAGCTCACTGTCCGCCGCGCATACGGACACAAGTATCGTGTCGTCACGCAGCAGCGGAGCAAGGTGCTCCACATCCGCCTGGCCATCTGAGTTGGTGTTCGCATAGCTGATCTCAAATCCGCTGTTTTGCAGCGCGGCCAATGCGCCGTTCACCGAAGAATGCTCCATGTATGTGGAGACGATATGCCGACCGTATTTCTTGTACTGCCCGGCAACGCCCTTGATGGCGAGATTATTCGCTTCGCCCGCGCCTGAGGTGTAAACAATCTCATAAGAGCTTGCACAAAGGCGATTCAGTATGCGCTGCGTACAGTTGTCCAGCAACGCACGTGCCTCCAGCCCTGCGGTGTGTGCGGCATTAGGATTGGCCGGATAGCGGCGGAGGGTATCGCAAAACACCTGAATAGCCTCTTCGCTGGCCGGGGTGAGGGCGGCATAGTCCAGATATATCATAAGAGCTCCTGCTTCGTTCTTTCGGGTGATTTGATGTATTCTTACTCATTGCATTATATAAAAACAACGGCTGGTTGTACAGCCGCTGCATCCGATAGATCGTCTCTATGGTTTCATTTACAGGTGCCGCTGGTCGCCATCACACCGGACACGATGCGGCGATATTGCTCGAACGGAATGCCCACCGCCATGTCGCTGTGTTCCCAACCGCACAGCATGCGCGTGCTGGGGCAAAGCACGCTGACGTTCATGCTGCCGGAAAGAAATGGGTACGCGGTGCATTCGGAGCACATGCCTTGCATCGCGCCCAGATCAATTACCGGCTTAATGCCGGTTTCATAGGAATAGCCCTGCACCAGCCGCATCACCTGATACGGGTCCGCCACGATGATGACAACGTCGGGCGTGCTTGTGAATGCGTCCAGCGGCTGTACAATAACCCCATAAGTTTTTGGAAGCTGTGCGTGTAAACTGTGAATCTGGCTGCGGTGCCGCCGCGCAGCAGCAGGCGTTGCGTACAGGTTGTACGAAAAATACTCTGAGCCGTTTTCGATGCGCTCTGTGCTTTGTTCCAGCGCCAATGCGGTGGTGCCGCCGTCGCACTTATGGTGCTCGAGCCGGGAACGGCTGCCCTTGCCTTCCGAAGCAAGACGCACCATGACGCAGTAAGGCAGACAGCCGCGGACTTCCGGTGTTTGAGACGCATCATACTCTTCGGCGGTGTATAACAGCTTTACGCCCACGGGACTGCGCTTTAGCGACAGCTCGTCAGTCAGATGAGCGCTATGAGCGTTGACGTCCTCTTGCTTATAGGGATCCTGAGGACGCCCGTAAACGATATTTGGGTGTTTGATGGGCATAGTTTAATCCTCCCTGTTGATTATATTGCGCCTGCCTGCAGCGCCGAGCCGAATTCAAAAAGACCGAGTGCATATAATAACGCAACAGAGGCAGCACAGAACAGTATCAAAGCTGTGATAAAACGGATATCGCGTGCTGTGAACTTAGTGCGTTTGTAGAAGGTGCGTTTGCGGTTAGCACCCAAGCCCCGACTATCCATGGCCAGTGCGATACGTTCTCCCTTTCGGGCGGCCAGTGCCAGCATGGGCATCATCACGCGGAAAGGAGATAGCAAGCGGTTTTTCAGCCCCTTGTTCCATTCAATACCCCGTATCTCCTGAGCCAGCCTAATCCCTTTTACTTCGTCTTGCATAGCCGGAAGAAAGCGATATGCCGCCAGCGCCGCATATCCGTGGACATGTGAGACGCGCAGCTGCAGCATAAGACTCAACACCAAATCGTATGGGTCCGTGGTTAATACGAAAGCGAACGTAGTGAAGGAGATACACAGTATGCGCATCCCAAGAGCCAGAATATGCTGCAACCCCGACAAAGAATAGCTGAATATCAGCAGCTGCACCTCGGATTCCCTTTGCTCCAGCCCTTTGAACAGAAGCATGAACAGCATAAAGCTTATGCTGACGGCTATGAATGGCCGCAGGCTTTTGAGCAGGCGCAAGGGTGAAAGGCCGCCTTTGACTGCAGTTAACACAAAGGCCGCCACAGTAAGCAGCAGCGGCAGGGCAGGCGCAGATGTCACGCTGACGAGAGCCATGATTATTACCACGGCCAGCAGCTTAGTCATGGGGTTGAGCTGCTGAAGGTATGGCTGTGGATCTTTTCGATTGCTCATGCACTGTCACCTCCCGTATCCGTTTCAATTAATGCATTCAGATAGGAAACACAATCCTGCGTTCTGAACAGCACAGGAAAATCCGGCAGGTACTGCTGCAGAGCATTGCAGAATATCCGTGCGGGCGGATATTCCATGCGCCACTGTGGCAGCAGCGGACGGCTGAAGAGCTGTGCCGGCGGACCATCGAAGGCGATACTGCCATCGCACAGCAGCAGTACCCTGTCGGCATATCGGCAGACCAAACTTACATCGTGGGTTACGATGACGATGGTGACGCCCTCTGCACGCAGAGATTGCAGCAGCTGCATCAGTTCATGCGAGGTTTCAAGGTCTTGCCCGTATGTGGGCTCATCGAGAAACAACGTTTTTTGTCCGGTGAGCAACATGCAAGCTACACTCAGACGGCGCTTTTCGCCTTGGCTCAGCAGAAACGGGCTTTTATCATGATGCTTTTCCAAATGGAATTGCTTGAGGATGCGGTTTACGGCTTGAAGCTTTTCGTCGTCGCGCATACCTGATTTTTTGAGGCTGAAAGCCAGCTCGTCTGCCACACAGTTGGTGACAAACTGCCACTCCGGATTCTGGAACAGCAATCCCATCTGCTGATACAGCATTTGCGTTTTGAGGGCATTCAGAGGCTGCCCCGCTATACGAACGCTTCCTTCGCTGAGCTTGAGCACGCGGAACAGCAGGTTTAGCAGTGTCGTTTTGCCCGCGCCGTTTGGTCCTGCGATGGCGACAAACTCGCCTTTGGCGATTGAAAAATCTACACCGTGCAGAACGGGGGCGCTGGATGTGCCGCGTTTCTCACCATATCGGAAGGCGACATGATGTGCCTCGATAAGCGGAGGATGCGTGGGGGGCAGGGGCAGAGGCGGCGCAGCAATCGAGCAGACTGAAGTATGGGGGCTTTGTTTAAGAAGCTGTGCCAGCGCGCGATAGGGAACAGCGTAAACCCCATCCTGCCTTTTTTGAAGCTGTTCTGCACGAAACGCTTTTCTGGCTGCATCGTCTTTCGCGTTCAGCCAATCGCGCAGTATCAGCAACGGCTCAGGAAGGCAAACGGCCAGTTTCGCATACGTTGGGTCAAACGTCAGACGGGTGAATACATCGTGTGCGCTTCCTTGTAACGCCAGCTTGCCGCCTCTGTCCAGCACCACAGCGTGTGAGGCATACGGCAGCACTTCATCGAGGTTGTGTTCAATAAGAATGATCGTTTTGCCGTGCTGCGTTACGAGGCGATGCAACAGTTCAACGATCTCTTTGCGTCCGGCAGCGTCCAGCATCGAGGTGGGCTCATCCAACAACAGCAGTTCAGCGTCCATGATGAGCGCACAGGCTATTGCAAGCTTTTGTTTTTGACCGCCCGAAAGTGAAGTGACTTTTCGTTTCCGAAGGCCGCTTAGCCCCGTGATGGTCAGAGCACGGTCAATTCTTTCGTCCATCATTTCACGTGGCACGCAAAGGTTTTCCAGCCCGAAGGCCAACTCGTCCTCCACCAGAAATGTGCAGAACTGCGTATCCGGGTCTTGAAACACCAGACCGATCCGGCTGGCCAGCTCTCGCGGTTCGCTGCCTGAAATGGATTCGCCTTTAAGTATGATGTTCCCTGTCAGGCGGCCTTCAAGGCTATGCGGAATGAGACCGCTTATCAGATACAGCAGCGAGCTTTTACCGCAGCCGCTGGGACCCAGCAGCAGATTTACCGTATTGGGCAAAAAGCTGCAGGACAGGTTTTGCCATACTGGGGTGCTTTCTTCGTTATAGACAAAGGTGATGTCCTGCAGCTCAAGATATGGATCTGGCATGTCTTGGCTATGCGTCGATGGGCTTGAAGTTCTTCATAACACCGGCTTTTTTGAGACCGGCACGGATGACTTTGACCAACAGCACTCCGATAACGGCTGCGCTGACAAAACGGACAGCCAGCATCGCGATGATCACCCCGGCGGATAACGTGGAGTAACCGAACACGATGTAGTCGCGCACGAAAACGAAGCAGCCTGCCAGTATACCACCGACTATGAGGCAAAGCAGGTTGGGTCTATATTTCCAAAGCGCATAAGCGATTTCGATGCCCAGCGCCTGAAGTGTACCCGCCAGAACGATTTGTATGCCGTAAGGGCTACCCAGAAGAATGTTGACTCCCGCCGTCACCAGCGCGCCGAACAGCGCAAAACCGGGCTTACGGACAATGAATGCGGGCAGTGCGGCAGACAGCAGGTAGATGCCGAAAGTCAGCTCCATGAAGATTGGACCCAGGAGCGCTGCGAGGGGTGCGTAGGCATAATCCATGAGCGTGTATACGGCACCGATGACCGCAGCAACGATAGCAATAATGACGACTTCGCGGGTTTTCCATTTGATCATAATGATACCTCACCTTCATGTCTATATTATTTCAATCAATTATAGCATTGCGAGTTGACCCGATGCATACGATAATCGGAATAGTAAGAGTAAAACAATCGGTTATTCCGATAATAAAAAAGCGCCTAACCAGTAATGGCGCGCAAGAGTCAGTGAGCGGAATGAGGGCAATAAACGAACAATTTGCCGTGGGAACAGCGTTGATTATTCTTCGGAGTCACCGATATTTAATACCATGATGATGACGCTGGTGAGCTGGCCGTCCAGAATGCCCACGCGCTCCATGACGCCGCAGTAGCGAAAGCCAAACTTCTCGTGAAAGCAAACTGAGTTTGTATTGTTGCTGTCGATCCATGCTGTAACAGCCTTGAGACCGTTTTGGCGAGCGTGCAGCAGCAGTTCTTTCATCAATGCCGCGCCTATGCCGCGCCCCTCCATGCCAGGCGCAAGGTAAATGCTGTTCTCTGCCGTGACGTCGTAGCCACGAAATGAGCGAAACTGTGATAAAGAAGCGTATCCTGCCAAGCTGCCGCTCAGTTCCGCAACAATGGCAGTATATGGCGGCTGCAGATGCTCATCCAGCCACAGCCTCGCGTCGTCTTGTGAGACGGCAGTGCGATCCCAGATGTGATTGGTATGCTGGCGATAGTGGTTCATGATGGCAGCGATGGCGGGCAAATCAGCTTCTGCCGCAGCCCTTATGCAAAGACCGCTGATGTTATGGCGTTTTTGAGCGGCTTCATGTGCTTTGTCCATATAAGGCACCTGATTTCATTCATAATTGTATACGATGATAGGGGATGTTGCCGCACATTGTCAAGTTTCCATTTGTGTATGGTATTATGTAAAAAATCTTAATTAATGTTGAAAAGTATTATATATACGGAACAAACGTAAGTATGCTATAGTGATGCTAAGATGGATGGAAAGGAGTGGAGCTTATGGCAGAGCGTGAAGAAAGAAAGCAAGCGATGCTGCTAGGCAGCTTTTTGGCGGATGCCTTTGTGCTGGGAGCCCACTGGATATATAACGTTAAGGTGATCAAGGCGCGCTTTGGCGAATACGATGCGCCGCATGAACCGTTGCCCGGAGGCTGGCACGAGGGCAAGCATCTGGGCGACTACACACATTACGGCGATCAGGCACTGCTTCTGTATAACCATATGAAGGAGTGGCAAGGGCGTTATACGGATGACAGCTTTCGCGGTGCGTGGCGGCACTACATGAGAAGCTATACCGGACATATGGACATGGCCAGCAAGGATTCTCTTAAGGCGTTTGAGGAAGGGAACCTGACAGGCTCTCAGTCGGACGAGCTGGGCGGAGCTGCGCGTATCGCGCCGATGCTGTACTGGACGGAAGACCCGCAAAAAGCTGTGGAGAAGGCAGTCTGCCAAAGCCGAATCACGCACAACAGCGGACCCTCGCTGCTGGCGACCGAGTTGTTTGCGCGATTGACAATAAGGATGCTGGAAGGTGACGCATCGCCCGTCCCCGAAGCACTGCGGGTGTGTCTGTACGATATGAAGCATGCGGGGAAGGATACGACACTGCTGGAGGGATACCTTGCGGCAGCGGAAGCGGTATCCGGAAAAGCGGCCGAAGATATTGCAGCGGTACTGGGTCAAAGCTGCCACGCTCATCATGCCATACCTGTGATATTTGCGCTGCTGTTGACTTCGACGGACTACCGTGCAGTGATGTCGCTGAACACGCGTATCGGCGGCGATTCGGCAACGCGTGGCATGATTGCGGGGGCGATATTAGGAGCGCGAGACGGCATGGGGTGTCTGCCGCCGGAATGGCTGGCTGTTGTGAAGCGTCTGCCCGAGCTGCCTGAGGTAAATCAGTCATAAGTATGATCTAAAAATATTGCAATCAAAAAGCGCCTCTCCGCGATGGGAAGGCGCTTTTGTTTGTGTCTGTTTTAGAATCTGTCCGGATACAGTTTAAGCTTGCCGGTTGACTTGGCATCTTCGATCCAACCATCCGAGACAGTGCCCCATTCGTTTTCCTGCGCTGTGGAAAGCAGTGTGTTTTTGATAGAATCCTTCAAATCATCAAACGGGACTGCGCCTGCCATGAGCTTGTCGCAGCGAATGATGTAGCAGCCGGAGTAGGTGTTGAGCACCTTGTAGCTGCCGGGATCTGCCAGCGCTGCCACTGCGTCCAGATATCCTGGCGTCGTGATGTCGGTGGACTGCGGACCTACCACCTTGCCTTCGGTGCGCGTGGGTTCAATCGACATTGACGAATCCTTATTGTACTCATCAATCAACGTGGCGAAGTCGTCTCCTGCTTCCATCTTTGCAACAATTTCATCGATGGTGGGCTGTATTGTGGCGACTGCAGCTTCGAGTATCTTATTATACTCCGTCTTATCCTCCTCAGAGTAAGCCTCCAAGGCCTTGCTGCGCGTTTCCTCATCAAATTGCACAAGGATGTGACGGACTTTTTTGTAACCATCCGGATAGTACATGATGGTGGAACCAAGGGACTGCTGCCATGCAAAGCTATCCGGAGAGATCTCAAGATTGTTCTGCTGTATGCTGACCTGTGTATCGTAGTAGGTTTGAACCTCCTCGTCCGTCACGCTGATATCCTTGAGGAAGTGATCCCGCACCTTGCCGACAATAAGCTCATTTTCCAGCGTTTCACGGTAGGTATCCGGGTCGTAGCCGATGCTGTTTAAATAAAGCTTCAGCTGTCTCTTATACTCCTCGTCGTAGTTCAGGGACGAATCTGCATCCACTGCTGCCTGTACACTGGGGGCAATAAAGGAATCCAGTGTGGACATGACGGAATCGTAAGTATCGGTAATTGTCTTTGTTTCCTCTTCCGTCAGCGTATCCAGACCCAGTTCCTTTGCCTTGTCCAGCGCGATGCGGTCTATGGCAACCTTTTTGACAAAATAATCACGGTAGCCAGCCCAAGTTTCCTCATTGCTTTTCAATGCGTCAATGGTGGTGCCCATTGAGGCGGCGTTGCGTGTCATCTCCAGCGTCACTTCGCCTTTGGTGATGAGCTGACCGTTGTATTCAACGATCGTTTTATTGTTTTCAATCTCCGCCGCTTTTTCTTCGTCGATATCGACCAGGCTGCAGCCGCCGGAAAACAGCAGCAGCAGGGAAAGGCCAAACGCGGCGATGCGTCTTTTCGTCATATGGGTTCTCCTTCAATTAACAATCTTCTTCTTTAGCTCAAGCAATTATACACCAAGCGGCAAAGGATTGACAAATGATTTGATACAATAAGCTTAAAAAAGGGAGGCTAAAAAATGTAGACAATTAATGAATAACGATAAATTTTTATCGCGTTATCATTTTATCTATGGTAGAATGATCGAAAAAGAATGATGCGCTGCAAAAGAGCGGAAAAATCACCTGTATAATGCGTGGCTGCGGACAAGAATAATGTCAGCAAACGCGTTTTGTTGGATAGGGATAAAGACATTAAGCAAACAATGCGGCGAGAGAATGATTTGATTTAAAGGAAGGTTAAGCATGGCAGTTGCAGGCAAAAGGAAGCTGCGGGAGATGTATGAAAAGATGCTGCTTACACGCAGCTTTGAGGAAAAGGTGGCATATCTGTTCTCGACGGGCATGGTGCATGGCACGACGCACCTGTACGTGGGAGAGGAAGCGACGGCGGCAGGCGTGTGCTGCGCTCTGGCGGAGCAGGACATTATCGCCAGCACACACCGCGGACACGGACAGTGTATATCCAAGGGGATTAATATCAACCGCATGATGGCGGAGTTTTTGGGCAAGGAAGCGGGCTACTGCAAGGGCAAGGGCGGTTCCATGCACATCGCGGACATCGCCAGCGGCAATCTGGGTGCAAACGGCGTGGTGGGCGGCGGCATACCGCTGGCTGTGGGCGCGGCGCTTACCACGCAGATGAAAGGTATCGACCGCATTGTGGTGGCGTTCTTCGGCGATGGCGCAACCAATCAGGGCACGTTTCACGAGTCGCTCAATCTGGCGTCCGTGTGGAAGCTGCCCGTGCTTTTCGTTTGTGAGGACAATAAGTATGGCATGTCCACGCATTGCAGCCGCTCGATGGGCGTGAGCGACATTGCGGTGCGTGCACACAGCTATGGCATCAAGGGCAAGACAATAGACGGCAACGATGCGGTGCAGGTGTATGACGAGGCCAAGAAGGCGCGCGAGTATGTGCGCAAGAATGGCCCCATGCTGCTGGTGTGTGACACCTATCGCTATCTCGGACACTCGAAGAGCGACGCGAACGTGTATCGCACTAAAGAAGAGATTGAGGAGTGGAAGCAAAAGGACCCGATCAAGCGGATGAAGGCTTATCTGCTGGATAAGGCGCTGTATTCCGCCGATGAGCTGGAGGGAATGGAGAAGAACGCGCGGCAGACGGTAGAGGACGCGGTGGCATACGCACAGAGCTGCCCTTATCCGTCCATAGACACAATACTGGACGATGTGTACGCGTGAACAGGGGGACAAAGCAATGAGAGAGTTGACATATGCACAGGCGATCCGGGAAGCGATGACGCTGGAGATGCGCCGTGATGAAGACGTATTTTTGATGGGTGAGGACGTGGGGTGCTACGGCGGCGCGTTCGGCGTATCCGCCGGCATGCTGGAGGAGTTTGGCGAGCAGCGTGTGAAAGATACGCCCATATCCGAGGCGGCAATTGCGGGCGCGGCGGCGGGTGCGGCGGTGACAGGCATGCGCCCCATTGCGGAGATCATGTTCAGCGATTTCTTGACGATTGCGATGGATCAGCTGATTAATCAGGCGGCGAAGATGCGCTATATGTTTGGCGGCATGGCGAAGGTGCCGCTGGTGGTGCGTGCGCCCGCCGGTTCGGGAACGGGTGCGGCGGCGCAGCACAGCCAAAGCCCGGAGGCGTGGTTTTGCAACGCACCGGGGCTGAAGGTGGTGATACCCTCTACGCCGGCGGACGCCAAGGGGCTGCTGACTGCGGCCATCCGCGACGACAACCCGGTGCTGTTCCTGGAACAGAAGCTGCTGTATCGCACCAAGGGCGATGTGCCGGAGGGCGAATATGTGGTGCCGCTCGGCAAAGCGGCGGTACACCGGGAAGGCACGGACGTGACGCTCATCACCTACGGGCGCATGCTGCCGATGTGCATGGACGCGGCGGAGGTGCTGTCGCGGGAGCATGGGATCAGCGTGGAGGTGGTGGACCCGCGCACGCTGGTGCCGCTGGACAAGGAGACACTGATTGCGTCGGTGAAAAAGACTGGGCGTGTGCTGATCGTGCACGAGGCGTGTCAGACGGGCGGCTTCGGCGGCGAGCTGGCAGCGGTGATTGCGGACAGCGAGGCGTTCTACTATCTGGACGCGCCCATTCGGCGCTATGGCGGGCTGGATGTGCCGATACCCTATTGCCCCGAACTGGAGAAGCATGTGGTGCCCATTCATGACAACGTTGTCAAAAAGGTTGTCGAGCTGGTGCGAGGCTAAAGAGGGGGCAGTATGGCATATGCGGTGATTATGCCCAAGGCGGGCATGGCGATGGAAACCGGCAAGGTCATCAAATGGCTGAAAAACGTGGGAGAGCGCGTGGAGCAGGGTGAGCCGCTGCTGGAGATCGAGACGGATAAGGTCAATATGGAAGTGGAAGCGATGAACTCCGGTGTGCTATTGCATGCTTTGGCGCGCGAGGGCGATGAGGTTCCCGTGGTGCGGACGATCGGGTTCATCGGCGCAGCGGGGGAATCGGTGCCGGAAACGGAGATCGCCGCCGCTCTGGCTGCGATGAAGGTGGCGGCGAAGCACCACAGGTCTGCCGAGCCTATGGTGATGGCACGGCAGGCGGGTGAACGCATTCCCGCAACGCCGGCGGCAAAGCGTCTGGCGAAGGAACGCGGCTTATCGCTGTCGGATATAGCGCCTTCGGGCAGCTTTGGTCAGATCAAGGCGGCGGATGTGGCACCGGCAAACGTTATATCGTTCGCGCCGGAGGAGGCGGAGCTGGTGCCGCACAGCGCGATGCGCCGGGTGATCGCACAGCGGACGCTGTCCAGCTGGCAGCATGTGCCGCAGGTGACGCAGACGACGATAGCGGATGTCTCAGAGCTGTTGGCTTTGCGCGAGCGTATCAACGCGGCGGGCGGCATACGCGTCACCGTCAACGATTTTGTGTTGGCGGCGGCAGCACAGGCACTGCGGGAGCAGCCGCGCATCAACGCGTCATATACCGACGCGGGGCTGCTGCTCAAGAAGCATGTGAACATCGGTATGGCAGTTGCGCTGCCCGATGGTTTGGTGGTGCCGGTGATACGCGACGCGGACGCGCTGACCCTGAGGGAGGTATCGGCAGCGGCTAAGGCGCTGCGGGACAAAGCGGAGAAAGGGCATTTGCTGCCGGACGACTGCACAGGCGGCACTTTCACGGTCAGCAATCTGGGGATGCTGGGTGTCGCGTCATTCACGCCGATCATCAACGAACCGGAGAGCGCGATACTGGGTGTATGCGCCGTGGAACAGCGGCTGGAGATGGACGATGAGGGGCGTGTCACAAAACGGCTGAAGCTGCCGCTGTGCCTCACGTACGATCACCGGAGCGTTGACGGCGCGCAGGCGGCGGTGTTCGCTGCCCGCATCGCGCATCTGCTGGAGAGCCCGCTGCTGCTGGCGGATGTGGATAACGAGTGGAGTACGAAGTCTTAAGACAGTTGAAATGCTCAATGATAAAAAGTCCGGTACACTTTAGAACTGAATCTTTGAAGTGTATCGGACTTTATCTTTCTATAAGCCTTTCGTTTTATGGCTCAATCATCATATCCTTTGTGATCAGCGGTATGTTGGCCAGCGTGTCCGCAGGTGTCATGGACAGTATGCCGCGATCCTCCGCTGCTGCCTCGCCTGCCTTGCCGCAGATGTACGCACCGTATACCGCCGCCGCGAAGGCGCTCATACCGCGCGCGTTGCCGCCGCACATCAGACCGCCGATCACGCCGGTCAGCACATCACCGCTGCCGCCGCGCGCCATGCCGGGCGTGCCTGCGGTGACGAACACCGTTTTATCGCCGTTGGTGACCAGCGTTGTCGCACCCTTGAGCAGCACCGTTACGTCATACTTCTTGGCGAATATCTGCGCACAGGTGAGAGGGTCGTTCTTGATCTCGTCCACGGTCAGGTTGCACAGCCGAGAGAACTCAGCCAGATGCGGTGTCAGCACAACATCGCCTTGCTTGGCGGCCAGCCATTCCTTGTTTTGCGCGATCAGCGTCAGCGCGTCCGCATCGAACACTTTGCGGATGTCGTACTGGGTGAGCATGCGTTCTACCGCCAAAGCCGCTCCGTTGCTGAGCGACAGCCCCGGCCCGGCGGCCAGCGCGTTCTTGTCTGCCAGCAGCCTGTCCAGCGCGGGAAGGCACTGCTCGGAGAGATGCCCCGAGTCCTCGTCCAGCGCATAGGTCATGCATTCGGGTACGCGGGATGAGAACACCTGCTGGAGACCGGAGGGGATACCCGCCGTCACCAACCCCGCGCCCGCGCGCAGCGCGCCGCAAACACACAGCAGCCCTGCGCCTGAGTAACCCTGACTGCCTGCGATACAGGCCAGCTTGCCGTAATTGCCCTTGTGAGTATCCGCCTCTCGCGGCAGCAGTTTGAGGCCGTCCAGTGCCGCCCGGATTTGGCCCACGCTGTATTCGCCCGTGGTGCCGATTTCCTTAACGGTAAGATTGCCGGTATAAGCCCGCCCCGGAAATAGGAAGTGCCCCGGCTTTGCGCATTGGAACGTGACGGTTTCGTTTGCACGTATCGCTGCGCCCAGCACAAGTCCGGTATCCGCATCGATGCCGGAGGGGATATCGCAGGAAACGATGTATGCGCCGCTTGCGTTAATCAGTTCTATGACCTTTTTATACAAACCCTCCGCCTCGCGGCTAAGACCCACGCCGAAAAGTGCATCGATGACCACGAAATCTGAGATGCCAGACAGCAGAGCCTCTGCTGTGCCCTCGCTGACAATTTCGAATATACGGGGACCAAAATACGCTGCGTTCTCAGCCGCTTCTGCCTGAAGCCCATCGGTCTTGCCGATCAGGCAGACGCGCACCTCGCAGCCCTTGGCCTCCAACTGCCGCGCCGCCGCGAAGCCGTCGCCGCCGTTGTTGCCCATGCCGCACAGCGCCAGCACCTTCGTTTTGCCGAAACGCTCCCAAATGGCAGCGGTGATGCCAAACGCCGCGTTCTCCATCAGCACACGGGCGGGTATGCGCAGCTGTTCCATCATGTAGGTGTCCAGCGATTGCATCTGTTTTTTACGTACGACAGGTATCATCGTTGTCTCCTTCCGCGCCGGAGGGCGTTAAGAATATGCTGGATAATAACTAAACGTTTGTAACCGCATTGGCAATGGCGCGTGCGGCTGCCTCTGCTCCCGCTGCGAGTATCGCGGTAAATTCACCCGAAACGGTGCCCGTTCCGAAGGCGAATACAGTATCACCGTCGAACATGGTGTGCGCGGGGCGGACAGCCATCGCGATGCCGTCTTGCCCCATTGCGGCCAGCTTGTTGGCCTGTTCTTTGGTGAGCACGGCGTTGGTGCCCACGATGCCGATGGTGGTGTTGCGGCCGGACATATCCGGCGGGGGAGCCGACATCAGCGCTTCCAGCACAGAGCCGCCTGCCATACCCGCGATTCTCTTGCCGCTGGTGTGGTCGTACACATCGCCGAACGCGTTGACCGCGAACGCCGCCGCGACCACAACGCCGCCCGGCAATGTGATGGACGCTGTGCCGAAGCCACCGCGAGCCACGTGCTGCGGGTCGCCCGCCTTGCCAACCGTTGCGCCGGTGCCCGCGCCGTAAGCGCCGGATTCCAGCTTGTTGTTTGCGTTTTGACATGCCGCATAGCCTGCCACCGCATCGGGACGCACGGTTGCACTCCCTGTGCCGAGATCATACAGCACCGCTGCGGGTACGATGGGGACACGCGCATAGCCGGTGTCGAAGCCCTCGCCCTGCTCCTCCAGCCAGCGCATGACGCCGTCTGCCGCAGCCAGCCCAAAGGCACTGCCGCCGCTAAGCAGCAGCGCATGTGCGTGCTGTACCGCGTTGCCGGGGCGCAGCAGATCCGTCTCCCGCGTGCCGGGGGCGCTGCCGCGCACGTCCACACCCGCTACCGCGCCGCCCTTGAGCAGCACCACGGTGCAGCCGGTCTTGTGCGTATTGTCGGTATAGTGCCCAGCCAGCACACCGGGTATATCCGTCAGGCTTCCGCTATACATAGCCTTTATCTCCTCTGAGCGAAACCTCGCCCGCCACATAACGTTGCGTCTCACCGTTCACGTTCAGCAGCAGCGCCCCGTCATCGTCGAAGCCGACGAGCTGACCTGATGCGCTTTGTGCAGCGGATGACACGGTAACGGCTCCTGTTATCGCGCTGCGGCGGCGAAACTCGTCCATAAACGGCGCAAGCCCCTCTGCCTCAAACAGCGTGTAAGCATCCAAAAAATGATCGATCATTGCCGCAGCCAGCAGCGTGCCGTTCGCCGATACGCCGATAGCCGTATGCGCCAGCTCGCCCTCAAAGGCGGGACGCGTGTTAACACCAATCCCGCAGACCACGTAGTCCACGCCGTCCATGTTCAGCATGCTCTCGGTCAATATGCCTGCCAACTTTTTGCCGTCCACGATAATATCGTTGGGCCATTTGATGCGCGCAGTGGCGTCAGTGACGCTTTCGATCGCATGGCACATGGCCACCGCCACGGCCAGAGTCAGCCCCGCTACCTTTTCGGGAACGGTTTTGGGACGCACAAGGAACGACATATAAATGCCGCTTCGGGGCTCAGACACCCACGTGCGCCCCTTGCGCCCCTTGCCGGCCGTCTGCTCACCCGCAATGAAAACCCCCATGGGCAGCTCTCGTGCCGCTGCTTTGGCATCGTCGTTGGTGGATGCGGTGGATGGCTTATAGAACAGCGGGATATCGTGACGTATGTGCGACCCCACGTATGCCGTGTGCGGCACTTGAGGCGGAGCTTCCAACTTGTAGCCACGCTTGTTCGCACTCCCAATGATCGCGCCGTCCGCCTCCATTGCGCGGATGTGCTTCCACAGCGCCGCCCGCGTGATGCCAAGCTGTTCGCTGATCACCTCGCCGGATATGTAGCCGTCGGCCGCTTTAAGCCGCCGGTAGATTTGCTCTCTCAATCGTTTGCCTCCGAAAATATCGAGCTGATGGTGTCGTACGAAAAGCCATGCCGCGTCAGCGAAGCGAATACCTTCTGGCGCTGCTTGCGCGCGTCGCCGGAGGTTCCCCGCATCAGCGTGTCCAGCTGTGCCCGTGCGTTGCGCCGTTCATCCTCGTCGGTATATGCCGCCATGGCTTCGTCCACCAGCGCGCGGTCCAGCCGCTTTTCCTGAAGGCGGTGAGCGACGGCAATGCGCCCCCAACGCCCCACTGAGACGGCGCTTTGGACAAACTCCTTGGCGTAGGCCGCGTCGTCCACATAACCGTAAGCTGTTAGCTTGTCCATGGCGGGTTCAATGGCCTCGTCCGCGATGCCCTTATCGCGCAGCCGCTGCTCCAGCTCGCCCCGGGTTCGCATGCTGTGCGACAACAGCAAGGCGGCACTGTCAAAAGCGTATTTTATATTATCCTCCAGCACCGCCGCGTTTAATGCATCTTGGCTGATGACGGCACCAGATTTGATGTTCAGTCTGACAACCGCTTCGGCTCCCAGAGATGCCACATACTCGCCATCCGCAAATATATTGTATCGATCCTTTTTCTTCTTTTGCGGCTCAATGGATGTAATTGTCAGTGTCGTTTCCATATTCTCGATTATAAAGCATTACTGCGAAAACATAAAGGCATATTTTGTGTATTTGAGGGCAAAAAGTGAAAGTTTGACCACAATCGGTTGGGTAGCCGTAGCAATAAGACACAGTGGGCATGGTTTGGAAGGAGAGGGGTTCATCAAGCCAATGCCGACAGGCTAAATGATATGTACTGTCATTGGGCAGCATTCGTAATTTAACAAGAGCAGCGGCTCTGTCATATCATCTATAGAGGGGTAATGTCGAATGCTGAACACAAGGGAAGTCTGCGGTTGTGCAAGATGCTATACATTAACAAAATCGGCACCGGAGAAACGGCTGCTGCCGAGCATAATGCAAACAGGCGTTGTCGGACGGCAGACCCGCACCGCATACGCATACTTTGAAGCGGGCAGAGAGGGCTGCGTTGGGTTGTGCGATGCTAAGCTGCGCATTTTTGTTCAGTGTGCACGGCTGTGCGGCAAACGAGTGACTGTGTATGTAAAGCCCGTGCTGCCGTGCGGTGCGCCGATGGAGGTTCGGGAGTGCGCATCTTTTGATGTGGCACGGGGCTTCTGCGGCTGGATAACGGTGGACATACTGCCGCTGATGACCGCTGCACAGCGAGAACTGGGCAGTGCACCGTTTGGTTTGGCTTTGAGCGTAAACATGCCGGCACTCATCACCTTTTCGGCAGAGCCGCCCGCATGCCCCCGGCTTATGCTGGACTGGCACGAAACGCCAGACAACATCGAAATATCGCCGGTTTGCCCTTGCGCAGGTGCGGCTGATATATGCGCTCTCGCCGTATGCGGCTGTTGTCCGGGCAGCTCCGGCATACGCGTGGAAAGCCAAGTGTGGGATATTGAATTTGAGCGGGAGGACATTTCCGTCGTGCGGCGCGTGGATCGCATCCGGGAGGGGACGTTTTTCGTTACCAACTGCGGCACAGACGCTTTGCTTGTGACGGTAGAGACAGGCTTTGACGCGTCACGCTGGGCGCACGACACACAAAAAAGCATCGCGCCGGGGCAGACGCAGGCCATCGTGGCCAGATTCTACGGCAAACAGTATCGGCTGGTGCTGTCAGTGCCCGGTGCGGGCAGAGCACTTGTGGAATTTATAGGTCAGTATTACTTGTAGCAGTTCGCATATGCCCAAAGACGATTGACGCGGCGGCGAATCCGCCTATAATGGTAAACAAGAGAGGTGCGGACGCATGTTTTTCATTTTAGGTATTGAGGAGAAGGAGAAGGAGCTGCGCGAGTTTGCGAACGTTGTGTGCGCGGACTGCGGGCGTTATTCCCGTGCGGTGCTGATTGTACACTTTACATACTTTCACATATTCTTCATTCCCACGTTTCGGTGGAATAAACGTTATTACGTGCGCGTGCGCGGCTGCGGCGCAGTATATGAGGCAGATTCGGAATACGGAAAGCAGCTTGAGCGGGGCGCAGAGCTTGATTTTTCTCGCCTAAAGAAGGTGAGCGGCGGCTTTGGCACTACAGGCGAGTTTTACGCGACGTGCGCTGGGTGCGGAGCGGCTTATGACCCCAGCTTCGCCTACTGCCCCCATTGCGGGACAAAAAAACAATAGTTGATAGCAGCAGCGTGTTTGCGAATGGCAGGTGCGCTTTTTTTTATGGGTAGGCTGGACAGGCTTCGCATTTGAATAATCGTGAATTTCTTTCATGTTTGGCGCAATTATGATAATATATAAGAAAACAAAGAGGATGGTGATGGCATTGAACCCAAAGGGTACAAAACCCGACTGGAGCAGAATTAAGAGATTCATAATTGTGGGTATCGTGGCCGTGGTGCTGATTGCGATCTTGGCGACGAGCTGGTATACGGTGGATGATAAGCAGCAGGCGGTGGTGACGACGTTTGGCAAGGTGACAGACGTCACAGATGCCGGCATCCACTTCATGCTGCCCTTCGGCATTCAGGAAGCGCACAAGGTGGATGTAAACGTCTATCAGAAAATAGAGCTGGGTTACCGTACTGAGGCACAAAATGACGCGGGCTTTGAGCTGGTGGAGACCGAGAGTAAGATGATAACGGGGGACTATAACATCGTTAATGTAGAGTTCTTCGTGGAATACAAGGTGTCTGACCCGGTCAAATACCTGTATTCGTCTTATGAGCCTGAGGTGATACTGCGCAATCTGGTGCAGAGCCAGGTGCGTAACGTGGTGGGTTCCACCAATGTGGATGCGGTGCTGACCAACGGCAAGGAGCTCATCCAGCAGCAGGTGAAAGAGCTTATCGCCAATGTGCTGAGCAAGTACGACATCGGGCTGATGCTGACAGATGTGAAGATACAGGACAGTGACCCGCCCACGGACGAAGTAACTGCTGCGTTCAAGCAGGTGGAAACAGCGAAGCAGGGAGCCGAAACGGTGGTCAACGAGGCCAAGGCGTATCAGAATGCCGAGCTGCCCAAGGCACAGGCACAGGCTGACAAAGCGCTGCAGAACGCGGCGTTCCTCAAGCAGAGCCGCATCAATGACGCAACAGAGAAGATTGCCATGTTTGAAGCGATGTACAGTGAGTATGTCAACAATCCGCAGATCACCCGCTCGCGCATGTACTACGAGATCATCACGGACATGCTGCCCGGTGTGAAGATATTCATCAACACCTCGGAAAACGGTGTGGAGATGATGCTGCCGCTGGAAAGCTTTATGGGCGATTCCACGACAGTACCGCAGCAGGGGGGTGCAGAATAATGAAAAAGACAATCATTAAGGTGATGCTCACTATTCTCGCAATCGTGCTGATCATCATTGGCTTATCCAGCTTCTATGTGGTGCCGGAAAACGAATACGCCTGCGTGGTACGGTTCTCCAAGATCATATCCACCATAGAAGAGCCGGGGATATATTTTAAGACGCCGTTTGTGGACAGTGTCAGAACCTTCCCCAAGGCGATCATGTATTACGACATACCGCCATCGGAGGTGCTGACGGCAGACAAGCAGAACATGACGGTGGACAGCTACGTGCTGTGGCGCATTTCTGAGCCGCTGAAGTTTTTCCAGACGCTGGGCAGTGTGGGTGTTGCTGAGGAACGTTTGGATGCAATGACATATAACGCGCTGAAGAACATCATGGGCACGCTGGCACAGACGGATATCATCAATGAGGACGAGGCCTCGGAGCGCAACGACATCTATGCGGGTATTGCGTTCAATGTGGACACCATTGCCCAGAACTACGGTATTGAGGTGGTGGATGTCAAGATCAAGCGGTTTGACTTGCCCGAAGCGAACGAGCAGGCGGTGTATTCGCGTATGATCTCCGAACGCAATCAGATATCCGAGAAGTTTGCTGCCGACGGCGAATATGAAGCGTCGATCATTCGCAACGATGTGGACAAGCAGGTGAACATCATCATCTCCAACGCAGACGCACAGGCAGCCAAGATTGAGGCGGAGGGCGAGCAGGAGTATATGCGTATGCTGGCTGAGGCTTATAACTCGGACGACAAGCGCAGCTTCTACGAGTATATGCTGGCGCTGGACGCACTGAAAGCCTCGCTGCAGGGTAATAACAAGACAGTGGTGCTGGGGCGCGACTCGGTGCTGGCAAGGCTGCTCATGGGCTCGTGACGAGGATGCCGCTTCGAATACATTGACACAATGCTGACTAAAGCCGCTTTTCCGTTTTGGAGAGCGGCTTTAAATTTCCGCAAAAAATTTTAAATTGCTATATTGCAATAAACAGTACCGTGTGATATACTGCATTTGAAGTTACAGTTATTTTTTTAATAGCAGTACCTTGTAAGAAAAGATACCAAGTGGTATAATACACCTTAAAGAAGGGAGGACGGCGTGAATACACAATTAAAGAAGGGCGTTCTTGAACTCTGCGTGCTGGAGCTTGTCAGAACGGGAGACCGGTATGGTTATGAATTGGTCGCGAAGATATCCAAAAGCATCGAGATATCGGAGGGCACGATATATCCGCTGCTGCGGCGGCTGCAAAATGAAGGCTATATGACCACCTATCTAAAGGAATCCACCGAGGGTCCGCCAAGGAAATATTATCAACTGACGGCCAAGGGTGAAGAGAAGCGGATAGAGTATTTGAATGACTGGCGCACATTCGTTGAGGGCGTCGAGATGATCGTAGGAGGGTACAGTGAATAAGGAGCAATATTTAAGACAGCTTTCCGCAGAACTGGTTAAGCTAAAGAGCTCCGAGCGGGAAGAGATATTGGCGGACATTGCTGAATACTTCGACTGCGCTGCGCGAGACGGTGAAAGCGCAGAGGCGATAGTGGCTCATCTGGGAGATCCCAAAAAGCTGGGGAAGGAATACTGGGCGCAAAGCTGCATTGCCACGGCCAATGCGAAAGCATCGCCCAAGTCGATGGCGCGGGCGTTTGTGTCGTCGGCAGCTCTGGGCACCATCAACTTCCTGTATGTGCTGTGCGTGGTGGTGGTGGGATACATTATCATTTCGGCGTTCTACGTGACGGCGGTTTCCATCGGGCTGGCGGGTCTGGCTGCTGTTGTGGCAAGCATCCCGTATGCGGGGATAGTGGGGCCAGCCGGTATCGTCATCGGGACGCTGGCGGGCATTGCGGTTTTGTGCCTGGGCATACTGGCGTTCATTGGCACCTTGCAGCTGGCGCGATTGTTCAAAAAAGCAAATATGGAATTTTTAAATAGAATTTCTATCAAGCTCAGGAGGCAGGACAATGAGTAAAACGACAAAAGTAGTATTGATCGTCACGGCGGTTATGGTGGTTTGCATCATTGGCGCAGCGGTGACATTCGGTGTGATGTATAAAGGCGGCGGCCCGCTGAACCTCAAGAACATAGTCAGCGGCATAACCATTGATGTGGATGAGAAAGCGGACTTTGATCTGGACGGTGTGACCCGCCTCAACATCGAAAACGTGTCCGGCCGCATCTATGTGAAGACGGGAGAGGCTCATGCCACGCTCACGGGGCGTATTGTTACCAACAAGGAGCAGGAAGAGTTTCTGTCGGTTAAGAACGAGGGCGGTACGTTGACGGTAAGATCGGATATCGACACGATCTATCCGCAGTATGTGAGCGGTGATATGGTGCTGACGGTGTATTTGCCGGCGGATTTGGGGCTGGATACAGTCATATCGGGCGCATCGGCTTCCGCGCAGATTGATGGCATTCGCTTTGGCAAGCTGTCAGTCAACAGCGCGAGCGGTTCGGTGGATATCAAGGATTGCGCGGGCAGCACTCTCAATATCAATGTAGTATCAGGTCAAGTGAATGCGGCTGATCTGGCGTTTGAAAGTGTGGCGGCGAATACCACATCAGGCGATGTGACGGTGGATGGCGTAAGCGGTTCGGTGAATGCGGGCAGTGTGTCCGGCACGGTGCGTGTCTCAGACGCGGCGGGTTCGGTGGATATCAACAACACCTCGGGCAACGCCTCTGTGGTACAATCACAGGAGGATATTCAACCCATTCGTATACACAACATCAGCGGCAGCATCAATGTGGCACTGAATCCCAATGCGGCGTTTATGCTCAATGTCAACTCAACCTCAGGCGGCTTTAACACTGACTTCGACATAACGGTGAGCGGCAAGCTGTCCAAGAGCGTGGTGGGTGAGGATATCAAGGGCGCGGTGAACGGCGGCGGTTCCGCTGTGGAGCTGTCCACAGTGTCCGGCGGCATCAGCGTGACCAAGAGCAAGTAGAGGTATCTGTTACGGTATCAAGGTGAGAAAGAAGTAGTCGCGAATATAAAGTCAACATAATGATAAGGGGCTGGACTTGCAGCAGCGCAAGCTCAGCCCTTTTTGTTTCGGTTTATCAGCACCGCTCTCTGCCGCTGTCGTACCAATTTGGGATGGCAGACGAGGAGTGCATCACACAGTAATAGCTTTCCTAAAAGGGAAGAAATATGATACAATATATTAATAACCCAATTTCTTGATAACCGCATAACGTGCCATGCCGTGGTGGCCAGAAAGGAATAAGTAGTTGAGTAAGCAAGGAATGTCGATGAAAGAAATTAATAATCTTGCGATCTCGGAACTAAATAGCAGCTATAAAAATGCAAAGAAATATTTTATATTGAATGCAAAGAAAAATCCTTCATTCATTACTTATAATAACTTGGCTTGGTACTACTTTAAATGTGAAGAGTTGAATCCATTTTGGTATGAATTAAGCACCTTTAAGAAATCTTCTAAATACTGCGCGGAAGCACTACGGCTTAAGACTAACGTATCATCGTTAAGGTTGTTAAGGGATATACATTATGCGAAAAAGGAGTATGGAAAAGCAAAAGAGATTCAACATCAAATAGCAAAAAGCGATCTATGTATTGATGATTATTTTGTAATGGGATGTATATTCATGGGAATGGAGGATTTTGAGTCTGCTGAAATGCACTTGAGAAAAGCTTATGATCATTACTACTCAAAGAATTCATTTGAAGACGATTATGTATATATAAATTATGCTCTTTGCTTAATGAGATTGGGTAAATTGAATGAAGCAAATGAGATCGCTGATTATCTGCTAAACGAGATTAATAATACTATCCATGCCGACTTAGTTAATATACTAATGATATATTACTATACAAATAATTTAGAGAAAATTAAAGAACATACTGAAGAACTAATACGAGTGTATGACGTACAGGAAGACATTTTAGCAATCATACTAATTACATATAAAGAATATTTAACAAATGAAGAATATGAAAAAAGTTATAATGAAATAATTAGGTATAAGAAAGAAATGTACAAAGAAAACGGCTGGAAGATTAAAGACCAAGTAGCTTTATTAGAAAGAGTACACGAACAATTTAATAAGGGAATCAAACCGGAACTGAAGTATGAGCCGCGCCGTTACTTTTTAAGCAATTATATAGATTTATATTAACGGTTCCCTTGCTATTTCACCCGGCTTATCAGCCCGAGCACCGCAAGAAAATACGAATCAAACCCAAGGCCGGAAATCTGGCCGACACAGCCTGCTGCCGTTACCGACTTGTGGCGGAAGTCTTCGCGCGCGTGGATGTTGGAGAGGTGCACCTCAATGGCGGGCACGGTGACGGCTTTGAGCGCGTCCAGTATCGCGATGCTGTAGTGCGTGTACGCGCCAGGGTTGATGACGATGCCGTCGTAGAGCCCTTGAGCCTGCTGTATCTTCGTGACCAGCTCGCCCTCAATGTTGGACTGGTATTCGTCGATCTCAACGTTGTGGGAACGCGCGAAATCGGCCAGCCCCGCCTTCAGCGCCGCATAATCCTGCCTGCCGTATACATCCGGCTCGCGCTGCCCCAGCATGTTGATATTGGGCCCGTTGATCACAAGTATCTTCATTTGCGGTATTCCTCCAGCTTTTCTACTATCGTATCGACGCAGCTTTGTGCGTCCGCCGTGTTTTCTGCCACTATGTCTGCGGATCCATTATACAGGGGATGGCGCTTCTCGTACAGCGCAACCAATGCGCCGCGCCCGGATGCCAGCAGCGGGCGGCCTTCTGTTTCCGTTTCGCGCAGTAATATCTCCAGCGGTCTGTCCACGTAGACGGCTATGCCCGAAGCATGCAATGCCCTCATGGCGGCTTCCGTCTGCACCATGCCGCCGCCGGTGGATATCACGGTGTTCATGGTGTTGGCGGCCTCGTGTGCTGTGGTCAGTTCGTACTGCCGGAATACGGTTTCGCCCGCGGACGAAAAAATATCGGGGATAGGGCCGTGTACTGTTTCGATCATTGCGTCCGTATCGAGGAAGCCCATACCAAGCCTTTGTGCCAGCAGTCGCCCGACGGTGGATTTGCCGCTGCCCGGCATGCCGATCAGCACGATGTTGGATCGGCGGACAAAATTGTGCACGGCGGCACATTCGTCCATCGTGAACGCTCGATTTGTCCAAACTTGCTGTGCCGCCAAGGCTTGAGCGACCAGCATCCAAAAGCCGTTGGCATGGGGGATGCCGCGCTCGCGTGCCTTTGCCAGCAGCGCCGTTTCGGGTGGATTATAGATCGTGTCCACCACCGCGACGCACTTATCAATGATGGCATCGGATATGGGACAGGCGGCAGTGTGGGGGTGCATGCCGACAGGTGTGGCGTTGATGAGCACTCTAATACTACTCATTTGCGCCAGGGTGTCGTAGCAGATTGTGTTCAGGTCGGTATCCGTGCTTTCGGGGTGGCGGCTGACGGTGAGTACCTCCGACGCGCCTTCATCTTGAGCTAGAAAGTACGCGCACCGTGCTGCGCCGCCGCTGCCCAGCACAGCCACGCGTTGGCCCTGCAGCGTGATGCCGTTGCGCTCCAGCAGCGATTTCAGGCCAAAATAGTCGGTGTTGTGTCCGATACGCCGCCCCTTTTCAAAGCAGATCGTGTTGACTGCGCCGATGGCCTGCGCCTGCGGAGAGAGCGCGGAGAGGTGCGGCATCACAGCCTTCTTATAGGGGATCGTCACGTTCACGCCTGCATAGCCTTGGGCTTCCAGCGCATCCAGCAGCGCGGGCAGACCGTCCGGCGGCGTTTCGTGCAGCCGGTAGACGATTTCTGTATTTGTCAGGCGTCCATATTTATGATGTATTTGCGGCGATATGCTGTGGCTCAGCTTTTCGCCGATGAGACCAGCCTTGATCATTCTTCTCCTTATTGCGCCATGCGCGGATACGAGCCCAGCCATGTCAGCTCGGCTGATTTTTCGCGCACGCTGTCCAGCACGGCCGCAACGTGCGGATCGCCCACGCTGCCCTCGAAATCCAGATGGAACAGATACTCAAACGGTCTGTCCTTGAGCGGGCGCGATTCCAGCTTCATGATGTTGACGCCGCCCTCCGAGAACAGCTGGATGACCTCGTGCAGCGAGCCGGGGCTGTGATCCACCATGAACACGATGCTCGTTTTATCGCACGAGGCGTTTACATGCGGCTGTGCCGATACCACGGCAAAGCGCGTGCTGTTGCCGTCGCTGTTCTGTATGCCGGATGCCAGCTCGACAAGTCCATATATCGCCGCCGCCTCGGGCGACGCGATGCAGCCCACCGTGACGTCGTTCATCTGCGCCACGTCGTGCGCCGCCTGTGCGGTGCTGAGGGACGGGAACGCCGCCATCTGCGGGTGGTTATCGAGGAACACGCTGCACTGAGCGATGGGCTCCGGGTGTGAATACAGCCTGGTGATGCTGTCCAGCGTTGCGCCGACGGGTGCGAGCAGGCTCTGAGTTACCTTAATCAGCCGCTCCGCCACGATGAAGTATCCGTAGCGTGCCAGCAGATCGATCACGGAGGTGATACTGCCTGTCTCTGTGTTTTCCACCGGCAGCATGGCCAGTGTGATGCTGCCGGTTTTCAACGACTCGAATATGGCTTGGAACGACGGCAGGCTTTTCAGCTCCGCGTTCGGAAAAGCTTGCTGCGCGGCGATGTAGGAGAATGAGCCGGGCAGTCCAAGATAGCCCACCGCGCCGTCTGCGAGGTGTGCTGACGCGGGATAGCTGATCTGTGTGCGCTGGCGCTGCCGACTGATGCCCATCAGCGACTGGTAAAAGCGGCGCAGCAGGTCGGCATAAGCGCCGTCGCCCAGCTTCTCCAGCGCACGCTGGATAACCACATCCTCACGTGAGGCGTCGTATACCGGTCTGTTATAGCGCTGCTTGACCTCGGCGACATCGTCAGCCGCCCGCATACGCGCCTCGAACAGCGGCACAAGCTGCGCGTCTATTTCGTTGATGCGATCCCGAAGGACGCTGATTTCCTCTTCGTACCCCACTGTCACCAACCCCTTTCCATCATCAGATCCAGCACGGCGACATAAGCCGCCGCTTCGATGGCCACTGCCGCCCGCGGAACGATACAGGCGTCGTGCCGCCCCTTGAGAGACAGCGTTTCTTCCGCCATCGTTTGCAGGTTCACTGTCTGCTGCGGCTGGAAGATGGACGCTGTGGGCTTGACGACCGCTTCAAACACGAGCGGACTGCCGTTGGTGATGCCGCCCAGCACGCCGCCGTTGTGGTTGGTGACAGCGGTGATGTTGCCGTTGCTGATCGCATAGGGGTCGTTGGCTGCGCTGCCGCGCATGTCCGCAAAGCCGAAGCCCTCGCCGAAAGAGACACCCTTGATAGCGGGAACCGCCATCAGCAGCGAGGAGATGACGCTCTCTGCCGCACCGAACATGGGGCTGCCGAGACCGGCGGGCAGACCGCATACTGCGCACTCCACGATGCCGCCCACAGAATCACCCTCGGATGCAGCTTCTTTAATGCGTTGCTCCATCTGTGGCGCTTTGGTGTCGTCCAGCAGCGGCAGACGCATGGCGGCAAGCGACTCCGCCAGCGCGCGGGGGATAGTGGTCTTGTCGAACGCCGCATCCTCCACGTCTGCGATGCGGCGCACGTGGGTAGCGGCATATATGCCCTTTTGTTCCAGCACCTGTGCGGCAACCGCGCCCGCGAATACCAGCGGTGCGGTGAGACGCCCGGAGAAGTGGCCGCCGCCGCGCGGGTCGTTGAAGCCGCCGTAACGCACGTGCCCGGTGTAGTCCGCATGACCGGGGCGGTTAGGTCGGTTGTCGTAGTCGCCTGAATGCATGTTGGTGTTGTGGAACAGCACGCAGAGCGGCGTGCCTGTGGCGTGCCCGTAGTAATAGCCGCTGACGATCTCAAAGTCGTCCGCCTCCTGCCGCTTGGTGGACCACGCCTCACCGCCCGGCTTGCGCCGATCCAGAAAAGCGCGGAGCTTGGGGAAATCCAGTACGGTGCCGGACGGTACGCCATGCAGTACCGCGCCGATCTTGGGTCCGTGTGATTCGCCGAATATGTCGATGATGAAGTGTCTGCCCCAGACGCTGCTCATTGTATATTTCCTCCCAATGCTTTGTAATCTTCGTAGAACTTGGGGTATGATTTATCCACGCATTCCGCACCGCGTATAGCGACAGCGCCGGATGCGCCCGCAGCCGCGATGGAGAACGCCATCGCAATGCGGTGGTCGCCAAAGCTGTCGATCTCGCCGCCCGTTGGCTGTCCGCCGTGTATGATGAGACCGTCCGGCAGTTCTTCCGCGCGGATGCCCAGCGCGGCAAGATTTTGCGCCAGCGCATGAAGGCGGTCTGACTCCTTGATGCGCAGCCGCGCCGCGCCTGTGATATGCGTCTTACCCTCCGCATAAGCGGCGGCGATGGCCAGCGGCGGCACGAGGTCGGGGCACTGCGAAACGTCGATCAGCGCACTGCGCAGCTTGGCGGGGTGCGAGACAAGAGCGCCGTCCTTTGCTGTGATGTCTGCGCCCATCTGCCTTAGTATGTCCACAATGGCGCGATCGGGCTGGAGCGAGTGTGCGTCGAGATCGTCCACGCGGATGCCGTCCGATATTGCGCCGCCCACAAGGAAGAATGCCGCCTGTGAATAATCGCCCTCCACGCGGAGGTTCTGCGGCATATACCGCTGACTGCCCTTGATGGCAAAATTATCTCCGTCGACGGCAATGTCAACACCGAAGCGGCGCAGTATGTCCACGGTGAGATCCACATACCCGCGCGACTCGAAGCCCCCGATCACGGCGATGCGCGAATCGCCCGCCAACAATGGCAGCGCAAACAGCAAGCCGGTGACGAACTGAGAGCTGACGCGCCCGTCCACACGAAAATCGCCGGAGCGCAACGCGCCGGAAACGGTGAGCGGGAGGTTGTAGCCCGGAGGGCGGGCGTAGGGGGTGCCTTGCGTATCAAATATCTGAAGATACGAATCAACAGGTCGCATCGGCAGCCTTCCGTGACCGATAAACGTTTTGTCTCCGCCCAGAGTACACGCGACGGGGATGAAGAACCGCAGCGTGGAGCCAGACTCAGCACAGTCGATGGCCTCACTCGTTAAGCGCAGTTGTCCGCCGTCCACGGTCAGCGTGTCGCCGTCCATGCGCATATCGATGCCCAACGCACGGCACGCGCCGATGGTGGCGCGGATGTCGCTGGACAAATCCACGTTTGAGATAGCGCTGCTTCCGTTTGCCAGCGCCGCCGAAATGATCGCCCGGTGAGCCGCGCTCTTGGAGGGTGGCACCGCGACGGTGCCATGCAGATGTCCGGGTTGTATAGTCAGATCCATGAGATACTTCCTTATATAATGTAGTCGGGCATGCTGCCGCGCGGTATGCTGTGCAGAAACGACTGCCCCGGCTCACTGATCATCACCAGGTGCAGCGAACCCGCCATGTTTTTCTTGTCTACCAAAATCGCGTCCAGTATGTCGTCGCGGCTAAACCCTTCGATGCTGTGCGGCAGACCCGCCTTTTGCAGCACGGCTTCCACGCGGGAGGTGGTGCCTAGCTTGGTCAGCCCCTTGCGAACACCCACGGCTGTGATGGCGGCCATGCCCATTGCGACGGCTTTGCCGTGCGTCATCGGAAGACTGCCTTGCGCACAGATGCGCTCAATGGCGTGACCGATGGTGTGGCCGAAGTTGAGCAGCATACGCTCGCCTGTATCCCTTTCGTCTGCCACTACCACATCGCGCTTGATGGACACGCACTGCACAACCAGCTCCTCCAGCTGTCGGGACTGCGCCGTGATCACAGGGCCATTTTCCAGCAGCAGGAACATGTTGGTGTCGCGTATCAATGCATATTTGATCAGCTCTGCCATGCCGTCGGCAAAGTCCGCGTCAGGCAGTGTGCTCAGAAAGTCAGGATCGATGAACACCGCCGCAGGTTGGTAGAACGCGCCCGCGAGGTTCTTGCCCTCCGGCAGGTTCACTCCCGTTTTGCCGCCCACTGAGCTGTCGATCTGCGCCAGCAGCGTTGTGGGTATCTGCACGTATTTCACGCCGCGCAGATAGCTGGCGGCCACGAAACCGGCAAGGTCTCCGACGATGCCGCCGCCCAGCGCCACAATCACATCGGCGCGGTTGTACTTATGCTGCGCCAGCTGGCTGAGCAGCTGACCGAAGGTGGAAACGCTTTTGGACGCTTCACCCGGCGGCACTGAAAAAACCTTGCAATCTAGTTTTTGCTTTGTAAACGCGGCAGTCAGCGCCGCACCGTACAGAGCGTTCACTTTATCGTCGGTGACGATGACAAAGCGGCTTTTGGGAAACATACGCCCCAGCCTTCGCGGTACGCTTTCCAGCACACCGCTGCCCACGGTGATTGTGTATGGAGAAGAGGGTGTGTTGACGATGATCTCTTTCATGTGTCCTCCCTGAGGGAAATATCGCGCAGCAGCTGCTCCAGCGCTGCCGCATCGCGGGCCTGCACCGCCGCCTCCAGCGCGTCCAGCCGGGCGCGGAGCTTGCCGATGCTCTCCAGCAAATATTCTGCGTTGTCCGTCAATAGTCCTGCCCAGAGCGGCGCATTGATGTCTGCAACCCGCGTGACCGAACGATAGCTGCCGCCCGCAAATGCTTCCGTATCTTTGCCCACCGCGCGCACCGCGAGAGCGGCGATGTGGGGCAGATGGCTCATATCCGCCACGATACGATCATGCGCATCCGCATCAAGCGTGGGCATATCGTCGCAGCCCAGCGCGTCTCGCAGAATTTCTGCCCATGCAAACGCGGCTTGCCCGGTGCGCACCGTCGGCGTGAGTATCAGCGTTGCGCCGTAAAACAGTTCCGCGTCCGAGTAAGCATAGCCGGACTTCTCGCTGCCTGCCATCGGGTGCAGGCACAGCAGCTCGTGACCATGCGCCAGCGCCGAAACCAGCACGCGTGCGATGTCCGTCTTCAGCCCGGACAGCTCCGAAAACACGCCGCCCGCCTTGAGACTGCCGCGCACCTGCTCATACAGTGCGGGCACCATGCTGGGCGCTAGGCTGCATATCACGAGATCGTAGCTAAAGCTATTCTGGAAACCGCCGCTGATGACACCCTGTGCCTGAGCAGCAGCCAACGTGGCGGCGTCGGTATCCAGACCGTCAATTCGTTCGATGCCCGCCAGCCGGAGTGCTTTTGCAACGGAACCGCCGATAAGCCCCAGCCCCGCGACCAGCACGCGGGCGCTTCTAAAGTGAGCCTCCATGGCTACACCGTCCGGCCCATCAGCGCCGCCGCGCCTTTGAGCTTCTCCATAACGCCGCAGAACGTTTCGGGCAGCAAAGACTGTTTACCGTCTGACAGCGCCGCCGCGGGGTTCTCATGCACCTCGATCATCACGCCGTCCGCCCCGGCGCACACAGATGCAACGGCCAGCGGCTCCACTGCCCACCACAACCCGGTGGCGTGGCTGGGGTCTACGATCACGGGCAGATGGCTCTGCCGCTTAATAACGGGGACAGCAGAGATGTCCAGCGTGTTGCGTGTCTGCGTTTCGAACGTGCGGATCCCACGCTCGCACAGTATTACGTTGGGGTTGCCGCCCGCCGCGATGTACTCAGCGCTCATCAGCCATTCCTCAATGGTGGCGGACAGGCCGCGTTTTAGCAGCACAGGCTTCTGCGTTTTGCCCAGCTCCTTCAAAAGCACAAAGTTTTGCATGTTGCGCGCACCCACCTGTATCACGTCCACCATGTCCACGAACAGATCAATGTCCTGTGTGCTGATGATTTCGGAAACGATGGGCAGCCCGGTTTCCCGCTTTGCCGTCAGCAGATATTCCAGCCCCTCCTTGCCGAGACCCTGAAAGCGGTACGGGCTGGTACGCGGCTTGAACGCACCGCCGCGCAGGAAGTTGGCGCCTGCCGCCTTCACTGCCTTAGCGACGGAGACGATCTGCTCCTCGTCTTCTACGGAGCAAGGGCCTGCCATCACCGCCAGCTGCTGTCCGCCAATGGTAAAGCCGTTCCCCACAACGGTGGTGGGGTCCGGATGAAATGCGCGGTTCACCTTTTTGTACGGCTCCTGCACGCGCATCACCTTGCGCACCGTGTCGTGATCCTGTATTGGTTCCATGTCCAGCGATGTGGTATCGCCGATGAGCCCCAGTATCGAGTAGTTCACGCCGTCCATGCGCTGCACCTCAAGACCAAAGTCCGTTTCCAGCGATTTGATCAGGCTGTCTACCTTGGCGGCATCCGCGTGAGGCTTTAAGATAACAATCATCGTTTAGTGTCCTCCTGTTTAAAAATAAATCAAAAAGGGAGCCCGGTGATGAGCTCCCATTATCTGCATATATCGATACGCCGTGTGCGTATGTATTAAGCCGCCCATTCTGCCGTTGTCCGCTTATTCTGATTTAACGAGAAATACCCGAAGCTATAATAATAGCCCGGGTTTCTAAACGTAAAATACAGTTTTGCGGATAAACAGCCGTTCATCAGCGCGCTCCTTGATTTCACAATGCCCTTACAACGATAGACGCCGCTTGGGTGCTTTTGGTTAAGTTTATTATATGCACGCCTCCATATTTTCGTCAAGCAGAAATTTGAAATCGCATTTTTGTTCAATTTTATAAGCCTCGAAGTAGCGATTCTCCAGCGGTATCCATTCGTTGATGAAGCGTTTTAGCATGGCATCGCCGCTGCGCAAACGGATGCGCTGCTGCTGAGCCGCGCCCTCTGCCTTCAAAAAAACCGCCAGGTCGTATGCAAGACCCAATGCCGGGTGCAGGCTGTACACGCCTTCAACCACACTGAGACGTGCAGGCGGCGCTGTGATTGATTCGCCCATTTTGCCGGTTTGACAGTCGTAGCGGCGGTATGTGATGGAGCCGCCATTCCTAATACCTTCGGCTACCTCGCTTTGCAGGCGTTCATAGTCCACATTGCCACCCGGCTCCGCAAGCCTTTGCGCGGTTTTGCGTACCGGCGGCAAAAAGTAGTCGTCAGTGTGGAACACGTTGCAGTCGTATACCTCCGCAAGCAGCGCAGCCAGCGTGCTTTTGCCCGCACCGCTGTTGCCTTCTATCGCAACGGTTACGGCAGACTTTTTGTTAAGCAGCGCGTCGATGCGGCGGAACACCTCGAGGTAGGGGCAGTATGCTGCTTTCACCACCCGGTAGGCGGGGGCGTAGGCGGCGCGGTAGGCGTTGCTGTGAGACACGGGCGGGCAGCCCTGTGCGCGGTAATACCGCACGTAGCGTTCCGCAGCCGCAAAATCACAGGGCAGCTCGCCACTGCGGCACCAGTCCAAGAACGCGTCCAGCATTGCGGCAAAGCGCTCTGCCGACCCGGTGACAATATTCGCGGTGGCAATAAACAACCGGTTCAGCGTCTGCGGCGTAATGCCCAGCGCGGTCAATGCACCCAGATGCAGGCGGCACAGCCCGCCGCCGATGGGCTCAAAGGCATGGGCAACGGCGCGCGGCGCAGCGCCGCGGCTCTCGTCCACAAGGCGCGAGAGACACTGCTCGGGGTCGGTTATCATGTGCCCGCCCGCAAACTCGCTCTGATACAGCAGCTTCACCATATCAGTGGGCTGCATCAGCGGATATTGATGTATGTGGGCAAGCAGTATTTGCTTCATGCAGCGATGAACTCCGCCTTTTTTTTCTGTGTGAGCTGCAGCGCGATCATGATGGCAGGGATCAGTACCAGCTGAATGATAATGCCGGGGAATACCATGACGATTGCACCGCCTAGAATGTCGCCCCAGGTGAAGGCCGTGCCCGCTATGCCATACAGCACGAGGCTCACAAGGCTCCAAACGATGCGCCCGCCGACCATTGCGAGTATCAGCGATACGAAGATAAAGCCGATTTTCTTGGGGAAGAGCTTGTAGAACAGACCCGCCAGCAGACCGTAGGCGGCCAGCTCAAAAGCCATGGCGGCAGCGGTGGGGTAAAGCCCCGGCATGCCGGTGATTGCGCTGGAGAGCAGCGGCGCGACCGCACCCACCAGCAGACCCCATGGTCCGCCGCAGATGAATCCGCACAGCAGCACCGGAACATGCATCGGCAGCAGAATCCAGCCCATCGGGATCAGGTGTCCCACCAGCATAGGCAGCAGTATGCCCAGCGCGAGAAACATGGCGGACAGCACCATCTTCTTCGTCTTCGAAAAGTGCATCTATGAATTCCTCCAAATAAAAAATACCGCTGAATGCGTTGCTTTGCCTGACACAAAGCACATACCTTCATGGTATCGCGCGGAAGTTTGCTGTTATCGCCGCGAATACGCTTTTTTCCGCTTCGTACGGGCTGTTTCGCGACAAGCCTATTAAAGCATAAACCAAATTCGAAGTCAATATAGGCGCAGGGACGGCGAATGTGTTATAATGAATGGCAAGAAAACATGGCCTTTGTGTCGCAATGTCCTTGATTTGGTTTAAATTCGGCAAAAAAACGCCACAGATCGGCCAAAAACAATTTTTTGAGTCTTGTCACGTATTCGCCCCTGTGTTATACTTCTAAAGTTGATTTAGGGTGGTCCGCTTTCCGTGAAGCTCGGTCAAGCAGTTTTTGCTTTAGCACCGGCAATATCAATACGGTTATGAACGCCTGAAATGGGAGGAGGAATCAGCAAATGAATCAGATCATCAGAGCCATCGAAAAGGAACAGATGCGCACCGATCTGCCCGTGATCAAAATCGGCGACACCGTCAAGGTTTTCGTGAAGGTTATCGAGGGTACGAGAGAGCGTCTGCAGGGTTTTGAGGGATATGTGATTGCGCGTCGGGGCACCGGTCTTTCCGAGACCATCACCGTACGCCGCGTTTCGTTCGGCATCGGTGTCGAGCGGACGTTCCCCATCCACTCGCCCAAAATTTCGAGCATCGAGAAGCTGCGTACCAACAAAGTGCGCCGCGCAAAGCTTTACTACCTGCGCGATCGTCAGGGCAAAGCTGCGAAGCTCAAAGAAAAACGGTAATAACCACGAAAGAAGCCGGAAACACGGCTTCTTTTTATTTTGCTGGAAAACAGCTGAGAAATTGTATATCATAGGAGAGGATGAGGCGCTCAGGTGGTTGAGCGCAGGGAGGGTTGGAGTATTGGAGATACATTGGTATCCGGGGCATATGGCCAAGGCAAAGCGCCAGATTGCGGAGAAGCTTAAGCTGATCAGCGTAGCGGTGATCGCGGTGGATGCGCGCGCGCCCTTGAGCACGCTAAGTCCGGATTTGAAGGAACAGCTGTCCGGTAAGGCATGCATCATACTGCTGAATAAGAGCGACCTTGCCGATCCGGAGCAGACGAAGAAATGGACGGAATATTATAAACGGCAGTTCGGACACGCGATGTCTTTCAGCGCGACGAAGGACAAGCCGGGAAAACTGGTGTCGGCAATACGCGAGGCAGCTGCGCCTGTGGTGCAGCGGTATGCCGAAAAGGGCGCTCGTAAAACGGTGCGAGTGCTGATCGCGGGGATCCCCAACGTGGGCAAGTCTGCCATCATCAATCGGCTGGTGGGTCAGAAAAGCGCGAAGGAGGGCGACAAGCCGGGCGTAACGCGCGGTTTGCAATGGGTGCGGCTGTCCGACACGCTGGAGCTGCTGGATTCACCCGGTCTGCTGTGGCCCAAGATTGAGCCGCCCGACGCGGCGGAGCGCATCGCCGCGCTGGGCTCGCTGCGCAGTGAGGTGCTGGACGAGGTGGCACTGGCGGGTAAGCTGGTCGCGCTGCTGCGGCAAGCGGCTCCCGGAGCGCTCAAGGGGCGGTACGGCGTAGAAGAAGACTTGGACGAGCGGCGCGTTCTGGAAGATATATGCCGCAAGAGAGGGTTCTTGCTCAAGCAGGGCGAAATAGATGATCAGCGCGGCGCACGGGCGCTGCTGGACGAATATCGGGGAGGGAAGCTGGGGCGCATTACGCTCGAGCGATGTGGCGATGAAGCGCAGCGAAGCACAGGAGATGGAACGCCTGACGGCGATGACCGCGTTTGAACGGCCTTTCTGGGATGCGGGGAAGCTGGTGGCGGGGGTGGACGAGGCAGGGCGCGGACCGCTGGCGGGGCCGTGTGTGGCTGCGGCGGTGGTGATGCCGCCCGATTGCCTGATACCCGGCGTGGATGATTCTAAGAAGCTGTCGGAGAAGAAGCGGGCCGCGTTGTACGACGAGATCACACGGCAAGCGGTTTGCTGGGCGGTCTGCATTGTGGACAACCGTGTCATCGATGAAATCAACATACTGAACGCGGCAAAGCGTGCGTTTGCGGGTGCGCTGGGCGCACTGTCGGTGAAGCCGCAGCATGTGTTCTGCGACCGCATCGGCGGCTTGGACATACCGTTTTCCTACGAGGATTTGGTGGGCGGTGACGCGAAGGTGTACAGCATTGCGGCGGCCTCGGTGATTGCCAAGGTCACGCGGGACAGGCTGATGTGCGGATACTCGTGTGTATACCCCGGATACGGCTTTGCGCAGCACAAGGGTTACGGCACCAAGGCGCATGCTGAATCCATTCGGGAGCAGGGCCCCTGCGCCATACACCGCCGTTCGTTTCTGTCCGGCTTTGGCGTATGAACACGCGCAGCCGTGGTAACGCGGGCGAGGATATTGCCGCTCGTTATATCGAGCAATCTGGCGGCGTGATATTGGCGCGCAACCACTATGTGCGCGGCGGTGAGGTGGACATCATATTCCGGCAGGATGGGGCAACGGTTTTCTGTGAGGTAAAAACGCGTTCAGGCGCAGGCTTTGGCACGGGGGCAGAGGCGGTGACTGCAGTCAAGCAGCGGCGCATATGCCGGGCGGCTCTCGATTATGCTTATAAAAATAAAATCATTGATGAAACATTGAGATTTGATATAATAGAGGTTACGGGCGGAAATATAAGCCATATTAAGAATGCTTTTGAGTTTACGGAGCCCGCTGGAGTATGATGCGCAAGATCATTATTTTGTTATTGGTTGTGATATTGGTGGCCGCGCTGCCCGCTGTGGCGTTTGCAGCAGATGAGGCATTTAAACCATCGAACGCGACTGTGGGGGCGACTATGCTGGCGACGGTGCTCACCGTCATCATGGCAGTGCTGTTCATTATCGTGGCGGTGCTGCTGGGCGTACGCAGCAGCGGCGTGGACGACGGGGCCGGGCGCGTATGGTCGGTGTTTGTGCTGATGGCTGCGGTGGCGGTTATGCTTCGTGTTATCGCAGCGCTGGCCTTTGAGGGTTACACAACGGATATCGCTTGCTTTAAGGGCTGGGCAATCGGCGTTTACGAACACGGGCTGTCTGGCTTTTATTCGTCCGGCATATTCTGCGACTACCCGCCGGGTTATATGTACGTATTGTATGTTCTTGGCGGGTTAAGGGACATGCTGGGCATCGACGCGGGATCTGTGCTGTTTACGCTCATCATCAAGCTGCCGTCCATCATCGCCGAGGTGGTGCTGGCGTTGTTTGTATACAAAGTTGCGGTTAAGCAGATGGGGCGCACTTTTGGACTCATGTGCAGCGCGTTTCTGCTGTTCAATCCGGCGTTGTTCTTCAACAGCAGCGTATGGGGACAGATCGACATGGTGTTCATACTGTTCATCGTGCTGTGCCTCTACTATCTGCGCAAGGAAAATACGATGCTGGGCGCGGTATTCTTTGCTGTGGCTCTGTTGCTCAAGCCGCAGGCCATCATGCTGGCGCCTGTGGTGGGGCTGACGTATATTTACGCGCTGTTCAAAAAGGGCAGGGTGGAGAGGGAGACGCTCAAGCTGCTGACCTCAGGGGCGATTCTGGCGGCGGTGGTTGCAGCGGGCGTGATACCCTTTACCGGCAGCCAGCAGCCTGACTGGATTGTGCACAAGTATATCGGTGTGGTCGAGGAATACCAGTATGCGACGGTGAATGCGTTTAACCTGTGGGGTCTGCTGGGAGCCAATTGGACTCCGGCGGATCAGGTGTTTCTGTTTATGCCGTACCACTATTGGGGTATTCTATTTATTGGTTTGATATGTGCAACGGTGGCAGTGCTGCAGTGGCGTTCGCGCGCGCAGCTGGTCACGTTCGATGTGGCGGCGTTTCTGATCATTTCAGTGTATATGCTGGCCCATGCAATGCACGAAAGATATATGCTGCCTGCCTGCGTGTTCCTGCTGCTGGCATATGTGTTCACGCGGGACATGACAACACTGACGTTTGCCGTGGCATTTTCATTAACGGCGCTGTTCGCGCAGCTGTTCACGCTCTATGCCGATTCGGTGCTGGTCAGCGGCATGCCTATGCTGGTGGTTTCGGCGGCCAACGTGGGGCTGTATGCGATATACGCCGTGCTGACGTTTAAAAAGCTGGTTCGGGGTACCGTTATGATAAACAGCCCCTCGCTTAACGGATAAATAAGAGGAAACAGTATGATATTTAACAACGATTGGCAAAAACACGCTCGCCGACGGCTTTTTGACAAGCATGAACCCACTCGTATGACGCGATGGGACTGGCTGGCAATGGCGGCTATAACACTGGTGTACGCAGTGGTTGCGTTCATCAACTTAGGCTCCTTCGATATTCCCAAGACCTTTTATGCGTTGGGTGAGAGCCCTGTTATCATCGAATTTGCAGAGCCGCAGGAGATTTCAACCATCAAGTATTATACATCACTGGGTAACGGGACGTTCGCTTTCTCTTATTCCAGCGATGGTGAGGGCTATACCGATGTGCTACACGAGGTGACGGAAACGGATGCGGATGGTGTGACAACCACCGTGACGAAGCCCTTGAATATCGATTACCAGACGACGAGCATGTACGAGTGGCAGTTTGTCAACGTGGAGCCGTTCACCGCGCGCTATGTGATGATTTCCTCCACAATACGCGATGATCGCCCGCTGCGCATGCTGGAGATGGCCTTCTGCGGCGCGGACGGCAGCCCGCTGACGGTGGACATGGCGTCCAGCACCGATCCGGACGCACCGCGCGGCAACTCCCCCGAGTTTATGTTCGACGAGCAGCAGTATGTGCCGATGCAGACGTATTACATGAACGAGATGTATTTCGACGAGGTGTACCACGCGCGCACCGCGCTGGAAAACATCGAGCATCTAACGCCTTACGAGATCACGCATCCGCCGCTGGGAAAAGTGCTGCTGTCCATTGGCATCCGTATATTTGGCATGAATCCGTTTGGCTGGCGCTGCATGGGGACGCTGTTTGGCGTGCTGATGCTGCCGCTGATATACCTGTTTGCCAAAAGGCTTTTCAAGCAGCCGCTGTTTGCGTTTATTCCTACCGCGTTGCTCGCGCTGGATTTTATGCACTATACGCAAACGCGTATTGCCACCATCGACAGCTATAGCGTGTTCTTCATCATGCTGATGTACTATTTCATGTATCTGTATACCGAGACGAACTTCAACCGTCAGCCACTGAAAAAGTCTCTGCTTCCGCTGGCGCTGACAGGCGTGGCGTTTGGGCTGGGTGCGGCCACGAAATGGCTGTGCATTTACGCAGGCGCGGGCTTGGCGGTGGTGCTGGGCATCCAGATTGCCAAGCGGTTCAACGAATATCGCTACGCGCGGCTGACGCTGGCGGATGAGGAAGCGTGCACAGGCATGCCTGCCGAGCGGCGCGCGTTTCTGGAGGAGCTGTGCCGCAGCTTTCTCCGCAAGATATTCACCACGTTGCTATGGTGCGTGCTGTTTTTCATCGTTGTGCCTCTGGTTATTTACTACCTCGCTTACATACCGTATATGCAGGTGGCGGATAATCCGTACGATTTTCAGCGCATACTACAGAATCAAGAGTACATGCTCAACTACCACAGCAACGTGCACGACGCACATGCTTTCGAGTCGCAGTGGTGGTCGTGGCCGCTTAATATCAGACCGGTGTTCCTGTTCCAGGGTCAGGGTTACCCCGAGGGCTATATGTCGTCCATGTCCACAATGGGCAATCCGCTGATTTGGTGGGGCGGTCTGGGCGCGGTGATCACGTTGATCGTGATACGCATCACCAAAGGGCGGCTTGGTCAGCGCACGATGTTTATATCCATCGCGGCGTTGTCGCAGTATCTGCCATGGGTACTGGTGCCGCGCACCACGTTTATCTACCACTACTTTGCGACGGTGCCGTTCCTGATACTGCTGATGGGAGTGCTGGCGAAGTACCTGATTGAGCGCACGAAGCATGGAAAGAAGGCGGTGTTTATCTACCTTGGCGTATGCCTTGTGCTGTTTGCCATGTTCTATCCCGTAACGACAGGCACAGAGGTGTCGCGGTGGTATTCCGACCACTTCCTGCGTTGGCTGCCCTCATGGCCGTTCTATTGATGAAAAGAGGCGTGTTGAGCTTTGAAGGATCTCTATAATAAATACAGCAAAAGCTTTTGGCACTTTGTTAAGTTTGTGTGCGTGGGCGTGATCAACTTCCTGGTGGATTATGGCGTGCTGACGCTGCTGAACGTGGCGCTTGGGTGGCCGTTGGTGATATCCAATGTGATTTCGTATACCTGCGGCGTGATCAACAGCTTTATCTTTAACCGCTACTGGACGTTCAAGATGAAGCTGGCGTTCTTCACCAAGTATACCGTGACGCGGTCTCAACGGGCTTTCGAACGCTCTAGAACCGTTCGTATATGGTTCCTGTCGGCAGACTTCATAAAATTCGTGTTTGTCAACCTCGTGTCGCTAGGGGTAAACACGCTGGCTGTTTACATACTGGGTGAGATGTACGGCATGCACAACTTCTGGGCCAAACTGATCGCCACAGCGTTTTCTTTCGTCGTCAATTTCGCGGGCAACAAGCTGCTCGTCTTTCGCGAGCGCACGCCTGCCGTACAGCATAAGAAATAAAGCGAGGCTACAATGCTCTCCAAAATACTCAGCTGCGGTCTGATGGGGTTGTCCGGCTATCCGGTGATCGTGGAAGCGGACATTGCTCTTGGCATGCCGTCATATGAGACGGTGGGGCTGCCGGGTGCAGCCGTGAGAGAATCCAAGGAACGCGTGCGCGCCGCGCTAAAAAACTCCGGCTTTTCCTATCCGCAGCAGCGCATTACCATCAATCTGGCCCCGGCCGATTTGAAAAAGGACGGACCTATTTATGACCTCGCCATTGCGGCGGGGCTTCTTTGTGCCAGCGGACAGGTGAAACAAGCGGATGAGAAAAGCGCGTACTTGGGAGAACTGTCTCTGGACGGACATCTGCGGAGCGTGGCGGGGGCGCTGCCCATGGCCATATCCGCCAAGGAAACAGGCGTGGAGAAGCTGTTCATTTCGGCGGTGAACGCAGACGAGGCAGCATATGTGGGCGGCATTGCCGTGTATCCGGTGGAGACGCTGGCGCAGCTGGCGGCGCATCTGAACGGACAGCAGCTGATAACACCGTTACCCACGCACGAATATCATCCCGATGAATCCGGCCTGTGCGCGAATGATATGGCGCATGTGCGCGGTCAGCAGCATGCCCGAAGGGCACTGGAGGTGGCGGCGGCAGGCGGACACAATCTGCTATTCATTGGCCCGCCTGGCTCCGGCAAGACGATGCTGGCAAGGGCGGTGCCCGGTATACTTCCCGAACTCACCTTTGAAGAAGCGATGGAAATCACCAAGATACAGTCTGTATGCGGCATTTCTTCCGGCGGACTGGCGGCTGCGCGCCCTTTTCGCAGCCCGCACCACACCACCTCTACCGCGGCGCTGACGGGCGGCGGTCTGCGTGTGCTGCCGGGCGAGATCAGCCTTGCACATGGCGGCGTGCTGTTTCTGGACGAGCTGCCCGAGTTTAAGCGGCAGACGCTGGAGGCGCTGCGCCAACCGCTGGAGGACAGGCAGATCAGCATTGCGCGCGCCAACGCCAAGCTGACCTACCCTGCAAACGTCATGCTGATTGCGTCTATGAACCCCTGCCCGTGCGGGCACTATGGCAGCGACAAGCCGTGCCGCTGTTCCCCGCGCGATATCGCGCAGTATCTGTCACGCATCAGCGGGCCATTGCTGGATCGTATCGACATGCACATCGGCATGAACAATGTGACCTATGGCGAGCTGACGAACGCAACGCCGGGTGAAGCCTCCCGAGATGTGCGGGCGCGCGTGAACGCGGCGCGGCGCATACAGCAGCAGCGGTACGCGGGCACCGGCATCTACGCCAATGCGGCGCTGTCATCTGAGCAGCTGAACCTGCACTGTGCGCTGGACGACGCCTGCGGCAGCATCATGCAGCGGTCATACCAGACGCTGAATTTGTCACCAAGGGGCATGGCGCGTGTGCGTAAGGTGGCGCGTACCATTGCGGATTTGGACGGAGCGGAAAATATCGCCGTGAAGCATTTGGCCGAGGCATTGCAATACCGTACGCAGGACGAGCGTTACTGGAGATAGCATGGCATATACCGAAGAGCAAAAATACTGGATATGGATGGCGGCGCTTCCCGGCATCGGCGCGAAGACCTTCTATCGGCTGCTGAAAACCTACGGCAGCGCGGCGGATTTCTTTGATGCGGCGGCGGTGGGGCACACCGAAGCGGAAGGCTTGCCGATTGAGCTGATGAAAGCAGCCAAGGCGGCGGCATCCCCTGCGCGGCTGTCCGAGCTGCTGGCTGAGCTGTCAGCTAAGGATATCCAAGTGGTGACACGGCTGGATGCCGGGTACCCCGCGAGGCTTGCGGGCATACCATGGCCGCCGGCCGTGCTGTTTGTACGCGGCAAACTGCCTGCGCTGGACAACGCCATCGGCATCGTGGGAACGCGGGCGTGTACGCGGCGCGGCTACGAGCATACGCGCAAAATTGCAGCGGAGCTGGGCATGACTGTGGTGTCCGGCATGGCACGCGGCATCGATACGGCGGCGCATTTGGGTGCGCTGGACGCGGGCACCCCCACTGTGGCGGTGCTGGGCTGCGGCGCGGATGTGATCTACCCACCCGAAAACGATGCGTTGTATGGCAGAATCATTGAAAACGGAGCGGTCATATCGGAAAATCCGCCCGGCACGATTCCCGCAGTCGCCAACTTTCCGGTGCGCAACCGCATTATCGCGGGGCTGTGCCGGGGCTTGCTGATTGCGGAGTCGGACATCAAGGGCGGCACGGCCATCACGGCGTCGCTCGCCATCAGCTATGGGCGGGATGTATTCGCAATGCCGGGCTCACCGTTTCTTGCATCGTCGGCGCTGCCCTGTGAGCTGCTGGCAAACGGGGCATATCCCGTGCGCGGCGCGGCAGACATCCGCGCGTTTTATGGTGCCAAAGCAATGGGAAAGAAAGAATCGGCGGCACAGCTGCCTCCGATGGACTTTTTCGAGCAGCGCATTTACGAGCTGTTGCAACGTGAGGACATGAGCATTGAAGACATTGCGGAGGCGGTGCAAGGTGCACCGGGCGAGGTGAGCGCCCAGCTGACAATGATGGAGCTGTCGGGACTGTGCCGTCGTTTACCGGGCGGACGCTTTGGCGTTTAGATATATCGTTATTTGGCCTTGTCAGCAGTCTAAAGCGGCGTCACGCAGAGCGCTGCTTTTTTGTATAACCGGCTCCTCGGAACGGCCGGAGAGGTACACACGGAAGCGGCAGCGTGAGGCGTCGGTCAGCATGTCGCTGCACGACAGCGGACGGCCTTGCGAATACAGCACGCGGCGTATGTGCATGAGGGGTGAGCCGATGGGCAAGCTGAGTGCGCGCGCCTGCTCAATTCCGGCGGCAACGGCGGTGACGCTGTCCGTCGCGTTATCAAGGGTGAGACCATAGCGCGACTCCAGCAGGCGGTAAAGCGAGCCGAGCTCGTGCTGGTGCTTTGCGAGGTTGGGAACGATAGCCGGGTTGATGTGGTTAGTCACGACAGAGAACGGTCTGCCGTTGCCGATGAATATGCGCTGCAGCCGCGTGACCGGCGTACCCTCCGGCAGCCAGAGGAGCGCGAGTATCGACGCATCGGGGATTACCGTGTCGATGTGCGTGTCCACCGTCTTGACATGGCAGCCCGCCTGCGCCAACACCTCAGTGGTGGATAAAATGGGGTTTGTGGCACAAGCGGCTTCAGGGACTGTTACCATGGTGCCGCGCCCCTGCCTGACGGATACAAGACCTTCAGCCGCCAGCAGCTGCACGGCTCGGCGTATTGTGATGCGGCTGACACCAAAGCCCTCCTCCAGCTGCGGCTCAGGCGGCAGGAAGTCTCCCGGAGCGTAGCTTTGCCGGATGGCAGATTTGAGCGTTTCGTAAACCTTTTGGTAAGCGGGTATGTTGTTTTTCGTATTCATGGGCAGCCCTCCTGACAAAAGACATCATATCCTTTGACGGTGTGTTTGAATGCAACGGTGTGAGGCTACGCAGTGACAGTACACCAGCGACCGGTTAGTGTCAACGCCGCGCGACACACTGTGACAATAATAGTAGAATATCGCGCAGACATAGTGCAGGGTGAAGACTTATATGTGTGTCTGGCAGTGCGGTGTTAAAGGATATAATCAGTGCGCATAAAGAGGCGTGAAAATGAACGCAAGTAAGGTTTCTTACTATTATATATACCGCGCACAAAACAACGCATGGTTTTGCCCTTTCGTTTAACAGTGAAATAAACCGTGCGGCAAATATGCTTGATTTTTTCCATCACCTTCTATATAATTTGCACTTGCAGGGCATAAGCTGTATTCAAAAGCCACGGCACCGCATAAAATAGCGGTAAACCGGAGGTTCCGGCGCACAATAAGCGCACCGCTATGGCGGATTTAAAGCGAAGGGCGGTTTCGCCGGACGCCCCGCATTATGACAGACATTGGAGAAGTGTATGCAAAAGAGCACCGCAAGCAATACCGGCAATGAGTCGGGCGCGGCGAAGAAGAGCGGCACGACAGCAAAGAAAAGCACCGGCGCGGCAGCAGCAAAAAAGAACACTGGCGCGGCTAAGAAAAGCGGCACGGCGGCAAAGAAGAGCAGCGGCACAGCGGCAGCAAAGAAAAGCACTGCGAAGCGCAAAACGTCTGCGAAGCCGGGAAGAGCTTATGATCTGGTGATTGTAGAGTCTCCCGCAAAGGCTAAGACGATCAGTCAGTTCTTGGGCAGCGGCTATAAGGTGCAGGCCAGCGGCGGGCACGTGCGCGATCTGCCTAAGAGCACGCTGGGCGTAGACGTCGAGCATGACTTTGAACCCAAATATATTCAGATACGCGGCAAGAAGGATGTTATCTCCGCGATGAAAACGGGCGCTGGCGGCGCGCGTCATATTTACCTTGCAACAGACCCTGACAGAGAGGGCGAGGCAATATCTTGGCACATCGCACAGATGCTGGGAGTGGAGCCTAGCGAGGTAAGCCGCATCGAGTTTAATGAGATTACCAAAAACGCGGTGACCAACGCGATCAGCCATCCGCGTCAGTTAAACCTTGATCTGGTGGATGCGCAGCAGGCACGGCGTGTGCTGGATCGGCTGGTGGGCTATAAGCTCTCTCCGCTGCTGTGGCGCAAGGTGAAAAAGGGACTTTCGGCGGGGCGTGTGCAGTCTGTCGCGGTACGGATTATCTGCGACCGGGAAGACGAGATCACGGCGTTTGTGCCGGAGGAATATTGGACGATTACCGCGGCGCTGAAAAACGCGGCGGGAACGCAGGAGTTTGAGGCTAAGTTCTACGGACGGGGCGGGGAAAAGCAGGAACTGCACAGCAAAGAGCAGGCCGACGAAATAATAAATGCGGTGGCCGGCAAAGACTATGTTGTCTCATCCATCAAGAAGGGCGAGAAGAGAAAGAGCGCACCGCCGCCGTTCACCACTAGCTATCTGCAGCAGGCTGCCTCCGGCGCACTGGGATTTACCGCCAAGCGCACGATGCTGGTGGCACAGCAGCTGTACGAGGGCGTGGAGATCGGCACGAGCGGACCGGTAGGTCTGGTGACGTATATCCGTACAGACTCGACTCGCGTGTCTGACGAGGCTCTGACCGCCGTGCGAGAGCACATTGTTCAGCAATACGGGCCGGACTATCTGCCTGAGAAGCCCAATTACTTTAAGAAATCTAAAAAAGCTCAGGATGCGCATGAGGCCATTCGTCCGTCGCACATGGAGCTGACGCCCGATTCGCTTAAGAACACACTGTCTAAGGATCAATACCGCCTTTACAAGCTGATATACGCGCGCTTTGTGGCCAGCCAGATGACGCCCTCCGTCTCTGAGACGATGGCGGTGAATATTGATGCGGGCGACTGTACATTCCGCGCGACCGGCTCGCACATGGTGTTCAAGGGCTACACCGCTAGCTTTACCGGCGATGACGACGACAGCAAGGACAATTTCCTGCCGCCTTTGACGGAAGGAGAGGTATGCCCGCTCAAGAGCCTGAACCCCAAACAGAATTTTACGCAGCCGCCCGGCCGATATACCGAGGCGACGCTGGTGCGTGCGCTGGAGGAGAAGGGCATCGGCCGCCCCAGCACGTACGCGCCCATCATTTCTACAATCCAAGAGCGGCGTTACATCGAAAAGGAAGGGCGCTCGCTCAAGCCCACCGAACTGGGTGTAATCGTCAACAACATGATGAAGCAGAAGTTCTCGGACATTGTGGACGTGGAGTTTACAGCAGAGCTGGAAAACCAGTTGGACGATATCGAGAACGGCGGTAAGGAATGGAAGAAGCTGCTGCGCGACTTCTATACGCCATTCGAGCAGACGGTGGAGGAAGCGGACAAAAGCATCGAGCGCGTTGAGCTGCCCGTGAAGGAATCCGACGTGGCGTGCGAGAAGTGCGGACGCATGATGGTGTACAAGGACGGTCGATTTGGACCCTTCCTGGCATGTCCGGGATACCCCGAGTGCCGCAACACCAAGCCGGTGGTCAAATACATCGACACACCGTGCCCCAAGTGCGGCAAGCGCATCGTGGAGAAGCGCTCTGCCAAGACGAGAAAGACATTTTATGGCTGCGAAGGCTATCCGGAATGCGATTACGTGTCGTGGGATATGCCCATTGCCGAGAAGTGCGAGGCTTGCGGCTCTATGATGGTGCTGCGGCGTTTGTCGGGCGGCAGCAGCTTTAAGAAATGCTCCAATCCGGAGTGTGTAAAGAACCAGAAACGCAAGGCGGACGGCAGTGAAGAATAGCGTAACGGTGATCGGCGCGGGCTTGGCGGGCTGCGAAGCTGCGTGGCAGCTGGCGAGCCGCGGTGTACGCGTGCGGCTTTTTGAGCAGAAGCCGGACAAGCGCTCACCCGCGCACAAGCTGGGGGGATTTGCAGAGCTGGTGTGCTCTAACTCTCTGCGAGCTGCGGGCATTGAAAGCGCAGTGGGGCTGCTGAAGCAGGAGATGCGCGAGCTTGACTCACTTGTCATACAGGCGGCGGACGCGACGTGCGTGCCTGCGGGCGGCGCGCTGGCGGTGGACAGAGAGGCGTTTTCGCGTTATGTGACGCAAACGCTGGAACAGCATGAGAACATTGAGGTTGTGCGCGGCGAAGTCACATCGCTGCCGGGCGACGGCATCACGATAGCAGCTCCGGGACCGCTGGTGGAGGGCGCATTGGCGCAGCACATCAGTGAGATCGCGGAGGGCTTTTTGTCGTTCTTCGACGCGGCAGCGCCCATTGTGACGGCAGAATCCATCGACATGGGCAAGGCGTATTTCGCGTCACGCTACGGTAAGGGTAACGGGGACGATTATCTCAACTGTCCGATGGACAGGGCGCAGTACCATGCGTTTTGGGAGGAATTGATCAAGGCTGAGGCGGCACAGCTGCACGGCTTTGAGGACGATAGAGTATTTGAGGGCTGTATGCCGGTGGAGACGATGGCGCGGCGCGGTGTGGATACGCTGCGATACGGGCCAATGAAGCCGGTGGGGCTGACGATGCCGGACGGGACGAAACCGTACGCTGTCGTGCAGCTGCGAAGAGAGGACAACGAGGGGCGCATGTACAACCTCGTCGGGTTTCAGACGCATCTGAAGTTTGGCGAACAGCGGCGCGTATTCGGCATGATACCCGGCCTTGAACACGCGGAGTATGCCCGCTTCGGCGTGATGCATAAGAATGCGTTTGTGAATGGTCCCAGGGTGCTCAACCGGCATTACGAGTGTAAGACTCGTCCGGGGTTGTATCTCGCGGGGCAGATCACCGGTGTGGAAGGGTATGTGGAGAGCGCGGCTTCCGGATTGCTGGCGGGGCTGTGCGCAGCATGTGATGTTCTGGGACAGGCGCGTCCGGAGTTTTCTCAAAACACCGCGATGGGTGCGCTGTCGGCTTATGTGTCCGGCTATGCCGGTGCAGACTTTCAGCCGATGAATATCACATATGGTTTGATCAATACAATAGAAGCAAGGGCGAAAAGCGAGAGAAAGCGTATGGTGGCCGAACGGGCGCTGGCTGAGGTGCGGGGCGTCGCGGCTGCCGGCAAAGGAGTTTAATATGATGGAAGCGACCACAATCGTCGCAGTGCGACGCAATGGAGAGTGCGCTGTCGCGGGCGACGGACAGGTGACATTCGGACAGAATACGATCATGAAGCACAACGCGAAGAAGGTGCGGCGGCTGTACAACGGCAAGGTTGTCGTGGGGTTTGCAGGTTCGGTGGCAGATGCTTTTACGCTGTGCGAGCGGTTTGAGGCGAAGCTGGAGCAATACAGCGGCAGCTTGCAGCGTGCGGCGGTGGAGCTGGCGCAGGAATGGCGCAGCGACAAGATACTGCGTAAGCTGGAGGCCATGCTGATTGCGGCGGACAAGGATGAGCTGCTGGTGGTGTCGGGCGGCGGCGAGGTGATACTGCCGGACGACGACATCGCGGCAATAGGTTCCGGCGGCATGTACGCCATGGCCGCGGCAAAGGCGCTCAAGGAAAATACGGAGCTGTCTGCCAAGGAGATTGCCACCAAGGCTATCACCATTGCCGGACAGATATGCGTGTTCACCAACGACCGCATCACGGTGGAGGAGGTATAAGCATGTCTCATCTGACACCCAAACAGATTGTCGAAGAGCTGGATAAATACATCATCGGGCAGGCGGATGCCAAAAAAGCTGTGGCTATCGCGCTGCGCAACCGTTACCGTCGTCGTTTACTGGAGCAGGAGATGCAGGACGAGATCACGCCTAAGAACATCATCATGGTGGGCCCCACGGGCGTGGGTAAAACGGAGATCGCACGGCGTATTTCCAAGCTGATGAACGCGCCGTTTATTAAGGTGGAGGCCACCAAGTTCACCGAGGTGGGCTATGTGGGGCGCGATGTGGAGTCGATGATCCGTGACCTTGTGGAGGCGTCCATTCGCATGGTGAAGGCTTCCCGTCGTGAATCGGTGATGGGCAAGGCGCAGCATGCGGCTGAGGAGCGCTTGGCGGACGTGTTGGAGCCGATGCCCAAAAAGCCGCAGTCCAATCCGTTTCAGGCGTTGCTGGGGCAGGGCCAGAGCGCCCCGGCCGAATCGCCGGAGGAGCGTCAGCGCCGCATGACGAAGCGCGAGGAGACGCTGGCGATGCTGCGCGCGGGTCGGCTGAACGATATGATGATTGAGATCGAGGTGGAGGACAATGCTCCGCTCGGCATCGAGATTGCGGGTATGGGCAACGACATCAACATCGGGGACATATTCGGCGGCATTCTGCCCAAGAAAACGAAGAAGCGCCGCGTGACGGTGGACGAAGCCAAGAAGATATTCACGCAGGAGGAAGCCGATAAGCTGATCGACATGGACGAGGTGACCAGTACGGCGGTGGAGCGTGCCGAGCAGGACGGCATCATCTTCCTCGATGAAATAGACAAGATCGCGGGCAAGAACATGGGCGCTGGTCCAGACATCTCACGCGAGGGCGTGCAGCGCGACATACTGCCCATTGTTGAAGGCAGCACCGTGGTAACCAAGTACGGGCCTGTCAAGACAGACTACATGCTGTTCATCGCGGCAGGTGCGTTCCATGTCGCCAAGATATCCGATCTGATTCCTGAGCTTCAGGGGCGTTTCCCCATTAAGGTGGAGCTAAAGCCGCTGACCGAGAACGACTTGAAAATGATATTGACGCAGCCCAAAAACGCGCTGATCAAGCAGTATGAGGCGCTGCTGCAAACGGACAATGTGCGGCTGGTGTTCCAGGAGGACGCGCTGGACGCCATCGCCAAATACGCGCGTGTGGTCAATGAAACTTCCGAAAACATTGGCGCACGGCGGCTGCACACCGTTATCGAGTCGCTGCTTGAGGACATCTCGTTTAACGCGGGCGGCAACCATCCGATGATTGATGTCATCATCGACGCGGCGTATGTGAAGGAACACCTGCAAAGCCAGATCAAGGACATGGATTTGCAGAAGTATATACTGTAGAAGCATCAGCGGAGTGAATCAGCATCCCACATCTTCGTAGTACATGGGCAGTGGTATAAATTGTCCATTTCGAAAGCAGTATGGAGGGGAATGAGGATCATGAAATCAGAGACGGACTTAGGCCGGTCTGTAGAAAAGATGCGCGTACCGGCCGACTTTGTTCAAATCCTGTTTCCAGTTCTATGCTGGGCATTGCTGGCATTCAGATGGAGCGGCTTATGGTGGGCGGAGCAATGGATGCCGATAGTTATTGCTATCTATTACGTGCTGGCAGTGGTATATCTGATTTCCGTATTCTTTGTGCGGATGTGGGTAATTCCGATCGTGGGGCTGTTTCTGCTGCTTGTTGCCAGCTTATTTATGTGGATACCCTATAATTGGGTGCTGGCAATACTTCTTGTACCTGCGTTGTTTTGGGTATTCTATAAACGCGGCAGCAAGATCACGGCTATTGTTCTAACTACAACAACTGGTGCTGTTACGCTTTTGTTGATTTTGTTCGGAGTATCCTTTTTGGGCTTGATTCCTGAACAATACTCATATTACACGTCGCCGGATGCACGGTATGTAGCTCTCGAATATGCATTTACGCGTATTCCGAGCGGCACGGACATTGTCTTATGTCGTGATAAGGGGCCGTTTCTGGTTAAGGAGTGCGTTCTTTACCTTGCAAATTACGCTGACTATGGTGGCAAGATCGAGTGGCTTGATGAAAGAACCATTCACATTTATGGAGATAATATGGATGTGTTAAATGATCCGGTTATTCACAATTACACTGCCTTCTGATTAACCAAAGATCTTTCGTTCATACAGCTTGAGATTAATGACTGAAAATGTGTCAGTCATTATTAAGGGATTCTTAAGGGATGAATCCCTTAAACGGTGGTTTGGAGGCAGAGCCTCCAAGGTCTTAAAAGGATCAAGTAGCATAACAAAACAGAATAGCCAAAAGAACCGATGCGCATAATAATGCTATCCTTTTGATCGGGAGAGCATGACTTATGAAAGCAATCGTAATGGCCGGCGGAGAGGGCACGCGCCTTCGTCCGCTCACGTGCGCCGTCCCCAAACCCATGGTGACACTGCTCGACAAACCGATGCTCAGCTATGTAACCGAGCATCTTTTACGCCACGGCATTTCAGAAATGGCGCTGACGCTGGGGTATTTGCCGTCCGTCGTCACCGGCTGGTTTGCTGACAACAAGCCGCAGAACGTCCATATGGAATTTTTTATTGAAGATGTGCCGCTCGGAACGGCGGGCAGCGTGAAAAACGCCGCACCGTTCATCGACGGCACTTTTTTGATCGTAAGCGGCGACGCACTGACGGATATCGACCTGACGGCAGCTGTGCAGGCCCATAAGCAGGGCGGCGCGATGGCGACTATTGTCCTCAAGCGGCTGGGCAGCCCGCTGGAATACGGCGTGGTAATCACGTCAGATGAGGGCGGGGTGGAGCGGTTTGTGGAGAAGCCGGGCTGGGAGGACGTGTTCTCTGATACAGTCAATACGGGCATCTACGTGCTGGAGCCCGAGGTGCTGGACCTTATCCCCGACCGCACGCAGTTCGATTTCGCCAAGAACGTGTTCCCGCTGATGATGAGCAAAGGTATGCCGATATACGGCTGGGTGGCAGACGGCTACTGGTGCGACGTCGGCAACATCGATAGCTATATCAAAGCGCATGAGGACATACTCAAAGGCTCGGTACAGGTGGATATTCTGGGACGCAACGCGGGCGGTATCTGGGTGGGCGAAGGCGCATCCATCAGCAACTCGGCGCTGATACAATCACCCAGCTTTATCGGTGCGGACGCGGTGATCGGTGACGGTGCGAAGGTCGGGCGGTATGCTTGTGTGGGCGCGGGTTCGCGCTTGGGGGCGTATGCCAACCTTAAACGCTGCGTGCTGCACAAGCATACGCGTATCGGACGGCACGCCAAGCTGTCCGGCTGCGTGGTGGCAGAAAATTGTTCAGTAGGCGAGCGCGCCAGTGTGTATGAGGGAGCGGTGGTGGGCGAACGGAGTGCACTGTCCGGAGAAAGCCGTGTTTCCCCTCGTGTACGCATATGGCCGGAGAAGCAGATATCTACCGGAGCGGTGGTGGGCGAGAACATCGTCTGGGGCAGCGGCAAGCGTACCGGCTTCATCGGGCGCGGCGGCTTTGTAGGCGATGTGGGAGTTGATTTAACCCCGCTGCGGCTGGCAAAGATATTCGGCGCGGTGGCGGAGCATATGTCCGGCAAGCGAGTGGCGGTCTGCACTGACGGCAGCCCGCTGTGCAGCGCGGCGCTTTCACAGGCGGAGGGCATGCTGACGATGAGCGGCGTTAATGTGTTGGCGATGAAGAGTGTGCTGCGGCCTGTATGCGCGCAGCTGGCGCAGACACTGGACGCGGGACTGTGCATTGTGCTGCGGGCGCATAAACAGAAGATGTACGTCGATCTGTTCGAGCCGGAGCTGTTCATGCTGTCGAAGCAGACGCGCCGCAAGATAGAGTCTAAATACTTTGCGCAGGGCGAGCAGCTCTCCTGTCCCAAGACGGGTGAGCGCACGTGGGTTGACCTTGCGGAGCAGTTTTACCTGAGCGCTATCAATCAGAAGATTGACTGGAGCGCGGTAAAGACAGCGGGGATTAAAGTGGTTGTCGCCGGTGGGCGGGACGCCGACGCGCTGGTAGCCAAAGCGCTGGAAGCGTGCGGCGCACGTATCAGCCAACACCACGGAGAAGCGATTGGCAAAGCGACACAGGACGAGGAAGCAGAGTTTGGTGTCCACATGTCCAAAAACGGTCAGGTGGGTGCGCTGCATCTGCCGGATGGGCGAATACTGAATGCTCAGGATTGTCAGACTCTGGCGTATTATCTGGTAATGAACACGCTGTCGGGCAGCGAGATCAGCCTGCCGTCCGGCGTGACGCGTGCGGTTGCGGCGATGGCAGATATACTGGGACTCACGTATTCGTTTGCATCGGAGGAGGAAGCCGCGGCGTCATTATCGGTGGATGCGCGGCGTGTGCTGTACGACGGCGTGTTCATGCTGTGCCGGTTCACGGAACATTTGGCGCGCACCGGTTTATCGGCCAGCGAGGTGGGTGCAATGATAGAACCGTCGCACATGAAGGTGAAGACGGTAGGCTGTGACTGGGAGGACATCGGACGTGTGATCGGCGGGGTATATGCGCAAGGCGGCGCGACAGCCAGCGAGGGCCTGCGCCTCGACGTCGCGGGCGGCTACGGGTACATCTGCCCCCATGCGACAAGGCCGACCATCGTTATCCGTACTGAGGGCGACACCGAGGAGTTCGCCGCAGAGCTGTGCGAACGGTACACTGACATGGTGCGGCGGATACTGAAAAAACCTCAGGAAGAGACGGGCGAGGAGCAGTGAGTTGAGAGGGTTAAGATAGCGGAGGCGCTGTTTCCGCCTCCGTTCAAGGGCATAGATAAGAAAAGCCTTCCCCTGCGATGGGAAGGTGGCACGAAGTGCCGGATGAGGTGTTAGCTGTTACGCCGATAGATGAAATCAGATATGTTCTCGCAAACGCTATCAAATCTGAGCTTTATGTCTGCATTGGAATACCGTTTGAAAGTCAAGCCAAGACTGCAAAGGTATACGTCCCTCGGGGCGTCGCTTTCAATGCCTGACGTGTCATAGTGCTGTGAGCCGTCAAGTTCAATGACCAGCTTAGCAGTGGCGCAACGATATTGTTCCCAATAACTTTTTGACGGTGAATAATAACGGGCAGACTTTTCAAAAAATCGGATCATAGATGGCGTTCTCTTTGGTCATATTCTTTCGTAAAGTTTGAGCGTGGTTGGCTAAACGGGGATTGTAAATGCCCTTCATAGTTTTAACCTAATCAGTCGCCTTCGGCGACAGCTTCCCCTGAAAGGGGAATCAATATGAACGGCCAAAAAATTTATAAGGGAATGTTATCGTATCCTCTCTAACATCAAATTATTTTAGATATAATCATCATCTAATAAAGAACAAAGATCTGCGGGTTTCATGCGTTTAATTTTTTCTTCAAGCTTTCTGTCATAATGCCGGTCGTTTGGATCAGGGCTATTTTTATGTTTGCGTGCGTATTGCTTTAAAAATGAGCGATACTCAGCTTTTATTTTCTTTTTATTTATAGCCATAAGTAGCCACTCCTTACAATGACCTTTGATAGATATTATTTTAAGCAGCTTATTCAAGGGATATTGCGCAGCATTTCCCTGATGGGATTCCCAAGGGACTAAGTCCCTTGGGCGGAGGTGTGGAGGCAGAGCCTCCATGGTCTTATAAAACTAGACTATCCCAGCTTCGCCGCCATGTGGGCGCTCACCTCGCGGGCGAGAACGAGCTCCTCGTTGGCGGGGATGACGGCGACGGTAACGCGCGAATTCGGAGCAGAGATCACCGCCTCGTCGCCGCGGCAGGCTTCGTTTTTGTCCGGGTCGAGAACGATACCGAAGTGCGCGAGCGGCTCGCAGACCAAGCGGCGCACCAACGCGGAGTTTTCGCCGATGCCGCCGGTGAAGGCCAGCAGATCAAGCCCGCCCAGCTGCGCGTAATAGCTGCCGATATAGCTGCGGATACCGTGACAGTAAACGTCGATGGCGAGCTGCGCCTGTGCATTGCCCGCTTTCGCTGCCTCCTGAATGTCGCGCAAGTCCCCCGAAACGCCGGAGATACCCAGCAGACCGCCGCGCTTCACAAGGCCATCCCACACCTCGTCCAACGTCATGCCGGACTTGAGCAGATAGATGGGGATGAACGGGTCGAGATCGCCCGTACGCGTGCTGTGCTGCACGCCTGTCTGCAGCGAAAACCCAAAGCTGTTGTTCTGCGACTGACCATCCTTCACGGCGCAGATGGAACCGCTGCCGCCCAGATGGCACGAGATGACGTGGCGCGGATTGCCGTATGCCTTTGCCGTCTCAGACACAAAGCGGTGCGACGCGCCGTGATAGCCGTAGCGGCGGATGCCGTGCGCCTGCGCCCACTCGTATGGAATGCCGTATACGTACGCCTCCTCCGGTATTGTGCGGTGGAAGAACGGCTCGAACACGCCCACCATCGGCATATCGGGCAGCAGCGCTTTGAACGCGCGGATGGCTTCAAGGTACGCGCTGTTGTGCACCGGAGCGATGTTCATGTAGTCCTCTAGCCCCTGAATGCAGCCGTCGTCGATATCGTGCACACCGGTATAGCCCTTGCCGATTACCGTCTTGAAACCGATGGCGTCCACATCGGCGACGCTGGCGATCACACCGGTGTCTTTGTCTGTCAGCACATCGAGAAATATCCGTATGCCCTCGCGATAGGACGGAATGTCCACACCCTCGCGCTTGAAGGAGTGCTTTGTGCTGCTGTAGGAGAAAATGGAGGCGTGGCGCGAGCCGACCCGATCCATCTTGCCCTCGGCTAGCACCGTTTCACCCGGCATTGTAAATAGCTTGTATTTGAGCGAGGTAGAGCCCGCGTTGCAGACGAGAATATGCATGGCTTATGCGTTCCTTTCGGTTGGAAAATGTTTGAGATTATTCTACCATAAGCGGATACAGGGGGGCAACAAATGGCGATACGAACAAAAAAATAACCGATTTAAAGATTGATGCGTTTATGTACGGCGCAGAATATGGTATAATCAATTATCGCCGGAATAATTCGGCTTATTAATGACGAATAAACGTGAGTTTAACGATAAATGCTGACAACGAAAGAGAGGATTTTTTTACTTGGCAAAAAAACAACAACACAATATCCGCATCACGCCGCTGGGCGGAGTCGGCGAGATCGGCAAAAACATGACCGTTATCGAGTACGGCAACGATATCGTCGTGATTGACTGCGGCCTGTGTTTTCCGCGGGAGGACATGCTGGGGGTTGATTACGTGATCCCTGACATCACCTACTTAAAGAAGAACAAGGAGCGCATCAAGGCCGTGCTGATCACGCACGGGCACGAGGATCATATCGGTGCGACGCCGTATCTGCTGCCCGAAATGGGTGCGCCGGTTTACGGCACGGATCTGACGCTGGCGCTGATTGAAACCAAGCTGGCCGAGCACAAGACGGAGGGAGTCAAGCTGAACGTCATCAAAGCGGGTGACACGATTACGGCGGGAGCGTTTAAGATTGAAGCCATCCGCGTGACACACAGCATCGACGCGGCATTGGCTTTCGCAATCCACACGCCGTCGGGAACCATCGTGCACACGGGTGATTTCAAAGTGGACTATACGCCGGTGGACGGCAAAGTGATCGACATACCCAAGTTTGCGCAGCTGGGCGAGAAGGGCGTGCTGGCGTTGCTGTCGGACAGCACCAATGCGGGCAGCCCCGGCTATACGATGTCTGAGAGCAAAGTGGGCGATATGTTCGAGAGCTATTTCAAGAAAGCGGAAGGGCGCATCATCGTTGCCACATTCGCGTCCAACATACACCGCTTGCAGCAGGTGGTCAGCGCGTCTAAGCGTTACGGCCGCAAGGTGTGCCTCACAGGGCGCAGCATGCTCAAAATCGCCAAAATCGCCAAGGACTTGGGTTATCTTGAGCTGGATGAGGACATGCTGATCGAACCGGAGCAGGTCGAGAAGATGAAGAAGTCCAAGGTTGTGATACTAACGACGGGCAGCCAGGGCGAAACGATGTCCGGTCTGGTGCGCATGGCGGCGGGCGAACACAAGAAACTCAACATGATACCCGGCGACCTCGTTATCATTTCGTCCACGCCGATACCCGGCAACGAAAAGTATGTGTCGGATGTCATCAACATGCTGTATCGCCGGGGCGCGAACGTGATTAACGAGAGCGTGGCGGACGTACACGTATCCGGACACGCCTGTCAGGAAGAGCTTAAAATGATACTCTCGCTCACCAAGCCAAAGTTTTTCATTCCGGTGCACGGTGAATATCGTCATTTATACCGGCACGCCGCGTTGGCCGAGGGGCTTGGCATACCGCGCAAGAACGTGTTCATTCCTGAGATCGGCAAGATGATTGAGTTGAATCAGCGTTTTGCGCGCGAAGCAGACACGGTGCCGGCGGGCAGTGTTATCATCGATGGTTTGGGCGTGGGCGATGTGGGCAACGTGGTGCTGCGGGACCGCAAGCTGCTGTCGCAGGACGGCCTGTTCATTGTGGTGGTGACGATCTCTGCCGAAACAGGCGAGCTGATATCCGGACCGGAGATCATCTCTCGCGGATTCGTATATATGCGCGAATCCAGCGATCTGCTGGAACGGGCACGCAAGATCATCATCGATGAGCTCAGCGACTGCGTCGCCAAGCAGATGACCGACTGGACGACGATAAAAGGGCGCATCAAGAAAGCGCTGCGCACATATCTGTACGACTTGACCAAGCGCAGCCCGATGATACTGCCTATCATTATCGACATTTGAGCGGAGGGACTATGCTGGTATACGACAAGGCGCACGAGCTGGCAGCACAGATCAAGCAAAGCGAAGAATATAAAGAATATGATCGGCTCAAGGCACCCGTGATGGCGGACGAAACCAACAGAAAGCTGATTACCGAATACAAGAAGCTTCAGCTGGAAGCACAGGCGGCTTACCTGTCGGGCAGTGAACCAAACAATGATATGATGGACAAGCTGAAAACGCTGGGCGGACTGCTGGGCTTCAACCCTGACGTCGCAGCTTATCTGGCAGCAGAATATAAGCTGCAAACGATGGTGGGCGACGTGTATAAAATTATCGGCGACGCCTGTGGCATCGGGCTGGACTTTCTCTCAGAGTAAGGAAAGGAACAATGGCGGATAAAGGTTATAACGATTTTCTCGGCGGCGACAATAACGAAACGCGTACGTTTGGACCCGTAGCCGGCACATCCGGCGACAACGGCGAAACCAAGGCGTTCTCTCTTGAAGGCGGTCCCAAAGAGCCGCAGGAGAGGAGTGAGGAGCGCGGATCGCTCAAGGATCTGACGGCGGGCTGGATGGCGTGGCGTGTGCTGCGCCCGCTGCTGATTTTAGCGGTCAGCCTTGGTTTGGTGACGCTGCTGGGCATATCGCTGTATAACCACGTGGAGAGCAATTATCTTGCCCCCGTTTCCACCGATACGACGCAGTATCAGCAGGTGGAAATCAAGAAGGGGTCGTCCCTGTCCGGCATCGCGGGGCAGCTCTTTGAACAGGGGCTTATCCGTAACAAGTTTGTCTTCCAAATGTATGTAGATTTCAACGACAAATCGTCCAGCCTTCAGGCGGGGAAATACAATCTGTCGCCCGGTATGACGATGGAGCAGATTATGGATGTGCTGGTGGCGGGAGACGGCGGTCGCAAGACGATTAAAATCACCTTCACCGAGGGCATGACAATAGAGGATATGGCCGCAAAGCTGGTATCCGAAAAGATGTTTGACGAGAGCGAGCGTGACGAATTTCTCAAGCTTTGCGATGATCCAGAGGCTTTCCCCGGCTTTGAATTTCTCACCGCTGTCACCGAAACGGCACAAATGGAAGGACGCAAGTATCTGATGGAGGGGTATATGTTCCCCGACACATACGAGTTCTATGCTGATGCCGCGCCCAAGGATGTGGTTGAGAAGCTGCTCCGACGCTTCAACAATGTGTTTACCGTGCAGCTAGAGGACAGAGCGGAGGAAATCGGCATGACGATAGACGAAGTGATGACACTGGCGTCCATCATTGAATGGGAAGGCCTGCCCAAAGATTTCAAGAAGGTGTCAGCTGTTTTCCACAACCGCATGGACGCAGATATGCGAATGGATTCTTGCGCGTCGCTGCGTTATGTGACTGGGCTTAAGAAGTTCGTCTATACCGCAGAGGAGCAGGCGATCGATTCGCCATACAACACGTATCGGGTGACCGGTCTGCCTATCGGACCCATTGCAAACCCCGGTCAGAAAGCGATAGAGGCAGCGTTGTATCCGGATGAGGAATTCCTGACGGAAGGGTATCTCTACTTCTGCAACAAGGATCCCAAGACGGGCGATCTGGCGTTTGCCAAAACGCTGGAGGAGCATAACGCCAACGTCAAAGAATACTCGCCGCTATGGTAATATAAATGGGAAAATATGAATTGCTGGCTCCCGCGGGGAGCCTTGAAAGCCTGATTGCCGCTGCCAACTTCGGCGCGGACGCGGTGTACGCCGCGGGTAAATCGTATGGCCTGCGGGCGTTTGCGGACAACTTTACGCCAGAGGGTATCGCTGAGGCGGCGCAGCTGCTGCACGCGCGCGGCAAAAAGCTGTATATCACGCTGAATGCGGTGTTTCACGCGCAGGATTTCGCGGGGCTGGATGATTACGTCGCGGCGCTGCGGGACGCGCAGGTGGATGCGTTGATCGTGTCTGACCCCGGTGTGCTGATGACCTGCCGGCGCATCGCCCCAAACGTGCCTCTGCACCTATCCACTCAGGCCAATACCACCAACGCGCACTCCGCACGGTTCTGGCATGAGCAGGGCGTCAGCCGTGTGATACTTTCGCGTGAACTGTCGTTGGAAGAGATTTCGGAGATACGCGCCAAAACGCCGCAAACGCTGGAGCTGGAGGCTTTTGTTCACGGTGCGATGTGCATCGCGTATTCGGGACGCTGCCTTTTGAGCAGCGTGTTCACGGGACGGAGCGGTAACAGCGGCGCATGCGCCCAGCCCTGCCGCTGGGAATACCATTTGTCTGAACGCGGCTACGAGGGTGAATATTACCCGGCATATTCGGACGACCGCGGTACATACGTGATGAACTCCAAAGACCTTTGCATGATCGAGCATATCGACAAGCTGATGGAAGCGGGCATCGTTTCCTTCAAGATTGAAGGGCGCATGAAATCCGCCTATTATGCTGCTTGTGTAACGGGCGCATACAGACGCGCCATAGATGACGCGATAGCCGGGAGACCCTTTGACCCGCAGCTGCTGGACGAGGTTGCCAAGGCGGGCAGCCGTCCCTTCACCAGCGGTTTCTATTTTGGGAATCCGCGTGAGTCGGGGCAGGATACGCAGCGCGGTGTGGCTGTGCGTACGTATGATTTTACGGGCGTGGTGATGGGCGAAACGGATGCGGACGGGCGTGTGCTTATTCAGCAGCGCAATAAATTTCATGTCGGAGATGAGCTGGAGGCGCTGACACCAAGTGGAAGCGTTATATTCACGGTGTCAGAGATACGCACGACAGAGGGTGAGCTGCGCGAGTTTGCGCCGCATCCCAAGGAGCTGCTGGTGATCTCCGGCGCACCTCAGGGGTTGGCTGAGGGGTATATGCTGCGTAAAAAGCGCACAGAGCCGCACAAGCCGGACTGACTTATTCATAGTATGTAAGAAGCAATAATACGGAAGGACCGATATGCTCGGCATGTGTTAAAAACGTGCAGCATCTCGGTCTGTTTTGGCGCAGACGGGAGACGTTAAAATGGGCAAGGGGCACTATCTGCTGGGCATCGACGTGGGCACATCCGGCCTGAAGGCGCTGCTGGTATCGACAGAGGGGCACACTGTTGCGCTGGAGCAGCAGCCGTATGAGCCGGACATCCTTCCGGACGGCGGTGCGGAGCAGGACCCCAGCGTGTGGTGGAGCGCGGCGGTATCCGTGCTGCGCCGCATCAGCGAAGCACACCCAGATAAGATGCGTGACATCGCGGGCATCGGGCTGGGAGGGCAGATGCACGGTCTGGTGGCGCTCAGCGGCATGGGGGAGCCGGTGCATCCGTCCATCATCTGGATGGACGCCCGCAGCACAGCGCAGGTGCGTCGCGTGTATGAAGCATTGGGCGAGGAGCGCGTGCATGCTGTGACGCTGAACCGTGTTTGCCCCGGCTTTGCGCTGCCCTCGCTCCTGTGGCTGAGGGACAGCAAGCCTGAAGCGTTTGCGCGCATCCGTTACATCATGCAACCCAAAGACTATATACGTTACCGCCTGACGGGGCGCATCGCGACAGATGCCTCGGATGCGTCTGCTACCGCCGTTTTTGACACCGTAAAGCGGCAGTGGGCGTGGGAGCTGATAGACGTGGTGGGCATTGACCGCGGTCTGTTTCCCGCGTGTCTGGAAGCTGACGGGATAGCGGGTGAGGTGACGGCGCAGGCCGCTGCGGAGACGGGGCTGGTCTGCGGTACACCCGTGGTATACGGCGGGGGCGATCAGCCTGTACAGAATATCGGCATCGGTGCGGTGAAACGCGGCGTATTCAGCGCCAACATCGGCACCAGCGGTCAGATGGCGATGTTCTCCGACACGCCCGTGCGTGATCCGGCATGCCGGGTGCATACGTTTTGTCATGCCATGCGGCGCGGATGGAGCGTTTACGGCGCGACACTGAGCGCAGGACAGTGTCTGAAGTGGCTGAACAATCAGGTGTTGGGCAGCCCCGGCTACAAGGCAATGGACGCAATGGCGGGCGAGGCTGAACCGGGCAGCGGCGGCGTGGTATTCCTGCCGTATCTGAATGGTGAGCGCACACCGCACTTTAACAGCGATGCGCGCGGACTGTTCGCGGGGTTATCGCTGGCGCACGACCGTCGGCACATGGTGCGCGCCGTGATGGAGGGCGTAGTGTTCTCGTTGAACGACTGTCTGACATTGCTGGGTGAACTGGGGCATACGCCCCGGGAGATCATTGCGGCAGGAGGCGGTGCGAAGAGCGCGCTATGGCTGCAAATGCAGGCAGATATATTCGGTGTGCCGGTGCGCGTGGTGAACACGGGCGAGCAGGTGTGCCTCGGCGCGGCGATGCTGGCGGGTGTGGGCACAGGTGCTTTTGATACATACGAGCAGGCGACGGCGGGGATGGTGCGGTACGGCGATACCATATACGAGCCGAATGCGAAAAATGCGGGGGTTTACGCTGACGCTTACCGGCGTTACCGCGCGTTGTACGGCGCGAATAAGGAACTGATGAGACCGAGAGGAGAAGAATGACATGAAGCAGATACTCATCACGGGCGGAGCGGGTGGCCTTGGACGGGCAGCGGCGGAATATCTGGCAGGGCGCGGATGCCGCGTATTTGCGTGCGACATCACGGAACCGAAACCGCATGACGGCGTTGTGCCGGTGCGCATGGACGTGCGGGACAAGCTTAGCGTGGAAGCGGCACTTGCTGAAATCACAGTGCATACTGACAAGCTGGACGCAGTGATCCACCTTTCAGGCCTCTACACGATGGATTCCTTTATCGAGATAACCGAGGAGCGGCTCCAACGGATCATGGATGTGAATTTGATGGGCGTATACCGCGTGAACAAGGCATTTTTGCCGCTGCTGATGAAAGGCGGCGGTCGCATCGTCATCACGTCGAGCGAGATGGCAGGGCAAAAGCCGCTGCCGTTCACCGGGATCTACGCGCTCACCAAAACAGCACTGCAATGTTACGCGGATTCGTTGCGCCTGGAGCTGGCGCTGCTGGACATACCCGTGATTGAGCTGATGCCCGGCGCGTTCAGCACGCAGCTGACGCAGGTGCCTTCGTTTGAATTGGAGCGGATGCAGCAATCCACTCAGTTGTACGGCGAGGGCCTTCGGCGCATTAAACCGCTAATGGACGGGCGCATCGGCAAGGCACGGGAGCCGGAGGAACTGGCGAAGCTGATATATCGCATCGTGACAAAACGGAAGCCGGGGCTGCGCTACAGCATGAACGCCAGCCTTGCGCTCAAGGCGTTCAGTGCGGCGCCGCGCGGCTTGCAGCTATTTGCGATCAAGCGGCTGCTGCGATAAGGCAGAACAGAGGTATCGGTGGCAAGTGAAGACTTAACACTTTGAGGGCCTGATCTCAAGGCTGTGCTCAAAAGGCTCGCCCCGGCCTGTGCCTCAAAGGGTATGTGAATTCCACCAAGGCTTCACGAAGGCACTTCCTGTGTATTAAACCTAATAGTATGGACTCTGCCATGCAGAGTTTTTTTATACTCTTCTTCGGTGACGGTTCTATGCGTTCCCTTCCTTTCCCATGCACCCTGCCGCGCTGATTGAATAAGATAAAATATCAATAAGCCGGGGAGGGAAGTTCATGATCAAAAGGATCGTCGTATTGGTGTTGTGTGTACTTATGGCCCTGACGGTATTCGGGTGTCAGCAAAAAGCACTGGAGAAGCTTGTGCTCAACGAGGTGACGCACTCTGTTTTCTACGCGCCGCTCTATGCCGCAATATCGCTGGGGTATTTCAAAGACGAGGGGCTGGAGATTGAGCTGGTGAACGGCGGCGGTGCAGATAAGTCGATGACGGCGCTGCTGACGGGGCAGGCGGATATCGGTCTGATGGGACCGGAGGCTGCCATTTATGTGTTTAACGAAGGGCGTGAGGACAGCGCGATGGTGATCGGGCAGCTGACCAAGCGGGATGGTTCATTCCTGATGGGGCGTGCGCCGAACGACAATTTTCAATGGAGCGAGCTGAAGGGAAAGACGGTCATCGGCGGGCGCAAGGGCGGCGTGCCCGAAATGACGCTGGAGTATGTGCTGCGTCAGAACGGGCTGGAGCCAGGCGTGGACGTGACGGTGGATACCAGCATACAGTTCAACCTGATGGGCGGCGCGTTTGAAGGCGGCGCGGGAGACTACGTGACATTGTTTGAACCCACGGCATCGCTGTTTGAGCAGGCACACAAGGGCTACATAATGGCCGCGGTGGGTCAGGAGAGCGGCGAGGTGCCCTACACGGCGTTTATGGCCACCAAGAGCTACATCAAGAGCAATCCCGAGGTGGTCAAGAGCTTCCTCAAGGCCATCTATCGCGGGCAGCAGTGGGTGCAAAAAGCGTCCGACAAGGAGCTGGCTGAGGCGATCGTCGGTTTCTTCCCCGATACCTCGGTGGAGACGCTGATGCTGGTCGCCAAATCGTACCGCGAGATCGACGCGTGGATGGATACGCCGGTGATGAAGCAGGAAGCGTTCGACAGACTGCAGGACATCATCATACAGGCGGGTGTGCTGACTGAGAAGACGGATTTCGCAAACGTGGTGGACAATACGTATGCGGAGCAGGTTGTAAAATAGTATAAGCCGAAATTGAATTGCGCCTCGGGAACCTTCCTGAGGCACTGTTTTTTAGGGGGGAACGACTTGAACGAGGTCGTCAAAGCACAGGATATAACGATGCGCTACCATACGCTGGAGGGCGAGATTGAGGTAATCCGCGAGCTGTCGCTGTCGGTGTACGAGGGCGAGTTTCTGGCATTGGTGGGCCCATCGGGGTGCGGAAAAACAACGGTGCTGTCGCTGATTGCCGGATTGATTTCGCCGTCGGCAGGACACGTGCTAATAGAGGGCGAGCCGGTGAATGGTCACCATGACAAGGTGGGCTACATGCTTCAGCGGGATCACCTTTTTGAGTGGCGCACCATTGAAGAAAATATCATGCTGGGCTTACAGGTGAAGCGCAGCTGCACACGTGAGAACCGTGCGAGGGCGCTGACGCTGCTGGATAAGTACGGGCTGGGAGAATTCCGCAAGTATCACCCGCAGCAGCTGTCGGGCGGCATGCGCCAGAAGGTGTCGCTGATACGTACGCTGGCGGTAGACCCGGATATATTGCTGCTGGATGAGCCGTTTTCCGCGCTGGATTATCAGACGCGGCTGGTGCTGTCCGGCGAGATTGTTGACATCATCCGTCGGGAGAAGAAAACGGCGGTGCTGGTGACACATGATTTAGCCGAAGCGATTTCGATGGCGGATCGGGTGCTGGTGCTGTCGCAGCGCCCCGCCAGCATCAAGGCGGAGGTGCGTATTGAGCTCCCGCAGGCATCACCGCTCGAAAAGCGCAAGGCTCCCGGCTTCCAAAAATATTTCGACGCGCTGTGGAAGGAGCTGGCTGTTCATGCCGAATAAAAAGGATTTCGTGCGCCCGTCTGTTGTATCAGAGGAGCACGCTTCATATATAAAAAAGCTCAGGCGAGACAGCCTCAAGGTGACGCTGCTGCGCGTGGGCATACTGGTGGTGCTCATCGGCATGTGGGAGCTGGCTGCCGCACTGCACTGGATCGATCCGTTTATCATGAGCTCGCCATCGCGCATCGTGACCACCATCATCTCGCTAATGAGCACGGGGCAGCTGCTGATGCACATCGGTGTGACGCTGTGGGAGACGCTAATGGGCTTTGTGCTGGGCACTACGCTGGGCATCGGTATCGCGATTGTGCTGTGGTGGTCACCCACGGTGCAGAAGACGCTGGACCCGTATCTGGTGGTGCTGAACAGTTTGCCCAAGATTGCGCTGGGCCCGGTCATTATCATCTGGGTGGGTGCGGGTCAGGCAGCCATCATTACGATGGCACTGCTAATCTCCGTTGTGGTGACGGTGATGAGCGTGCTGTCGGGGTTCATGGAGGTAAGCGGCGAGAAGCTGATGCTGATGCGCACGTTCGGCGCAACCAAGCTGCAGATGCTGCGCATGGTGATACTTCCCGCCAGCGTGCCGTCCATCATCTCCACCATCAAGATCAATGTGGGTATGACATGGGTGGGCGTGATCGTCGGCGAATACCTCGTGTCCAAGGCGGGTCTGGGGTATCTTATCGTATACGGCGGGCAGGTGTTCAAGCTGGATCTTGTGATGGCGAGCATACTGATACTGTCTGTGGTGGCCGTGCTGATGTATCTGGTGGTGGCTTGGGTAGAGAAGCGGTACAGCCGTTCGCGGTAACAAAAAAGGTGTGAAGGTCTACGATCGTGGAGGCGCTGCCTCCACACCGCATAAAAAGCGTAGAGAGTTTTTAAAGGGAATGCGAATGCATTCCCTTATCTTTTGCTGCTTTTCTTTAAGAAAAGAAGAGTCAGCTTAATGTTGGCAGAGGGCAGCGCCCTAATGAATGCTAAGTCAGGCTTCTACGTACACAACCTGCATCGCCAGACCGTGCGCGTCCAGCTGCGGGCGCTCGGGAACGGAAAGCAGCGGCTGCGTGAGCGACAGGCGGGCAGCGACGGCAAGGCACACCGCATCGATCATGTCGTCCGCTGCGGCCTGCTGCTTTTTGATATCCGAATGCGCGATGACGGTGTGAACAGTGGGAATGAAAGGCGACAGTATTGACAGCCGCTTGCGCTCGCCATCCGGCTCACGTTTCTTTTCCATGACAGGTGCACCGGACAGCTTCGCAAACACCAACTCCGGATGGCTCTCGAAAATGCGCGCGCGGTGTTCGGGGTGCGCGCAAAGGTGCTCGTCCAGCTCGCGTATCTTGGGGATAATGCCAATGGACTGGGCAGACAGCGCCTTGCCCAGCACCGCCTTGTTGACGGCGGCATGCTGTGCATCTGCATAGGTGGCCTGACGGCACGGACGATTGAACACGCTGGATGCCTTGCCGCGCAGCAACGCCCGCAGCTGCGGCTCAGGCGGCAGGTCGGCTGCGCCTTCCGGCAGGCCGATGGGCATGTCGATGAGTATGCGCTCTGCATCTGCGTGGGCGTTGAAAACGTCCGCAATGTGCTTATAAACGTGAAGTGACAGCTGATCTCCTGCCAGTACGGCGACCGCCCAGCCGCCCTTGCAGCCGTCCACGCCCACCACCGTGCGGTTCACTGTCTCGGCGGCGGGTTCGGACAGCACGCGGAACAGCCGAATAAACTCGCGGTAAACATCTTCCATATCGCGCAGGCTGTAATCGTGAGTCATCGAAACGAACGGCGCCGTTTTGAACAGCTGTATACCCATCAGCGTCTCGAACTCGGCGTGCAGCAGCGCGTCGTCTACGCTTTTCACCGACTGCCAATCCTCGTCCGTCAGATCGTCGAGTCCAAATTTACGCAGTATCACAGCCAGTATGTTGTCTTCAATCTCCGCAAAGCCGGTGAGCCGTTGCTTGACGGGGCGCGGTATATCCGCCACGTAAGCCTTAGCCGCGTCATGCAGCAGGCACGCCAACTGAAGCCGTTTGCTGTATTCGCGGTTTTGCGCTTCCCGCGCACAGTTCACACAGTGCTGCGCCACAGAATAGAACTGCTTGAAATGTCCGTTGGCGCGCGTCATCAGCGACAAAGAGTGCGCAATGTCTTCAATCAAAATTTGCTCGGGACGCGCATTGAGGGGGTCTATCAGCATGCGCGAAAAGGTCAGTATACAATGGCTCGGATGATTCATTTGTGCCTCCCGAATATTGGCCGGAAGCTCCGGCACGACTTATATTCATTATAACGTTTGTCGTACAAATGTTCACCAAAATTTGAAAAATGTATGAATTTGCATAATTATCGTGTTTATATTATTGTTAAATAAACTTGAAGCGTCTATAATAGACAACGCGGTCTAAAACAACAGAACGTATCAACCAAGAAACGGGAACGATATGAAAAAACGGTTAATAAATAGAATCACGCTGCTGGGCGTGTCGATATTGATGGCAGTTTCGATGGCGGGCTGCAGCGTGGAAACATTGGCAGAGCCGTCCAATGGGCTGCTGATTTCCGAGGTTGTGAGCTCAAATTCCAACTCGTTGGTGGATTCCATCTATGGTCAGCCGGATTGGATTGAGCTGTACAACAATACGGACAGCGCCATCAATCTGTTGGATTATTCAATATCACAGGATGCGGGCAATCAATATGTGTTTCCTGACATGGAAATAAGAGCGGGAGAATACCTGCTTGTTTATTGCTGTGCGCAACCGGCGGGTGTGGATGCCTCTGTGCCGTGCACCGGCTTTAAGCTGTCCAAGAACGGCGTTACGCTGGCGTTGTCATCACCGAAGGGCGCGGTTCAGACACTCAAGGTGCCCGAGCTTCAGACAGACCTTGCGTGGGGGCTGGATGTTGCGGACGGTGCGTATAAATACTTTATCCCGACGCCCGGCGAAGCCAACGACTCCCGTTCATTTGCGTCGCTGGAGGAGCTGGAAAACAGCGACACTGTGGCGCTGAAGATAACTGAGGTGCTGCCTGAAAGCGCTTCGGAGGATGAGCCATACGGCTGGGTTGAGCTGTACAACGACAGCGACGAGCCCATTGAGCTATCCAACCTGTACATCACGGAGAACCTGTCGAATCTGACCAAGGCGCGCATGCCCGAAATGGAGCTGGCGCCGGGTGAATATACCGTGCTGCGGTTTACCGGCGACACGGGTGCGGACACGCTGCCCTTTGTTGTCAGCGCAGGGGAAACCACGCTGGCAATTGCCAACAGCATGGGGACAATCGTGGACATGCTGACATGGGACGCGGATATTGTGGCGGGCGTTTCTGCCGGACCGGGTGCAGACGGCGCGGTCTACTTCACACAGCCAACGCCGGGTGTCGCAAATGGTGAAGGGCTGGAGAAGGGCGGCTTCACTGAGGCTGCTGGGAGCCTGCGTATTAACGAGCTGCTGCTTAACAATACCTTCTCTGCCATCGATGAGGATGGTGAGCGTTCCGAATGGGTGGAGCTTTATAACACATCGGGCGGTACGCTGAATCTATCGGATTATGCGCTATCGGATAACGGCAAACGCCTGCTGAAGTGGCGTCTGCCCAACAGAGAGCTGGAGGCGGGCGGCTACGCGCTGGTATTTCTGTCGGGCAAAAACCGCTCGGACGATGGCGAGCTGCATGCCAGCTTCAAGCTGGGGGCGGGCGAAACAGAGCTGTATCTGACGCAGGTAAGCACGGGTACATATGAAGCGGCGAACGTGCCGCAGGAGAACGCAAAGAATGTGTCGTACGGGCTTTCCGCCGACGGCACGTGGCTATACTTTCCTCAGCCCACTCCGCAAATGCCCAACGACGCGCATGGCTTTGCCGAGCTGGCCGCCGCCTCGGGCGCATCCGCCACGGGGCTGATGATCAACGAAGTGGCTGCGGTGAGCACCGCTAAAAGTCAGGGGAAGGACTGGGTGGAGCTGTACAACAACAGCGACAGCGATGTTGATCTGACAGGCTATTATCTGTCTGACTCGCGCAAGGAACTGACAAAATGGCCGATAGGCTCCGCGTCCGTGAAGTCTGGCGGCTATGCGCTGATCAAGGAATATACGAAGGAGGGCAGCTCGGGTGAGCTGAGCATTCGCAGCTCCGGCGAGATGCTGTATCTCACCAGCCCGGCGGGTGTGGTGCTGGATCAGATTGAAACAGGTGCGCTGCGCCCCGGCCTCTCAAGGGGCGTGGTGGCAGGCGCGGAAACGCGTACTCTGGGCATGTTCACCGATCCAACGCCGGGAGCGGCCAACGGCAGCAGTGCGGTGAGCGGTTATTGTGCCGTTCCTTTTTTTTCTGTCAGCGGCGGCTATAAGACCGAGCCGGTGTCACTGGAGATGAGCGTCTCAACACCGAATGCTCAGATTCACTACACGCTGGACGGCTCCACGCCGACGGCGGATTCCGCCGTGTACAGCGGCCCCATCACTGTGTCGTCGTCTCAGACGGTACGGGCTATCGCTGTGGCTGCAGACAGGCTGAAAAGCGACGAGATGGTTGCCACTTACCTGTTTGTGAGTGATAAACATACGCTGCCGGTGGTCTGCTTGTCGATATCGGAGAGTGATTTCAGCTATGTAAGCGGCAGTCAGAGCCGTTCCGACGACCGCGAACGCGCGGGATACGTGGAATACTATGAGACGGACGGCTCGCTGGGCGTGCGCTTTCCGGCAGGTTTTCGTATTGCGGGCGCAGGTACACGTTCGTTCCGTCAGAAGTCGATTAACCTGTATCTGCGGGGCGGGTACGGTGTCTCATCCGTTACCTACCCGTTTTTTGAAGGCTATAATATCAACACGTTCAAGTCTCTGTCTCTGCGCAACATGGGGCAGGATCATGTGCTGACTTGTGTGCGTGACGCGTATTTCCACACTATTGCCAATGGAATGAACATACTGAACATGCAATCAAAATTTGCTGTTGTGTATGTGAACGGCAAGTATTGGGGGCTGTACGAGTTTAAGGAGAATCAGAACGAGGATTATCTGAACGCCAAGTTCGGCATCAATCAGGACGATGTGGAGTTTCTGCGCTCTACCAAATACGCGTACAAGGGCGACAGTCGGCAGATTAATCAGCTGTTCTCACTCGCGGCTAAGAGCAAAAACAGCCAGAGCAGCTGGGATGAGTATATGTCTAAGATAGATGTCGATTATTTCACGGACTATTTGATTATGCAGACGTTTATGGGCAATAACGACTACTATAACCAAAAATATACACACACCACGGACAACAGCTTGACATGGCGCCCGATGTTCTACGATCTTGACTTTGGTTTAAAAAATGGATCAAATTCCAGCGCATGGGCGTTTTTCAGTCCCGGCGGTGTCACCAACACGGATGAACTGGGCAATGTGACGTCGTATATCGACATGGGGTTGTTCTACGCACTTTACTGTAACGACGGATGGCGTGATACGTTTGTGCGGCGCTATGCGGAGCTGCTTAACAGCACGCTGTCCACCGAAAATTTGCTGAAGGTTTATGACGATATGGTGGCTTCAATCGAAGGTGAGATGCCGCGGCACATTGCGCGGTGGAATACCCCATCATCGGTGAGCACCTGGAAGAGCAACGTGAAGGATATGAGAAATACACTGGAGAAACGCCGGAGCTATATCATCAGAGAACTGACAAAGCGCTTTAGCCTGTCCAGTGCGGAGGTGAAGGAACTGTGGCCGAACGGCTGATGCCGACATGACATTAAAAGCGCCTTTTGACGGGCGCTTTTTTGATGCTTTCGCAGCAGCACCTTGGGCTGACGGTCTGGACAAGAAAATGGTTCTGTGATACTATTTATTTGAAATTATCGAAACCGGTTTCGAAGGTGAAATCATGTCAACCATATACGATATCGCAAAAGCCTGCGGGCTATCTCCGGCGACCGTTTCCAAAGCGCTGAGCGGCGCTCCCGATGTCAGCATGAGTACAAGAAACAAGGTTCGGCAGGCGGCCAGCTTGCTGGATTATATTCCTGATGGACGCGCCAAAGGGCTTAGCCAGAACCGCACGTGGACAATCTGCGTGCTGTGTCAGGACGGCTCGGAGATGGGGCTGCGTCATTATCTGTTCGCAGGTATCATCGAGAGCTTCAAGAGCGTGGTAGAGCGGCACGGCTACGACATTGTGTTTATATCCAATCAGGTAGGCAAGATGGGGCTCTCCTATTGTGGTCACTGCCGCTACCGCAAGGCGGACGGTGTGTTTATTGTCAACGCCAATTACGCCTCCGAGGAGGTTGCAGAGCTGCTGGAAAGCGAGCTGCCCAAGATCGCCATCGACTACGCGGACAAATCCATCGGCGGTGTGATGACAGATACCGTAAAAAGCATGGCGCTATTGTACGACCACCTCTATGACCTTGGGCATCGCCATATCGTGTATATGCACGGTGAGGACAGATACATCACCCGTGCCCGCATCAACGGGCTGCGCAAGGCGATGGCGCATAGAGGTGAGCTGCTGAAGCAGGAGGATCTGGTGCAGTCCAAATACTACTCACTGGAGGGCGGGTATCAGTCGATGCGGGAAGTGCTGGCACGCAGTGAGCGTCCCACCGCTGTGATCGCGAGTGACGACTACAGCGCACTGGGCGCGATAAAAGCGGTGCAGGAGGCGGGGTTGTCGGTCCCGGAGGATATTTCGATGGTCGGCTTTGACGGTATTGAGATCACGCAGATGTTCACCCCGCGTTTGACCACGATACGACAGGATACCACGGGCATGGGTGCGAAGGCTGCCGAGCGTCTTATCAAGCAAATCTTAGGGCTGGGCAACGGCAGCGAGCCGGAAAACATCATACTGGAACCACAGCTGCTGATCGGAAGCAGCTGCAGGCATATCGATTAGGAGAGTGCAACGATGGAGGCTAATAAAAACCCGGAACTGACACCACAGCAGAAGGCAGAAGTCATTGTGAACCTGATGACGGCGGAGGAGAAGGCGGGGCAGCTGCGCTATGATTCCCTCGCCGTGGAGCGGCTGGGGCTGCCCGCGTACAATTGGTGGAACGAGACGCTGCACGGCGTTGCGCGGGCGGGAACGGCGACGATGTTTCCGCAGGCCATTGGGCTGGCAGCCATGTTCGACGACGCTCTATTGTTTGAGGTGGCACAGGTGTGTGCGCTGGAAACACGTGCGAAGTATAACGCGAGCCGCGCACATGGAGATCGGGACATCTACAAAGGGCTGACCATGTGGACGCCGAATATCAATATATTCCGCGATCCGCGCTGGGGGCGCGGTCAGGAGACATACGGCGAATGCCCGTATCTCACGGCACGGCTGGGGGTGGCTTTTGTGAAGGGGCTTCAGGGTGACGGCAAGCATCTGATGGCGGCAGCGTGCGCCAAACACTACGCGGGGCACAGCGGTCCTGAAGCGACGCGCCACAGCTTCAACGCTGTCATATCAGAGAAGGACTTGAATGAAACGTATCTGCCTGCTTTTGAGGCGCTGGTGAAGGAAGCGCGTGTGGAGAGCGTGATGGGCGCGTACAACAGGCTGAACGGTGAACCCGCCTGCGCCAGCCCGTACCTGATGGGTAAGCTCAAGGAATGGGGCTTCGACGGCTACTTTGTGTCTGACTGCTGGGCGATACGCGACTTCCACACACACCACATGGTGACATCCACTGCGCCCGAATCCGCCGCGATGGCGCTAAAGGCGGGCTGCGACTGCAACTGCGGCAACACATATCTCCAGCTGCTGGTGGCACTCAAGGAAGGGCTCATCACGGAGGACGATCTCACGCGTTCCGCCGTACGTCTGATGCGGACACGCGCGCGGCTGGGTATGCTGGACGATTCCTGTGAGTATGACAGCATCGGCTACGAGGTGGTGAGCTGCGACGCGCACAAAGCATTGTCGCTGGAGTGTGCACGCAGATCGATGGTACTGCTGAAAAACGACGGACTGCTGCCGCTGAACCGTAATGAGATAAAATCTATCGGCGTGATCGGCCCCAATGCGGCGGGCATCGACGCGCTGCGGGGCAACTATTATGGCGCCGCCGACGAACACGTAACCTTCCTCGACGGTATCCGTGCCGCGTTCGGCGGGCGTATATATTATTCGGAGGGCTGCCACCTGTTCAAGGAGCAGCTGCAGCCGCTCTCGCAGCCGGGTGACGGCTATGCGGAGGCGGTGACGGTGGCAGAGCAGAGCGATGTAGTGGTGTTGTGCGTGGGGCTGGATGCCACGATAGAGGGTGAGGAGGGCGACACAGGCAACGCGTTCGCTTCGGGCGATAAGCCGGATCTGCGATTGCCAGCCAGCCAGCGGATTCTGATTGAGAAGGTGCTGGCTGTGGGCAAGCCGACTGTGGTCGTCGTGTCCTGCGGCAGCGCTGTTAACGCGGAGGCGGGCGCGGCAAACGCCATCCTGCACGCATGGTATCCGGGTCAGATGGGCGGGCGCGCGCTGGCAGACATACTGTTCGGCGATGTGTCTCCGTCGGGCAAGCTGCCCGTCACATTCTACGAAACCGTCGAGCTGCTGCCGCCGTTCGACGACTATTCGATGACGAACCGCACCTATCGTTACGCGCAGAACAACGTGCTTTATCCCTTCGGCTACGGGCTGACATATTCGCAGGTGATCTGCCGCGATGTACAGTATAACGCTGCGAACAGCATCGCCGTTGTCACCGCGGAAAACATGGGCGGCTGTGATACGCAGGAGGTGATTCAGCTGTACATCAGCGACAACGAATCGCGCTGGGCTGTGCCCAATCACAGGTTGTGCGGCTTCAGAAGAATTCATCTAAAACAGAGTGAAACCGCTAGCATTTCAATCGCGGTGCCGCCGGACGCTTTTGAAGTCGTGGACGATACAGGCAGGCGTTTTGTGGACAGCCGCAGCTTCACGCTGTATGCAGGCGTCAGCCAGCCCGATCCTGTCAGCGCCAAACTGACGGGCCGCGCGTGCGCACGTATTGATATCGTAATATAGGAGCATATGAGTGTTTATGAAAATCACTGGCGGACGCGCACCGAGCATCCGCCAGTGGTTTAATGGTAAAAATTTTACTACCCAAAGTAATAATCGTGCTTTTCAACATCGGTTTGGGTAAAAAAAATCCGTTCAGTGGTAACGATATAACATTTACTGTATTTACATCAAAATATACAATCATCTTATCCCTATTACAATTAAGGAGGAATGGTTAAGCCATGAAAAAGGTCATTGCTTTATTGCTGGCACTGCTTATTATCGTACCGCTGACCGCTTGCACACCTCAGGAAGCGCCCGCTCCGGAAGCTCCCGCAACGGAAGCGCCCGCTGCTCCCGCTGTTGAGACAGAAGCGCCCGCTGCTCCCGCTGAGGACATCACGCTGACGCTGTGGACGATCGCGACGGAAAGCGATTCGCATCACGAGCCGTATCTGAAGGCCATTGCGGATTATGAAGCCTCTCACCCGGGCATCAAGATCCAGATGGAGACCTTCGAGAACGAATCCTACAAGACAAAGATTAAGGCTGCTGTTGCTGCGAAAGAACTGCCGGACATTTTCTTCACATGGGGCGGCGGCTTCTCGACAGCGTTTGTGCAATCCGGCGCAGTGCTGCCTGTGGATGATGCGTATGCAAACTTCCAGGATCAGCTTCCCAAATCTATGCTGGGCAACCTGACATGGGACGGCAAAATTTACGGCACGGGCTATACCATGAACGTATCCATGCTGTTCTACAACAAGACCATGTTTGAGAAGTATGGTCTTAAGGCTCCCACCACATTTGATGAGCTTGTTGCCGTTTGCCAGAAGTTCATTGACAATGGGATCACCCCCTTTGGTATCAGCGCGAAGGATACTTGGGTGCTGGCACAGACTCACGACCAGTTGACGCTTAAGTCCGTTGGCGCCAAGACGCTGCAGGGCGTGCTGACGAAGAGTGGCACCGGCAGCTATAACTCGGCTGACTTTGTTACAGCCTCGTCCGACTTCACCAAGCTTGTGAAGATGGGCGCTTACAGCAAAAACGCTGTGGCTCTGAGCAACGACGAAGCCTGCGCAACCTTCTATTCCGGCGAAGTTCCGATGTACATCATGGGCAGCTGGATGTGCGGCTCCATATTGACCGATGCTCCCAACCCGGCCGACTTCGGTGTGGTTCCCGTTCCGGTTATCAACTCTGCCAATGCGGCTGTGACCGACTTCATGGGCGGCCCCTCCGACTCTCTGATGGTTTCCGCAACAACGCAGTATCCGGCGGAAGCCGCTGATGCGATGTTTGAGCTGGCCAAGGGCGTTTCCCACTACGGCTATCTCGCAGGCTGCGGACTGCCGGCATGGGCGATCGATTACGACGACAGCGCTGTAAACCCGCTGACACAGGAAGTTGCCAAGTATGTTGCCAACGCAACCTCGTTCACGCTCTGGTTTGACACGCTGATGGAAGCCGAAGACACTGCTGTGTATCTGGAATCGCTCCAGCAGATGTACCTCGGAGACATCACCCCGGAAGAATTCTGCGCCACAATGGGAGACCAGCTCAAACCCTGATAATGCTGATGCTGGACTGTCTAAACTGACAGCAGAACAATAGGTGATCGGTGGATTGGCCTCCCAAGGTAAAAAGCAGCCGGCGGGAGGCCAATCTGTATCACTCGATGGGATACACATTCCGGGGAGATGTGCAATGAATGGCATATATAAAAATAAAATAGCTATCTTTTTGTTTCTTCTGCCGGCGCTGATACTGTTTGTCGGCATTATCATAGTTCCTATTATCATGTCCGCTTACTGGAGCTTACAGGACTGGAACGGCTTCACGGACATGAAATTCGTCGGCTTTGAAAACTACGTCAAGCTGTTTACCAGCAAGGCGATCAGCTTTCCCAAGGCACTGGGCAACGTTTTCATGTACGCCGGGCTTTCAGTGTTCGTGCAGCTGCCGTTTTCGCTGCTGCTTGCGCTGCTGCTGGCCAAGGGCAGACGGGGCAGTCGCTCGTTCCTGTCCATCTATTTCATACCTGTCATCATGTCTACGGTGGTTATCGGACAGCTGTGGCTGAAGATATATAACCCCGACTACGGGATATTGAACGTAGCGCTGAAGTCTATGGGGTTGGACACCTGGGCAAAGGTATGGCTCGGAGACCGGGGGACGGCGCTGATGGCGTCGTTTATACCCACGCTGTGGCAGTATACGGGCTACCATATGCTGCTGATGTACGCAGGCATCCGTAACGTACCGCCCGAGATCAAGGAAGCCGCGCTGATAGACGGCGCATCCGAGTGGCAGATCAACTTTAGGATCATCATTCCGATGATCAAGCCCGTGCTGAGGGTATGCGCTATCATATCAATCACCGGTGCGCTGAAGATTTTCGATTTGATATACATACTTACGAACGGAGGCCCTGCCCATGCCACCGAGGTGCCCAGCACCCTGCTGGTGGATATGCTGTTCCTGAGAAATTCATACGGTATGGGAAGCGCCATTGCGATCATACTGATTTTAATGTGCTTCTTCTTTGCAATTCTGATCCGAAAAGCGTTTAAAACGGAGGTGGACTGATGATGATACAGCGAAAGGATAAAAAGCTGCTCAAGATCCCAAGAAAGCTCAGCGTCAAGGAGATAATCGTCTACGCTTTTCTTGGCTTTTGGGCACTGGTCAACATCTTTCCGCTTTACTGGATGTTCACGTTCTCTTTAAAATCCAACGCTGAGATATTCGGAGCCAATGTGATTGGTCTGCCGAACGAATGGCTGTGGGAGAACTATGCCAGTGCGCTTCGAGCGGGTAACATGGGCAAATATTTTCTCAACAGCTTTATCGTCTCTGCGGCGACGATTGTGCTGACCGTGTTTATTGCAATGATGGCGGCGTTCGCGCTGACGCGTATGGTGTGGAAGGGGCGCAAGGCGATGAACAACATGTTTGTGCTGGGCATGACAATACCCATTCATGCCGCCATTCTGCCGGTATTTCTCGTACTGTCCAAGCTCAAGATGACCAACTCGTATCAGGCACTGATTATACCGTATACTGCCTTTGCGCTGGCCATCGCCATACTCGTGTTCACCGGCTTTATGCAGAATGTTCCCAAGGAACTGGATGAAGCGGCTTGCATCGACGGATGCAATGTCTGGCAGATGTTTTCAAAGATTATCTTTCCGGTGATGCGCCCAGCTATTGCAACGGTGGGTATATTCACCTTCATTTCAACATGGAACGAGCTGATGTTTGCCGTCATCTTCATTAACAGCGACAGCTACCGAACACTGACGGTGGGTATACAAACGCTGTCCGGCTCGTATACCACCGACTGGGGCCCCATCGGTGCGGCACTGGTCGTCGCAACGTTCCCGATGCTCATCGTCTACGCCTTCCTGAGCAAGAAGATACACGACAGCTTCAGCGCGGGCGCAATCAAGGGTTAATAATTGTCTCAATAACGGCGCAGTCCCAAAACTTCTGATTTTGGGGCTGCACGTTAAGGTTTCCTCATGTTTTACAATAACGCTGCGGACTGATATAATATGAAATACATTCAACGATACACAGCTAAAATAATGCATGGGGTGAACCGAATGAGAGCAGCTGCCCAAGCGGGGGCATCTAAACGGAACGTTCATTCGCTCAAACGCAAGACGTGGCAATTCTTCCTCATCATACTCTCTATCTTTTGCGTTATTTTTGTTGCGTCGTACAGCATCATCATCATTCGGGCGGCGGTGGACAACGAGATATCCCAAAGCGAAATTGCCCTTAACAGCATCAGCAAAAACCTCAAGGTGAGCCTCGACCGTTATAAAGAGATGTCGCGCCTCATTATGCTGAATTCCAACGTCGTGTCGTTTTTGAGGAGCCCCAAGGGCAATGAGTATAATTCGACCAAGGTCTTGGATGGCATCATCAGTATCACCAATATATACAGCTTCGTTGATTCCGTTTATGTCTACCGTTTGGACGGCGCTTATGTGAGCACCGGCTCGGGCGTGATGTTTATCGACGAAGACCTACTTCATTCGGAGAACTGGAAGGCACCCTTAACGCAGGCTAAGGGCGGAAACGTGACGATGATTAACGGCAACGGCGCGTTTCGCAAGAAGATCAACACGCCGCTGATTACTATGGGGCGGCTGATATACGACATTGATACGCAGATGGCTAAAGGTTCGTTGTATGTCAATCTGACACCCAGCGTGCTGCATGCTGCCGCAAGAGACATTGGTATGAACCGCTCTATCTGCTTTTTAGACGAATACGGTAACGTGCTGAGTGGCGAACAAAGCCTCAGCAAATATTTTGAGCCGGGCTTTATCAAAGATGGTTTTAACGCAAAAGAGATCACCGTGGATTCGCAGCGCAAGATACTCTCGGTATACCGTACAAAGGATATCCCCATTGTACTGGTCAGCTTAAGCGACGTATCCGGTGTGGGAATACAGTCGTGGGAGGCGATCTGGATCGCCGTGACGCTGCTATCGGCCGTTGTACTGTCTGTGTTTGCGAGCGGCGTGTTCATTTCACGCAACATCGCACGACCCATCGATATGCTGACCGAGGCGATGACGAGTACCAAGGAGAACGGCGAGCTGCACAAGATTCATTTGTCGCTTCCCAATAACGAGATACGGCGGCTTGCCGTCAGCTATAACAATATGATCGCGCATATCCACCAGCTGATCGAGGAGCTGATTGAGAAGGAAAACAGCATACGTACAGCTGAGATGCGAACCCTGCAGGAGCAGATTAAGCCGCACTTTTTGTACAACTCGCTGGAGACGATCAGCTATATGGCCTTGCAGAGTGACGCACCAAGGGTGCATGACGCGCTGGAGATACTAGGCAGCTTCTATCGAAATTTCCTCAGCAAGGGCAGCCGAGAGATACCGCTGCGTAACGAGCTTCTGATCGTAAAGGATTATCTGGCGCTGCAAAAGCTGCGGTATGGCAATGTGTTTGACGATGAGTATGTGGTGGAGGAACGCGTGCTGGGTACGCTGATTCCCAAGCTGATACTTCAGCCGTTGGTGGAGAACTGCCTGTATCACGGTGTGCGGCTGAAGGGCGAGAAGGGAGTTATTCGCATCAGTGCGTTCGAGCAGGATGGCATGGTGCACATATGTGTCTACGACACAGGTGTGGGTATGACACAACAGCAGATCGACGAAGTGCTGACCGGCTCTGCCGCAGACAAGGAAGCGCTTTCTGGTTTCGGACTCAAGGGGACGATTGAGCGCATTCGGTATTATTGCAACTACCGTGAGGTCATCAAGATACGCAGCAAGCTTTGCGAATATACGGAGATTGAGATTATAATCCCTAAGCAAAAGTGAGGTGTCGGATATGTTCAGAGTCATGCTGATCGATGATGAGGAGCCCACGCGCCTGTTGCTGCGAAAGTCCATTGATTGGGCATCGCTGGGGCTTGAGGTGGTGGGCGAGGCGGGCAGCGGCATCGAAGCCATCAACAAGATAGACGATTTAAGGCCGCATATTGCGTTTGTGGACATCTGCATGCCGTTTATGGGTGGCATCGAATTTTCCAAACTGGCGGCCAGCCGATATCCCAACCTCAAGATCATCATACTGACCGCGTTCGATGAGTTTGAGTATGCGCGGCAGTGCATCGGCCTGCCGGTATACGGTTATATATTAAAGCCCATTGTGCGCACAGAGATTTATGACATACTCAAAAAGGTGGTGCAGTCGGTGGAGGAGCCTGTTCGCGACACAGAGGAAGGGCGCGAGATTGAACCCACGGCTATTCGCCGTATTGCGCGGTACGTTGTGGACAACTATCAGGATTCCAGCCTCAACCTCACGTTCATCGCGCAGACGTTTGGTTTTAACCCCAGTTATTTGAGCCGCCGGTTTAAGGCGGAGATCGGCAGCTCGTTTGTGGAATATATTACGGAGTGCCGTATGAAAAAAGCAATGCAGATGGCCAACGAGAGCGAGAAGATGTTTTGCATCGCGAGCGCGGTGGGTATACCCGATCCAAACTATTTTGGCCGGTGTTTTAAGAAATACACAGGTGTCAGTTACTCCGAGTTTTGCAAACGGGGTATGGGGGTTGATGGCGGCGCGTGTCAGGACAAGACGGACGCGCCGCACATCAGCGAAAGCAGTCAATAAAACGGCGGACGCGGCTCCACTTCTTACCGCTTTACGCACGTTAAAAAAGGAGGCAAGTGTTATACCGCTCAAGCTTGCGGTGCGGCAGTGTGGAGACCTGCCGTAATGCCGGTGACATGTAACGGTTACGGGCGAGCCGGACGGCAGCAGATGCTCTGTTCGGCAAAGCGAAGACGTATGGCAAAGGTAACGCTCAAGAACATCAGAAAGGTCTACGACAAAAATGTGGTGGCGGTGGAGGATTTCAATCTGGAAATCGCCGACAAGGAGTTTGTGGTGCTTGTGGGGCCGTCGGGCTGCGGCAAGTCGACCACGCTGCGTATGGTGGCAGGGCTGGAGGAAATCACAGAGGGTGAGCTGTATATAGACGAGAACCTCGTCAACGCGGTGGCGCCCAAGGATCGCGATATCGCGATGGTCTTTCAGAACTACGCACTGTACCCACACATGACGGTGTACGAGAACATGGCGTTTGCGCTCAAGCTGCGCAAAATGAAGAAAGCCGACATCGACGAGAAGGTGCAGCAGGCCGCACAGATACTGGGCATCACCGAGCTGCTCAAGCGCAAGCCCAAGGCGCTGTCGGGCGGACAGCGTCAGCGCGTGGCAATAGGGCGCGCCATCGTGCGGGAGCCTAAGGTGTTTCTGATGGACGAGCCGCTTTCCAACCTGGATGCAAAGCTGCGCAACCAGATGCGTGCCGAGCTTATCAAGCTGCGCCAGAGCGTGAACACGACGTTCATTTATGTGACACACGATCAGGTGGAGGCCATGACGCTGGGCGACCGCATCGTCATAATGAAGGATGGCTTCATACAGCAGATTGGCGCGCCGCAGGACGTGTTCAACCGCCCGGCCAACAAATTTGTCGCAGGCTTTATCGGCACCCCACAGATGAACTTTTTTCCGGCGGAGCTGCTGCTGGAAGCGGAAGAATATGTGGTGCGCGTCGCGGGCGTTACGGTCAAGCTGCCGTCCGACAAGCAAAAGCTGCTGAAGGCAAAGGGACAGCCAGCAGGTGCGGTGCTGCTGGGCATACGGCCGGAGCATATCTGCTTAGCGGCGGCAGGCGATGCGGATGCGGTGAAAGCGCGTGTGGATGTGTCCGAAATGATGGGCAGTGAAATCTATCTGCACGTGGTTGTGGAAGAGCGTGAAATCGTTATCCGGGTGCAGCTCTCCGACTTTGGCGGAGCGGTGTTGTCACCGGGTAAGGAAAACTATGTGCACTTTAAGATGCCGGAAGACCTGATTCAGCTGTTTGATGTGCAGACGGAGGAGAGCCTGTTATACGGTTGGGGCTGCTGAACGGAATCGGTACGCTGCTAAACTGAACTGATAGCACAAGCGCTTCATGATGAAGCGCTTTTTGCATTTGTTGCATCGTCAGATTATATAATGGGGCATAATAAAAACGAGGTGATGATAGAAAATGCCTAAGAAGAAAGAGTGGATGAAGCAGCAGGAAAAGGAGGAGGAGCTTCAGATATCCAGCGGCGGCGTTGCACCGGAGAATAAAAGCCACGGGCGCAACACGCAATCCAAAAGGCAGGACAGATAGCCATGGGAAAGAGCAACAAAATGAAGAGCACCAGCAACAATAAGAGAGACGACGGAACCTTCCGTTCTAAGAAGGTCAAGCACGACCCGCAGGACGAAAGTGCCCGCGCTGTATTTGGACGGGACAAGCATTAACCTTACACGGGCGTAACTCGTCGGTCAGCCCCGATGATTACGCCCAATCCTCCCAATCACAAGTGATTTCAAATAATACGCCCGTATCTGTTTACACACGAATGAACAAAAAGTATAATCATAACTTAAGGTTACTCTACTTTGTGTGTAAAGGACGTAAGAAATGGCGTATAAGGATCTTCAGGATTTCATCGAAACACTGGAGCGTAAAAAGCTCCTGAAAAGAATAAAGACACCGGTGGACAGCTATCTCGAAATCACAGAGATCGCCGACAGGGTGGTGAAACGCGACGGACCCGCGCTGCTGTTCGAAAATGTGAAGGGGTCGGATTACCCGGTGCTCATAAACGCTTTTGGCAGCTATGAGCGGCTGAATCTCGCGCTGGGGATCGGACACATCGACGAGCTGGCGGGCGTGATCAGCGACTTTATGGACATGTCCAGCTACATGGGGCTGATGAACAAGATCAAGGCACTGCCCAAGCTGACACGGCTGGTGACGGTGTTTCCGCGTACTGTCACGCATGCGGCGTGTCAGGAGGTGGTGGAGGACGAACCCGACCTCACCAAGCTGCCGGTGCTGCACTGCTGGCCGGAGGACGGCGGGCGGTTTTTCACGCTGCCGCTGGTGATCACCAAGGACCCGGAAAACGGCATGCAGAACATGGGCATGTACCGATTGCAGGTATATGATAAGAACACCACCGGCATGCACTGGCACTTGCACAAGGACGGGCGCGCGATATACGAGAAGTATCGCAAACTGGGCAAAAGGATGCCGGTATCCGTGGCGCTGGGGTGCGACCCAGCCACCATCTATGCGGCCACCGCGCCGCTGCCCAAGGAAATCAACGAGGCGATGTTTGCAGGGTTCATCCGCAAATCCGCGCTGGAGATTGTGAAGTGCAAGACCAACGATATCATGGTGCCCGCCAATGCAGAGTTTGTGCTGGAGGGCTATGTAGAGCTGGACGAGCTGCGTGAGGAAGGCCCTTTCGGCGATCACACGGGCTACTACTCGCTCAAGGACATGTATCCCGTGTTTCACGTTACATGCATCACACGCAAGAAGATGCCCGTGTTCAACGCCACCATTGTGGGCAAGCCGCCGATGGAAGACTGCTATCTCGGCAAAGCAACGGAGCGTATATTCCTGCCGCTGCTCAAGATCCAGTGTCCGGAGATCGTGGACATGAACTTTCCGCTGGAGGGCGTGTTCCACAATTGCGTCATCGTGTCCATTAAGAAACGCTTCCCCGGCCATGCCAAGAAGGTGATGAACAGCCTTTGGGGCATCGGTCAGATGATGTACACCAAGATGATCATCGTGGTGGACGAGCAGATCAATCCGCACGATATATCGACGGTGGCGTGGAAGGTGTTTAACAACATCGATGCCGCCCGTGACGTGGTGATATCTGAGGGGCCGCTGGATGCACTGGATCACGCATCGCCGCTGGCGCATTACGGGCACCGCATGGGCATTGACGCCACCAAGAAGTGGGCATCCGAAGGGCACACGCGCGAATGGCCGAACGACATCGAGATGGATGCTGACACCAAGGCCAAGGTTGATATGCGATGGTCAGAATATGGTATTGACTAAGCTCGAGGCGTATGCGGGGCTGGTAATGTTCTCGCACACGCTGTTCTCCATCCCTTTCGGCATTATCGCAATGCTGATGGCGGCAGACGGATTTCCGTCGCTGGGACTGACGGTGTGGATATTCGTTGCGCTTATCAGCGCACGGACGGCGGCCAACGCGCTGAACCGCATCGTGGACAAGGATATTGACGCGAGGAATCCGCGAACAGCCGGACGGCATATGCCAACGGGAGCGGTGAAAACGGGGGAGGCGGTTGCTCTGGTTGCCGTGTGCCTTGTATTGCTTGTCGTGTCCGCGTTTGCCATCAGCCCGATATGCGTTGGTCTGCTGCCGATTCCGTTGCTGCTGTTCTTCATCTATTCGTTCACCAAACGGTTTACATGGTTGTGCCATGTGATACTGGGCGCGGCATGTGCCTGTGCCCCTTTGGGCGCGTGGGTGGCGGTGACGGGCGGATTTGATTGGGCAGTGGTGTCACTCGCTGCGGCGGTGATGCTGTGGGTGGCGGGCTTCGACATCATATACGGCGCGCAAGACGTGGCGTTTGACCGCGAGAATAACCTGCATTCCATACCGGCACGCTTTGGCGTTAAGGCGGCGCTGGGCATATCGTCTATGTTTCATCTGGTAGCGGTAGCGTTGCTGGTATACACCGGCGTGCTGGCGGGGCTGGGGCTGCTGTACTACATCGGCGTGGGGCTGATTGCCGCGCTTCTGGTGTACGAGCACGGCATCGTCTCGCCCACCAATCTTAAGAACGTGACCATCGCGTCGTACAGCGTGAACCAGATCGTCAGCACGATCTTTCTGCTGTTTTCCGGCGCGGACATACTGATAAAGTCTTTCTAGGAGGCATAAGCTGTGGCAAGATATATTGTCGGCATCACGGGAGCGAGCGGCAGTGCGTATGCCATAAGACTGCTGGAGGAGCTGCTGCGCGGCGGTCACGAAGTGCATCTTGTGGTGTCGCAAATGGGGCAGAAGGTGACAGAATACGAGACGGGCATCGCGCTGGGCGCAGGCTTCGCGGACGCGTTTCCGCAAGGCAAGCTGGTGGTGCACCCGCACGACGACCTCTTCACGTCCATATCAAGCGGCTCGTACCCCACGGACGGCATGGTGATTGTGCCCTGCTCGATGACCACGCTGGGGGAGATTGCGGCGGGTACTTCGCGCAATCTGGTGGGACGCGCGGCGGATGTGTGCATCAAGGAGCGGCGCAGGCTGGTGTTGGTGCCGCGTGAGCTGCCGCTCAGCCCTATCCACCTGCGCAACATGCTTACGTTGAGCGAGGCGGGTGCGGTGATACTGCCCGCCAGCCCGGGGTTTTACCACAAGCCTCAGACAATTTCCGATATCGTAGATTTTATCGTCAGCCGAATCATGGATTCGCTGGGGATTGAGAATAATTTGTACCGTAAATGGAGGTGCGAAGAATGAAAACGAGACTGATAAGCATGGCCTTGGCGCTGTTGGCCGCTGCCTCGCTGGCAACGGGCTGCACTGCAAAGCCTTCTCAGACGCTGACAATCGGGGTACTCCCCGATGTGGATTCAATACCTATCATCATCGCTCAGGAAAAAGGGTTTTTCGACAAGGAAGGCGTGGACGTTGTAATTGAGCATTTCAAGAGCGCGCCGGACAGGGAGAGCGCCTTGCAGGCGGGCAGCCTTGATGGCGCTGTGTCGGATATGCTGTCGGCGGCGTTCCTGACGGAAGGCGGCTTTAAGGTGGCGATGACCTCGATGACAAACGGCAGCTATAAGCTGCTGGCAGGGCCGGCCATGAATGGTTCGACGGACATCAAGGGTCAGTCCATCGCGATATCCACCAACACCATTATCGAGTACGCCACAGATAACATGCTGGCGAAGCTGGGCTTGACGCCGGAGGAAGTGGAAAAGACGGCGATACCGCAGATACCCGTGCGGCTGGAGATGCTGCAGAACGGGCAGGTCGGCGCGGCCACGCTGCCTGAGCCGCTGGCTTCCGTGGCAGTGAAGGGGGGAGCAACGGTGCTGGACAGCACAGATAACCTTGGCATTAATCCGGGCGTGCTGCTGTTTAAAACAGATGTGATAGAGTCTAAAAATACCGAAATTGTCGCTTTCTATAAGGCGTATAACAGCGCGGTGGAATACCTCGAAACCGCCCCGGTATCGGAGTATGCAGGCATTCTGGTGGATGTGGCCGGGTTTCCGGAGGACGTGAAGGACAGCCTGACGCTGCCCTCTTATACGCCCGCGATGCTGCCGTCCGAAGCGGACTTTGTGAATGTGATTGCGTGGCTGAAGGAGAAGGGGCTGATTCAGCAGGTGTACCAGTATGGTGAACTCGTGGACAAGAGCTTTGTGAAATAAATGATCGATATTGAAGCGCTTTCGGTGACATATAAGACACCCGGCGGCGAGTATCCGGCGTTGAGCGGGCTGAACCTGCACCTCGACAAGGGTGATATTTGTGCGCTGATCGGGCCGTCCGGCTGCGGCAAATCTACGGTGCTGTATGTGCTGTCCGGCATTATTGCGCAGCACGGAGGGCGTGCGCTGATCGACGGCAAACCAGTGAACCCGAAGACGCAAAGGATTGGTCTGATCCCGCAGCATTACGGTTTGCTGGATTGGGCGGACGTGTACCACAACGCGACGCTGGGGCTGCGGGTGAAGGGGGCTGATGTGAAAGCGTCCGAGCCGTATATCGCGCAGATATTGGACTGCTTGGGGCTTTGCGGATTGGAGACGAAGTTTCCGCGTCAGCTCTCGGGCGGGCAGCGGCAGCGTGTCGCCATTGCCCGTTCGTTCATCTTGCAGCCTGATGTGCTGTTGATGGACGAGCCGTTCTCTGCTCTGGATGCGATCACGCGGGAGGATATCCAAGAGCTGTTCTTGCGCGTTTGGCAGGAGCATGCCACCTCCACGCTGTTTGTGACGCACAGCATAGAGGAGGCCGTGTACTTAGGGCGCAAAATAGCCGTGATGTCGTCCGCGCCGGGGCGCATACTGCGGGAGATCGACAACCCGCTGTTTGGCAAAAGCGGCTTGCGGCAGTCCAAGGAGTTTTATTCGTTTGTGATGGAGCTGCGCGGCATGGTCAAAGAGGATTGGGCATCATGAAGCGCATGGGCGCGTGGGGCGTGGTGAAGGCTGTCGTCGCTATCCTTGTGGCATGGCAGCTGCTGGCGATGGCACTGCGCATCCCGTTTATCCCGACACCCATCGAAGTACTGGTCAACATATACCGCATCTTTTTCAGCAAGCTTGCGCTCCACATGCTGGTGAGCCTTGGGCGCATCGTCGCGGGGCTGGCGTTATCCATACTGATCGGTGTACCGATCGGTCTTCTTATGGGTTGGTCTGTATCATGGAATAAACGTTTATCGCCGCTGGTGTATCTGACGTACCCCGTTCCAAAGATTGCACTGCTGCCGCTCGTGATGCTTATCTTCGGACTTGGTGAGCTGTCCAAGATATTTATGATACTAATGATTGTGGTCTTCCAGATCATCGTGTCGATGCGGGATGCGGTGTCGGACATTCCCAAGGAAGCGTTCTATTCGATGACCTCGCTAGGCGCAAGGCGGCGTGAAACATTCTGTATGGTGGTTTTTCCTGCGTCGATGCCGGCGTTGCTGTCTTCGGTGAGGGTGAGCTTGGGGACGGCCTTGTCTGTGCTGTTTTTCACCGAGACCTTCGGTACACGGTATGGCCTTGGGTATTTTATCATGGATGCATGGATGCGCGTCAACTATGCAGACATGTTCTCCGGAATACTGATACTCAGTGCGCTGGGGCTGCTGCTTTTCGGCCTTGTGGATATGCTGGAACGCCGTTTGTGCCGTTGGCGATAGGTACCCTTTATTTAGTATCAGAAAGCAAGATGATGTTGGAAGGCATCTGCTTTTGTTATGAGCGGCGCTGGCTTTACAGTGTGTATCATAGCTGTTATACTTTAGAAAATTGGATATATTTAAGAGAGGGTACATAATGATGAAAAGCGATTTGGAATCCAGAATCGCCGCTATTGCAGCGGGAAAAACCTCCCTGGGCGTTGAGCTGGGCTCAACCCGTATCAAAGCAGTTTTAATCGGCGAAGACCACACCGTGCTGGCATCAGGCGGTCATGGCTGGGAAAACCGATATGAAGACGGCGTTTGGACGTATTCAGAGCAGGACATTTGGGATGGCTTGCGCAGCTGCTACGCCGATCTCGCCGCCAACGTTAAGGAGAACTACGGTGTGACGCTGACGACAGTGGGTTCAATCGGCTTTTCGGGTATGATGCACGGCTATCTGCCCTTTGACGCGCAGGATAGGCTGCTGGCGCCCTTCAGAACCTGGCGTAACACGATGACAGAGCAGGCGGCGCAGCAGCTGACGAAGCTGTTTGCGTTCAACATCCCGTTGCGGTGGAGCATCGCCTTCTTGTGGCAGTCGATATTGGACGGTGAAGCGCATGTGAATAACATCAGCTATCTGACCACGCTTGCAGGATATGTGCATTGGAAGCTGACGGGACAAAAGGTGCTGGGCGTGGGTGAAGCCTCCGGTATGTTCCCCATCGACAGCTCGACAGGCGGCTTTAACGCGCGCATGGCGGCGCAGTTTGATAAGCTGCTGGCAGAGAAGAATGTGCCGTGGCGCTTTAGCGATATTATGCCCTCTGTGCTGACCGCAGGTGTATCTGCCGGTTTGCTAACGGAGGAAGGCGCGCGCGCTTTGGACCCGTCCGGCAATTTGCAGGCGGGGATTCCGGTCTGCCCGCCTGAGGGCGACGCGGAAACGGGTATGGTGGCCACCGGCAGCATTGAAGCGCGGACGGGCAACGTGTCTGCGGGCACGTCCAGCTTTGCCATGATCGTGATGGAAGCTGAGATGGAGAACTACCATATGGAGATTGACGTGGTGACAACACCCTCCGGTAAGCCGGTGGCGATGGTGCACACCAACACCTGCACCTCGGATATCAACGCTTGGGTTAAGCTGCTGCGCGAGACAGTGGAGGCCTTTGGCGTATCGGTGGACGACACGAGGCTGTATTACACGCTGTACAATCTGGCGCTGACTGCCGACAGCGATTGCGGCAATCTGCTGGCATACAACTACTATTCCGGTGAACCCGTGGCGGAGACGGAGGGCGGACGCCCGCTGTTTGTGCGCGAGCCGGACAGCCGCTTCACGCTGGCTAATTTTATGCGGACGCATCTGTTCTCGGCACTGGCGACATTGCGCATCGGCATGGATATACTGTTTGAGAAGGAACATGTGAAGGTGGATGTGATCGCCGGGCATGGCGGCTTCTTCAAGACGGATGTGGTGGGTCAGCGGTTTATGGCGGCGGCGATGGAGACACCTGTTTCAGTCATTGAAACGGCGGGCGAGGGCGGCGCTTGGGGCATGGCGATACTGGCGGCCTACATGCAGCGCAAGGAAGCAGGCGAGACGCTGGAGGCATATCTGCAGAACCGCATATTCGCCAACGTGAGCAAGAAGGTGCTGTCGCCGGATGAAGCGGATGTGGCTAGCTTCCGCGAGTTTCTGGCACGGTACAAGAAGGGCTTGCCGGTGGAACGTGCGGCTG
>JAEZJG010000016.1 GCA_023415795.1 Bacillota bacterium | reverse complement strand
TATCTTGACTACTATAACAACCGTCGAATTAAGACAAAGCTAAAGGGCTTGACACCCGCTGTTCACAGGTTTCAAGCCCTATCGACTGCTAAATAATAATTTGTCTAACTTTTTGGGGTCACTTCATTGTCCCGGCTTTTTCTTTTACTCCGAAGACCAATTTGAGCGGTTGGCGAAAAGCGTGCTGCTGATGCCCTTGACGCTCTCAGTACCGGGGGGAAGAAGGCGTTTGCCGAATGCTGACACTGCCGGAGTGAGGGTTAAAGCACAGGGCGATGCTGATGCTGCCGGAGTGAGGGTTAAAGCACAGGGCGATACTGACGCTGCCCAACAGAAGCAGACTGACATATACGGCATAAACCCCGAAGCAGCCCGCTTCTACGAGGGTCTGGGCGAAACCAAAATGACTGGCAAGGCACATGATGCGGTGGGCGACATCTACATGCAGTATCTGGATATACCTGAGCACGTGGTGTCCAACAGCGAGTTCGCGCCGCTGGAGAGGGCGTATCGCATATACGAAGCCAGCCCGACGATAGAGCATGCATCGGCGTTTTTGGATGAAGCGGGGAAGGTGCAACGCGTCGCGAACAGAAATGGGTATGGTTTGTGCAGCGCCATTGTCATGCACTATATTAATGAAGAAAACATTTGGTAATGCTCAATAAACTCGCGTCAACCAGCATTTGAACGCATGCATTTGAATATGTTATAATACTGTGTTTTCTGTATTGACAATCAAGCATCTCTTCCCGTATAATGGACTAGCTTTCAAAAAGCGCTTGGAGAAGTACCCAAGTTCGGCTGAAGGGGCTCCCCTGCTAAGGGAGTAGATCGGGGTAACCGGTGCATGGGTTCAAATCCCATCTTCTCCGCCAGTCAAGGTGTTATCCTTGATACTTGAAAAGTCCAAAATATTTGGACTTTTTTTGTTATCTTTCCGACAACTTTATACTGTCATTAGCCATAGCTGATTCCAACAAGATAGGATCCAAATCGTTCTGAATAGAGATAACAAGCTCGATGGAAGCCAGTATTTACCGCTTTGTGTAAATATCATAGATGATCTATATGAAATCAAGCTAATAGTGTTGTATTGTAATAAAATATGTTGACAAAATCCAAATTAGCCGATAAACTTTAAAAAAGTTGTGAGAATAAAATATGAACATTTTATGTTGAAAACGTGACGATGCGTGGCAAAATTATTATATTAACATGCATCGTTTGTTTTATAAAAAATGTCACAGGAGGAAAATCGAGTGAAAAAAGTATTGAGTATGTTGTTGATTCTCGTTCTGCTGCTGAGCTTTGTTGCTTGCTCTAACACCGGCAGCCCGAGCGCAACCAAAGCACCCGAAGAAAGCGCTGCTTCCGATGAGACTGCTGCACCCGCGGACGAACCGGCTGCGGAAGGTGATGTCATCACCATTGGCACGATTTCCCCGAACACCGGCTCTCTCGCGGCTTATGGCGCTGCTGTTACCACGGCTGTAGATCTTGCGGTAAGCGAGATCAATGCTGCGGGCGGCATCAACGGCAAGCAGGTTGTCGTGATTAACGCTGACGATCAGTTTGATCCCACGGAGTGCCTGAATGCGTTCAACTCCCTCGTTTCGCAGGGCATTACCCTCATCATCGGCTCTGTTACCTCTGGCTGCACCTCGGCTATCACCGACGCTGCTAACGAAGAAGGCGTTGTTCTGCTGACGCCGTCGGCCACCGCTGACAGCATCACCACCAAGGACGACTACGTTTTCCGTGCATGCTATGCCGACAGCTTCCAGGGCGCTATCGCTGCATACTATGCAAACCAGGCTGGTTACAAGGATGTTGGCGTTGTCTACTGTGCGGCTGACACTTACTCCAAGGGTCTGTACGATTCCTTCGAAGCTGCTGCTAAGACCTATGGTCTGAATCTTGCTGCGGTTGAGTCTACGGCTTCCCTCGATGTGCAGGATTACACGAACCAGTTCACAGCTATGGTTAACGCTGGTGTGAAGTTCGTCTATGCGCCGTACTATTACGACGTTATCGGACCTTACATCATCACACAGGCTCGTGCGGCTGGCTACACCGGCATCATCATGGGTGCTGACGGCTACGACGGCACACCTGACTACGTGGTTGATGGCGCTGATCTGTCTGCGTTCAACGACGTATATTGGACAAATCACTACGATCCGGCTGACACGGCTGAAAACGTTCAGGCGTTCGTTAAGGCTTATCAGGCGAAGTTCAACTCCACGCCGAATGCAATCTCGGCTCTGGCTTACGACGCAGCTTACATCATGAAGGCTGCTATTGTAGCAGCTGGCACCACGGATGCGGCTGCTGTGCGCGATGCGCTGGCAGACACCTCTGCGGTTTACACGGGCGTAACGGGCACGTTCTCGCTGGACGATGTCGGAACACCGGCTAAGGGTGCTTCTATCATCTCCTTCACGTCGGACGGCAAGACTGTTACCACCAAGCTGGTTGACGTTGTTAAAGAACTTAAGTAAGCAGGAAGACAAAAAAAGAAGCATTTAACAATGGTGGAGGGGGCGTTTTGGCCGTGTGCCACGCCTCCTCTGCTTGTTACATCTGAAAGGTGGAAGACACATTGAGTACCTTTATACAAACGCTTATAGTAGGAATGCGGCTCGGCAGCATTTACGCGCTGGTGGCGCTTGGGTACACCATGGTGTATGGAATTATACGTTTGATAAACTTTGCACACGGCGACTTTATCATGGTCGGCGGCTATACGATGATCTTTACAATACCCCTGATGTTGGCTCTGGGGTTACCGGCGTGGGTCTCGGTGCTGCTCGCTATACTGGTATGTGCAATCGTTGGTATATCTACAGAGCTGGTGGCTTACCGTCCGGTTCGAAAAAAGGGTACCTCGATGACTGCTTTGATCACAGCTATCGCTATGAGCTTATTTTTGGAAAACGTGGCGCAGGCCATACCCGCAATCGGACCCAATCCCAAGGTTGCAAGCCAGATATTCACGCCGGGTGGCATCAACATCGCGGGCGTTACATTAGAAACAACCACAATACTCACGATACTTATCAGCATCATTGTCATGGTGGCTTTATATCAGTTCACACAAAAGACAAGAGTAGGACGGGCAATGCGCTGCGTCTCTGAAGACAAAGCAGCCGCTACGCTGATGGGCATCAATGTTAACCGCACAATTGTGCTGACGTTTGCCATAGGCTCCGGCCTTGCGGCAATTGCTGCGCTGATGTATATGGCGCAATACCCCAAAGTCTACACCACGATGGGAACAGTGCTGGGCTTAAAAGCCTTCGTTGCCGCAGTTCTGGGCGGTATCGGTATCATTCCCGGTGCGATGCTGGGCGGGTTCGTGATTGGAATCGTTGAGTCGTTCACAACCAGTTATGTCAGCTCCAGCATGGCAGACACGTTCGTGTTTCTTATACTCATAGTCGTGTTGATCGTTAAGCCCGCGGGCATTCTTGGAAAGAATATTGGTGAAAAAGTATGATGAAAAGCAAGACTGTACAAGGTTATATCATTAATACGCTTGTTATAGCGATTGCAATTTTCGTCTTCAGCCTCGTCAAAAGCGCATACGGCGGAGAGAATACCTTCAAGCTCCTCATCGCACCAAATCTTTGGCAGTGCTGCTATCTGATTATTCTTGCGGCTTCGCTGAATCTGGTATTGGGTTTCTTAGGTCAGCTCTCTTTGGGGCATTGCGGCTTCATGGCCATCGGTGCATATGCGGCGGCTCTCATTTCGCTGGCCTTCGAACGTGCGGAGTTCTTTGACGGAAAAGACGATATCTCCTACATATTTGTTATTGTCGTTTGCATACTGGCTGCCGGTATACTGGCTGCCATCGTAGGCGTTTTGGTGGGCGTCCCCGCGTTGAGATTAAAGGGTGACTATTTGGCGATAATCACGCTGGGTTTTGGTATGATTATTGTCAACATCATCAACAACCTGCCCTTCGCGGGTCAGGAAGGCTTGGCTGAGGGCTCTGCGTCCGCATCACTCTATAAGAACGGACTTGGCTTTGGTACTGCCTCGAAGGTGACGTTCATCTGGGTGGCCATCATCACCACGCTCATCTGCATTGCGATGATGTTCATGTTCGTCCGCTCAAAATACGGCAGGGCGATCAAGGCCATCAGAGACGACGAAATCGCGGCTTCGGCATCGGGCATCAACACCTCCTACTACAAGGTGTTCACCTTCGCATACTCGGCGTTTTTCGCGGGCATCGCAGGTGCGCTCTACTCGTGCGCAAACGCCACGCTGTCAACGTCGTCCTTCGCGTTCGCCAACGGCAGCATACTGAACTCCACGTTCGTGGTTGTTATGGTGGTGCTGGGCGGCATGGGCTCGCTGACGGGTTCCATCTTCTCGGCGGTTATCATGTTCCTTGTGAACTACCAGATCAAAAATGGTACTTGGGTTAAGGATCTTCCGGCGGGATTACAGGGCATCTTCGAATTCCCCATGCTTGTGTACGCGGTTGTCCTCATCATTGTTATCATGTTCCGCCCCAAAGGTATCTTCGGTTCCTACGAATTTTCGATTCGTAACATAGTAAGCGATTTTAAGCGGCATCGTGCCCAAAAGAGTGTGAAAGCAGCACGTAAGGAGGTCGAATAAAATGGCTGAAGAAAGAAAACCGATACTGGAAACCAGCAAGCTGGGTATCACGTTCGGCGGCTTGGTCGCCGTGCAGGACTTTAATATCAAGGTGTTCAAGGGTGAGCTGGTGGGCTTGATTGGCCCTAACGGTGCCGGCAAAACCACCGTCTTTAACATGCTGACGGGCGTTTACAACCCGACTGAGGGGTCTGTGCTGCTGGAAGGCAAGCTGCTCAACGGCAAGAAGACACACCAGTTTGTTGCCGCCGGTGTGGCACGCACATTCCAGAACATTCGCCTGTTTAAGCAGATGACCGTTATTGAGAACGTCATGACGGCGTTCACGAAAGACATCAAATATGGCATGTTTGATGCACTGTTCCGTACGCCCCGGTTCTGGAGGACGGAAAAGGAGATCCGCGAAAAGGCATTGGATCTGCTGTCCATCTTCAACCTGCAGGACAAGGCGGACTTTATTGCCGCGAACCTGCCGTATGGTCAGCAGAGAAGGCTGGAGATCGCGCGCGCACTGGCAACCAACATGAAGCTGCTGCTGCTGGACGAACCGGCCGCCGGTATGAACCCCACGGAGACGGCTGAGCTGCTGGAGTGCATCAATACGATCAGAGACCGCTTCGGTATCGCTATATTGCTGATCGAGCATGATATGTCGCTCGTTATGAATGTGTGCGAGCGTATTCATGTTATCGATTACGGTATTACGATTGCGGAAGGGTTACCCGATGAGATCGCGAACAACCCCAAGGTTATCGCGGCCTACTTAGGGGAATAGGAGGATGAAATGCTGGAGATAAAAGACATCAATGTCTACTATGGCGCAATCCATGCGATTAAGGGCATAACGCTGACGGTTAACGACGGCGAGCTGGTATCGCTGGTTGGAGCCAACGGCGCTGGGAAAACCACCATCCTGCATACGATTTCCGGCTTGCTCCGTGCGACAACCGGCGAAATACTGCTGGATGGCAAGAATCTTCAAAAGGTGAAGCCGAATACAATAATAAATATGGGTCTGGCTCATGTGCCCGAAGGCCGCCATGTTTTTTCGCGTATGACGGTGGAAGAAAATCTGCGTATGGGCGCGTACATATTGAGCGATTCTAAGAAGGTCAATGAAAACATCGAAAAGGTGTATAAGCACTTTCCGCGCCTCAAGGAACGCGCCAAGCAGCTGGGCGGAACGCTGTCCGGCGGCGAGCAGCAGATGCTGGCCACGGGGCGCGCGCTGATGAGCAACCCCAAGATACTGCTGATGGATGAGCCGTCGATGGGTCTGTCGCCCATCCTCGTCAACGAGATATTCTCGATCATCGAGGAGCTGCACAACAGCGGCATCACAATACTGCTAGTGGAACAGAACGCCAAGAAAGCGCTTGCGATATCGGATCGCGCTTACGTTCTGGAAACAGGCGGTATCGCGATGCACGGCAAAGCCAGCGAGCTGGCTGAGGACGATCGTGTGAGAAAGGCTTATCTGGGAGCCTAATCTCTTTTCAAATGAAAGGAGGCCTTGTCTATGGATCACTTTGTGGTAACGATTGCGCGTGAATACGGTGCAGGCGGCTCCAGCATTGCGAGCTTGCTTGCAGAGCAGCTCGGCGTACCTTACTATGAGCGTAAGCTGCTGCGGATGGCTTCGGACGTCAGCGGTATCAACGAAAGCCTGTTTGGCGAGGTGGATGAACGGCTGGGCAAGCATGAGCTGATCAGAGCGGCGAATAAGGTTTATGTCGGTGAGGTGTTACCGCCCGACAGCGACAACTTTACCTCCACGCAGAATCTGTTCAACTTTCAGGCGAAGATCATCAAGGAGCTGGCAGAGACGAGCAGCTGCATTATCGTAGGCCGCTGCGCTGATTTTTTGCTGTCAGATAAGCCTTATGTGCTTCGGGTGTTCCTGCATGCATCGCTAGAGAACAGAGTCGCGCGGATGGCGGCATATACGCCCACATTGTCGGAGGCGGATATTGTCCGGCAGATCAAGACGGAGGATAAGCGCCGGGCGGAATACTACAAGTATTACACCAACGACGATTGGCGCGACGCGGCTCACTACGACATCAGCATAGATTCCGGCAAGCTGGGTGATGAAGGCTGTGTCGAGATCATCAAAAAGGCAATACCGCTGTTCACGAAAGCCTGACAGCGGACAAACGATGACACATAAACAAGACGCCTGTCACACAAAACGGCAGGCGTCTTGTTGTTTCCTGATAAGTGGAGAATAACAAGAACTAAGCTGATTAGTTGTCTGGTAACGTGAGCGTTTCCTCAGAAAGGGCGGGCTTGCGTAGAGAATCCTTTCTCAAGAACAACAGCAAGCCGCCGATGATGATAGCACCCCCCACGAAGGTGGAGACAGCGGGCATTTCACCAATGGCGGCGAAGCCCATCAATGAGGCAAGCAGGGGTGTCAGAAACATGAAGTTTGTTACCTCACTGACACGTTTGGCGGTGGACAGCGCCACGCCCCAGCACAGATACGCCAACGCGCTGGGGAATATGCCAAGATAGATGACGATCAGCCAGTGTGACAGCGGCACGCCTTGCGCCTCGGTGATCGCCTGCGGCATAAAAAACATGAGCAGCAGCGTTCCCGCAAACATGCTGTACGACGTTGCCTGAAACGCGGTATATCTTTTTGAAAACGATCGCTGAAACAGGTTGTATCCGCTGACGGCGACAGCTGCGCCCACCATCCAGAAGATGCCCTCGTTCATGGAGAAAATGCCGTCCCACAGCATCAGTACCAGAATGCCCGCGAATGAGACACCGATGGCAGCCCAACCCAGCGCGTTCAGCTTTTCCTTGAATATGACACGCGCCAGCACAGCGGTGATGATAGGTCCTGAGGATATGATGACGCTGCTGGTGGCAGAGGTCAAAAAAAGCGAGCCCTGATTGAAAAACAGCATGTAAAGCGTGAAGCCCATTGTGCCGGACATAAAAAACTTCGGCACATCCCTAAGGCGCGGCAAACCGATTTTTTTGACAGCGCCCACGATGAGCAGCAGCACGGATGCCAAGGCATACCGCAGCGCACCCAGTGCCGGGGCAGAGAAGGACTGAAGCGCAATGTGTGAGCTGAAGAAAGCGGACGCCCACATGATGATGGTCAATATCGCAAATAGCTTGGTCTTGCCGGACGGATTTAGCTTCAAAGCCGTGTTACCTCTTTTGTGTGGTATATCAGTGGATAATATCACAATGACAGCACATTTATCAAATGATTTTAACACCAACATACGGTGGTATACGATGGTATACAGTTGTATTGTATTTGGATTTCTGCTGACATCAGCGCTTGCTGGCGCATAGCAGGCTGTTGAAGACCATGCCGAAAATGATCAGACCCACGCCGACAAAACCCCACACATCCGGAACGGAATCGCCCAGCAGCAAGATGCCGCCCAGCAGCGTGAATATGACCTCGCCGGACTGCGTTGATTCGATGACGGCGAGCTGCTTTTGGTTGGTCTTGACGAGGTTGGTGGCCTGGAAGAACAATATTGTCGCAACAATGCCTGAAAAGACGGCGACGAGGAACGCTTGGAACGATTGCTGCGGCGAGGGCAAACCGACGGTAGTGACTCCGATAACGGACAGTATCAGCCAAAAGGGTATGCTGCACAGCAGCGTCCCGTATACCCGCTCAAAGGTGGACAGCGTATCGCCGCACACGGCCATCAGCTTGCGGTTGCCCAGCGGGTAAGCGGCGGCAGCCACGATGATGGGCAGCAGCGTCAGCAGCACCGCATCTGTCCGCATGGCTGCGATATCCTTGAGCTGCATCAGAAAAACCCCGGCTAGTATGATGCCGGTGACCAGCAGATTCTTGATGGGGATGCGCTTGCCGAACAACGGTGTCAGCAGAACGCCGATGAATATGGTGATCTGCCACGAGGCGGCAACCAGCCAGGATTCGCCGTAATCGCCCGCGAAGGAAAGCGGTGCGTAGAACAGCCCGAAGCCCACCGTGCTCCAAACCAGCCAGTATACAGGCTGTGCTTTGATGGCACTGTGTATATTCTTAAAGCCATAGCGCAGCTTGACGATAAGCGCGATGATGGGAAGCGCGAAGAGATAGCGCAGGCTTGCGCTCCATATCCAATGCCCGCCGGATAAATTCATGCTTCGGTTCAGCACAAAGGTAAACGCAAAGAAGAACGACCCCAGTATGCCATATATTAACGCCTTTTTCATAATACCCCGTCACAGAAAAGTAATATTTGCTATTGTAGCATAAGGCGGCAGGCATCGCAATCGCAGTATATCCAACAAATTGCATTGGTTTTGGTTTCGGTATTCGCATTTTTGATTATATATTAACAAGCGTATTTATAGGTACGGTTATATTGTGATTTCGATAAGCGTCAGCAGTAGTATAGGCATGCATTTCATTACAGGAGGCTGCACATGGCAGAAGCGACAACCAAGACTTTGAAGGAACAGCCGGAAGGCATGATATTCGCGCTGGATATAGGCACCCGCAGCATCATCGGCATCGTCGGTGAGGTGGAGGACGGGCGTCTGCGCGTGGTTGCTTTGGAGAAGGAAAACCAGCTGCAGCGTTCCATGATAGACGGACAGATCGAAAACATAGAGCTGGTGGCAAAGGTCGCCGGAATCGTCAAGCAGCGGCTGGAGGAGAGGCTGGGCTGCCGCTTGAAGCGGGTGTGTGTGGCGGCGGCGGGGCGCGCGCTCAAAACGCAGCGCGCTTCCTTCGAGATGAGCTTTCCGCAGGCACAAAGGCTGGATGAAGAGCTGATCAGCCGCCTGGACGCCGGGGCTATCGCCGAAGCGGAGACGGCGTTCACCAGCGACTCTGAGGACACCCGCCAGTTCTATCTGGTGGGGCATACCGTGGTGCAGTACTATATGGACAGCTATCCCACGTCCAGCCTGCTGGATCATCAGGCGCGGCAGATCAAGGCAGAGGTGATTGCCACCTTTCTGCCCAGCGAGGTGGTGGACAGTCTGTATCTCGCGATGAACCGAATCGGCTTGGAGGTGGCAAGCCTCACGCTGGAGCCGATTGCCGCCATCAACGCGGCGATACCGCAAAACCTGCGCTTGCTGAATCTGGCGCTGGTGGATATCGGCGCGGGCACCTCGGATATCGCGGTATGCAAGGACGGCTGCATCGTGGGCTATACCATGGCGACGGTGGCAGGGGATGAGATCACCGAGGCGCTGATGAAGCAGTATCTGCTGGACTTTGACACGGCGGAGTCGGCGAAGAAGCAGCTGAGCACGCAAAGCGTGGTGAGCATAACGGATATACTGGGCATTGAGCTGAGCATCACGCGCGAGGATATAATGAACTGCATCGGCGGTGCGGCAGAAAACCTGTGCCGCGAGATTGCTGAGCACATCTGCGAGGTAAACGACGGACCGCCGTCGGCTGTTTTTCTGGCAGGCGGCGGCAGCAAGCTGGAAAGCCTGCGCGCCAATTTGTCTGAGATCATGAACATGGACAGCAACCGTGTGGCCATCGCCGGAAACTATTTTCAGACGCACGCCTTTTCAGATGTCTACGACCTAAAAGACCCTGAATACGCAACGCCGCTGGGCATCGCCATATCGTCCGGCTTGAACCTGATTGCCGATCGCTTTCACGTGACGCTGAACGGCAGCCGCGCCAAGCTGTTCCGCAACAGCTCGATGACGGTGCTGGACATACTGATGATGAACGGTTACTCGTATCACGACTTTCTGCCAAGAACGGGCGGCAAGCTGATGCTGGAGGTGAACGGAAAACAGGCCGTTTATTACGGTTCGCCGGGGGAGGCGGCTGTGCTGCGGCTGAACGGCAAGGATGCCAAGATATCCGATGTTGTCAGCTCCGGCGACAGCATTGAGTTTACTCCTGCAGTTCACGGCATGCCCGCTGTGCGCTGTGTGGCAGACCTGCTGGCGAACAGCCTTGAGCAGAGCGCCATGGTCAACGGCATGCCTGCCAGCCCGGATACGCTTCTGCAAACGGGTGACATCGTTGTGATCACCGTTGTGCCCAAAGAGGCTGCGAAGGATGTGATTGATAAACCGTCAACCCCGGCAAAGGCGAAGGCGAAAACGGAAGTGCCTGCTATGCCCGAAGCGCCCAAGGCTGAAACGACAGTGCCCGCTATGCCCGAAACGCCCAAGTCCGAAACGAAAGAGCCCGCTATGCCCGAAACGCCTAAGGCCGAAACGACAGTGCCTGCTGTGCCCGAAACGCCCAAGGCTGAAACGAAAGTGCCTGCAGTGCCCAAAACGCCCAAGCCTTCTGTGGAGTCCGTCGTAACCGCACCTGCTGAAACGCCGGCTGCCCCCAAACCTGCTGCACCGCCCGACGAGCCTGTTAAAAAGTCGCCCGACGAAAAAGTTGCGTTTGTGCTGAACGGCAAGACTCTCACGCTGCCTGCCAAGCCCGAGGGATTGCCGTATTACCTGATGGATTTGCTGGAGCATGCGGGGCTGGATCTTGAGAACCCCACCGGCAATGTGGTACTGCGGGTCAACGGCGTAGACGGCGGCTTTCTGACGGATTTGAAGCCGGGCGATCAGCTGGAGATATTTTATGCGTCCGACCAGGCTAAATAATTTAGCTGCCATTTTGCGGCTCAGGCGGATGAAAATCGCGCTTCATAAAAAATAAACAAATTCTGCATTGACATTTACCATGCTGTTTGATAGTATAACCATAATTAAGAGCGTTGATGGAGACAGGTTTGGCGTAAGGTATTTGCAGAGAGCCGGTGTTTGGTGAAAACCGGTAATGCCACGGCAGACAAATCCCTCCGGAGCTGCGTGTCGAACCGAGTAGACATTGCCGGATGATTCCGTTAAAGATCACGGGCTTGACAGAGCCTTAGAGTGGCCTTCTTCGAAGGCAAGATGAGTGGTACCGCGTAGTTGAAAACTGGCTGCGTCTCTTCGTTCGACAAGGGGGAGAAGCGGCTTTTTTATTACATAGAAACCAAAAAAGGAGCGTACTATGCAGCGAGTCATCTCATTTATCGTATCCAATCAGCCGGGCGTGTTGTGCCGCATCGCAGGTCTTATCAGCCGCCGCGGTTTTAACATCGAGAGCCTGACGGTCGGCGTCACAAGTGACCCGGCGTTATCGCGCATCACCATTGTGATGTACGCGGAGGATGCGATCATCGAGCAGGTGATAAAGCAGCTCGACAAGCAGCTGGATGTGAAGGCCATCAAGGAGATACCGAAGGATCACGGCACCATGCGCGAGATTGCGCTGGTGAAGGTTAACGTGTCCGGCATCGACAGGAGGGACTTCATGAAGGAAGTGAGCGCGCGCGCCGGCATTGTACTGGACATAGGCGACGAGACAGCGACGGTGCAGTTTACCGGCACCATATCGTTCATCAATGAGTGCATCGATATACTGCGCCCGTACGGCATCGTCGAGCTGGCGAGAACGGGCATGGTCGCGCTGGAAAGCGGCGACGCGAAGCTGTTTGAGGATCAAGAATAAAGCACGGATATTGAAGTAAATTAAATCACATCTAATAAAGGAGAATAAGACAGTGGCGAAATTGTATTATCAGGCGGATTGCCAGAAGGAATATCTGGCGGACAAAACGGTTGCGATCATTGGCTACGGCAGCCAGGGGCACGCGCACGCGCTCAACCTCAAGGAATCCGGCGTGAACGTCGTTGTGGGTCTGTACGAAGGCTCGAAGTCTTGGGCGAAGGCGGAAGCTGCAGGTCTTAAGGTCGCGACGGCGGCGGACGCGGCGAAGCTGGCAGACGTTATCATGATACTGGTGAACGATGAACTGCAGTCCACGATATATGAGGAGTCCATCAAGCCCCACCTGACAGAGGGCAAATATCTCGCGTTTGCGCACGGCTTTAACATCCACTTCGGACAGATCAAGCCCCCGGCAAACGTCGGCGTATTCATGGTGGCGCCCAAGGGGCCCGGACACACGGTGCGCAGCGAGTTTGAAGCGGGCAAGGGCGTTCCGTGCCTAATCGCGGTGCATCAAGACCCGACGGGCGATACGCTTCAGGTGGGTCTTGCCTACGCTGAGGGCGTGGGCGGCGCGCGTTCCGGCATACTGGCCACCACGTTCCGTGAAGAGACGGAAACGGATCTGTTCGGTGAGCAGGCGGTGCTGTGCGGCGGCGTGGCCGAGCTGATGAAGGCGGGCTTCGATACGCTGGTGGAAGCCGGATACGAGCCGGAGAGCGCGTACTTCGAGTGCATCCACGAGATGAAGCTCATCGTCGATATGATCAACAAGGGCGGTCTGTCTTACATGCGTTATTCCATCAGCGACACGGCGGAGTTCGGCGACTATTCCATCGGACGCCGCATCATCACGGATGAGACGCGCAAAGAGATGAAGAAGGTGCTCTCAGAGATACAGGAAGGCGTTTTCGCCAGCCGCTGGATCAGCGAGAACCGTGCCGGAGGACGCGCGGCTTTCACCGCCCGCCGCCGCATGGAGCGCGAGCTGCCCGTTGAAAAGGTGGGCAAGGAGCTTCGCAAGCTGATGCCGTGGCAGACGGAACCCGAGTTCTAGAGAGCATTTGCTTATAAGTGGTATTCGTATAAGGCAAAGACATATGGGAATGCCTGTTTACGGCATTCCCGATGGGATTCTTAAGGGATGAATCCCTTGAGCGGTGGTTTGGAGGCAGAGCCTCTAAGGTGTTATGTCTTTGTCGGTGCATGAGCCAAGCATCGTTTGGCTTTGAAATGACAACCCCTTAAGGAGTTGCGTTATGTCTTTAAAGATAGATATTTTCGATTCCACGCTGCGAGACGGCGCTCAGGCGCGCGGCATCAATTATTCGCTGTCCGATAAGCTGCATATGCTGGCGCTGCTGGACGGTCTTGGCGTGGATTATATAGAAGCGGGCAACCCCGCCTCGAACCCCAAGGAGCGGCAGTTCTTTGAGGAGGCTAACAAGCTGGCGCTGAAAAACGCGCGGCTTGTGGCCTTTGGAAGCACGCGCCGCAAGGATACGCGGGTGGAAGAGGACGCGGGTGTGAAAGCGCTCACGGACGCAGGCACCCAAGCGGTGGCGGTGTTCGGCAAGGCGTGGGATCTGCACGCGACTGAGGTGCTGGGCACCACGCTGGAGGAGAACCTCGCGATGATATACGACACGCTGCGTTACCTGAAGGAGACAGGTCGTGAGGTGATATTTGATGCGGAGCATTTCTTCGACGGCTACAAGGCCAATCCGGATTATGCGCTGGCGGTGCTCAAGGAAGCCGCGAGGGCGGGTGCGGATGTGCTGGTGCTGTGCGATACCAACGGCGGCACCATGCCGCATGAGCTGGCCGAGGCGGTAAAGGCATCGCTGGCGGCGGTGGACACCAAGCTGGGCATCCACGCGCACAACGACACGGAACTGGCGGTGGCGAACTCCGTCACGGCGGTGACGCTGGGTGCGCGCCACGTGCAGGGCACTCTGCTGGGATACGGCGAACGCAGCGGCAATGCGCGGCTGTCGTCCATCATCCCGAACCTGCAGCTAAAAATGGGTTATGACTGCATCGGTGAAACGATAGAGCAGCTGTACGAGGTGTGCCGCGAGGCGGCGGAGATCACCAACCTGCCGTTTGACGAGACGCTGCCCTATGTGGGGCGCAACGCGTTCGCGCACAAGGGCGGCATGCACATCGACGGGCTGCGCAAGGCCAAGGGCAGCTTCGAGCATATCGAGCCGTCGCTGGTGGGCAACAGCCGCGAGTTCCTGCTGTCTGAGGTGGCGGGGAAGTCTGCGATGGCTGAGAAGCTCAAGGACGAATTCCCTGAGGTGGCGGCAGACAAGGATAAGGTAAGCCGCCTGATGGAGAAGCTCAAGGTGCTGGAAAGCGAAGGCTACAGCTTTGAGGGCGCGGAGAGCAGCTTCCGTCTGTTCGTGATGAAGGAGCTGGGGCTGCGTGAGCCCAAGTTCTCGCTGATGCACTTTAAGGTGAACGATGAGCCGTCCCACGCGGACGCGTTCGGCGTACACGCGGTGGTGAAGGTGAACGTGGACGGCGAGACGCGCATGGCGGCGGCAGAGGGCAACGGCCCGGTGAACGCGCTGGACAAAGCGCTGCGCGAGGCGCTGGGAGCGTTCTTCCCGGTGCTCAAGGATGTGTCGCTGACGGACTATCGCGTGCGTGTGCTGAACGGCAATGCGGCCACGGCGGCAAGGGTGCGCGTTGTCATCGAGTCTTCCGACGGCAAGGATTACTGGCGCACGATGGGTGTGTCGCCGGACGTTATCGAGGCGAGTCTTTTCGCCCTGATCGATTCCATTGACCACGTACTGCTGAGCTAGACTGTTTATTTAAGATACATTGAGGGCGCTGCCCTCAAACTCCCGCTCCTTTTGTTAAAGAAAAGGAGCAAAAGAGTATAATAAGATGCCATGTTCATGACATCTTAAAGATTTATATCAGCCAGGAAAATGCGCAGCATTTTACCGATGGGATTCTTAAGGGAAGTATCCCTTAAGCGGGGTTACAGGGGCGGAGACCCTGTGGCCTTAGACCATAGATAAGGAGAAAACGCATGAGCTACAATATAGCTGTGATACCGGGCGACGGCATCGGCCCGGAGGTGGTGGGCGAAACGATCCGTGTGCTGAATGCCGCCGCGAAGAAGTTCGGCTTTGCGCTGAACTACACCGAATACCTCGCGGGCGGCTGCGCCATCGACGCAAAAGGCAAACCGCTGCCGGAGGAAACGCTGGCGGGCGCGAAAGCGAGCGACGCGGTGCTGCTGGGCGCGGTGGGCGGCGACAAATGGGATACGCTGCCGTCTGACATGCGGCCGGAGAAAGCGCTGCTGGGCTTGCGCGGCGAACTGGGGCTGTTCGCGAACCTGCGCCCCGCGGTGCTGTTCGACCAGCTGGCATCCGCTTGCCCCTTGAAGCCGGAGCTGACGGAAGGCGGCCTCGACATCATCGTGATCCGCGAGCTGACAGGCGGCATCTACTTCGGCAAGAAGGAACGCGGCGACGATTGGGCTTACGACACCATGAGCTATACCGAGCCGGAGGTTAAACGCATCGCACACGTCGCGATGAAAACGGCGATGGTACGCGATAAAAAGGTGATGAGCGTCGATAAGGCGAACATACTGGAATCATCCCGGCTGTGGCGCAAGGTGGTCACCGAGGTCGCGGCGGAATACCCCGAGATCACGCTGTCTCACATGTACGTGGACAACGCGGCGATGCAGCTGGTGCGCAACCCCAAGCAGTTTGACGTTATCGTGACGGAAAACATGTTCGGCGATATACTCTCCGACGAAGCGGCGATGATCACAGGCTCCATCGGCATGCTGCCCTCCGCCAGCTTGGGCGAAGGCACGCGCGGCATGTACGAGCCGGTACACGGTTCCGCGCCGGATATCGCGGGCAAGGGCATCGCAAACCCGCTGGCGACGATACTGTCCGCCGCGATGATGCTGCGCTACTCGCTGGGGCAGGAGGAAGCCGCCAAGGCCATCGAGGCCGCGGTGGACGCCGCACTGACAAGCGGCGCAAGAACAGGGGATATCGCACTGAAAGGCGAGGCAACGCTGTCCACGAAAGAGATGACGGACAGGGTGCTCGCCGGACTGGAGGCATAATGATGATCAGCGACAGCGTAAAAAAAGGCGCGGAGAAAACGCCGCACCGGTCGTTATTCAAAGCGATGGGCTATACGGACAGCGAGCTGGAACGCCCGCTGGTGGCGGTGGTTCATGCTGCGAGCGAAATCGTGCCCGGACATTCGCATCTGGACAAGATCGCCAAAGCCGTGGCGGACGGCATTCGCTCTGCTGGCGGCACACCCGTAATGATACCGTCCATCGGCGTGTGCGACGGCATTGCGATGGGACACGCGGGCATGAGATACTCTCTGGCCTCGCGTGAGCTGATCGCGGACTCCATCGAATCGATGGTGACGGCGCACGGCTTTGACGCAGTGGCGTTTGTGCCCAACTGCGACAAGATCGTCCCCGGTATGCTGATGGCAGCGGCGCGCATCAACCGCCCGTCCATATTTTGCAGCGGCGGCCCCATGCTGCCCGGTAAAGACTTGCAGGGGAGAGACGCCAGCCTGACCACGGCCTTCGAGGCGGTGGGCGCGTATACCGCGGGCAAGCTGACGGAGGACGACCTCAAAAAGCTGGAGAACAGCGTGTGCCCCGGCTGCGGCTCCTGCTCCGGCATGTTCACAGCGAACAGCATGAACTGCCTGACGGAAGCCATCGGCATGGCGATGAGCGGCAACGGCACCATCGCGGCGGTGCACGGCGCGCGCATCCGCTTTGCGAAGGAGAGCGGCGAACAGCTGATGAAGCTGCTGGCTATGGACCTAAAGCCGCTGGATATCATGACAGCCAAGGCGTTCGAGAACGGGCTTGCGCTGGACATGGCGCTGGGCTGCTCTACCAACTCGGTGCTGCACCTGCCTGCCATCGCTCACGAATGCGGCGTTGATCTGTCGCTCGATATCGTGGACGCGGTCAGCCGCCGCACACCCAACCTGTGCCGTCTTGCACCCGCCAGCCAAACGCATCTGGTGGATCTGTACGACGCGGGCGGCGTATACGCCGTGCTGAGTGAGCTGCTGGACAACAATCTCATAGACGGCAGCACGATGACGGTGAACGGCACGACGCTGGGCGAAGCCGTAAAGGGCGCGCACATTCTGGATAACAAGATAGCACGCAGCGTGTCAGATCCTTATTCCAAGGAAGGCGGCATCGCGGTACTGCGCGGCAACATCGCCCCGGACGGCGCGGTGGTCAAGCAGTCTGCCGTGGCACCTGAGATGATGAAGCATCAGGGGCCGGCGCGCGTGTTTGACGGCGAGGAAGCGGCGATCAAGGCGATCTACGCCGGTCAGATAGGCGACGGCGACGTGGTGGTCATCCGCTACGAAGGGCCTTCGGGCGGACCGGGCATGCGCGAAATGCTGGGGCCCACATCGGCGCTGGCGGGAATGGGCAAAGACAAGACGGTGGCGCTCATCACCGACGGACGCTTCTCGGGCGCAACGCGCGGCGCGGCCATTGGTCACGTATCGCCGGAGGCGCAGAGCGGCGGCGTGATTGCCGTCATCGAAGAAGGAGATACTATCGACATCGACATACCGGCGCGGCGCTTGCAGCTGCTGGTGGACGATGCGACAATACAGGCGCGGCTGTCCGCGCTGCCCAAGCGCGAGCTCAGCGTTAAAACCGGCTGGCTGGGTCGGTACGCGCGGCTGGTGTCTTCGGCAGACAAGGGAGCCGTTCTACAGTAGAGGCCGCTGCCTACGGCGGACCGTAAAGGGGGAACTATTATGCAGTTAACGGGTGTTCAGATTATATTGGAGTGCCTCAAGCGCGAAAACGTAACCACGGTGTTCGGATATCCGGGCGGCAAGGTTGTCAAGCTTTATGATGCGCTATATGACGAGAACATGCTCCATCATGTTGAGACGGCGCACGAACAAGGCGCGTCCCACGCGGCGGATGGTTATGCGCGCGCCACAGGTCAGGTGGGGGTGTGCATCGCCACATCCGGCCCCGGTGCCACCAACCTCGTTACCGGTCTCGCCACGGCATACATGGACTCGATACCCATTGTGGCCATCACCGGCAACGTACCGGCAAACCTGCTTGGGCGTGACAGCTTTCAGGAAGTGGACATCATGGGCGTTACCATGCCCATCACCAAGCACAACTACCAGATCAAAGACGTGGATAAGATATCCGACGTGTTTCGCGAGGCGTTTGCGTTCGCGCGGGCTGGCAGACCCGGTCCGGTGCTGATCGACATCACCAGCGACATATTCACCCAAACCACGGAGTATACCGCGCCGGAGGGCACGCTCAACATGGCGTGCAAGCTGACGGATATCCCGATCGACGAGGTGAAACAGCTGATCGCTGAGGCGAAACGCCCTGTGGTGTTCGCGGGCGGCGGCGTGGTGCTGTCTCACGCGGCAGACGAGCTGTTTGCCCTGGCGGAGCGCATCGACGCGCCGGTGGCTTGCTCGCTGATGGCGGTGGGTTCGTTCCCGTCTGACCACCCCTTGAGCATGGGTATGGTAGGCATGCACGGCACCAAGGCCAGCAATATGGCGTTTCAGGCGTGTGACCTGCTGATCGTGCTGGGCGCGCGCTTCTCCGACCGCGTGACAGGCGATCCCAACACATTTGCTGCCCATGCCAAGATCATCCAGATAGATATCGACGCGTCGGAGATCAACAAAAACATACCGACACACATCTCCATGATACAGGACATCAAATGTGCGCTTCAGAAGATCGTGGAAACGGTACCCAAGAAGACGCATACAGAATGGATAAAGAGCGTGGCGGAATGGAAAGCAGAGAACGAGGCGCACATCCCAAAGGATCATCTGCCCCGTAATATCATGCAGACGATCAACGAGCTGATGGGTGAGGACACAATTATTGTGACGGACGTTGGTCAGCATCAGATGTGGACAGCGCAGTACTATCCGTTCAAAAAGCATGATACCTTTTTGACATCGGGCGGCCTTGGCACGATGGGCTTCGGTCTCGGTGCTGCGATCGGCGCGCAGTGTGCCCACCCCGGCAAGCGTGTGCTGCATATCACAGGCGATGGCTGCTTCCGTATGAACCTGAACGAGATGGCCACCACAACGCGTTACGATCTGCCGGTGATCACGATACTGCTGGACAACAAGACCTTGGGCATGGTGCGCCAGTGGCAGACGCTGTTCTTTAATGGGCGGCACTCGGAAACCACACTGCCCGCGCTCGATTTTTGCACCATCGCCAAGGGCTTTGGCTATGGGCTCACGAGGAAAACGGACAACGTGGAGGGCTTCCGCGAAGCGCTCAAAGAGGCACTGACGGCAAATGGACCGTGCCTCATTCATGTGGAGATCGAGCAGGATACGATGGTTCTGCCCATGGTGGCGCCCGGTGCGTCCATCGATAACATCGTGATGAGCATTTCCTGACACGGCAAGGCCGTATATACAAACAGCAACAAACCTCCTGCATGGCTGGCACACGGCGTTAAGCAGGAGGTTTTCTTTGTGGGACTTGTTATCTAAAACCAAAAAAATATATATTGAGCGATTCAGGGAGTTTAATGAAGGTATTTTGACGCTGATTCGGCATAATTGGAGCATTTGCGGCTCTGATCTGCTTGTAAAAAACAGTGTGCGCTGTTAAAGTATAAATACACTCCAGGGAATACCACGCAAGAGTGTTGCAAACCAAGCGGACGGCAGCCGCATAAGATGCGGAATGCAAACGCGACCGACAGCAGCGAGGGGAAATGCGAGAGCTAATGGCTTTGGCAGGACCGACAGCGAAGGAGGCGCAAGTTGGGCAGTCAAGCTAGGGGTTTGAAGAGAAGCCGGGATGAAAGCGATGGCTGGAACCACAGGTGGATCAAAAACTTCAGGGTGTGGCTGTGAGACTTAAAAGTTTGTGATGAAGTGACCGCAAGGGTGTAACGCTTAAACAAGGGTTCGCTGGAGTTTCTTTTTGTCTTGATACCGCAAGAGCCAAAGCAAAGGCTCTTTTTTGTGTTTGGTCTTATCAGTCCAGTGTGCTTCGCCGACTCTGCCTGCTGTCGTTCCGAGCCTGTCGAGGAATCCCCTGTGCAGCGCACTGCAGGAGGGGATGCTTCGCTTCGCTCTGCATGACGGTGAGTTGCCGTGGGGATGCTTCGCTTCGCTCTGCATGACGGTAAGTTGACGTGGGGGAGTGCTTGCCGCACTCTGATGACAGCGTTCACATATTCCAGACGCTGTGAGATGCCTTCCGCTTATGCGCGCGAACCTGTTGGATGGCTGCGCTCCGCTTCCACCACATAGGGGAGATGCCGCCACTGCTCGGCTGCGTCCATGCCATAGCCCATCAGCCACGCGGCGGAAACGGTGAAGCCCGCATAGCCCACAGGGATGTTGATGAGCCGCTGGTCGGGATTGTCGAACAGTGTGCAAACGGATACGCTGGCGGGCTGGCGCGCTTCAATGTGCTGCACAAGGTAGCCAAGCGTCAGCCCGGTACGCACGATGTCTTCCACGATGACGACATGCTTGCCCGTAACGTCGAGATCAAGATCCTTCGTGATGCGGACAATGCCCGGCTGGCTGGCAAAGGTGCCGTTCATGCCAAAGGCAATGCAGTCCGTCTGTAAGGGCATAGGTATGGCGCGTGTGAGGTCGGCAAAGAAGTAGAGCGAGCCCTTCAATACAGCGACGAGCGCAAGCTCCTTGCCGTCGTAATCGGCGGCGATTTGCGCACCTAATTCGCGGACGCGGCCTTGCAGCTGCTCCGTGGTAAATGCGGTGCGGGCGTTATGGAATGGGTTCATGGGGTCAGCTCTCCGTCGTGGGGCGCAGACGCTCTACCAGCGAGCTGAAATCCTTCTTGTATACCAGCTTGATATTGATGCCGGGATACAGCTCCTTTAAGCGCTTTACCTTTTTATTTTTGGCGGTTACGTATTTCTGATTCATTGTGGTCAGCTCGATATATGTATCAAACTTGGGCAGATAAAAATCCGGGCTGAACGCCGAGATCACATGGCCGCCCGCGTCCCATTCCACCGGAAAGGTTTTGGGCTCGTATATCCAATCGATGTGGTACATATCGAGTATCCGGGCAAATTCCACCTCCGACTGGTGCTTCATGATGGGCACTTCGGAAACATGGTAGACACCGCCGTTTTCCGCAGCGGTTTCCTGCGCAATGCGCTGACGCAGCTCGCGCTGTTCCTTGAGCGCTACGATAGCCGCGACGCATTCGTCCACGCTCAGCGACGCGGTGTTGAGCATCAGGTGATAGCGCGTGGGGTCGTTCAGGTCCAGGTTGAACAGCGTGGTATAGAACTTCTGCTGCTTGCGGTCGGCCAGCGCCATAATCTGCTCGGCCTGCTCCTCAGATACGCGGTATTGCTTCTTGATGCGTGAGAGGCGCACGGGCTTGGGCGCAAACACGCGGATGTGAAGCGCGTCCTTGTGCGCCGCGAATATGTGCTGCGAGCCGAAGCCGATGACCACAGCTGGGTGCGTTTTGACATGATCCTTCATGCGGCGGGAGGCCAGCTCGATGAACGATTCGCCGGTGTAAGCGGGCGTGAGATAGAACTTCGCGCTTTCGGTGAGCATGCGGCGTTCATGTTCGGTGGCTTCGCCCAAAAAAGCGGGCATCACCGTCTCGCCCGATATAAGCTCGTATCCCAATTTTTGAGCCAAAGCCGCTGCCACCTCGCTGCCGAAGCTGCCGCGCTGGCGGGATATGGTGATGACTGCCAAGCGAAAAAACCTCCTCGTTTCTATCCGTTATTATACCACAGCTTGTGTTACGGGTAAAAGGGGAGGCACTGTATGATTTTGTCGGAGAGGGTTGTGTTAAAGAATAGTGTTGATGTTTGAGAAAGAGGTTATGAATGAAATCTGGATTTAAAGATATCTTTATTCTTATTTTGGGAATAACAGACGAAAGCAGACGGGATTGGACGCAAGTATATAACATCCCCCTTAGTTCAGAAGATGCTGCAAATGAATATCAAGATTGGTTTAAGAATCATATCCTATGTTTGATGGATTTATTAAGCATTCTTCTCGTGCTTTCTATAGTCATCTTCAACCCAATCAATGCCCTTCGCAGTAATTTTACAAAAGATTTCGTCATCTTCGATTTCTTTATTACTAATATAATTGGCGTTTTCTAGATAATTTACAGCCATGTTAAAATCTTCAACTGGAATACCGTCAATGTAGTCATACGGGGATATCTTACTTTGCAAATCTTCTTTTAGATTTTGATAAAGACCATAAAGAATTTCCAAAGCATGTGAGCGTATTTGATATTTTTTAAACATCTTACCCCTCCAAAAATATTATATAGCCCCGAAGGGCTACCTACTATCACCTACACGGCGGTCTGCGATAATAGGCACGTACGAACACCGTACCGTAGGAACGGTGATGAGCGCGCACATAGACGGACTTATCCAAGACAGAACACCCCCACATATTAGTATACGGTTCACGCATCTTGCCAAACTACGATAACGCATATCCATCATGAAGATTTTCCGCTTTTGCTCTCCGCCCTTCGGGACTATTTATATATTAGCATACTTAAACAAAATATGATATAATAGGGAAAAAATTTAATGTAATAAGAGGTATATTAATGGATATTGAAAGAGAAATTGATAAATTAGGTTACGGAACTATAGAAGGAATAATTGCAGACCATTTTGATATTGGTTTCCCCAGTAGTTCAAATTTTCCTATTGAATTTCCTGAGGAAACTTACGGCACATATACTCTAATTGGATCAAAAGGCAATGGTAAATTTTCTATTAGGATAACAAAGAAAACAAACGGCAAATATGAATTAATGGTATCGCTTATAGGGAAGCTTAGTAGAAAAAAGTAAATATATTAAGCAACCTTAATCCCTTCATCCTCACTCTATCATTAGTCTCGCAGGTGTTATGCAAGCAGGATTCCACCAATATGCCAATAGTATCTTCAAACGCCCTATTTATCAATTATATTAAGTATAATAGAATAGCTACTTCTTGATCTCCCATACAAAAGGGAATTAATTCGCGGTTGTCTCTCACACCCCCAAAATGTTATATTGGCATTACCAATTCCAAAATGAGAGGTGAGCGCCCCAATGACAAACATCGAGCAGATGCTAGCCCACAACCGCGACTTTGTCAAGAACAACCTTGCCGAGAGCTACAGAACCACCAAGTATCCCTCTAAGAAGATCGCCATACTGTCCTGCATGGACACGCGGCTGACCGAGCTGCTGCCCGCGGCACTGGGGTTCAAAAACGGCGAGGTCAAGCTCATTAAGAACGCCGGCGCGATGGTCAGCCATCCGTTCGGCAGTGTGATGCGCAGCCTGATGGTGTCGATATACGAGCTGGGCGTTACGGATATACTGGTGATCGGGCACTACGAGTGCGGCATGCAGGGGCTGGAGCCAAAGAGTATGCTGGAGAAGATGCAGAGCCGGGGGATATCCCGCGAGAAGATTGCGCTGATCAACGCGTGCGGCATCAACCTCAACCAGTGGCTCAAGGGCTTTGACAGTATCGAGCAGTCGGTCAGGGAGACGGTGGATACGATACGCACACATCCGCTGATACCTTCCGATGTTACCGTCGCGGGCTTTTTGATAGACCCCGAAACGGGCAAACTGGACGCGGTTTAGCCGCCCGCTTAGTCCGAGAAGAAGTACAGATGCCGCGTTTCGCCGCCGTAGGCGTATTTGTAGGACGAGCCGCCGCTCACACCCTGTCCCATGTCCAGCCGGTCTGCGCTTAGCGCACCGCACTGGCGGGCTTGCGTCAGGTGTCGGATGAGCTGGCTCAAAAGCAGGCAGCCGGGGGAGTACCGCGAGAAACGATGGTCAATCGCAAAGCGCACGCCGGATACGCATTTGTCCTTGCAGACCACCATGCTGGCGAAGGCGGCGACCTCGCCGTTGATGCGCAGCAGCGCAAACAAGCCGTGTTTCGACTGCTTCACCCACTGCGACAGCTTGTCCCGCAGCAGCAATGCAGCCAAAGCCCGTGCCGCCAGCCGCGATAAAGGCCCAAGGCGCAGCGCGTTTTTCGTCAGGTAGCGTTCGGCACATACGTTCATTGCCCGTTTGTAGGATGGCATGTCCACATCGCAGCCGCTTCGCACTTCAACAGACCAGTCAGCGCGGTCGGTCAGCAAGCGGTTACGGCGGTTGGTCAGGCTGTCCCGCGCCGATTTGCGTAAGCCTTGCAGCCAGTCGTCATAGCTCTGCGTCAGCGAAATGCAGGCGCATTCACGCTGCTCAATATGACCATTGGCAAAATACGCGCTCATGAACAGGCGGGTGGGGGAGTCGTCGCGGATTCGGTCAAACTGGAACTCCGCGTTACCCAGCAGCCGCCGGGCTTCGTCCATCAGCGTGCTAAAATCCGCAGCATCAAAGTCCGGAGTATACATGATGTCGAGGTAATTGGCGGCGGTGAAGTGTCCGCGCAGATAGCAGATATGCCGCCCCTTTTCTTTTTTGTGCAGCAGCGCGGCGGCAGCAATGGGCTGTCCATCCCGAAGCAGCACCAGATTGAGCGGCTTTAACCCCAGCAGGCGAAAAGGCTCCCTGTGAGACTCACTGCCCATGCCGGTGCGGTGCAAATAATCCCACGACTGAAACGGGGATGCGGCTGTGTTGCTGTCATACAATTGACACCATATCGCCTGCAGTTCGTGCCATTCCTTCTGGATAACCTCTCGCATGAAACCTCCGCAAATGGAAATAAAGCGGCGCAGGCAAACTAAGATAGGGCGGCAACAAAGACAATGCCTGTACACTTGCGTTTTGAAAGAGTGCTGTGACTGTGCCCAAGGGTAAGCTGTTGCACCGGAAAAAATGCGCCTATTTTATTTATCGGGAGAAACGCGCCGCAGCTTGAGAAAAAGTGGACAATCAGCGGTTAGCTGCCTGCCGCACCCAGCAAACGGCGCAGCTTGTGCAAAGATATCTCGCTGCCGCCATACACGTCCATCGCCAGCGCATCCAGCGCCTGACGTTTGTCGGGGGTCACAAAACAGCCCGCCGTACAAAGCTGCTCGTAGACGGCGCTGAGCGCGTCGTTTTCGGCGTACATGTCAGGGATGCTGATCGACGGAAAAACGCCGAGCGCCTCCAGCTTTTTCTGGGAGGAGGGGCTCACGAGATACGCCGCAAATTCTTCGCAGGTCTTCTGCCGAAGCTCGTCATCCTTCTGCTGCGCGATGCTGACCAGCTGCGCCATATCGGTATAACCGCCGATGGCGTACGCGGTGAAGCTGGGGCACTCGCCCTGCGTATAGCGTTCCGATGCCTCAAACAGCTGCCGGTGCGATGCGATCAGCACGGCGATCTCTCCCTTGGCGAACGCATCAAGACCGCCGGTGTAGGCAGCCTTAAGCCCCAGCATGGCATTGGGTGGTTCCGGCTCGCCAAAGGTGGATGTGTTGGGCTTGGGCGCGGGGGGATAGGCGTGCAGCGCGAGTGCGGGCAGCGATGAGTAGCCCTCCTCGGCATCAAAGGCAGCGCCCAGCTCGGCAGCAGCCAATAAGGAATCGGGGCGTATGCCCCAGCCCTCGTAGATATCCACGCCGTTTTCACTAAGAAGATCGTTATTGACCAGCAGGCAATAGCCCCCGAACATATACGGATAGGCGTTATCCTCGCCGATCTGCATCAGAAAGCTTTGATGGGGCAGCGATGCCAGCGCAAAGCCCGGTTCTGTGCCGCAGGGGTACGAGATGATGTCGGGCTGCTGCCCGTCGGCAAGCGCCTTGGCTGCCTTTTCCGGGGTGTAGCTTGCCAGTTCAATAAATACATGGGGGTTCTGCGCTTCATACTGCTTGATGCGGTTTTCCAAAAACGTGTAGGCAGAAGAGCCGCCTGTGCGCCAGTCCGAAATATGCCACATATGAAGAATACCCTGAAAGTATGGCTCCTCGGGCAGCTTCTCAAAATAGGAAAGCAGCAGCCAGGGCGATGCCACCAGCAGTATGACGACCAGTATGCATAAAAAATAAGCAAAAGGCTTCATTATTACACCTCTTGCTTATTTATACTTTGGCTAGTGCTTAATCATGACATACCCAGCATTGCCGCGCCGATGATTCCGGCATCGTTTCCGGAAACCGCCAGACGAATGTCGGCATACTTCTGGTTTTCGAATATGCCGAGGCCTTCGCTCGCCTTGATGATGCGCTGCAGCAGGAAATCGCCCGCGCCCGATACGCCGCCGCCTATGGCGATAACATCGGGGTCCAGCGCGTTTTCCAGCGCGCAGATGCCCATGGACAGCTTGCCGACGTATTCGTCGAGGATGGAGAGCGAAACATAGTCGCCCTCGCGGGCGCTGTCGATGATCATCTTGGTGCTCACCTTGGTATAGTCTCCGCCGGTGATGTGGTGCAGCATGCTTTCGGGACGTTCGATGACGCATTTGCGTCCTAAGCGCACCAGTGCGGGCGCAGAAGCATACACCTCAAGACAGCCCTTGTTGCCGCAGGTACACTGAATGCCGTTCTGAACGATGGGCATGTGACCCAGCTCGCTGCCAAAGCCGTGCGCGCCGCTGAACGGTTTTCCGTTGATGATGATGCCGCCGCCCACGCCGGTGCCCAGTGTCAGCAGTACGCCCACCTTGCAGCCGGAAAGCGCGCCCAAGTGGTATTCGTACACTGCCGCCACGGTCGCGTCATTATCGATGAAAACGGGAACGTTGATGTGCTTCTTCATTTCCTCTTCCAGCGGGATGTCGAACCAGTATAGGTTGTGCACCGCGATGACAATGCCGTTGTTCGCTACGCCGGGAATGCCGATTCCCACGCTCTTTATCTCATCCAAGCCGATGCCTGCCTGCTGCGCCGCGCTGGCAACAGCCTGCGCCATATCGGCGATAATCTCCTGATAGCTGCGTCCGACGCCGGTGGGAACGCTCGTCTTGCACACCAGCGACAGGTTTTCGTCCACGAGCCCCGCCTTGATGGCGGTGCCGCCCAAATCAATTCCAGCCAGATACATGTTGTTATTCTCCTTTCGCGCAAGTGCTCCCGGGTGCGATGATCTCCAGCAGCTTGCTGTCCAGCTGCTCTGCGGTGATGTGCCCCATGCATTTGAGGCGATAGTTCATCGCGGCCACTTCGATGATTATGGCAAGGTTGCGGCCGGGGCGCACAGGTATTGTGATGATGGGAACCTTAACGCCCAGCAGCGTGATGTATTCGTCGGACAAACCCAGACGATCGATGTTCATCGGGTCTCCCAGCTCCAGATTCACCGCCAGCTCAATGGATTTCTCGACCAGCACCGCGCCGATGCCGTACAGCGTACGCACATCGATGATGCCAAGCCCGCGTATCTCCATCATGTGGCGGATAACCTCCGGCGACTGACCGATGAGCTGGTTGTCCGAAAGCTTCACGATCTCTACCACGTCGTCGGCGACCAGACGGTGATTCCTCTTGACAAGCTCCAATGCGGTTTCGCTTTTGCCGACGCCCGAATCGCCCATTAGCAGTATGCCCACGCCGTATACGTCCATCAGCCCCGCGTGGCGCGAGATGCTGGGCGCAAGCACTCTGTCAAGGTATACTGTGGTTTTGTGCGACAGCTTGGTGGTGGTGAGTCCGGACATCAGTATTGGCGTGTTATACTTCTTCGCGGCCTCTATCATTTCGGGCGGCGGGGTCAGGTTGCGCCCGATCAGTACGCAGGGAACCAGACTGGCGAAATACTTTTCCAGCCGCTCACGCTTGAGCTCCGGATCAAGGTTTTGAAGATAAGTCATTTCCACCATGCCAAAGAGCTGCAGCCGGTTCACGGCGAAGTATTCGAAGAAGCCCGCCATCTGCAAGCCGGGACGATTGAGGTCTGATGTGTTGATTTCCAGATGCTGCACATCGCCCCGATAGACGACGCTCAGGTTTAAGTCTTTGACAAGATCATCGAATTTGAGCTTCACTTTCATTGACTTCCTCCAGTATATATTGTTCGATGACATCTGCGACGCCGCCCTCTTCGTTGGAAGGGCAGATGACATCCGCAGCTGCCTGAACATGCGGCATGGCATTGGCCATGGCGACACCCAGCCCGGCATACTCCAGCATCGGCACATCGATGTCCGTATCGCCCACGGCGATGACGTCGCGGCTGTCGATACCGTAGTGGCTGGCAACAAAGGCGAGCGCCTCGCCCTTGTTGACGCTGGGGTGCGCAAATTCTATGTATATCGGCTTCGACTGCTTGATCGTCAGTGTGGGAAACCGCTGCTCCGCATCCTTTTTCACGCCCGCAACACGGTCTTCGTCCATCACGAACAGCACCTTGGGGGTGATGATCTGCGGCAGCTTGAGCAGGTTTGGCTCCACAATGCCGGGATGTCCGTATGAGCTTTCGTACAGCTCGCCGTAGCTGGTTCTTTTGCTGAACACCAGCTCGCCCCCGATGTAAACCTGAGCGTGAATATTCTGCTGCTCTGCATATTCAAGTATCTGCTTGACGAGCGCCGGGTCTACGCCGCGCGAAAACAGTATATTTCCAGCTGCGTCATACACCTCTGCGCCGCCCGCCGTGATGCACAACGTGTCCAGCTTCAGCTCGTCGTAAAAACGCTGCGTTCCCTTAATCGTACGCCCGGTGCACAGCACAACATAAACACCTTTGTCGATTGCCTTGCGTATGGCCTTGCTCACCCGTTCTGGGATGGTCAGCTTGTCCGTCAGCAGGGTATCGTCAACATCAATCGCAATCAGCTTATATGCCATTTTTCCTCCAGATGCAAAATTAAAACCGTATTTGCGACTATTATACATGCCCCTACAAGGTTTGAAAAGCGCATTTGTTCTGAGCATGAAAAAACGCCAGCAATTATGAGCGTTATGGTAATATTTATATATTTAAGCCAGAAATGTTTACATTCATAATGCGTTCACGATGATATTGTCATTCACAAATGCTCCTTTTGCTGTTATACTAGCATTTGATTATGTGAAAAAGGAGCTACGGGATTTTGAAAAAAGTCACAGCTTTATGTTTTGCTGTATTGATGGTACTGACGATGTTTCTGAGCACCGCGCTGGCGGCGCCCGCTTACGACGGCGAAGTGGGGCCGTATGCGGTGATGCTGCTGGATGCAACCTCGGGCGATGTGTTATATGAGAAGAATGCCGATGAGACCATTGAACCGGCGAGCACCACCAAAATTATGACGCTGCTGCTTGCGCTGGAAAAGGGCGACATGGAAAGCGTTGTGACAGTGTCGGCCAACGCGGCGAAGCAGGGCGGATCGCTGCTGCATGTCTCAAAAGGTGAAGAGGTCGTCTTCAAGGATCTTATCAACGGCATGATGCTGGCATCCGGCAACGACGCAGCGGTGGCTGTGGCGGAGACGCTTGGCGGCTCTGAAGAGGGCTTTGCTGAGCTGATGAACCAAAAGGCGGCTGAGCTGGGGATGACCGGCACAAACTTCGTGGTTTCTCACGGCATGCATGTGGACAACCACCACACAACGGCGCGCGATATGTCTTTGCTAACGCTTTACGCCATGCAGAACGAGGATTTTGCGCGTATTGTCAGCCAAGACAGCTACACCATGCCTGCCGATAACAAGCACAGCGAAAAATGGGTGGTTGCCAACACCAATAAGCTGCTGCTTTCCGACAACGAATATTACTATAAGTACGCCACGGGCATCAAGACCGGTTCCACCCCGGCTGCGGGCGATTGCCTCGTATCCTCTGCCAGCAAGGACGGCATGAACCTGATCTGCCTGGTGTTTAAGGACGAGTATAACGGCAGTGAACGCTGGCCGCTGAGCAAGAAGCTGTTCGAATACGGATTTGACAACTACAAGACTGTGGATGTGCAGTCCATCATCGACGGTACCGACCCTGTTGTAGCGAATGTACAGGGAGCGGGTTCCGGCAGCGAGACCTTGCAGCTGAACATCGTGAACACCGGCAAACCCTTCCAGACACTGGATAAGGCGCTGGCCGACAAGGTGGCTGCGGGGCTGAAAACGCAGGTCGTGCTAAACAGCGGGGATGCGCTTCAGGCTCCGCTGAAGGCGGGCGATCCGGTGGGCGTCATCAATTACCTCACCGATGCGGGCGAGCAGGTTTTTCAGGGCAATCTGGTGGCATCGGCAGATGTAGCGCTGGCGGGCAGCGAGACGGCAGAGCCATCGCCAAGTGCAAGCGTGACAGCGGGTACGGACAAGCCTGCCTCGCCAAAGGGTGACAGCATCGGTCTAATCGGCTGGATACTGATTGGCGTGGGTGCGGTGCTGCTTATCATGCTGGTGATACTGGTTGTGATGGGTATTGGGCGCAAGCGCCGCCGCTATGCGCGCCGCCGTAAGGCTGTCAGAAGGCGAACCGTTCGCCGTTAATAAACGCAATATACTTTTTGTACCAATTGTGATATACTGTTGTAAACTAGGCCTGCGGGCAAGCCAATAGTGGGAGATGTAATCGGATTTGAGAAGAATCATAACTGCAATAGTTATATTTGTGTTCGCATTGTCCGCTTTTGCGGGAAGCGCTTTTGCCGCGCCGCAATTTTCCGGCGAGGTTAAGCAACACGCCGTGCTGCTGATCGACGCGAAGTCCGGCACGCGTTTGTGGGAAAAGAATGCGGACGAACGCATTGAACCGGCCAGCACCACCAAGATACTGACGTGCATACTGGCGCTGGAGAGCGGCATCAGCTTGGATACGAAGGTGAAGATCAGTGAAAAGGCAGCAGGTGTGTCCGGTTCTTCGCTGGATCTGGCGACGGGCGAAGAGGTGTCTTTGGGGGATCTGCTGGCTGGCATGATGATGTTCTCCGGCAACGACGCGGCCACAGCTGTGGCGGAAACGGTGAGCGGAGACGTTGCCAGCTTTGTGACTTTGATGAACGCCAAAGCACAGGCGCTGGGCATGACCGGAACCAACTTTACCAGCCCGCACGGCAAACACGACGAAAACCATTATTCGACTGCCGCCGATATGGCCAAGCTTATGCAGTACGCCATGCAGAATCCGGCATTCATGGAGATCGTGGATAACGAGCAGTGCACGCTGCCGCAATCCAACAAGAGGCAGTCAAAGACCTATAAAAACACGAATTTTCTGATGCGCAGCGACAAGGATGCATATTATCCCTATGCGACGGGCGGCAAGACGGGTTCAACGGATCAAGCTGGCGCTTGTCTGGTGGCGTCCGCTGCGAAGGACAATATGAGCCTGATCTGCCTCATCTTCAATGACAAATCCGCAGAGGGAATTGAGCGCTGGTCAACCGCGAAGCAATTGTTCGATTTTGGCTTTAACAACTTCGTGACGATTGACATTCAGCAGCTGCTGGATACCGCAGAGCCGGTGAAGGCCCAGGTAGAGAACTACGCATCCACCGACGAGAGCGACGGGCTGCTGGTGTTTGAAGGGCCGCAAAGCCCGGGAACCTATCAGACCATTGACAAGGCGTTAGCGCAGGGCATATTGGACGGGACGGATAAGATCATCGCGGATGAGCCTGTGTTTACCAGCACGCTTCAAGCGCCCATTCTCAAAGGCGAGGTGCTGGGCACTGTGGTGTACAGAAGCGAAGCCACGGGAGAGCCTATCTATACGGGGAATTTGATTGCTTCGCGCGATGTGCTGCAAGCCGGGGCAGAGCCGGATGCCCAAGGGGGTACGGCGGTCAGCATGATGCCGGCGATGAACATTGAAGAGCTGAAAAAAGAGGACAACGGTGTGCTGTTCCTGCTGATCATACCGGTTATTCTCATCGGGCTGCTTGTGTGGCGAATGCTGACGGTGACGCGCAGAAAGCGCAAGCGGTTTAACCGAAAGCGTCCGCATTACAGCTACAAAATCAGATAGTGAATTCAAACATAAAGCCGCGAACCCATGGGAACGCGGCTTTGTTGTACGTTGCTTTGACTGTTATTTTTTAAGTAATGAACTGTCTTATCTGGTAACGGTTGCGACTCGGTTGCTGATGTTGACCAGTGCCCACGCGGCAGCATATTCTTCAGCGGTTAATCCCTGAGGCCAAAGATCGGCACCCACAGTTGTTGCGACTGCTGAATAGGTGAGGCTGCCTTTGCTTTCTAATGTTTTAACGGTGGGATTCAATGCGTTGAAGGTATTAATTCCTGTGGCCATGTTTGTAGCATTTGCGACGTTAACCTTAGCGGTGGCGTCATTCGCAACTCCGCTGAAGCTGACGATGGCGACGGCGGCAAGAATGCCAAGAATGGCGATAACGACGATCAGCTCGATCAGCGTAAAGCCTTTTTTATTTTTTCGAACGAGGTTGAACATATGGGTTACTCCTTTCAAAATGGGTGCTTCTTCAGCGCTTAGCAAGTTTATAAACGCTTATTTATTGATTGAAACACTAAAAATTGCAATTTATTAAATAACTATATGCTTTGGTACATTGTCAGTATCGGCATCAGTATTGAAAGCATGACAACCAATATGATAGCTGCCACAATGACGAGCATTATGGGCTGCAGCAGCGTTGTCAGACGGGTGATGGCAACGTCCGCTTCCTCCTCGAAATAGTCCGCCGCTTTGGAAAGCATCTGATCCAGCGTACCCGCCTCTTCGCCGATTTTGGTCATGTGCATCAGCATTTTGGGAAACAGCGCTGCCGCGTCCACAGACGCGTTGAGAGACTTGCCTTGCTTGATGGAATCCTCGATGTCGAGCAGCTTGTTCTCGGCCAGGCGGTTGCCCACCACCTTGGAGGTTATCCGCAAAGCCTGTGTGAGCGATACGCCGGTGGCGGTAAGCGTTGCCATCGTGCGGCTGAAACGCGCCGCCAGTATGCGGGCGACAGATTTCTTAACCAATGGCGCTTTTGTTTTAAAGGTATCAATTGCCAGCCGACCAGCGGGTGTAGACTTATAAAACTTAAAGCCGAATATAACGATCAGCAGGAAAACAAGAAGATATGGCCAGTTTTGAACCACGAAGTCACTCATGTTCAGCATGAATTTGGTGATGCCGGGCAACTCTGCTCCGGCGGATTCAAAAAAGGTTACAAAGCGCGGTATAACAAAGGTCAGCATCAATATCACGACAAGAAGAGCAACAATTGAAACGAGTATTGGGTAAGCCATTGCGCCGCGTATTTTTTTGGATATGCGGTACTCCTTGTCAAAATGCGTGGCAAGGCGTTCAAGTGCAAGGTCCAGCGTACCGCTCATCTCGCCTGCTTCTATCATGCGGATCATGATGGCGGGAAGATAGCGCTCGTGCAGCGACAGCGCCTCCGACAGCCCCCGTCCGCGCTGAAGATCCTCGCCCACAGCTTGCAGTATTGTCTTCAACTGCGCGTGCTCTTCTTGCTCCTCCAATATGGCAAGCGCCTGAATCAGCGGTACGCCCGCATGCAGTATGCTGGAAAACTGTGTGCAGAACACCGCCAGCCTGCGCTTGGGCAGCATTGAGGAGCCGATGTTAAGGTCGGGGGAGCTTTTTGCAGTGGACTCCGTCAGGCTCAATAGATAAAGCGATTTGGACCGAAGCACAAAAACCACGGACTTTTTGTCTGCCGCCTCAATCACGCCCTCTACAGTCTGCCCGGCTTTGTTGGCCGCCTTATACAGATATTTCGTAGGTCATCACCCCTTCGTCGCTTTAAAGCATGGTCGATATAAAATTGCGGTCGATGCAGTACGTCAGCGCCGCCTCGCGGGATATCTTCCCGGCGCGGTAAAGATACGCCAGAGAGTTGTCCATCAGCTGATTGCCGGCGTTGGTGGACGACTGCATTGCGGCGGCAATCTGGTGGGCTTTGTTCTCGCGGATCAGATTGCGTATGGCCGAGGTTGCCAGCATTGTTTCCACAGCCGCCACGCGTGTCCGGCCGTCAATGCTCAGCACAAGCTGCTGAGAGACCACCGCCATCAGCGTCATGGAAAGCTGCATGCGAATCTGCTGCTGCTGATGCGGCGGAAACACATCGATGATGCGGTCTATGGTTTGAGCCGCGCCGGTGGTGTGCAGCGTGGACAGCACCAGATGCCCCGTTTCGGCAGCCGTCAGCGCGATGCCGATGGTCTCAAGGTCGCGCATCTCGCCGATCAGTATGATGTCGGGATCCTGACGCAGCGCAGAGCGTAGCGCCCGCGCATAGTCGGTGGAGTCCACGCCGATCTCGCGCTGATTGACGATGCTCTTCTTGTGCTTGTGCAGATACTCTATCGGGTCTTCCAGCGTCAGCACATGCTTGGTGCGTGTGGAATTGATGAGGTCTATCATCGAGGCCAGCGTTGTGGATTTACCGCTGCCTGTCGGTCCTGTCACCAATATCAGCCCCCGGTTTAAGCTGCACAGACTGTTCACGACGGGCGGCAGTCCAAGCTTATTGATATCCGGCGGATTGTAGTTGATGAGGCGCATGGCAAGCGCAATGCTCTGCCGCTGACGAAACACATTGATGCGATAGCGATACTTGCCGGGTATGGACAGCGAAAAATCGATCTCGCCGTACGTCATGAAGGTTTCCCACTGGTTTTTGTTCATGATGTCCATCGCGAATTGTTTGGTCATATCGGGCGTCAGCTTTTCACCGAACAACGGAACAAGCTCGTTGCCCACCCTGTTCATGGGGGGAAGCCCGACGGTAATATGCAGGTCGGAGGCCTCGTTGCCGGCTGCGGCTTCCATCAGCTCGTGGATATTCACTCGCCCTCTCCTTTGTAGGTGTAAGCTGTGCTGATTACCTCTTGTATTGTCGTTTCGCCTTTTTCCATGAGAACGATGCATTCGCGCGCCAGACTGCCCATGTTCTGCTGTTTTGAGGCATAATCACGAATCGTATCAATGGAGGTGCCCTTGGTAATCATATCACGCACCTCGCGATCCACCACCAGTATTTCGTGTACGGCAACGCGCCCTCTGTAGCCCGAATTGTTGCAGTAGGAGCAGCCCTTGCCGTAATACACCGGCTTGCTGTAGTTGGCGGGCAAACCCGCGGCAGACAGCTCGAAGCGGCTGGGATTATACTGCGTCTTGCAATAGGGGCACACCTTTTTCACAAGCCGCTGCGCCATAATGCCCACCAATGAAGCCGCCAGCATATAAGGCGGTATGCCCATGTCGGTGAGGCGTGTGATGGTGCCGGGCGCGTCGTTGGTGTGTATGGTAGACAGCACGAGGTGACCGGTGATAGCGGCGCGTATCGCGATAGAGACGGTGTCCTGATCGCGTATTTCGCCGATCATCACGATATCCGGGTCTTGACGCAGTATGGAGCGCAAGCCAGTCGCAAAGGTCAAGCCCGCTTTGGTGTTCACCTGCACCTGATTAATGCCTGCCATTGTATATTCCACCGGGTCTTCCACGGTGATGATGTTTTTCGATGTGCTGTTGAGCTCGCTTAGCATGGCGTACAGCGTGGTCGATTTACCGCTGCCGGTGGGCCCCGTCACCAATATGATGCCGTGCGGGTTCTTGAGCAGCGCGTCAAACTTGACGGAGTTCGCGGCGGAAAAGCCCAGCTTCTCCTTGCTGATAAGGAAGTTCTGCTTGTCCAGCAGACGCATAACCACCTTCTCGCCGTGCACGGTGGGGAGGGAAGAGATACGCACGTCTATATCGTTGCCGTTGTGCGTCAGCTTGTAACGCCCGTCCTGCGGCAGCCGCTTTTCCGCAATATCCATATTGCCGATGATTTTGAGCCGCGTGATGACGGCGGACTGCGCCAGCTTGGGTATCGTCAGCACCGGAATCAGCTGACCGTCTATTCTCATGCGAACGCGGACATCCTTTTCACCCGGCTCCACATGAATGTCGCTGGCCTTTGCCTTGGCAGCCTGCTCAAACAGTGAGCTGACAAGCCGCACGATAGGGGCGTTGGAAATGTCGGTGGAGTGACCATCGTCTACCAGCTTCTGCTCGACGATGTTTTCGGCAGCCAGCTCTTTGATGGCTGTTTCGGCGTGCTCGTTGCCGTAAATTCGGGTGATGGCCGTCTCGACAGCATGTTCTGTGGACAGCATGGGATAAATATCGAGACCGGAGACCACACGCGCGTCTTCCAGCGCGCTGAAGTCTACCGGATCGTCCATAGCGATAAACAGCTTGTGACCGTCCGCCTTCACGGGCACCATCCTGTGCTTGCGTGCCAGCGACACGGGGATATATTTGGACAGCGCGTGGGTCAGGTTAAGGGTATCAAGGTTGATAAAGGGTATGCCAAGCTGAAACTCCATGACTTCCATCAGCTGGCGTTCCGTGACATATCCTTTGCTTTTAATAACCTTACCGAGGCGATCACCCGTTTTCTTTTGCAGAATGAGGCACTCTTCCAGCTGGCTCCGCGTGATTATACCCACGTCGATCAGCATTTCGCCAAGGTATTTGCGTTTAGCTGCCAAATTAAAATACCGCCCTAAGAATGTGTAACAACTAAATTAATATAAACTTGATAAAGCAGAGTAAAACAACAGAGTTTTCGGATTTGCAAAAATGTGTTATCGGCTGGCAGAGGCGCGTTAAGGTTTTTGCTTTACATAACGCTCGATTTTTTGTATACTGTATTTCGATCATTAAACGAAGGGGAACCCTATGCTGAAGAAGTATTCGAAAATATTTGCGGTGATATCGGCTGTTATATTGCTGACAATGGCGCTTGCCGGTTGCGGAGGCGGCGGTGCGCTGCATAAGCCTGCCATGCAGACCGGCGCAGTGGCGGTGGAAGTGACCGGATCGTGCGATATTAAGCTGGAAAACGGCGTCATCACTGTTTCGGGTGAAACGAACCTAATGAACGGTGCCCTCGTATACATTTCCGTGGAAGCTCAAAATGGTATAACGCTGGATTCGCGTACAACAATAGTCGGCGGTGAAAGCATCTCGGAAGATTTTATCGTTTCGGACGATAAGTACGACGATTCCGTCAAAACGATAACGGGCCACATCACCTGTGCGCCGCGCCTTTACGGAAACCAGAACCCGGACATATATAATGCCTATGGCAGCAAGTTTGAAAACATACAATCGGAAGGTAATCTGGTTTGGGATGCAGCCGGCTGCTTCGTGGTATTTGGCTCCAAAACCATCGACTTCACAAAATAAGCCGATAAAGATTAAACCGCGAGTGCAAATATCGCGGTTTTTTATTTTGCGGCAATTATGACAACGAGAAGCTCTTCAATACGGACATCATACCTTATCGATAAAAAACGCTTAACGATAAAGGTCTGCCGGGGTTACAGCTTGCCCGGCTGCGCAGGCTGAACGCCGATGCCGCCGTCCCGCCACAGGCCGATCAGCAGATCCACCATGCGGCCATAGCTTTTTACGCCGTCCCGCTGCATGTTTGCCTTGAGAAAGGTGTTGTTAACCTCCTGTGCCGACTCGCTGACGGGGCTTTCAAAGCGCTGCCAATACGCGGAATTGTCGGCGATATCGCGCCCGAGACCTTCGCTGTAGGTTTTGCGCAGCTCGTAGTACAGATCGCTGTCGGCGTCGTAGAGCTGGTTTGTGGCGTGAATCAGCGCCAGCATCGTGGCGGAATAGCGCACCGACGGATCATCGGCGAAGGTGCTGACGTAATACGAGAGGAAGTTCGCTTCGTCCTCCCTCGCGAAGCCGCGCTGGTGCGCCGCCTCGTGGTTGCACGACGCTGCGAAAAACAGGTCGGGGACATCGGTATTTACATTGGGCTCGCCGGTGAACGGAAAGTATATGCCGTTGATGTACGCATACGAGAGACCGATTGAGTTCATCACGGGCTTCGCGCGTCCAAAGCTGCCGCCCAGCCAGTCCAGTCCCGTTGTGTCCGCAGCACGGTTATAGTAATCGGGAACACGCTTCATGATTTCGTCTTGCGGGAGGCTGTATGCGAACACGCCGTTTTCGTCCTGCTGTACTGCGGCGCGCAGCGTGTTGGCTTGATGAATCAGCGCTTCGCAGGTGGCGTACAGCTCCTGCACGGTGGCGGGGGAGGTGTCTAGCCCAAGGCTGTCTCCCAGCGGCTGACGCGCATAGTTGAAGCCCCACAGCCCCACAAACAGCGCATAGACCATTGACGCCACGCAAAGCAGCGCGAGGCTGCGGCGCAGCAGCACATACCACCACGCCTTTTTGGCCATGGCGGCGTGAACGATCATCACAATGATATGAACCGCAACAAAAAGAATGAATGCGTAGAGCAGCAGCTCGCCCAGCGAAAAAGGCAGCCAGCCCGTCGCGCTGGACAGTCCTTGATTGATAAACCGAAAAATGCCGCGAGAATAAACCGTTTCGGTAAACGACGGCCAAAGGAACGAAAGCCGGAAAAGTGCGTAGAGCAACAGACCCGGCGTAAGCCAGAGAAGCTGGAGTAATAGCTTTTTCTTGCGGTTTAACGGAGGGTGAAGTTTCATAAAAGGCCCCCCTTTCTATGTACTATCATAAATGAAATAAAGGAGAAAGGTCAAATAGAAAAAATTAGAGCTTGTGTTTCACAATGGAAAATTATGATTCGACTTTGATTCCTTATAGTAGCGCCGCAGCTTGACGATAGAGGATATCCACAGATAGACAACGAACGGGATCAGCAGCAGAGAAAGCAGCGGTATGCCCGACATCAGGATGAAGTCGAAAGCGCCGTGCAGCAGCGCTGGGATAAGCAGAGACTTCCGGTAATAGCCGGCGCATTTGCGCGGATCGGTGCAAAACTTGGCCAGCGAGAGATAGTAGCCCATCGTGATGCCCAGCAGCATGTGCGTGGGGACGCTGAGCAGTGCGCGTGTGATCCAAATATCCGGTGTGACGGACGAATAAGAGAGTATGTATACGAAATTCTCCAGCGTGGCAAAGCCCAGCGCCGCAATGCCGCAGTAGATGATGCCGTCCAGCCGCTCGTTGAACGCCGGATGGCGGAAAACCGTTCGTGTTACCACCAGCCGCTTGAAAAACTCTTCCGACAGCCCCACGATGAGGAACGCTTCGATCAGCTTGCCCGCCAGCCCGTCATAAACGTTGAACATCTGACCGACGAGTTCCGCGATCATGGTGGGCAGCGTCACCACCATGCCCAGCACGAAAACGAGTATCAGCAGCCGCTTGGGCTCCTTGTCGTAGCGGTCGGTCAGCAGCAGAAAAATGATCAGTGCGATGGCAGGTGCCACGGCTTGCAGTATCATGATGATTAATTCCATATTACAAATGTTCCTCGTGGAAAGTATTCTTATCCTCAAAAGTATAGAACAAAGCTAAAGCAGATAATGACAACGAATGATGAGCTCAAGTATGTCATTCTGCGGTTTATACTGCATTATCGGCTGCAGCAGGCTTCATACGTTGGTTTATGAACTCATTAAAATCAAAGGCTTATCGCAGCCAACGGTACAGTGATTTCATACTGATTGCTAAACTGAACCTCCATAGCTGCTTCTCCTTATTATAATTGTCTTATAGATATTACCACAATTCGAAGCATGAATCAAACGAAGTCCGCATGCCGTGAGTTGACAGCATTTCGCCGCTATATTATAATGACCGCAATGCGATGACAAAGAGGAGTAGGACGCGAGCGCACGCTTTAGAGAGGGGCTTCACCGGCTGAAAGGGCCCTGCGGATGGTGTGTCTGAAGTCGCTTTGTGGCACTGCGAGTGAAAGGTTAAGTAATTCGCGGCGTGAACCGCGCGTTAAGCGGCAAGAGAGCGGGCTGTCAATATGTCGCCCGAATCAAGGTGGTACCGCGGATATTCCGTCCTTATTGACAGGGCGGTTTTTTTATTTAGCAGAAAACATGAAGGAGAGATATTATGGCAAAGGAACTGGCCAAGGTTTACGATCCCAAAGAGGTGGAGCAAAGGCTGTACGACGAGTGGCAGGAGAAGGGCTACTTCCACGCCGAGGTCGATAAGAGCAAAAAGCCGTTTACCATCGTGATTCCGCCGCCCAACATCACGGGGCAGCTGCACATGGGGCACGCGCTGGACAATATGATGCAGGATGCCATTATCCGCACCAAGCGCATGCAGGGTTATTCAGCGCTGTGGCTGCCGGGCACCGATCACGCGAGCATCGCGACAGAGGTCAAGATCGTCGATAAGCTGCGCGAAGAGGGCACCTCCAAGGAAGAGCTGGGGCGCGAGAAGTTTTTGGAGCGCGCGTGGGAGTGGAAGGCGCAGTACGGCGGGCGCATCGTGGAGCAGCTTAAAAAGCTGGGCTCCTCGTGCGATTGGGAGCGTGAGCGCTTTACGATGGACGAGGGCTGCAACCGCGCGGTCAACGAGTTCTTCGTACGGCTCTATAAGAAGGGTCTCATCTACAAGGGAGACCGCATCATCAACTGGTGCCCCGAGTGCGAAACGGCGCTCTCTGATGCCGAGGTGGAATACGCGGAGGAAGCATCGCACCTGTGGCACATCCGCTACCCCGCGGAGGACGGCGGCGAGGGCATCGTGGTGGCGACCACGCGTCCTGAGACCATGCTGGGCGATACCGCCGTGGCGGTGAATCCCAAAGACAAACGGTATGCGCATCTGATCGGCAAGAATGTGATTCTGCCCGTCATGGATAGACCCATCCCTGTGATCGCGGACGATTATGTGGACGCGTCCTTCGGCACCGGCGCGGTGAAGATCACGCCCGCGCACGACCCCAACGACTTTGAGGTGGGCGAGCGGCACAACCTGCCGGTGATCCGCGTGATGGACGACAGCGGCATCATCAACGAAAACGGCGGCAAGTATGCGGGCATCAAGAAGGAACTGGTGCGCAAGCAGATCGTGCAGGAGCTGCAGCAGCTGGGCCTGATGGTGAAGATCGACGACTATACGCACAACGTGGGTCACTGCTACCGCTGCGATACCACGGTGGAGCCCATCGTATCCAAGCAGTGGTTTGTGGCGATGAAGAGCCTTGCGGAGCCGGCCATCGCGGCGGTCAGAAACGAGGACATCAAGTTTGTGCCCAAACGCAGCGAGAACGTGTATTTCAACTGGCTGGAGAACATTCGTGACTGGTGCATCTCGCGCCAGCTGTGGTGGGGGCACCGTATACCCGCGTATTATTGCGCCAGCTGCGGCACGATGGTGGTGGACACCGAAATGCCGGATGTGTGCCCCAACTGCGGGCACACGCAGTTCACGCAGGACGAGGACGTGCTGGACACCTGGTTCTCCAGCGGTCTGTGGCCCTTCTCGACGCTGGGCTGGCCGGATAAAACGCCGGAGCTGGAATACTTCTATCCGACAAGTGTGCTGGTGACGGGCTACGACATACTGTTCTTCTGGGTGGCGCGCATGATCATGTCCGGCTTTGAATGCCTGGGCGAGAAGCCGTTTGAATACGTAAGCATCCACGGTCTGGTGCGCGACCCGCAGGGGCGCAAGATGAGCAAGTCTCTGGGCAACGGTATCGATCCGCTGGAATTGGTCGACGAATACGGCGCGGACGCGCTGCGGTTCAGCCTGGCGGCGGGCGTGCGTATCGGCGGCGATCTGCGCTTCTCTAACGACAAGGTGCTGGCGGCGCGCAACTTCGCCAACAAGATATGGAACGCCGCGCGCTTCGTGCTGATGAACACGGGCGACACCGTGTTGCCCATCGACGAAAGCCGCCTTGACATCGCGGACAAATGGATGCTGTCCCGCCTGACCGACATGGCGGAAGACATCACGTCGCTGATGGACCGCTTTGAGCTGGGCATGGCGGCGCAGAAGCTGCACGACTTCTTGTGGAGCGAGCTGTGCGACTGGTACATCGAGATGGCAAAGCCGCGTCTGACGGGCGAGGATGAAGCGGATAAGCAGACGGCGGTTTCGGTGCTGAACCATGCGCTGGTGGTCACCATGAAGCTGCTGCACCCGTTCATGCCGTTCATCACAGAGGAGATATATCAGACGCTGCCGGGCACAGAAGGCAGCATCATGGTATCCGCATGGCCTACGGCCGAGAAGAAGTACGACGCGGAGGAGAAGGCGATGGGCAACGTGATGGAGATCATCCGCGACATCCGCAACATCCGCGCCGAGATGAACGTGCCCGCGGGCAAGAAGGCGCACATTCGCATACTGGCGACGCCGGAAACCAAAGCGGATTACGAGATATGCGCCAAGTATATCGAACGCCTTGGCATGGCGAGCAGCGTGGAATTTATCAGCGACAAATCGTCTGTGCCGGAGAACGCGATTTCCGTTATCGGCGTGGGTGCGGAAGCGTTTATGGCGCTGGGCGACCTCATCGACATCGAGAAAGAGATAAAGCGTCTGGATGCGGAAACGGCGCGGCTGGAGAACGAGATCAAGCGCGCCGAGGGCAAGCTGAACAATGAGGGCTTCGTCAGCAAAGCGCCTGAGAAGGTGATTCAGGACGAGCGCGAGAAGGTCAGAATGTATGCCGACATGCTGGAGACGGTGCGCCAGCGCCGGGCGGAGCTTTCGCGGTAATGAAATACGTGCACATTGCGGGCACCAACGGCAAGGGGTCCGCAGCCGAGTATATCTATAACATCATCATGGCGGCGGGGGAGAGCGTTGGTTGCTTCACCTCGCCGCACCTCGTTTCGCCCACGGAACGGCTGCGCGCCAACGGAGTGCAGATAAGCGCGGCGGAGCTGGACGCGCTGCTGCTTGAGGTAGAGCACAATAAGCTGGCGGTAAACGGCTCGCTGTTCGCGGCGTATACGGCGGCGGCGCTGCTTTGGTTTGAGCGGCTGGGGCTGCGCTATGCCGTGCTGGAGACAGGCCTTGGCGGACGGCTGGACCCGACCAACGTGGTGACGCCCGAAGTATCCGTGCTCACCGCCATCGGCTTCGATCACATAAATGTGCTGGGCGATACCATCGAAAAGATCGCTCTGGAGAAGGCAGGTATCATCAAGCAAGGCGTGCCGGTGGTGACTGCCCGGCAGCTGCCGGAGGCCGGCCTGCTGATACGCAAAACCTGCGGGCGCAAGGGGTGTGCGCTGTTTGTTGCGGATGACGTGAAGGTGCTGGAAGCTTCTCTGACGGGGCAAACATTTGAAACGGGCGGGCAGCGTTATCATATCCGCGGCATCGGGGAACGGCAGCCGGAGGCCGCGGCACTGGCGGCGCTGACTGCGCGTGAGCTGGGGTTTGATGAAGAGACCATACGCGCCGGGCTTGCCCGCACCGTGATACCCTGCCGCACGCAGTACATCGCGGGAGAGCCGGAAATGCTGCTGGACGGCGCACATAACGAACCGGCGGTGGGTTCGCTCTGCCGCACGCTGGACAAGTATTTCGCTGATCGTAAGAAGGTGCTGCTGTTTGCCTGCATGCAGGATAAGGACAGCGCCGCGATGGCGAAGCAGCTGGCACACCGGTTTGAACACGTCGTCGTCACCAGCGTGGATACGGAGCGCGGTGCGGAGATATCGATGTTGCAAGCCTTGTTCGGCAGGCACACAGACTGCATTGCCGAGACGGATGTGCACATCGCTTTTGAGCAGGCGCGCAGCTTGGCGCTGGCGGATTCGGGGCTGCTTGTGGTTTGCGGTTCCTTCTATCTGGCGGGCTTGCTGCGCGACATTGTTTCCCCAATATAGCTGACTGTATATGGCGTTTATGCATACATCAAGACTGATACCAATATTGTGTTGTGATATACACATTTATCTATTATAATCAAGGTATTAACATATACGAGAGGGGATATGCAAGTGAAAGGTGACGTGAGTGTGGTATTCTCTGACGGAAGCAGACTTGATGGAAAGTATGAAATTACCCCGACCAACTTTATTGTATATGAATCAAATAACTCGCCATTGTGGTCATCAATGTTTGGTTTGGTGGGCGCCTTGGTCAGTGAGGCGGTGAGCAAGTATGAGGAAGCGTTTAACTTGCCTATCGCCGATATTAAGAACATAGAAATCAAGAAATATAAGTTTGACAAAAGGGCTTGCTTTATTGAGACGACGAGTCGGGAAACTTACATAGCGCTGTTCAGCCGCGCTCAGCAAGCCAATGATTATCTGCAAAGCCTTATCCCCAAGAATGCCTGAAATATATTTTTAAATGGAATTTAGCCAATAATAACATAGAGAGCCGAAGGGCTCTTTTTTTGTAAAAGAGATATCAAGCTTGTTGACATAGGCGCGACGATAATGTTAGTATACAACATAAAGAGTGTTACTTTTTATCATTAGTGAGCATAATATTAGCAATATACATGTTAATTGGAGGATACACACATGGCTGTTGGAGTGATAATGCCCAGACAAGGGCAGTCCGTGGAAAGCTGCATTATTGAGCTGCGCGTCAAGGAAGGCGATAAGGTGAATGCAGGCGACATACTTTTCGGCTACGAGACCGACAAGGCTTCGTTTGAAGAGGAAAGCCCGTCTGCCGGAACCGTGCTGAAGGTGCTGGTGACCGACGGAGACGATGTACCCTGCCTTGACACGGTGCTGGTGATCGGCGAACCGGGAGAGGATATTTCCGCGCTGGTGCCGGGCGGCTCTGCTCCGGCGGCGGCTCAGCAAGAAGCCAAGACAGAAGAGGCTCCGGCGGCGGCTGTGACGGCGGCAGCTCCTGTGTCCACAGCATCGGCGGACAGCGGCTTGAAAATATCGCCCCGTGCCAAAAATGAGGCGGAGCGTCAAAACCTTGATCTCTCAAAAGCGGTGCCGACCGGCCCGAACGGACGCATCATCGAGCGCGATGTGATGGTGCTGGCTGAAAATGGCTATAAGGTGACGGCGGCGGCGGTTCTGGACTACGCCGGCGGCAAAGAAGGCTCTGGACTTGGCGGCGCGGTGTCAACGGCTGATCTGACTGCGGCTCCGGCGGCGCAGACGGCTGCAACCGTTTCTGTACCCGAGCAGGAATACACGGATACCAAGCTTTCTAACATCCGCAAGGTGATCGCGAAATCGATGCATGCGTCGTTGAGCGAGCTGGCTCAGCTGACCAACAGCACCAGCTTTGACGCGACGGCGATACTCAATTTCCGTGAACGCCTCAAAGGCAATGCGGAAAAGCTTGGTCTGCCCAACATCACGCTGAACGACATCATACTCTATGCCGTTTCGCGCACCTTGAAGAAGCACCCGGTGCTTAACTCGCATTTCATAAACGGCGACACCATGCGGCACTATTCGCATGTGAACCTGGGCATGGCTGTGGACACCGAGCGCGGACTGCTGGTACCCACGCTGTTCGGCGCGGATACCTTGTCACTGTCGGAGATATCACGCAATGCCAAAGAGCTGGCGGTCAGCGCGCAATCAGGGCGCATTTCGCCCGACCTGCTCACCGGCGGAACATTCACCATCAGCAATCTGGGCGCACTGGGCATCGAGAGCTTCACGCCCATCATCAACCCGCCGCAAACGGGAATCTTGGGCGTGTGCAGCGTGGTTTATCGGCAGAAAAAGGTGGGGGACAGCTTTGTCACCTATCCGGCGATGGGATTGTCGCTGACATACGACCATCGCGTGGTGGATGGCGCGCCTGCGTCGCGGTTCCTGAAAGACCTGTGCGCCGCGCTGGAGAACTTTGATATACTGCTCGCAATATAAGAGGAGACAACCATGGTATATGATCTGATCGTGATCGGAGGCGGTCCCGCCGGTTATCTGGGCGCAGAGCGCGCGGGGCACGCGGGGCTCAAAACGCTGGTGCTGGAACAGCGCAGCTTTGGCGGCGTGTGCCTGAACGAAGGATGCATCCCCACAAAGACGCTGCTGTATGCCGCAAAGCTCAAGGATGGCGCGGCTCACGGCGAGGCGTTCGGCGTGAAGGTGACGGATGCAAGGCTGGATCAGAGCGCTGTAATCGCCCGCAAGAACAAGGTGGTTAAGGCACTCGTTTCCGGCGTGGAAGCTACATTAAAGGGCGCTCACGTCACTGCCGTGAAGGGTGCTGCGCGCATCACCGGCAAGACGGAGGAGGGCTTCACCGTCACGGATGGCAATGAGACTTATGTCGGCAAGCGGCTGCTCATCGCCACGGGTTCGGCTCCCGCTGTGCCGCCTATCCCCGGCTTGAAGGAAGGCCTGGAGCAAGGGTTTGTGCTGACCAGCCGCGAGATGCTGGATTTGACGGAGGTTCCGTCCAAGCTGGTCGTCATCGGCGGCGGCGTGATCGGGCTTGAGATGGCAAGCTACTTCAATTCGGCCGGCTCAGACGTGACTGTTATCGAAATGCTGGATGCCATCGGCGGACCGATTGATTCGGACATCGCTGAGATATTAAAGCGCAACCTCGCCAAGAAGGGTATCAAGTTTCAGCTGGGCTGCCGCGTAACGGGCATTTCAGGCAAGGTGGAGTATACCGATGCCAAGGGCAATGCGGGGGCGGCTGAGGCCGACAAGGTGCTGCTGTCCATCGGGCGTCGTCCTGTGTCGGAAGGCATTGGTCTTGAGACCATCGGCGTGCTGACGGAGCGCGGCGCAATCAAGACGAGCGATACGCTGCAGACCAACATCCCCAACGTATACGCGGCGGGCGATGTGAATGGACAGTCGCTGCTGGCGCACACGGCATACCGCGAAGCTGAGGTGGCGGTCAACCACATGACGGGCGTGAAGGACAAAATGCGCTACACCGCGATTCCGGCGGTCATCTACACCAGCCCGGAAGTAGCGGGCGTGGGTATCACAGAAGCATCGGCGAAGGAGAAGGGGCTGGATGTCACCGTGAAAACCATACCGATGAACTTCTCCGGGCGCTATCTTGCGGAGAACGAGCGCGGCGACGGCATCATGAAGATTGTCGTGGACAACAAGTGGCGTAAGCTGATCGGCGTCCACATGATCGGCTCGTATGCATCGGAGATCATCTATGGCGCCGGTCTGATGATCGAGAAGGAAATGTCGATTAACGAAATCAAGCAGCTGGTTTTCCCGCATCCCACGGTGTGCGAAGCGCTCCGTGAAGCCATCTTCCAGCTGTAGAATAACGAAATTATTTGAAGGAGTTCGCTCATGACAAAGTGTTTAATCGTTGACCCTAACAAGGAAAGAAAGCCGGGAAAAATCAGCTTCCGCGATATCCCGATGAACGTGTACCAGAAGACCGTTGCGGACGAGAAGGGCAACTTCACCAAGGAAGAGTTCCTGCGCATGTACCGCGACATGCTGATCGTGCGCGAGTTTGAGACCATGCTCAACCTCGTGAAAACCACAGGCGAATACGAAGGCATCGCCTACAATCAGCCGGGCCCCGCGCATCTGGGCATCGGGCAGGAAGCGGCATATGTGGGTCAGGCGTTCGGGCTCACGATAAACGACTATACCTTTGGCTCGCACAGAAGCCACGGCGAAATACTAGCGAAGGGTCTCTCGGCCATCGCGCAGCTGCCCGATGTGGAGCTGATGAACATCATGAAGACCTTCTTCGGCGGCGAGACGTTTGCCGTTATCGAGAAGACGACCAAAGCGTCCAGCGTCAAGGATATGGCAATACAGTTCCTAATCTATGGCACGCTGGCGGAAATCTGGGCGAAGCAGACGGGCTTTAACCGCGGTCTCGGCGGCTCGATGCACGCGTTCTTCATTCCGTTCGGTATCTTCCCCAACAACGCCCTCGTGGGCGGCAGTGCGGATATCGCGACGGGCGCGGCACTGTACAAACGCGTCAACAAGAAGGACGGCCTTGTCATCTGCAACATCGGCGACGGCAGCATCGGCTGCGGCCCTGTCTACGAAGCGATGAACTTCTCGGCGATGGATCAGCTGCGGCTGCTCTGGGACGAGGAGCACAAGGGCGGTCTGCCCATCATATTCAACATATTCAACAACTTCTACGGCATGGGCGGACAAACCTGCGGCGAAACCATGGCGTACAGCGAAGTGGCGCGTTTGGGCGCGGGCATCACGCCCAGCCAGATGCATGCGGAGCGCGTGGACGGCTACAACCCGCTGGCAGTGATCGACGCGTACCGCCGCAAGCGCAGCATCATCGAAAACCACGAAGGCCCCGTGCTGCTTGACGTCATCACCTACCGCTTCTCGGGTCACAGTCCGTCCGACGCATCCACCTATCGTTCCAAGGAAGAGGTCGATATGTGGAAGGAATACGATTCAGTCGTCACCTTCCGCGACCAGCTGACCAAAGCCGCGGTGGCAACGGAAGCCGAGCTGGCTGCTATTGAAGCCTATGTGAAGGGCGAGATTCTAAACGCTGTTAAGCTGGCGAAGGACGACGAGCTGTCGCCCCGCATGAACCTCGACAAAACGCCCAAAATCATTGCGGACATGATGTTCTCCAACGGACATGTGAAGAGCATGGATACAACGCGCAAGCCGGATGTGCTGCAGCCCAAGGAAGAGAATGCCCGTGTGCAGCAGCTTGCCAAAAAGGTGCGCTTTGCCTACGACGAGAACGGCAAGCCGGTATCCAAGAACAAGGTTTATCAGTACCGTGACGGCATATTTGAAGCCATCATTGACAAGTATTATGAAGACCCCACGCTCGTATCCTACGGCGAAGACGTGCGCGAATGGGGCGGTCCGTTCGCGGTCTATCGCGGGCTGGCCGATTGCCTGCCCTACCACCGGCTGTTCAACGCGCCCATCTCGGAAGGCGCCATCGTGGGCAGCGGAGTGGGCTATGCCATGGCTGGCGGACGTGCCATCGTTGAGCTGATGTATACCGACTTCTTGGGCCGCGCGGGGGATCAGGTGTTTAACCAGCTGAGCAAATGGCAGTCGATGAGCGCGGGCATACTCAAGATGCCCTGTGTGCTCCGCATGTCTGTCGGCTCCAAATACGGCGCGCAGCATTCGCAGGATTGGTCGGCACTGTGCACGCACATCCCCGGTCTCAAAGTGGTGTTCCCCGCCACGCCGTACGACGCGAAGGGCCTGATGGCGGCGGCGCTGAACGGCACCGATCCGGTGATATTCCTCGAAAGCCAGCGTATCTACGATGTGGCTGAGCAGTTCCATCAGGGCGGCGTTCCTGCGGAATCCTATGAAATCGAGATCGGCGAACCGGATGTGAAGGTGACCGGCAGCGATGTGACGATACTGTCTGTGGGTGCGACGCTGTACCGCGTGATGGAAGCTGTCGAAATGTTCAAGGCTCATGGCATCAGCGCCGAAGTGATCGACGCGCGAAGCCTTGTGCCGTTCAACTACGAGAAGGTGATTGAATCCGTTAAGAAGACCGGCCGCATCATCATCACGGGCGATGCCTGTGAGCGCGGCTCGCACCTCAACGATTTTGCCCGCAACGTTACCGAGCTGGCGTTCGACTATCTGGACGCACCGCCCGTCGTGGTGGGTGCAAAGAACTGGATTACCCCGGCGCACGAGCTGGAGGATTACTTCTTCCCGCAGGCTTTCTGGCTGGTGGATGCTTACCACGAACGGTTAGCGCCCATTCCCGGCTATACCGCAAAGCACAACTTTACGGAGCTGGAGCAGCTGGAGAACAACAAAAAAGGCGTCTAATCGCCTCTGCAAACGCTTCATACATATTTATATATCTCCTTGTTATTGGGGGCAGCTGGTGAGCACAGCTGTCCTCTTTTCTTGCTGTGCAAAGCACTTGTGTACAAATAGCCGGATGCGGGCTATAAGCTGCCAAAAAGCCTGACGATATGCGGTAAAAAGATAACCAGAGCGACGATAAACGCGGTAAGAGAGAAAACAAGCACCGCTCCGGCAGCGATGTCTTTAGCTCTCGCAGCAAGCGGGTGGCGCTGCGTGGTGACGAGGTCTGTCACGCTTTCAATGGCGGTGTTTACCATTTCGAGAGACAGCACCCCGCCGGAACAAATGAGCACGGCCGTCCACTCCGAACCGCTGATGTCAAACAGCAAGCCTGCCGTCACGATGAGAACAAAGGCGGCCAGCATGATCCGAATGTTGCGCTCGGTTTTGAGTGTTTTGACGATGCCTTTGAACGCACAGGAGAATGAATGCAGCATGTTGTCACCACGATTTCAGAGTCTGCAATTATTATCCCTCACGGTGGAGAATAGCAGCATATAGAACTCGAAAAGTTAATTAAAAAGAGAATGCCGTATAGCATTCTCCAAGCCACCGCTCAAGGGACGAGTCCCTTGAGCGGTGGCTTGGAGGCAGAGCCTCCAAGGTCTTAGTCCTTAACGTAACAATGGTGCGGTGAATCACATTGTCATATCACGACAGGAACGACTTTCCGGCGGCGATAACGCTGTCGCCCAGCACAGCCAGCACGGCAGACGCGCCCCGTGCCGCCCTGTCCTGCCGCTCCAGCTGCTCGGACGACAGGCTGATAGTCTGTCCGGTCTTCATCGTCACGATGATGCCGCACGGCTCGGAGACGGGGAAGGCTGCCGCCACAGTAGCGCCGGTGGAGCCGTTCTTGAGGAACAGCATCGCCTTCAAGCCCTTGCCGCCACGGTGCTGCACCTCAAAGTCGGTAACGCGCGTCAGCTTGGCATAGCCAAGGTCGGTGAACAGCGCAACTTCGTCGTCCGTATCCACAGGAGCCGCCATTACCACGCGGTCGCCCTTCTCCAGTGCAACCGCCTTCACGCCCTTGGCGCTGCGTCCCATCACGGACACGTCAGCGGAGGAGAAGCGGATGCCCATGCCCTGCTGCGTGATAATCAACCAATCGCGTTCGCCCTGCTGCATGTGGACGGAGATGATGCTGTCGCCGTCGGCAAGACCGCAGGCGACGATCTTCTTGTTGCGTACATCGTATTCCGCTAGGCTGGTGCGCTTGATCAGCCCGCCTTTGGTGGCGAATATCACATGCGTTTCCGCATCGTAGCCGGGCACGGAGAACATTCCGGCGATAGTCTCTCCCGGAGCGATGCCCGCCAGCAGTGCGGCAAGCGGCTTGCCCTTGTCGCGCAGCTTGCATTCGGGGATGTCCGTCACCGGCAGCGTGAACAGGCTGCCCTGATTGGTGAAAATCTGCACGCGCAGATCCGTCGCCGACGGGAGGATGCACTTGACAACTTCGCCGTCCGCAGGGGCAGATTTTTGATAAGACTTTTGGTTCACACGCTTGAGGAAATCGTTCTGCGTCAGTATGATGACGCACTCCTCCACGGTTTTGAACTCGTTCACGTCGATCTCCACCTCGTGGCTGGTGGTCAGTATGCGGGTGCGGCGCTTATCGCCGTAGCTTTCCTTGATTTCTGTCAGCTCGTTCGTGATCACGCGCATCAGCAGCTGCTCCGAAGCAAGTATGGCTTCCAGCCGCTTGATGGTTTCCAGTATGAACGCGTATTCCTTGCGGAGCGATTCGATCTCCAGCGCGGTGAGCCGAGCCAGCCGCATGTCGAGAATCGCCTGCGCCTGAATATCGGAGAGCGCAAAACGCGCCATCAGCTTAGCCTTCGCCTCCTTGGGGGAGGATGAAGCGCGGATGATGCGGATCACCTCGTCGATGTTCTGCACCGCGATGATGAGCCCGGCCAGTATATGCTCGCGCTGCTTGGCTCGCTCCAGATCGTAGCGTGTACGCCGCGTCACGATATCCTTCTGGAACGCGATGTAGTGGTCGATGACGCTCATCAACGGCAGCTGCTTGGGCTGACCGTCCGCAATGCACACCATATTGATGCCAAACGTCACCTGCATGTCGGAATATTTGTACAGACAGTTGAGTATCTTCTTGGGGTCGTAGTCCTTACGCACCTCGATAACGGCGCGTATGCCGGTGCGGTCGGATTCGTCGCGAATATCCGCAATGCCCGCGAACATGTCCTTCTTCTGCTCCGTCACCGCCAGTATCTTGGTGAGCATAGCCGCCTTGTTGACCTGATACGGCATCTCATTGATGACGATGTTTGTCTTGCCGTTGATGCCCTTTTCGATGGTGGTTTTGGCGCGCACCACGATCTTGCCGCGCCCCGTCTCGTATGCCTCGCGCAAGCCCTCCATGCCCAGCAGATAGCCGCCGGTGGGGAAGTCGGGGCCGGGGATGCGCTGCATCAGCTCGTCCAGCGACAGCTCCGGGTTATCGATGCGCGCAATCACGCCGTCGATCACCTCAACGAGGTTGTGCGGCGGTATGTTGGTGGCAAGCCCCACCGCGATGCCGGACGCGCCGTTCACCAGCAGGTTGGGGAAGCGTGCGGGTAACAGATTGGGTTCCTTTAGCGTATCGTCAAAGTTGAACGAGAACGGCACGGTGTCCTTCTCGATGTGGGCCAGCAGCTCCATGGCGATGGGGGAGAGCCGCGCCTCGGTGTAACGCATCGCGGCGGCGCTATCGCCATCCATGCTGCCGAAGTTGCCGTGACCGTTCACCAGCGGCGCGCGCATCACAAAATCCTGCGCCATGCGCACCATTGCGTCGTATACCGACGAATCGCCATGGGGGTGGTATTTACCGAGGCAGTCGCCCACGATACGCGCCGATTTTCTGTGCGGCTTATCGGGCGTGAGCCCCAGCTCCAGCATTGTATAGAGTATGCGCCGCTGCACGGGCTTTAGCCCATCCTCAACGCGCGGCAGAGCGCGATCCATGATAACGTACTCGGCAAAGGGTATCATCGAGTCGTGCATCATTTCGCTCATCGAAACGGGCGTGATGTCGCTGGGTATGAGTTCCATGTTGTTATTGGACATTGCCGCTCACCTTTTCCTTGTAAAAACTGTCTTCTTTATTGAAGTTGGCGTGTTCCGAGATATACAGCTTGCGCGGCTCCGCCTTGTCGCCCATCAGCAGCGTGACAAGACGCTCCGCTTCGGCGGCGTCGTCCAGATCCACGCGGAACAGCTTGCGCCCCACCGGGTTCATCGTGGTTTCCCACAGCTGCTCCGGGTTCATCTCGCCAAGGCCTTTGTACCTCTGGACATTGGCATCCTTGCCCAGGCTGTGCTGCGCGGCCTTGAGCTCAGCGTCCGTGTAAGCATATATCGACTTGCCGCCCTTGTGCACACGGTACAGCGGGGGGCGGCCTATGTAGATGTGACCCGCCGTCAGCAGATCACGGAAGTAGCGGTAGAAGAACGTCAGCAGTATGGCGCGTATGTGAGCGCCGTCCTGATCCGCGTCCGCGAGTATGATGATCTTGTGATATTTAAGCGAAGACTCCTCGTAATCGCCGTCGAAGCCGGTGCCCAGAGCGGTGATGATGGAACGGAATTCCTCGTTCTCGATCACCTGATCCAGCCGCTTTTTCTCCACGTTGAGAGGCTTGCCGCGCAGCGGGAGTATCGCCTGAAACTTGCGGTCACGACCCTGCTTGGCGCTGCCGCCCGCGCTGTCGCCCTCCACGATGAAAAGCTCGTTCTTGGAGGCGTCACGCCCGGTGCAGCTGGAGAGCTTGCCCACCAGCGGCGCGCCTTCCAGCTTGCTGCGCTGGCGCTCAAGCTTCTTGGCCTTGTTGGCGGCTGCGCGCGCTTTGGCGGCGTTGACCGCCTTGCCCACCAGCTCTGTGGCGATGGCGGTGTTGTTGAGATCGGCAAGAAACAGCGACAGCTTGTCCTGCACGATGCCCTCTACGATGGTTTTAACCTCGGTGTTGCCCAGCTTGGCCTTGGTCTGCCCCTCGAACTGCGCGTCCTTCATGCGCACGTTGATGACAGCGGTGAGACCTTCGCGGTAATCGTCGCCCGCAAGGTTCTCTTCCTTTTCCTTGAGCAGCCCCGCGATGCGCGCGTATTCGTTCATCACCTTGGTATGGGCAGATTTGAAGCCGGACACGTGCGTGCCGCCGTCCGGAGTGGGTATATTGTTGACAAATGATACGATATTCTCGTTGTAGGTGTCGTTGTATTGCAGCGCAAGCTCCACCTTGATGTCGCCGCGCTCACCGTCGAAATAGATGGGCGTTTTGTGCAGCACCGTCTTTTCCTCGTTCAGATATTGCACAAAATCTACCACGCCGCCCGCGTAATCGAAGGTCTCCTTCTTGGGACGGCCGTCCTTCTTAATGCGCTCATCCGTCAGCGTGATTTTTACGCCCTTGGTCAAAAACGAGATAACGCGCAGGTGAGAGGCGACGGTATCGTGGCTCATCACAACCGTTTCAAACACGCGGTCGTCCGGCATAAACGTGACCTTGCTGCCCCGGTTCTTGGTGACGCCGATCTCCTCCAGTTTGGTGATGGGACGCCCACTTTCGAGCTTGCCGCTTTTGGACATGCTGCTCTCATAACGCTGCTGATATATCTTGCCGCCCGTACAGACGGTGGCCACCAGCCAGCGCGACAGCGCGTTCACGACGGATGCGCCCACGCCGTGCAGACCGCCCGCATACGTGTAGGCGTCGCTGGAAAACTTGCCGCCCGCGTGCAGCTGCGTGAAAACCACCTCCACGCCCGAAACTTTCTTCTCGGGATGGATGCCCACCGGTATGCCGCGTCCGTTGTCCTCAACGGTTACGGAGTTGTCGTCGTGCAGTGTAACATTTATCTTGTCGGCATAACCGTTCGCCGCTTCGTCCACGGCATTGTCCACGATCTCCCAAAGCAGATGGTGCAGCCCCTTAAGTCCGGTGGAGCCGATGTACATGCCGGGACGTTTGCGGACAGCGTCCAGCCCTTCGAGCACCTGTATGTCGCTTGCGCTGTATTCCTTGGCCATAGCGCCCCCTTCATTGCATCACAAAATATAGTGCATTCACACGAATACACCACATTATACTACCCCAAACACCTTTTTTTATCAATAGATAAATTTGAAATACAAGAACAAATGTTTGTGGTTATCCGTACTATCATAGAATCAAAGCGAGCTATGCCGATTCATTAAAGCGTCGGTCTATGCCTTGAAATGGATCAGCTCTACGCCCGCTTCGTTGAATATTTCCTGAGAAAAATCGTCGGGGTAGGGGTGGGCGTACACCACACGCACGATGCCCGCGTTTACGATCATCTTGGAGCAGATGACGCAAGGCTGGTGTGTACAGTAGAGCGTTGCGCCGTCGATGCTGACACCCAGCTTGGCGGCCTGAATGATGGCGTTCTGCTCGGCATGGATGGCATAACACAGCTCGTGCCGCGTGCCGGACGCGATACCCAGCTTCTGGCGAAGGCACTCACCCTTCTCCTTGCAGCTTTTGATGCCGGACGGCGCTCCGTTATATCCGGTGGTGATGATGCGTTTGTTTCGGACGATGATGGCTCCGATGCTTCGGTCGTTCTTGTAGCAGCTGGACCACTTGGCGATGGTTTCGGTCAAATCCATAAAGCGCTTGTCCCATTTGTCCATTACAATACCCCTGATCCGGAAATTATCCTGATATAATTCAACATCGGATGAAAAAACTCCTGCAATGAGAGGTAAATAATAGAATATTATAAATATGTGAGAATTATAGAGAATAATCAAGCATTTAGCTATTAATTTTGAATAAGCATTAATAAATGCGTACATTGGCCCTAAAACAGGCGAATTTGGATTTGCCATGATATGTTCTATATATTATGATTAACCCTGTTAGCACTCGATTGCAGTGAGTGCTAACAACTATAGACAGGCAATTTAATATAATCAATAAACATGTTATAAGGAGGTTTATACATTATGGCCATTAAACCATTGGGCGACAGAGTTGTTATCAAGAGCCTTGAGAGCGAAGAGACCACAAAGAGCGGTATCGTTCTGACAGGCAGCGCGAAGGAAAAGCCGCAAACGGCAGAGGTTGTTGCGGTGGGTCCCGGCGGCATGGTAGACGGTAAAGAAGTTGTGATGACAGTGAAGCCGGGCGACAAGGTGCTGTATTCCAAGTATGCGGGCACCGAAGTGAAGGTAGACGGCGCGGAGTACATCATCGTACGCCAGAGCGATCTGCTTGCGATAGTTGAATAATTATCTTTGATAAGGAAGTAAGGAGGAAATAACATGGCTAAACAGATTAAATATGGCGAAGAAGCCCGCCGCCTGCTGGAAGCGGGCGTAAACCAGCTGGCCGATACGGTTAAAATCACCCTTGGACCCAAGGGCAGAAACGTTGTTCTCGACAAGAAGTTCGGTTCCCCGCTGATCACCAACGACGGTGTGACCATCGCTAAGGAGATTGAGCTGAAGGACCCGTTCGAAAACATGGGCGCTCAGCTTGTTAAGGAAGTGGCAACCAAGACCAACGATATCGCGGGCGACGGCACCACCACCGCCACGCTGCTGGCACAGGCCATCATCCGTGAAGGTCTCAAGAACGTGGCTGCGGGCGCAAACCCGATGGGCATCAAGAAGGGCATCCTCAAGGCGGTTGACGTGACTGTGGAGGACTTGAAGAACATCTCCAACCCGATCAGCGGCTCTACCGCTATCGCACAGGTGGCGTCCATCTCCGCCGGCGACGAGGAAATCGGCCGCCTGATCGCGGAAGCGATGGATAAGGTCGGCAACGACGGCGTTATCTCCGTGGAAGAAAGCAAGACGATGATGACCGACCTCAAGGTTGTGGAAGGCATGCAGTTTGACCGCGGCTATGCGTCGGCTTACATGGTTACCGATACCGATAAAATGGAAGCGGTGCTCGACGAGCCGCTGGTTCTCATAACCGACAAGAAGATCTCCAACATTCAGGAGATTCTGCCGGTGCTGGAGCAGGTTGTCCAGACGGGCAAGAAGCTGCTCATCATCGCTGAAGATGTGGAAGGCGAAGCGCTGGCGACTCTGATCGTCAACAAGCTGCGCGGCACCTTCAACTGCGTTGCAGTTAAGGCTCCGGGCTTCGGCGACAGACGCAAGGCCATGCTGCAGGATATCGCGATTCTGACCGGCGGTCAGGTGATTTCTGAGGAGATCGGCCTTGACCTTAAGGAAGCAAAGCTTGATATGCTGGGCAAAGCCCGCCAGATCAAGGTGGATAAAGAGAACACCACCATCGTGGAAGGCGCTGGCGATCCGTCCGAGATCAAAGCCCGCATCAACTCCATCAAGTCCCAGATCGAAGAGACGACCTCTGATTACGACCGTGAGAAGCTGCAGGAGCGTTTGGCGAAGCTGGCAGGCGGCGTGGCTGTGATTCAGGTGGGCGCTGCAACCGAGACGGAAATGAAGGAAAGCAAGATGCGCATCGAAGACGCGCTGGCAGCGACCCGTGCGGCTGTGGAAGAAGGCATCGTGCCGGGCGGCGGCATCGCGCTGCTGCACTCCAGCAAGGCTCTTGTGAAGATGGTAGAGTCTGCTGAGGGCGATGTGAAGACGGGCATGCAGATCGTGCTGCGCGCGCTGGAAGAACCGCTCCGTCAGATCGCGTTCAACGCGGGTCTGGAAGGCAGCGTAATCGTCGACAAGATCAAGTCTCAGGACGATGTCAACTTCGGTTACGACGCGGCGAAGAACGAGTACGGCGACATGGTGAACAAGGGCATCATCGACCCGACCAAGGTGACGAGAAGCGCTCTGCAGAACGCGGCGTCTATCGCCTCGCTGCTGCTGACCACCGAGAGCATCGTGTCGGATATTCCGGAAGAGAAGCCCATGGCAATGCCGGGCGGCGCTCCGGGCGGAATGCCGGGCATGTACTAAGCCAAACAATCGCACGAAACATACAAACACACACAAAACGCGGGGAGAATCACTTCCCGCGTTTTTTTGTGTAATAATAACATTTTTTACTGTACCAGCCGTAGCGATGGTTATATAATGAGCGTGTCATTTTCGTCTTGTTCAGACAATTATCGCGATAAGGAGAGTAAAGATGGATTTCAAAAACGGCGCATATTTATATATAATGGGCGTCTTGGTAATCCTGTTTGTGCTGGGGCAATCGGTTTATTTTCTTGTTCGTGCCGTGCGCAGGGGCAGGCAGCTGGGTATATCGTCAAAGGTGATGAAGGATGCCGCCATCACAAGCGGTACGTTTTCTATCGTGCCTTCCGTGCCCATTGTGCTGGCGATGATCGCGCTAGCGGCAACGATCGGCACGCCGCTGTCGTGGATACGTCTGTCGGTTATCGGCTCCATGTCGTACGAAACCATCGCGGCGGGCAAGGTGCTGGAGGCGGCTCCGGGAGATGTTACGCCGGCGGTGTTTGCAAGCGTGATATGGGTGATGACGGTCGGCATCATCGCGGGGCCTCTGTTCAATCTGTTGGGTCTCAAATGGTATCAGCGCAGACTCATAACCGTGGGCCAGAAAGACCCCAAATGGAGCAAGATACTCACCGACGCGCTGTTCATGGGCATTATCGCTGTCATGGGCGGTCAGTTTATTGCCAAAGGCATTGCGGCTTTTGGCGGTTTGGCGGATTCAGAGATAACGATAAACGGGCAGGCGCAGCTGCTGACCTTGGGAACGGGCGTGATATTCATGCTGTTTTTCGGTGCGCTGATCAAGCTGACAAAGGCGAAGTGGCTGGAGAATTTTGCGCTGCCGGTGTCGATGCTGGGCGCAATACTTTTGTCCATTGTCTATCATAACATGTTTGCGGGGGTGGCTTGACATGGCTAATAAATACGCACCGATGCTCAGTGAATACGACGAGCAGACGCATCGTATCGGAAAGATTTGGACAGGGGCCGCGTTGCTGCTGCTGCTGGCCGTACCTTTGCTGTTCTGCCTGATATACGGCGTAGAGCCAGATAGGAACGCATTATTGAAGGGCGCAATCGCGATCGTCCCCATGTATTGGGCAATCGGGCTTATAGAGGTGTTTAACTATTCGCCCATGGTGGGCTCCGGCGGAACGTATCTGGCGTTTATCACGGGCAACCTTGCCAACATGAAGGTGCCTGCGGCTCAGGTGTCGCTGAGTAAAGCGGGTGTCAACGCGGCATCGGAAGAGGGCGAGGTGCTGTCCACCATCGCGGTGGCTGTGTCGTCCATCGTGACCACGCTGATACTGATCGTGGGGCTGGTGCTGGTGATCCCCATCACCAATTGGATTAACGCCGACCCGCTGCTGTCCTCCGTGTTTGATCTGTCCAACGGCTATGTGATTCCCGCGCTGTTCGGCGCGCTGGGCGTTGTGTTTATCTCCAAGAGCTGGCGGCTGGCGGTGATTCCCACCGTGCTGATGGTGGGGCTATTTCTGCTGATGCCCGGTCTGTTTGCCAGTGCCGGCATATTCATACCCGTTATGTCGATTGTTGCCGTGCTGATCGCGCGGTGGATGTACAAGAAGAACCGTATACAGGGGTGACAACAATGATAATACTCTACGCAATACTGGGATTGCTCGTGCTGCTGGCTGCCATGATGGCTGTGAACACCGTCTTTAAGCGCCCGACAGCGGCCGCCGCACGCAAGGCGGAGCTGCCGGAGCTGGATGCTGAAAGGCTGGCCGAGCATCTGGGCGGCATCATTCGCTTTAAGACGTTGTCGGCGGATACGATGGAGGGCTTCGACCGCGAGGCGTTCCTCGGGCTGCACGATTACATGGAGCGCACATATCCGCGTCTGCACGCGGTGCTGGAAAAGGAGGTTGTCAACGAATACAGCCTGCTCTATAGGTGGAAGGGCACCGGCTCGCCGCAAAAGCCTTGGCTGATGATGGCGCACATGGATGTGGTGCCTGTGGATGAGCGCACGGCGGACATGTGGCCTTACGAGGCGTTTTCCGGCGCAGTTGCGGACGGCTACGTTTGGGGACGCGGTGCGATCGATATGAAGGGACAGCTCTGCTGCATCATGGAGAGCGTGGAGCATCTGCTGGAGAAGGGCTTTGCGCCTGAGCGTGACATATACATCGCGCTGGGGCACGACGAGGAACGCATGGGAACGCTGGGCGCACAGCGCATTGTGGATACGCTCAAGGCGCGGGGTGTGCAGCTGGACTTCGTGATTGACGAGGGCGGCGTGGTTATGGACGGCAAGTCGATGAGCATTGATGCCAAGGTGGCGACCATCGGCATCTGCGAAAAGGGCTACGCCGATCTCAAGCTGATTGCGGAGTCGGCAGGCGGCCATGCCTCAAGACCGCCGAAGCAGACGGCTGTGGGTGCGCTCGCCAAGGCTATCGTCGCGCTGGAGCAGCACAAGATGAAGCCCACGCTCAACGAGCCGCTCAAGGCGATGCTGAATTCGGTGGGCGGCTATATGAAGTTTCCGCTCAATGTGATTGCGGCGAACCTGTTTATCACAAAACCGCTGCTGCTTAAAGGGCTGGCGACGAGCAGCACCGGTTCAGCCATGGTGCGCACCACCACCGCGCCTACGATGCTCAAGGGCTCGGAAGCGCCCAATGTGCTGGCAGAGCGCGCAGAAGCGGTGGTCAATTTCCGCATCTCGCCGGACGATTCGGTGGAGAAGCTGACGGCGCATGTTCAGCGCGTGGTGGGCAAACACATTAAGGTTGAGGTGCTGATGGCGACTGAGCCGTCGGGGGTTTCGGATGTGAACAGCGCAGCCTATAAGGTGATCGAGAAAACCGTCGCAGAGCTGTTTCCGGGCTACGTGGTGTCGCCTTACCTCATGGTGGCCGCCACAGATTCGCGCCGTTACGCGTGCATTGCCGACGGCGTGTACCGCTTTCAGCCGTTTGCGTCGATGAGTGAGGACTTAGGGACAATCCACGCTGCGGGGGAACGGCTCAGTGTCGATTCGCTGCGCGAAGGCACGGCGTTCTTTATAAACCTTGTAAAAAATGCGGATAAATGATAGTATAACATAAAACATTTTTATTGTTCCTTTGGCATTATCATACGTATTTTTTAATAGGAGGGAATTATGCGCGACTATGTTATCGCTACTGACTCGGATACCGAGATACCTTACACTTACGCCGACGAGCACAATATCCCCGTTTTCCTGATGCCGTATGCTGTAAACGGCGAGGAACGGCTTTTTGATCTGGGCAGAAATACAGACTTTAACGCGTTTTATCAGGAGCTTCGGGACGGTGCCGAGGCGGCAACCTCCACACGCCCGCCCATCGACATTGCGGACTTTTTCCGCGATATCATCAAGGATGGCAGTGAGGTGCTTTACCTGTCGTTCTCGTCCGCGCTTTCCGGTCACTATGAGCTGTCGCTGATGGCGCGCAACATGGTGCTGGAGGAGTATCCCGACGCGCGTATCGAGATTGTGGATACGCTGCGCATTTCGATGGGCGCGGGTGAGCTGGTGATGTACGCGCAGCAGCTCAAGGAAGAGGGGAAGTCGCTTGAGGAGGTTCGGGATTGGGTTATCGCCAATAGGCAGCGCGCTCATGCGTGGTTCTCGGTGGATGATCTGAACTACCTGAAACGCGGAGGGCGTCTTTCAGGCGCGGCGGCGGCTATCGGCACCATACTGGATGTGAAGCCGATATTAAAGCTCAACCGGGAAGGAAAGATCGTCGCGGCAGATAAGGTGAAGGGCTCCAAAAAGATATTGAAGTTTTTCATGAATGTGATTCAGGAGAACGTGGAGCATCCGGAGACGCAGACGGCCTATGTGCTTCATGCGGATAACATGGAGACCGCGCTCAGGATGAAGGAGCAAATGGAAGAGAGCGTGCCTTTCAAAGAGGTGAAGATTCAGGATGTCGGACCGGTGATCGGGTGTCATACGGGCCCCGGCGTGCTCGCCGTGATATTCATGGGCAAAGAGATGGCGTAATATATACAACCATGAACAGGAGCGTCTGCGGACTGCTCCTGTTTTTATTAGCAGCCGATTGTGGTAAAATCTTAAGCAAAGGAGGCGATGTTGTTTGAGCATGACATTGCAGGAGCTGGCGGACAAGAGCCGCCGCATCGTGTTCTTCGGCGGCGCGGGCGTGTCTACGGAGAGCGGTATGCCCGACTTTCGCAGCGTGGACGGGCTGTACAGCCAGCAGTATAAGTATCCGCCCGAAACGATATTGAGCCATACCTTCTTTCTGGCGCACACCGAGGAGTTCTATGAATTCTATCGCAACAAGCTGTTGTTGACGGGCATCGTGCCCAACAAGGCGCACTTTAAGCTGGCAGAGCTGGAGGCGGCGGGCAAGCTGACGGCGGTGGTCACGCAGAACATAGACGGGCTGCACCAGCTGGCAGGCAGCAAGAATGTGCTGGAGCTGCATGGTTCGTTGCACCGCAACTATTGCCAGCGGTGCCGCGCGTTTTACGACATGGAGTTTGTCCGCACGACGACGGGTGTGCCCCGCTGCCATTGCGGCGGTCTGGTGAAGCCGGATGTGGTGCTTTATGAGGAATCGCTGAGCAGCGCCGTCACCAACGCGGCGGTGCAGGCCATATCGGAGGCGGACATGATGATCGTGGGAGGCACATCGCTGGTGGTGTACCCGGCAGCAGGGCTGCTGAACTACTTCAAAGGGGAGACGCTGGTGCTGATCAACAAAGCACCCACGCCCTACGATGCCCGTGCCGATCTGGTTATCAGCGCGCCCATCGGCGAGACGCTGGCAGCGCTGCGCGTGTGATGCGAATTCGCTATACTGCGTCGAAGCTGTCCAGCAGCTCCCGGAACGCGGTGGCGATATACGCGAGCGAGGGGCTTCCGCCCAGCGCCGCTGCCACCGTGGCGGCTTCCACCAGCTCTGCGCGGGTTGCGCCCGCCTTGAGCGCTTCGCTCACATGACGCGCGGCGCAGTGACGGCAGCGGATGCACGCGCAGATGCCGATGGCGATCAGGTGCTTGGTTTTAGTGTCCAGGCTGCCAGGCGCAAAAACGAGCGTTTCCGTGTTATCGAATGCGCAAAACACATCGGGCGCTTCCTTGCTGAGTGCCTGCATTCCGTTTTGAAAGCTGTCCAAAGGGCTGGCTTCGTGACTCATAATTTCCTCCATACTCTTTTGTATTAGGCTTTGCCCGGCGGATTTTTTTATCCGCTGGTTATTCGTTTTTGCCGGCATATCAGTATCATTGCGGCACCATCGCACGTATATATAGGGATACACCACAATATCATTTCCCGCAGTTCAACCGCGCGAATGAAGCGTATGGGGATTGAATATATATGTGTAGAGGTGGTGATTTCTTTGAAAGGTACTGATATGCTAAGAGTAGTAACAAACATGTGTCTGCTGGTGATTATCGGATTGGTGGCGCTGGCTTCGTTTGGCTCACACGCGCTGGCCGCTCAGGGACCGGCCTTGAAAGGGCGCACCGGCGCGGACAACGTCGCGATTCAAATTGCCGTCGATCAATCCAGCGATGTGGAAGCGTATATGGATATACTGGAGCAGGCGGGGGCGCACGGCACATTCTTTTTCTGCTCGCTGTGCAATACCGACAACGCGCTGATACAAGAGGTGCTGCGGCGCGGGCACGGCGTAGGTGCGTATACCTGCGCGGCGCACGAAAACCGTCAGACGGGCATGTACATCGGCGGCGGCTACAGCGTGACGGTGATGAGCTATAAGAGCGGCGAGACGGTACGGCAGGTTTGCCCGTCCATCGATTTGACGAAGCTGACGAAGCTGGACGACTGGCAGGAGGTGCTGAGCCGTGAGATCAGCGGCGATATGTTTTTGTATGTCGCGGCGAACAACGATCAGCCGGATTTCAAAAAAGTTGTACAAATTGTGCTGGATAAAGGTTATACTATATTGAAAGTGGACGAAATGCTTTAAAACACGAGGAGACATGCATGATAAAGACGCTGGACAACGGGGTCAGATTAATTGCTGAGAACATGCCGAATTATAATTCGTTTGCGGCGGGTATCTGGGTGAAAACAGGCTCTACCTGTGAGGAGCCCAAAGAAAACGGAATCTCACATTTCATTGAACATATGCTGTTTAAGGGCACGGAAAAGCGCTCCGCCAAACAGATTGCGGTGGATATGGACAAGATCGGCGGTCAGCTGAACGCCTTTACGTCTAAAGAATGCACATGCTATCACGCGCGCGTGGTGCCGGACAAGCTGGAAACCGCCGTCGAGGTGCTGGCAGACCTGTTTGTCAACCCGCAGCTGGACGCGCAGGAGCTGGAGAAGGAAAAAGGCGTCGTGCTGGAAGAGATCGCGATGGTAAACGACAACGTGGAGGAGCTGGCGCACGAGAAGATATCCGAGATATTTTTCGCCGGAAGCACGCTGTCGCAGCCGATACTGGGCACGGCTGAGAACATTTCCGCCTTCACGCGGGACGATCTCGTAAACTATATTAACCAGCACTATTACCCCGCCAACGTGGTGGTTTCCGTGGCGGGCAAGTTTGAGGAAGCGCGGCTGATGGATGCCGTGGAGCAATACATCGGCACGTATAACCGCGGCAGCAAGAAGGAGAAGGACGACTGCGAAAGCCGTTTCGTCCCCAACCCGCGCACGCTGTTCATCGAGAAGGATGTGGAGCAGACACACCTGTGCCTGGCGTTCCCCGGCTGTACGTTTGCGGACGACGAACGTTTTGCGCTGGCGGTGCTGAACAACATATTGGGCGGCGGCATGAGCTCGCGCCTGTTCCAGTCCATCCGTGAGGAGAAGGGGCTGGCTTACTCCGTGTACTCGTATCCGTCGTCCTACAGCTACGCGGGCATGTTCTCGCTTTACGCGGGCACGACGGCGGCCAATGCCGACACCGTGGTGCACCTGATGAAGCAGGAGATTGACAAGCTCAAAGCAGAGCGCATCGGCGCGGAGGATTTCAAGCAGGGCAAGGATCAGCTCAAGGGCAACTATCTGCTCTCGATGGAGGGAACCAACTCTAAAATGAGCTCTCTGGGCAAATCGCTGCTGCTGCTGGACGAGGTATACGACGAGCAGGATACCATCAACAAGATCGAGGCGGTCACGCTGGATCGTGTCAACGCTATGATCGACAGAATATTCGATTATTCGCGGATGTCCGCTGTGTTTGCGGGGAAAATCGAAAAGAAAACGGAGCTGGATGCTTTTTTGGAGGGGTTTAATGGACAAGCTGGAGAACATATTCAAATACCAGCAGATGTTTGACACCGAGCTGGCTGAGCGGCGCGGACTGACCGACATTCCGATGGAGGTCTGGATACAGCGCGAAACGCTGGCCATGCTGTCGGAGCTGGCCGAGCTGATCGACGAGGTCAACTTCAAGTGGTGGAAGAACGAGAAGCCGGTGGATGTGGACAACGTCAAAAGTGAGCTGGTGGACATTCTTCACTTCTTCGTCAGCATGTGCCTGAAAACAGGCATGAGCGCCGAGGAGCTGCACCAGCGCTATCTGGACAAGAACAAGGAGAACTTCGCCCGTCAAAACGGCACATCCGAGAAAAAGGGCTACGAGGCAGGCTAACGCAAAGGCCCGCCGCAGGGCAGCAGCCTAGGCAAACAAAAAACAATATGACATATCAAGACGCTGGAAACGGCGTCTTTTTCATACAACGCCTTACTGGATGTATGTTTTTATTGTGCGGCACAATCGCCATGGTATATAATAACAAAAAAGCATAAAGGGGGTTGTGTTCTTGTCTGATACTCAGCTGCATGCAAAAGATGTTAAAAATGACATTAAGCGTATTAATATGTTACCGCCCGAACAGCGAGAAGAGCAATTACAAGCATTGCTTAAAAGGGTAAGTGGTGAGATAGAATCAACGTATGCAAGAATTGAGAACGTACAAAAAAGTGCAGGTGAAAGACGAAAAGAGGTACGAAGACTACTATATTGTGTTATGGCATTCCCAAAAGGTTATCGTAGATTAATTTATAAAGAATGGGAGGAGACTTTTACTGAACCAAATGGCGTAAAACTGTTTCCGTATAACATTGAAAAAGAAGTACAGAGTTTAAAGAGATTGCCAAAACATGAATATGAGGCAGAGATGCTGAAGCTAATGCAAGACATTGCAGAGCACATTGATTCTGAAATATCTATGGTGAGTTTTGGAGGCAGAACTAAATTTCTTAGATTACTGGAAACTTTGCCATTAGAATATGGAAAAATATTAAAAGAAAGATATTGGAGCGCTTTTTATGCGAATATGGTGCATGTATCCGGCCTGCCTCTTCCCGAACATGCAGAAGTGAAAATCACTTGGCAAGGACATGAACTAAGCATTATATCAGGAACAAAAGAGTTCGTTTTGCCAATTGACAGGATAATAAACATGGGAGCAACAGTGGATTATGGTTATCATCAAACTAAAGAATATCTCACAATAGAATATGAAAAAGAGGGCGAAACGAAAAATATAGTTATATATTCAGATTTGCTTGGAGCTGCAGCAGAGAAATTTGCAGCTGAAATAGTAAAGTATTTTGACCAAATAAAAGGAACAAGGGAAATGAATAAGCAAGAGCTGTAGAGCAATAAACTGAGGCTATCAAGACGCTGGAAACGGCGTCTTTTTCATACAACGGCTTCTGGATGTATGTTTTTATTGTGCGGCACAAACGCCATGGTATATAATAACAAAAACATAAAGGGGCTGTGTTCATGGCTAACGCAAGAAAACTGTATGCAATAGATGTTAAAAACGAGGTTGAAAGTATTAAAAAACTGCCATGGTACGAACGAAAAGGTGGAATGGTAGCTCTGCAAGAGCGAATTAAAGCGGATATTGAGAATTATTATAAAGAGATAGAAGCGCTAAGCGAAAGTGAACAAAGCAGTGAGTATGCAAGGATAACAGGTTGCTATAACGTGCTTCGATGGAAATGGAAAAAGAAACTATGGTATTACAATTATGACTTAAACAAAGAGCGGAATGATAGATTAGCGCGTGAGAATGGTATGAGCGTAAATACGAGCCAATACGTTGTTAAGGCTGCAGCTACACATGAATCGGGCTTGCCTGTACCACAAAGAGCACAAGTGTACATTTGGTGGCAAAACGATGAACTAATATTTGTCTCTGCTGCTACAATGTTTTCTTTGTCTGTAACACGGGTGATAGATATGGGGTTGACAACGGATTCTACTTCGTATTGGTCTAGCGGCTATAAAGCGTACCTCACAATTACTTACGATAAAGAAGGTGAGAAAAAATTTATTGTCGTTTGGCTTAAATCTGTACTAGACGTAACTCGCTTAATAAAATATTTTCACAAAATAAAAGGTACAAGGGAAATGAATAAGCAGGAGCTGTAGAACAATAATATGCCTATCAAGACGCTGGAAACGGCGTCTTTTTCATACAGAATTATCTTGCTTCCTGTTCGGCAATGCAGAAATAGACCGTGCCGGCGCCAAAGAAGATGCCGATTACCAGAAACCACAGGTAGGCGGTATGAATATTAAGACTGATAACGGCTGCTATACAATAGGCATAAAGCGCAAGCCAAAACAGGAGCATCGGGAAATCCCAATGCTTAGGCTTTGCGATTTTAAGCTTTGACTTGATCGCTTTTTTAATTATCACTGCAAACATGATGAGCCAAACGGCCAGGAACGCAGTACAGGCGAACCAGTTACTTGTTATGGAGTTGAGCAGCAGACTTATAAGACTGCCGGCAGCGGTTATCACAATGCCGCCGACAGCAACAAAAAGCATATACAGCGTTTGTTTCTTAAAATCGGTTGCTCTGGTCTTTTCACGAACACTTAATGTCAGGAACACCACCGCGGGAGTTTCGATCATGTAACCCAAAAAGTTCACCCAAATAACGCTCATAAAGGATTGATTGCTTATAGCAAGCGTCACAGGGCTTCCCGCCCACGTCCAGAATCCGCCGTTAAGCCGGATAGCGACCACATCAAGCAGTATATCCATAGTCACGACGAACATTCCCGCAATCAACCCGGTCAGGAACTTTCCGCACCCAAATTTTTTAGCCAGCTTTATGGCGTATACCGTAAGGCCGCCCCACATCAGTCCTCCGAAAACGGGGAACTGATGGGGAGCCTTTCCCAGCGACAGCCAAAAATCGTTGCTATAATAATAAATGTCTGTGACGCTGACAGCCAAAAGCTCCATGGCAAAGCCCACCAACGCCGCCGCACCGAAGGTAAATAACGAATTGTAGTCCTTCTTTCGGATGGTATCGATCAGTAAAACCGCAACGATAATGTAGCAAATAAGCTCAAAGGCATTCAGCCAGTTCATTGCATCACCTTCATGCTCTCTTTTAATAATAGAATGAAATACGATGTTTTAATTAACGGGGTCAATTCTATCATAATTATGAAAACGATTCAACCAATCGCAGCTTGCCCCCGTCTGGCAGCACTTCGTCTCTTTTTTGTTTTGCTGCGTTTGGGCTTCACTCACATCACATGCAACGCATACTATACGGTATGCATCAACATGAAGAGGAGGTCTGTATGACACAGAGCATACTGATCATCGGGGGAGATAAACGGCAGCTGGCGCTGGCCGATATGCTGAAAAGCAAGGGCCACAGCGTGAAGCTGCACGGTTTCGATAAATTGGGGCTAGAGGACGAATTGATGGGTTCACCGGCATACATACTGCTGCCGGTGCCATACCGCAACCCGGACGGCAGCATCAAAATGCCGTATTCCGATAAGCGGCTGACGCTGGAGGATATATTGGGCTGGTATCCCAAGAGCATCTATCTGCTGGGCGGTTTTGACACGTTGGCGCGGGACGCTTTTGGCGGTCATGTACGATATGTGGATATGATGGCCAACGAGGCGTATCAGATCAAGAACGCGCTGCTGACCACGCAGGCGGCGGTGTGTGCGCTGCTGCAAGCGTCGGAAACGGCGCTGTGCGATTTAAAATGCGTCGTGGTGGGATACGGGCGGATCGCCAAGTTTTTGTGCCGCCTGCTGAACGCACACCGTGCCCAAGTGACGGCGACAGCACGCAAAGAAAGCGATCTCGCATTGATCGAGGCAGAGGGTATGCGTGCCGTGCCCACCAAGCACCTTAGCAGCATATTGGGCGACGCGGATGTGATATTCAATACGGTGCCGTATCACGTGTTTGGGGAGCAGGAGCTCAAAGCCATACGGTCCGGCGCCGTGGTGATGGAGCTGGCATCGCCGCCATACGGCATGGACATTAAGCTGGCGAATGAGCTGGGGGTTAACGTGCGGATAGAGGCGGGCTTGCCGGGCCGGTATTTCCCGGTGTCGGCGGCGCGCGCCATGCTGCGCGTTTTTGAAAGTGAGGAAATATAGATGGAGCTTGCAGGAAAACGGATCGGTTTTGCGATCACGGGTTCTTTTTGTACATTCGATCAAATACTGCCGGTGGTGAAGCAGCTGGCAGATGCCGGTGCAGAGGTGACGCCGATATTGTCTTTTAACGCGTCGCGGCTGGACACGCGGTTTTTTAAAGCGGCGGAGTTCAAACGGATATTGCAGGAGCTGACAGGAAAGGCTATCATCGACGATCTGGTGGGCGCGGAGCCCATCGGTCCCAAAAAGCTGCTTGATCTCGTTGTCATCGCGCCTTGCACGGGAAATACGATGGCGAAGCTGGCGCTGGGCGTGACTGACACGCCGGTGGTGCTGGCGGCTAAGGCGCACCTGCGCAATTCGGGACCGGTGCTGATCGCAGTGTCCACCAACGATGCGCTGGCTGCCAACGCCAAGAATCTGGGGCTGCTGCTCAACACGCGGCATATCTACTTTGTGCCGTACCGTCAGGACGACAGCCGAAAGAAATCCACATCCATCGTGGCGGATATGGCGATGATACCCGAAGCGGCGCAGCACGCGCTGGAGGGCAGGCAGCTTCAGCCGGTGATGCTGGAACCCAAATAGCTCGAGGGATAACAACGCGGCATCAGGCGGATAATAGATTCAACTAACGACGAAAAGAGGCCGCTATGCCGCACAACGAAGCCACAGAGCCGCACGAACAGAATCCGGATATCAACAGCGCCAAGCAGGGGCCGGAGATTCGTGAATTCGGCGCGCCGCTGAATCAGGCTCCCATACAGACCATCAGCATTATCGGGCAGATTGAGGGGCACATGAACCTGCCGCCGCAGAACAAGACGACGAAGTATGAGCATGTGCTGCCGCAGCTGGTGCTGATCGAGAACGATCCTAATGTGAAGGGGTTTATCATGCTCATCAACACGGTGGGGGGCGATGTGGAGGCGGGGCTCGCGCTGGCCGAGATGGTCGCCGGAATGAGCAAGCCCAGCGTGTCGCTGGTGCTGGGCGGCGGGCACAGCATCGGGGTAACGCTGGCGGTTGCCGCCCGCTGCTCATATATATCCCCGTCCGCCAGTATGACGATACACCCCGTACGCATGAGCGGCGTTATCATCGGTGTGCCGCAGACGTACGACTTCTTTGAGAAGATGCAGCGGCGCATCGTGGAGTTTGTGTGCGCGCATTCGCGCATCGCGCCGGACGAGTATCGGCGGCTGATGATGAAGACGGGTGAGCTTGCCAACGACTGCGGCACGGTGCTGGTGGGCAAAGAGGTGGTGGACTGCGGCATCATCGGCGCGGTGGGCACCTACAAGGATGCGTGCGACAAAATCAGAGAGATGGCGGGTATACAGGAGGACAAGCCCGAAAAGGCTTAAAATGACAGTGTAACACGGTGTGCACATCGTGAAAGGTTGTATATTTTCCTCGGTATGATATAATGAATGCCGAGGTGAAGCATATGCCGCAGGGCAAGAGGACAAGCCCGAAGCCCAAACAACAACAAAGAAAACCGCTGGGAGAGATAGCCGGGGTCATTTTCATTGCGATCGGCATCTTTTTGCTTGTGTGCGTATATATACAGACGGGAACCGGACTGCTGGGCGGCGCATTGCGCGACGTGCTGATGGGGCTGTTTGGTCTGTTTACATTTGTTGTGCCGTTTTTGTTCGTCGTGCTGGGGATTCTGGTGATCGCCGCGCGCAACAAGAAGATGAACAAGGGTAAGCTTGCGCTCATCGTGCTGCTGGTGGTGTCGGTGCTGTCGCTGACGCATTCGATATGGCTGGGGCAGCTGAAGCTGGATGACGGCTTCTTCAAGTTTGTGGCGGATTCTTACCGGCTGGGCGTGGAGAAAAGCGTGGGCTCCGGAGCGATCGGCTGCCTGATCGTTTTCCCGGTGCACCTATTAATCGGCAGCATCGGCTGCGTGATATTGTTTGTAACCGCGCTGCTCATTGCGGTGCTGGCGCTGACCAATCTGTCGCTCAAGAAGATGAGCCAGAACGTGGCAAGCGCGGGCAAGCGCACCGTGGAGCGGGCGCGTGAAACGGCGGTGGAGCGCAAGAAGAACCGCCTTTATATCGAAAACCTGAGTGAGAGCGACAGAGACGATACGGAGGACGACGGCCCCGAGCTGCTGGACGCGAAAAGCTTTCGGAAAAGCAAGAAGAAGCAGGTGTCGTATTTTGACGACGATGAGGATGAACCCATCGATGTGATCGCCAAGGCGGAAGAGCTGCCCGTGCCGGAGGACGACGAGGAATATCCGCTGGACATGCCGGCCGTACTGAACTCGCCCCAGCGCCATGACGGTATCGTGATGCAGAGTCACGAGGATTACGAGCCGGAGGATGACGACGAGCCGCCGTTTGAAGCGGCTGCACCTGCGCCCCGCAGCATGCCGCGTCCCAAGAAAACCTACACGATACCCTCTGTAACCATGCTGACCAAAGCGCCTGAGAAGAATAAGTCTAGCAGCATGGACGAGCAGCGGCAAAGCGCCCGCCTGCTGGAGGAGGTGCTGGCCAACTTCGGTGTGGATGCCGAGGTGGTGCACATTGTTAAGGGTCCGGTGGTCACGCGGTATGAGCTCAAGCCCGCGGCTGGCGTGCGCGTTAAGCGCATCAAAGAGCTGGAGAGCGACATCGCCATGAACCTTGCCGCCAAGGCGGTTAAGATAGAAGCGCCGATACCCGGCAAAGCGGCGGTGGGCATTGAAATCCCCAACACGGATGTCAGCTTCGTTCACCTGCGTTCGCTGCTGGAAACGGAGGAATTCAAGAAATCGCCCTCGCCGCTCACGTTTGCGCTGGGCAAGGATATTGCGGGCAAGAACTACTATGTGGACATCACCAAGATGCCGCACATACTGATCGCGGGCGAGACGGGCGCGGGCAAGAGCGTGTGCATCAACTCGATGCTGACCAGCCTCTTGTTCAAGGCGTCGCCCGACGAGCTAAAGCTGGTGCTGATTGACCCCAAGGTGGTGGAGCTGTCGGTGTTCAAGGCGATACCGCATCTGCATGTGCCGGTGGTCACAGAGCCCAAGAAGGCGGCAGGCGCGCTGAACTGGGCGGTCAGCGAGATGATGGTGCGCTACAAGATGTTTGCCGAAAAGGGCGCGCGCAACATCGCCAACTTCAACGACAAAGCGAGAGACACGCAGGAGCCGACGCTGCCGCGCATCGTGGTGGTGATCGACGAGCTGGCCGAGCTGATGATGTCGTCCCCGCGTGAGGTGGAGGATTCCATCTGCCGCATCGCTCAGCTGGGGCGCGCGGCGGGCATCCATCTGGTGGTGGCCACGCAAAGACCGTCCGTCAACGTTATCACGGGCGTCATCAAGGCCAATATATCCTCGCGCATCGCGTTTAAGGTAAACTCCGGTGTGGACTCGCGCACGATACTGGACCAGAACGGCGCGGAGAAGCTGCTGGGCAACGGCGATATGCTGTATCACCCGACAGGCGCACCCCGACCCATACGGCTGCAAGGCTGCTTTGTGTCGGACGACGACATCGAAGCGGTAACAGGCTTTGTGTCGGTGGCGGAAACCGTGTATGATGAAGAGGCCGTAGCGGGGATCAACATGACGAGCGAGGACGAGGTACCCGTCGGAGAGTTTGACGAGCTGCTGCCCCGCGCGGTGGAGATCGTACTGGAATATGGACAGGCTTCAATCTCGATGCTGCAGCGCCGTCTGCGCGTGGGTTACGCCCGCGCCGCGCGGCTGGTGGACGAGATGGAGCAGCGCAAGATAGTCAGCCCGTTTGAGGGCAGTAAGGCGCGGCAGGTGCTCATCACATGGGATGGGTTCGAAGAGATGTTCGGCGCCGGGGGAGATTAATGGATAACATTTTGATACACGTGGTGTCGCTGGGATGTGAGAAAAACCGGGTGGACACCGAGCACATGCTGGGGCTGCTGGCAGGCAGCAACGCGGCGGTGGTAGACGATCCCGTGGATGCGGATGTCATCATCGTCAACACCTGCGGCTTCATCAACGATGCCAAGCAGGAATCGATCGATACGATACTGGAGATGGCGCAGTATAAACAAAGCGGCTGCTCCGCGCTGATTGTAACAGGCTGCCTCGCGCAGCGCTACGCCGACGAGCTGGCGGACGAGCTGCCCGAGGTGGATGCGTTCCTCGGTGTTTCGTCGTACACGCGGCTGCTGGACGCGATACAGTCCGCGTTGTCCGGCAAGCGCTATGTGAGCTGCGAGCGCGTGGATGAAGACCTGACGGCGCGTGTGCTGACCACACCGGGGCACATGGCGTTCGTGCGCATTTCGGACGGCTGCGAAAATTGCTGCAGCTATTGCGCGATACCGCTCATACGCGGCGGGCTGAAAAGCCGCCCGATGGAAAACATACTGTCTGAGATCAGCGACCTCAAGGCTGCGGGCGTGTCCGAGGTGATATTGATCGCGCAGGATACCACGCGCTACGGTGAGGACTTAGGACGCCGCATGCTGCCTGAGCTGGTGGACAGGGCGGCGCAGATCATGCAGGGCGGCTGGCTCCGCGTGATGTATTGCTATCCCGACGGCATAACGGACGAACTCATTGATGTAATGCTCAAACATGATAATGTTTGCAAATACCTCGATGTGCCGGTGCAGCATTTCAGCGACAGCGTACTGCTGCGCATGAACCGGCGCAACACGCGAGAATCGTCCGTGGCATTGGTGAAGCGGCTGCGTGGTCTTGGGTTTACACTGCGCACCTCGCTGATCGTCGGCTTCCCCGGTGAGACGCAGCAGGACTTTGATGTGCTGGTGGATTGCGTGCGCGAGCTGCGGTTCGACCGGCTGGGCGTTTTCCGGTATTCGCCGGAGGAGGGCACCGGTGCGGCGGCATTGGACAATCACGTGGATGAAGAAGTCAAGCAGCAGCGCTATGATACGGTGATGGCGCTCCAGAAGGAGATTTCGGAGCAGCTCTGCCGCGAGCAGATCGGCAAAACGGTGCGCGTGATCGTGGACGGGCGCGACGAATCTGGCATGCTGGTGGGGCGCACGATGAACCAAGCGCCGGAAATCGATGGTGTCACATACATATCAGCAAAAAAAGACTTGACGGCGGGCTCATTTCATGATGTGCTTATCACGGACGCATCCGAATATGACCTGTTGGGAGAATTGGAATGAACATTGCCAACAAGCTCACCATTGCGCGGATCGTGATGGTTCCCATTTTCATCGTATTCTTTTATATCAAGATACCCTATTGGAACTACTATGCGGCGCTGATATTCTTGGGCGCGGCGCTGACGGATCTGTTCGACGGACAGCTGGCGCGCAAGCGCAACATCGTCACCAACTTCGGCAAGCTGGCCGATCCCATTGCGGACAAGCTGCTGGTGGGCAGTGCGCTGATACTGCTCTGCGCCATCGGCTGGGTATCCGCCGTGTTCGTCATTATTATGATCGGGCGCGAGTTTATCATCAGCGGCTTTCGTCTGGTGGCGGCGGCCTCCGGCAAGGTGCTGGCGGCAGACAACCTTGGCAAGGCCAAGACGGTGGTGCAGATCGTCGCCATCATCGCGGTGCTGCTGCGTCAGGGTGTGCTTGAGCAGACCATGTTTGAAGCATGGCTGTTTTGGCTGGGCGAGGTGCTGATTTGGGCAAGCGTGGTGCTGTCCGTTTGGTCGTGCGTCAACTATTTTACGAAGAATAAAGCGGTGCTGGGTGATATGTTCTGAGTCCGTTTTTTGACCGTCACCGTTTGGTATGATCTGATATATTATTGCAGGAGGGTTATGGGTTATGTCGATGGAAAAACAAAAGGCGCTGGAAATGGCGCTGATGCAGATAGAGAAGCAGTTTGGCAAGGGCAGCGTCATGAAGCTGGGGGATAAAGCCAGCGTTCCTGTTTCCGTGATGCCCACCGGCTGCTTGGAGCTGGACATCGCGCTGGGAGTGGGCGGTGTGCCGCGCGGGCGCATCATCGAGATATACGGTCCTGAATCCTCCGGTAAAACCACGGTGGCGCTGCACATGGTGGCAGAGGCGCAGAAGCTGGGCGGCGCGGCGGCGTTCGTGGATGCCGAGCACGCGCTGGACCCCGCGTATGCCAAAAAGCTGGGCGTGGATACCGACAACCTGTATGTGTCGCAGCCGGACACCGGCGAGCAGGCGCTGGAGATCACCGAAGCGCTGGTACGCAGCGGCGCGATCGACATCATCGTTGTGGACTCTGTGGCGGCTCTTGTGCCCAAGGCGGAGATCGACGGCGAGATGGGGCAGTCGCACGTGGGCTTGCAGGCGCGGCTGATGTCTCAGGCGCTGCGCAAGCTGGCGGGTATCGTCAACAAGTCTAACACCGTGGCGGTGTTTATCAACCAGCTGCGTGAAAAGGTGGGCGTAATGTTCGGCAACCCGGAAACCACTCCGGGCGGGCGCGCACTCAAGTTTTACGCATCTGTCAGATTGGACGTGCGCCGCATAGAGACCATCAAAAACGGCGATCAGATGATCGGCAACCGGACGCGCATCAAGGTCGCGAAGAACAAGGTGGCTCCGCCGTTCAAGACCGCCGAGTTCGAGATATACTATGGCGAGGGCATCTCTGCCGAAAGCAGCGTGCTGAATCTGGGTGTGCAGCTGGGCATCATCAAGAAGTCCGGCTCGTGGTTCTCCTATAACGAGACGCGCATCGGGCAGGGCAAGGACAACGTGCGCATGTACTTGAAGGAAAACAAGGCTATTTACGAAGAGATCAAGGGCAAGATCATGGAGCAGACAAAAGCCGTGGACGTATCCTCCGGCGGCGCGGACGAAGAATAAAGAGCAGAAGTATTTGTAAAGAATATAAGAATATTGCGTGTATATGTGTCAACAAACGCAATTTGGTGTATAATCATTCGCAGGTGGTGCAGTATTCTAGTCGGTACTGCGGTTTCGAAGGCGGGCCTAAAAATCCGTAGAAGGGCACATCGATGAAGTTTCTTGTGTTGGCCGCTGACGCCCAGTCGGGGGCTGATGCTGGGAGTTAAGGTCGTGGGGCGATCCGCAATGGCATGCGGGCGTAGACCCCGCTTCCGTGGAGACCCAAGCAGGTAGCTTTTTTAAGCGAGCTACTACTTGGGGTGAAACCTGTTATGCGGCGACAGCTGTGTACAGAGTAGCCTGCCTTGAGTTGGGCGGGGTGTTATGACAGAACACGCCCTCATGCGCGAAGGCCAAGCGCGAGGGGAACGATCGCTGTCAGAAACCCGCCGGGCAAAAGAGGCTAGAAACCGTTTTCGTGCTGTCGGGGAAAACCCCTAGACTGTAGAAGCGCGCTCATAAACGCGCTAAGGTATTTTGGAGATTATAGTGTGGTCTTAACGGCAATCCAGTCGCGCACCCGGTGACGGGGCGATTCGGGGTTTAATGGGAAACCGCTTCATCGGCGACGGGAAGTACTCTTGAAGGGAAATCCTACTGGACCTAAGCTGCAAGGTTTATCCAAGGTATCACCACCGTTTTTTTATTTCTCCTTTTGCGGAGCGTCTTGTATTGAAAAAGAAAAAGAGCCGGGCTGCCCGATTCTGGGCACTGAAAATATTTATTGTTACGCTTGTACTGACCGCCGGAATCAGCATCGTTACAGAGATGCTGATGGACAATATGTCTGTGATCGCGGCGGCTTTTCTTATACTCGTTATCATGCTGGTGGGCATCGCTTTTGATATCATCGGCATCGCCTTTGCCACTTGCGACCCCACGCCATTTATCTCCATGGCGTCAAAAAAAATCAAAAAGGCAAAGAACGCCATTCGGATGATGCAGAATGCGGATATCGTGTCCAACATCTGCGGCGACGTGGTGGGGGATATCTGCGGCATCGTGTCCGGTGCGGCGGGGGCGGCTGTGGCTGTGAAGCTGGCTGTGCAGGCGGCAGAAACGCCGGAGCTTGTGTGGACCATCGTGGTGTCCAGCGTAATCGCGGCGCTCACGGTGTCGGGCAAGGCGGCGGGTAAAAGCGTCGCGATACGCAATAACAAGCAGATTGTCAGCTTTGTGTCCTACATCACAATGTTCTTTGTACGGGACGGGAAATAGATGGAAAAAACGCGTATTGACATATATCTTGTGGAGCAGGGGCTGGCAGAAAGCCGCGAGAAGGCGCGCGCGCTGATCATGGCGGGCGTGGTGACGCTGGACGGCAAACGCTGCGATAAACCCGCCGCTATGGTTGCGCCGGGACAGACGGTCAGCGTTCAGCAGCCCGATGCGTTCGTCAGCCGGGGCGGCAAGAAGCTGCAAAAGGCGATAGAGAGCTTTGGTATCGACCTCACCGGCGCGGTGTGCATCGACGTGGGTGCATCCACCGGCGGCTTTACCGACTGCATGCTCAAAAGCGGCGCGGCATTTGTGTATGCCGTGGACGTTGGCTACGGGCAGCTGGCATGGCAGCTGCGGCAGGACGAGCGCGTGTGTGTCATGGAACGGCAGAACGCGCGCTATCTGGAGAAGGAGATGTTCGACAAGCCCGTATCTTTCGCCAGCATCGATGTTTCGTTCATATCCTTAAAGCTGATTATTCCGGCGCTTCAGCGTGTGCTGACGCCGCCCTATACAATTTCGGCGCTCATCAAACCGCAGTTTGAAGCCGGGCGCGAGCGCGTGGGCAAAAAGGGCGTCGTGCGCGATAAGGCTGTCCATATCGACGTCATCAGCGATATACTCGCATTTGCGAAATCGGCGGGGCTTGCGGTGTTCGGCCTCGATTTCAGCCCGATTCGCGGCCCTGAGGGCAACATCGAATACCTCGTGTGTCTGAAGGACGGCGGTCTGTCTTGTGAGTTTTCCATCAACAGCGTGGTGGAAAATGCCCACAGGCAAACACATTAAGCAAATTTGTCACGGATTCGATGTTGTATAATTATCCACGGTTTATTATAATGAAGGGCATATGGAAATATTAAGAGCCGGTATTTTTGCTAACCCCCATAAGGATAACGGTCTTGAGGGTGCCCGCAACGTGGCACAGCTGCTGCGCGCGCGCGGCGTGGCTGTGTCGTTCGACTCCGGCGGCATGCCGCAGGGTGAGCAGCACGAAATTGACCACGCCGAGATCGATATATTGTTTGTGTTGGGCGGCGACGGCACGCTGCTCAAGGCGGCGGAGAAGTGCAGCCCGTTCGGTGTCTGCATGGTGGGGATCAACCTTGGACGGCTGGGCTTTCTGGCAGAGGTGGAGGTTGGCGAAATTGAAGCCGCCATCGACGCGATCATGGCAGGCAGGTGTTTTGTGGAGGAACGCATGATGCTGCATTGCGCCGTGGTCCAGGGTGACGCGGTGATGTGCGAAGCGCACGCGCTCAACGATGTGGTGGTGCTCAAGAAGGACGCATCCCGCATGATCGCTATCGAGCTGTCCATTAACGGCGCGTTGGCGGATAAGGTGGCTTGCGATGGCATGCTGGTATCCACGCCCACCGGCTCGACGGGCTATGCGCTGTCGGCGGGAGGCCCCGTGGTGAGCCCGCAGCTGGAATGTATGGTGACGACGCCCATATGTCCGCATTCGCTGCATTCGCGGTCTCTGGTGGTGCTGCCGGACGACGAAGTGGTGATGAAGCCGCTTGCGCCCAGCGGTGCGCTGCTGACGACGGACGGCGCTGTGCAGCATGAGTTGCAGGACGGCGAAGTGGTCAGGGTGCATCGGTCAAAGCATGTGGCGCGTTTCGTCCGATTTGAAAAGAATTATTTTTATCCCTTGTTGCGCTCCAAGTTTATCAGCTGGGACAGATTTGTATAAGAGGTGTTGGGATGAAGCAGGGAAGACAGAGTACGATACTTGAGCTGATCGAAAATCACGACGTGGAAACGCAGGATGATCTTTCTGCGCTGCTGCGAAACAAGGGCTTTGAAGTCACGCAGGCAACCATTTCGCGCGACATCAAGGAACTCAAGCTCGTCAAGGTGCAGTCGGACAACGGCGCGTATAAATATGCGGCATCCGGCAAGGAACCGCTGGGCAAGATGGACATATTCCGGCGCGTATTCCGCGACACCGTGCTTTCCGTGGAAGCAGCGGCCTCTATGGTAGTGGTGCGCACGATGACGGGCAGCGCAAGTGCGGCGGCTGAGGCCATCGATGTGATGGAGCTGCCCGATGTGGCGGGGACGCTGGCGGGAGACAACACCATTTTCGTGGCCATCAAGGAAGAAGGACGTCAAAAAAACGTGGTGGAGGCGCTGTCCCGTGTGCTCAGCTCCAAATAGCGGGACATACAAAAGATAAGCAATGCTGAACCGACTGATTATCAAAAACATAGCATTGATTGACGTGCTGGAGGTGGATTTTGCCTCCGGCTTGAACGTGCTTTCCGGCGAGACAGGCGCGGGTAAATCCATCATCATCGACTCTGTGAATCTGGTGCTGGGAGAGCGGGCCGACCGCGAGCTGATACGTACGGGCGCGCAGACCGCTTCGGTGGAAGCCTGGTTCGGTGATGTGCGCGGCGTTGAGGAGATATTGGCTGAGCAGCAGATTGAGGCGGACACAGAGCTGGTGCTCACGCGCGAGCTGACTGCGTCGGGCAAGAACATCTGTCGTGTCAACGGTACGCTGGTAACGCTGTCGGTGCTCAAGTCCTTAAGCGACCGGCTGGTGGATATACACGGTCAGCACGAGCATCAGTCTCTGCTGAGCGAAAAGAACCACATGGCGATGCTGGATGGCTTTGACGAGAACATACGTAAAGCTGCCGCCGTTGTGGAAAAAAACTACGGGGAATATACCGCCGTCATCAAGCGTCAAAAGTCGTTGTTCGGCAGCGACGGAGACCGCGAACGGCGCATCGATATGCTCAAGTTTCAGGTGGGCGAGATCAAGCAAGCGGCCATTGCTGAGGGCGAGGAGGACGAGCTGCTGGCACAGCGCGCCCGGCTGAACGCTTCCGAGAAGATCATGGAGGCACTGACGGCGGCTTACGACCTGCTTTATGAGGCAGAGCCGGTGAACGTGCTGTCGGCACTCAAGGATACGGGGCGGCGTTTGCAGAGCATCAGCGATGTGGACGTGCGCTATGCCGATATGGCGGCGCGGGTGGACGAGGCGTATTACACGCTGGAGGAGATTGCATCCTCTATCCGCGACGGCATGAACGAAGACTTTTTCGATCCGGATGCACTGGAACGCATCGAGGATCGTCTGGCGCTGATTAGCAGTCTGCGCCGCAAATATCAGGACCCGCTGGCAAAGGGCGCGTATATGAGCCGCATCCAGCAGGAGTTGGAAGATCTGCTGGGCAGCGAAGAACTGCTCAAAGAGCTGGAAGATAAGGCGAAGACGCTGCGGCAGCGGCTGTATGACAGCTCTGTGCAGTTATCGGCACTGCGCCGCGCGGCGGCAAAGCGTTTTGAGCAACTGATTGTGGAACAGCTTTGCGACCTTGGCATGAGTGCCGCCAGCTTCGAGGTGCGGTTCTCTGAGCAGCCGGGCGTAGAGGAAGCCGTGTTTACGCCACAGGGCATCGATACGGTGGAGTTTTATATATCCACGAACCGCGGAGAGCCTGTGAAGCCCTTGCGCAAGGTGGCTTCCGGCGGCGAGGTGTCGCGCATCATGCTGGCGCTTAAAACCATCGCGGCGGACAGAGGCGGCATCCCCACGATGATTTTCGACGAAATCGATACGGGCATCAGCGGACGAATCGCGCAGGTGGTGGCAGAAAAGCTGATTGGCATATCACGCGGGCGTCAGGTGGTGTGTGTCACGCATCTGCCGCAGATTGCCAGCATGGCAGACAGGCACTTCCTGATATCCAAGCACAGCGACGAGAACTCGACGCACACGCAGCTGACCGCGCTGGACACGCCGGAGCGCACACGTGAGGTGGCGCGTTTGACTGGCGGCGATTCGGACGCATCCATCGCACATGCCGCAGAAATGCTCAGCCGTGCCGAAGATTTCAAAACAGCAATTTAATCAAAGCATGGCGAATATTACATCGCATAAACAAAGCCCTCTCAAACGACACTAAGTTATTATTGGCTGTCGTGGAGAGGTGTTTTTTTGAAAACGGTTATCAGAATCTTAGGCATACTTTTTGTTGTCGCGCTGTGCGTCGTGTATTTTCTTCCGGCGGTGCAGAGCTATTCCAGCATACCCAACGAGATATATATTGAAAAAGGATCGGCAAAAACCATCGACCTTGGGCTGCCCATGCAGGCGCAGGTGGAATCCACCGGCGTGGTCAGCCTGGGCAGCGAAACGCTGGCAGAGGCAACGGGCATGCAAAGCCCGCTGGTGATCGAGTCGGTAGAAAACGGCGACGCAACCATCCAGCTCTCGTTGTTTGGACTGCCTGTCAAAAGCGTGAAGGTGAACGTCAGTGAGGAGCGCATGGTGATCCCCGGCGGGCAGAGCATCGGCGTCACGCTGTTCACAAAGGGTGCGCTGGTGGTGGGCATCACGGGCATAGAGCTGGAGAACGGCAGCACGGTAAACCCCGCGCGCGAGGCGGGCATGCTGCCGGGCGACGTCATCACGCGCATGAACGGCACTGAGATTGAGAACGCGGAGCATGTAACCCGCATCATCAACAATGCCACGGGCGATCTTGACATCACGGTGCTGCGCAATGGCCGTGAGATTGATCTGCATGTTAAGCCCGTGCAGGATTTCTCGGACGGCAAAATGCGCCTTGGCGTGTGGGTGCGTGACAGCACGGCGGGGGTGGGTACGCTCACCTTCATCGACCCGAACACCAAGTGGTTCGCGGGGCTGGGTCACGCGATTACAGACCTCGACACAGGCAGCGTGCTCAGCGTCAAGCAGGGCGAAATATACTTCTCAGAGATCATCCAGATCAACAAAGGGGAAAGCGGCATGCCAGGCGAGATACAGGGCTTTTTCTCCAGCTCGTCGGGCAACATGGGGCTGATACACAAGAATACGGACTATGGCATATACGGAACGCTGTACGATACGGTGGATATGTCGAAGTTCTCCAAGGCGGTTCCGGTGGCGCGGCGGGATGAGGTGAAGCTGGGGCCTGCCAGCATACTTTCCACTATCGACCATCAGGGCGTGCGCGAATTCAGCTGCGAGATCGTCAAGCTGGCAGAGCAGAGCTTTGCGGGACAGAAGGGCATCATCATCCGCGTTACCGATCCCGAGCTGCTGGACAAAACGGGCGGCATCGTTCAGGGCATGAGCGGCAGCCCCATCATGCAAAACGGCAAGCTGGTGGGCGCGGTAACGCATGTATTTGTCAACAATCCGACAAAAGGATATGGGCTTTATGCCGACTGGATGCTGGAGCAGATGAATAAAGAGTAAAATATTATAATTATTTTGTAAAATAATAAACTAAAAAGACACAAAGGAAGGAAATTATAAAAATCCGTTGAATACATTATTTCATACCACCGCAAAATGTGCATAGAGGGGCTTTCGTACGCGCTCTCATAAGGATGAAAAATGAATACCAAACTCGACAAACCCGTATTCCGCACCATACTGGCGGACAACAACAGGGACTATCTCAGATTGGTAGCGGATTTTCTTAAGGAAACAGGGCGTTTCACCATTGAAGATTATGCGTTTGACGGGCGGCAGGCTCTTGAGCTGACCCGCACACTGCAGCCAGACTTGCTGGTGCTGGATTTGCTGATGCCCTTTTTGGACGGATTTGCAGTGCTGGAGGAGCTGGCGGCCAGCGGCTATCGTGGCGAAACCAAAGTGGTGATGACGTCGGCAGTCAATCTGGATTTTGTGCTGAAAAAGGCAAAATGTTACGACGTCGATTATATGTTCATCAAGCCGTTTGAAAAGGATGTGTTCAAAAAGCGGATGGTGGAGCTGATGCTTTGCGACAAGGCGGAAGCGCAAGACACGCAGGAGATGCCGCCGCGGGCAGACGACATTGTGACGCGGCACATTAAGCAGGTGGGCATTACTGCCAACATCAAGGGCTATCACTATCTGCGTGACGCGATACTGATGGTGCACAACGACTTTGATTTGATGAGCCGCCTGACGACGGGGCTTTACGCAACGGTGGCGGATAAGTACAACTCCACGCCGCAGCGGGTGGAGCGTGCGATGCGTCATGCCATTGAAACGGCATGGAACAGAGGCAACATCAGCGTGCTGGAGGAATTCTTCGGCTATACGATATTGGAGACCAAGGGCAAGCCCACCAACGGCGAATTTATCGCCATGCTGGCAGACAAGCTCAATACAGAGTTAAAATACGTCGATTAGAATACACGCCGCCTCCCTCGCATAATTATCATCAGTAGCGAAAACGCGGGCTGGAGGCGTGACGGGTGCAAAGCATAGTAAAACGACGGTTAGTTACGGATCTGCTGGATAACAAGGGGCTGTATCTGCTGCTCGTTTTTTTTCTTGTGGTGGGCATCACCGCCGGTACCTTTACAGTCAACAACATGCAGGACGGAAGCAAAGACGCGCTGGACAGCTATACGGGTCAGCTTTTCTTATCTGTAAAGACGTCACCCGTGGATTTTACCAGCGTGTTTTTTCACGCGCTGCTGCAGGACACGCTGCTGTTTGGCACCATCACGCTGTTTTCACTGATGATACTGGGCATTCCCGCGATCACGCTGATTCTTGTTTTCAAGGGCTTTTGTGTGGGCTTCACGGTGGGGGTGCTTGCGCTCAACCTCGGTGCAGGCGGGCTGCTCGCCATCGTATTCTGTACTTTCCTTCCTAATCTTGTACTCATTCCGTGCCTGCTTAAGGCGGGCGTTGTCGGCATCGGCAATGCCGTGGATGTGTTCAAAATGCGCCGCATTCCCAAAACCACAGCGGATAAGCTGGTCATGTCTCGTCCGCTGCTCGTCAAGATGCTCATCATATTCACAGTCTCATTGCTGGGCGTGCTGATACAGGCGCTGCTGACGCCGGCGCTGATGCAGACGCTGTAAGCCCAAAACTTCGTTAATAATTTGACAAGCGGGTTTTTCCTAATATCAGTTGTACAAGCATATTAAATGAGGTATAATCGTTTGGCGAGTTTTATTTGGCGGCTTTTAAACCGCAGTAACATATTAGTTTTGAAGGAGTTGCGAAATGTCGAAAAAGTATGTGTATCTTTTTAGTGAAGGCAATGCGTCCATGAAGAATCTTCTGGGCGGCAAGGGTGCCAACCTGGCCGAAATGACCGGACTTGGTCTGCCTGTTCCCCAGGGGTTTACGGTTTCCACCGAAGCCTGCACCCGTTACTACGACGACGGCAAAGTGGTTGCCGATGAAATCGTTGGTCAGATCTTTGACGCTATGGTCAAGATGGAAGAGATCAACGCCAAGAAGTTTGGCGATCAGAAGAACCCCTTGCTGGTATCCGTCCGCAGCGGCGCACGCGCTTCCATGCCGGGCATGATGGACACCATCCTGAACCTTGGATTAACCGATGTGGCCGTTGACGGTCTTGCGAGCCTGACTGGAAACGAGCGTTTCGCATACGACAGCTACCGCCGTTTTATCCAGATGTTCTCCGACGTTGTTATGAATATCTCCAAGGCGAAGTTCGAAGAAATTCTGGACGAAGCCAAAGAGGAAAAGGGCGCCGCGAGCGACACCGACCTCACGGCTGATGATCTCAAAGAAATCGTTAAGAAATACAAAGCGCTGTACCTCAAAGAAATGGGCAGCGAGTTCCCGCAGGATCCTAAAGTGCAGCTGATGGAATCCATCAAGGCTGTTTTCCGTTCGTGGGACAACCCCCGCGCCATCGTATACCGCCGCATGAACGACATCCCGGGCGACTGGGGCACAGCCGTTAACGTGCAGGCGATGGTGTTCGGCAACATGGGCAACGACTCAGGCACCGGCGTGGCTTTCACCCGTAACCCCTCGACGGGCGAGAAGAAGCTGTACGGCGAATATCTGATGAACGCACAGGGAGAAGACGTTGTGGCCGGTATCCGTACCCCCAAAGCCATCTCTGAGCTCAACGAAAATATGCCCGAAGTGTACACGCAGTTTGTGGAATTTGCTAAGAAGCTGGAAGACCACTACTGCGACATGCAGGACATGGAATTCACTATCGAGCGTGGCAAACTGTACATGCTGCAGACCAGAAACGGCAAGCGTACTGCGGCAGCTGCGTTGAAGATCGCGGTTGACCTCGTAAGCGAGGGCAAGCTGACCAAGGAAGAAGCGCTGCTCAAGGTTGATCCCAAGCAGCTTGACGCTCTGCTGCATCCGCAGTTCGACACAAAGGCGCTCAAAGCGGCTAAGCCGATTGCGAAGGGTCTTGCGGCATCACCCGGCGCAGCCTGCGGTAAGATCTACTTCACGGCTGACGACGCTGTGAAGGCTGCCGAATCCGGCGAGAAGGTTGTTCTGGTTCGTCTGGAAACCTCTCCGGAGGATATCGAAGGCATGTACGCGGCGCAGGGTATACTGACGGCCAGAGGCGGCATGACCTCTCACGCGGCGGTTGTGGCGCGCGGCATGGGCACCTGCTGCGTATCGGGCTGCGGCGATATCAAGATTTCTGAGAAAAACAAAACAATGACGCTGCCGGACGGCGCTGTGTTTAACGAAGGCGACTATCTCTCCATCGACGGTTCCACAGGAAACGTGTACGGACAGGCTATTGACACCAAGCCCGCCGAGCTGACGGGTGACTTCGGCGTCATCATGCAGTGGGCAGACGAGGTGCGTACGCTTAAGGTGAGAACCAACGCCGATACGCCCAAGGATGCCGCTCAGGCGATCAGCTTTGGCGCGGAAGGCATTGGCCTTTGCCGTACCGAGCACATGTTCTTCCAGGAAGACCGCATCGCCGCCATGCGCGAGATGATTGTCTCCAAGAGTGTGGATCAGCGCGTGCGCGCTCTGGGCAAGCTGCTGCCCATGCAGAAGCAAGACTTCAAGGGTATCTACGAAGCGATGGGCGAGCTGCCGGTAACCATCCGTCTGCTGGATCCGCCGCTGCACGAGTTCCTGCCGCAGGCTGAAGAGGACATCAAAGCGCTGGCGAAGGAAATGATCATCCCCGTGGAAGAGCTGCGTGCCACCATCGAAGGCCTGCACGAGTTCAACCCGATGATGGGTCACAGAGGCTGCCGTCTGGACGTTTCCTATCCGGAAATCGCCGAGATGCAGGCGCGTGCCATCATGGAAGCGGCTATCGAAGTTGCTCAGGAGAAGGGTCTTAAGATCGTTCCTGAGATCATGATCCCGCTGGTTGGCGAAATCAAGGAGCTCAAATATGTGAAGGACGTTGTTGTGAAGGCCTGCGAGGAAGTGATCGCCGAGAAGGGCATTGCGATCAAGTATATGGTCGGCACGATGATCGAGATTCCGCGTGCGGCACTGACGGCTGACGAGATCGCTGTGGAAGCTGAGTTCTTCTCGTTCGGCACCAACGACTTAACGCAGATGACGTTCGGCTTCTCGCGCGATGACGCGGGCAAGTTCCTGGACGACTACTACAGCAAGAAGATATACGAGTCCGACCCGTTCGCGAAGCTGGATCAGAAGGGCGTTGGCAAGCTGGTCAAGATGGCAGTGGAACTGGGCCGCAAGACCCGTCCCGACATCAAGCTGGGCATCTGCGGCGAGCACGGCGGCGAAGCCAGCTCCATCAAGTTCTGCCACGATACCGGCCTCAACTACGTGTCCTGCTCGCCCTTCCGCGTACCGATCGCGCGTCTGGCAGCGGCTCACGCAGCCATTCAGGCGAAGTAAGCGTATCGCTTAACAGCATCTCAAAGGGACGGGCGCAACACCCCGTCCCTTTTCATTTGAAAACTGTAGTGTACATGGAGGGCGAAAAAAGCCAGAGGAATAATACCGGTTGAAATTTTGTAAATAATATGGACAGCAATACCAAAATAAGATACCATAAAAGGCAATAAATGGTGTGGTGGATGATACGATAACATTTAGTTGAAGGAGTTGTGTTATGAATCGAAAGATTTACGTTCTCGTAATAGCTGCTGTGCTTTTATCGGGCATGATCTTACAAGGCTGCGCTAAGCCATCGGTCATTGATTCGGACGACCTTAAAATGGTTAATGATTATATCCAATCAGTTGAAGGGGACGAGCTTCCACTGGAGGTTGCTGAAGGGATGAGTCAGCACGCATTTGAAAACAAGAATACCGGTGAGATTAAGACGCAATGGCAGCTTGTTTTGGACTTTATACAAAATGAAAACAGCGAATCTCCCAAAGAGATGGAATACTCTATCGTTTTTGGCAACAGCTCAGTGGCCATAGAGGATAACGAGGCTTGGGAGTTTATCGGAGGCTGAATCAATACGGGGTAGACCGCCGAGAGAATAATATTTATAACGCATGGCGGATATGAACAAACGATAAATTTTGTCGATAACCTGTCCTGTAAGCAGAGATTATCTCATATGCGTGCAGGACTTTTTTATTTCGCGTATAACTATTAGGTATGGATGTAAACGACGCCTGCTTTCGTCAGGCCAGTGAAAAACGCGAATACGAGACGCTATCCCCGTACGCGGCCAAGGCGGCAGAGTCTAAAGGGCGGCAGCGCCCTATGGAGCCGTGCCCGCTGCGTACTGATTTTCAGCGCGACCGTGACCGCATCATCCACTGCAAATCGTTCCGGCGGCTTAAGCACAAGACGCAGGTTTTTCTCTCACCCGAGGGAGATCATTACCGCACGCGGCTGACGCACACGCTGGAGGTTTCACAGATTGCGCGCACCATCGCGCGGTGTCTGCGCCTCAACGAAGACTTGACCGAGGCCATTGCGCTGGGGCACGACCTTGGGCATACGCCGTTCGGTCACGCCGGGGAACGAGCGCTGGCAGAGATGACGGGGCATTTTGAACACAACGAGCAAAGTCTGCGGGTGGTGGAGATGCTGGAGGGCGGCAGCGGTTTAAACCTGACGTTTGAGGTGCGCGACGGCATACTGAACCACAAGAAGGGGTGTCGTCCGGCAACGCTGGAGGGCATGGTCGTCAACTATGCCGACAGGATTGCTTATATCAATCACGATATCGACGACGCACTGCGCGCTGGCATCATCGGCAGCATTCCGGAGGAGTGTGCGAATGGGCTGGGGCGCACGCACGGTGAACGCATCAACACGATGATAACGGATATTGTGGTCAGCAGCGCAGAACAGCCGGGCATCCGCATGTCGCCCGAAGTGGAGACGCTGACGGAAAAGCTGCGCCGGTACATGTTCACCAACGTGTACCTCGGCTCGGCGGCGAAGCTGGAGGAGGGCAAGGCGGAGCAAATGATACGCTTGCTCTACGGTTATTTTACTGAGGACGCGTCAAGGATGGGTGCGGACGCGCAGCGGCGTGCCGACAAAGACGGTCTCGTGCAAACCGTGACGGATTATATAGCGGGCATGACGGATCGGTACGCGGTCAAGCTGTTCCGCGAAATCTATGTGCCGAAAGGCTGGGAGAAATATTAGTGGCCCGATACGATGACGTCTGGCTGTCGGAGCTTTACGCAAAGAACGACATTGTAGACGTGATTTCCTCATATACAACGCTTTCCGAACGCGGCGGGCGGTACTGGGGTCTGTGTCCTTTTCATCATGAAAAGACACCGTCCTTTTCGGTGAGCAAAGACCGCCAGCTTTACTATTGCTTTGGCTGTAAGCAGGGCGGCAATGTCACCAACTTCATCATGAAGGTGGACAGCTTGACGTTCGGCGAGGCGGTAGAGGTGCTGGCGCGGCGCGTGGGTCTGGCGGTGCCGCAGACGGTGGACGACAAGGAATTCCGCGAGGCAAAGGAAAAGAAAAAGAAGATCGCGGACATGCACAAGATTGCCGCGCGGCATTACTTTGACACGCTGCACACACCGGCAGGTGCGCGGGCGCTGGACTATCTGAAAAGGCGCGGCATCAACGAAGAGACCATACGCCGCTTTGGGCTGGGGTTCGCCACGGACAGCTGGGACAGCGTGGCCAGGCTGCTGTCGGACAACGGCTTTTCGCAGGAGCTGATCGCGGAGAGCGGTCTGGTGTCGGTAAAGAACGGCAAGAGCTTTGATACCTTCCGCAGCCGCGTGATGTTTCCCATCATCAACGTGTTTGGCGAGGTGATTGCGTTCGGCGGGCGGGTGATCGGCGAGGGAGAGCCTAAGTATCTCAACACGCGCGATACGCTGCTGTTCAACAAACGGCGAAATCTGTATGGTATCGACAACATTAAGAAGCAGCGGAACATTAAGAGCGCGGTTATCGTCGAAGGATATATGGATGTGGTGTCGCTTTGCGCGAACGGTGTGAAAGCGGCGGTGGCATCGCTGGGCACTGCGCTCACGCGGGAGCAGGCGGTGCTGCTCAAGCGCTATACCGAAAACGTGTTTCTGGCGTACGACGGCGATCAGGCGGGCGAGATTGCGACGCAAAAGGCGCTGGGCATACTGGAAGCCGAAGGGCTTAACATTCGCGTTATCCGCTTTGAGGAGGGGATGGACCCGGACGACTTTATCCGCAAGCAGGGGCTCAAGGGCTTTGCCGGCAAGGTGAAGACGGCGATGTCTCCCGACAGCTACCGGCTCGAGGTGATAAAACGGGGGTTCGATCTGTCTTCGGAGGACGGGCGCGAGGGTTATGCGGAAGAAGCGTCCAAGGTGATCGCGCGGATTGGCAGCGAAATACGCCGCGAGCGGTACGCAGAGCAGGTGTCGGAAGAGACGGGCTACAGCGTTGCGTCCATATTGGGGCAGCTGCAAAGATTGGAACGTGACAAGAATACTAATACCAATAATAGGTATAATAGTATTGAAAAAAGCGCTAACGACGATGCGGAAGAGACTTTTCTGGCGTATGCGATGGAGAATACCTTGCTGCTCAATGATTTGAAGGGCGAGCTGAATTCGGAGTTATTCGAGCTTGATCCGCACAAAATTATTTTTTCTGCATTATATGACAGCGCAAAAAAAGGAATTCAGCCAACGTATGCCGAACTATTATCCGAACTTGAGGAGGAGAGGACAAGGAGTGAGGCAGCGAGGCTGGCCGGAGTGCAAACTGTGGCGGATGATCCGCAGGTTTGCATGCAGGATTGCCTGAACGGAATCCGGGTGCGCAGGCTGGAGAAGCGGCGTCAAGCGCTAAAAGAAGAGCTGCGCAGTGCGCGGGGAGATCGCATGCGTGAGCTGCTGGCACAAATCAGCGAGTTGGACAAGGAACTGAAACAACAATAACACATATTGAATAAGGGTGATAATATTTTGAACAAGAAAATGGCTGCCGAGCCGAAGATGACTGGCAAGCCCACTGAAGGCATAACGCCTGAAAGCGAGATTCAGACTGACTCTGTACGGCAGTCGGCAAATGATGAAAACACAGCGGATATGACCCTCTCGAAGGAGAATCTCGCCAAAATACAGGTCTTGGGCATACTGGCGCAAAACGACAAGGATGAGAAGCTCAAAGATGTTATTGAGACGGGCAAAAAGAAGGGTGTATTAACCTACAAAGAGATCAACGACGCACTGGACGGTGCGGAGATTGATGCGGAGCATCTTGACAAGCTGCTGGGTGCGCTGGAAGAGATGAAGATCGATGTGATTGATGCCGAGATCGATAAGGACATCCTTGATGAAGAAGAGGATGTTGATGCCGACATCGATTTGTCGATCCCCGAGGGAGTCAGCATTGACGACCCTGTCCGCATGTACCTGAAGGAGATTGGCAAGGTCAACCTGCTTTCCGCGGATGAGGAAGTGGAGCTGGCCAAGCTGATGGCTTTGGGCAACGACGCGGCCAAGCGCAAGCTGGCGGAAGCCAACCTGCGGCTGGTGGTCAGCATTGCCAAGCGTTATGTGGGGCGCGGCATGCTGTTTCTCGACCTCATTCAGGAGGGCAACCTTGGTCTCATCAAGGCTGTCGAGAAGTTCGATTACACCAAGGGCTACAAGTTTTCTACATACGCTACGTGGTGGATTCGCCAGGCGATCACGCGTGCGATTGCCGATCAGGCGCGTACCATCCGTATTCCTGTGCACATGGTAGAGACCATCAACAAGCTGATACGCGTTTCGCGGCAGCTGCTCCAGCAGTACGGGCGCGACCCGCTGCCGGAGGAGGTTGCGCGGGAAATGGACATCAGCGAAGACAAGGTGCGAGAGATAATCAAGATCGCGCAGGAGCCTGTGTCGCTCGAAACGCCGATCGGCGAAGAAGAGGACAGCCACTTGGGAGATTTCATCCCCGATGACGATGCACCCGCGCCTGCGGAAGCGGCTGCGTTCACGCTGCTCAAGGAGCAGCTGATGGACGTGCTGGATACGCTGACCCCCAGAGAGGAGAAGGTGCTGCGCCTGCGGTTTGGTCTGGACGACGGACGTGCGCGTACGCTGGAGGAAGTGGGCAAAGAGTTTATGGTGACACGTGAGCGCATCCGCCAGATAGAGGCGAAGGCGCTGCGTAAGCTGCGGCATCCCAGTCGTAGCAAGAAGCTGCGCGATTTCCTGGATTAAGCCGGGAACGGTAAGAGATTTCGTAGAGGCAGTCTTGTCATAACCGGGACTGCCTTTTTAAACGCTTATGGAATTTAGGGCACTAGGCTAAAGAGCTTGGGGCGCTGCCCCAAACCCCGCTTAAGGGACGATGTCCCTTAAGAAGCCCATATGGCAAATGCCTTCAGGCATTTGCCAATACCTCTTGTTAAAGTAAGCAGCGGGGTAAAATCTGAACAATAGTGTTTTTTGCTTCTTTTTATAAAAAAAGAAGCGGGGGTTTGGGGGCGGGGCCCACAAGGTCTTGGCAAGGCACAAGGAGGAAAGATGGAGCTGTCCGGCAGACTGAGAGCCATCGCGGAGCTGGTGCCGCAAACGGACACGGTGGCGGATATCGGGTGTGACCACGGCAAGCTGGCGGTGTGGCTGGTCACGCAGCGCCGTGCGCAGCGTGTGATCTGCGGCGACATCAGCACAAAATCGCTGGATAAGGCGCGAAAGCTGGCTGAAGCCCAAGGCTTGAGCAGCCGAATTGATACGCGTGCAGGCAACGGTCTTGGCATACTCTCTGCAGACGAGGCGGACGCGGCGGTCATCGCGGGCATGGGCGGCGAGCTGATCATATCCATTTTGGAGGCGGACAGGGATAAAGCGCCGAACACGCTGGTGCTGTCCTGCCACACCTCCGCAGATGTACTGCGCGGCTGGCTGGCTGGCAACGGCTACCGCTTCGACGACGAGACGCTGGTGAAGGAACGGGGGCATATTTACCCAGTCATGCGGCTGGTTGCGGGTGAAAGCCCTGCGCTGACCGCAGAGGAGTGCGAGTTTGGTCCCATACTTCTGAAAAGCAAGCCGGAAGCGCTGCGGCTCCTGGTGGAAAAACGCATCCGAAAAATGCTGGATATACGAAGGCGGCTGGAACACGCGGCTTCAGTGCGCAAGGACGAGCTGCTGACCGAGGCGGAGGAGAAGCTGAAACGATACGAGGAGGTGCTGCGATGGCTGTGACAATGGACGAGTTTGTGCGACTGGTGGAAGGTCTGGCACCGCCGGAGCTGGCATGCGGCTGGGACAACAGCGGTTTGCTGCTGCGCTGCGGCGAGACGGTTAACCGCGTGCTGATTGCGCTGGACGCGACGATGGCGGTGGCAGACGAAGCCGCTGTGGGCGGATACGACATGCTGCTGGTGCACCATCCCACGCTGTTTTCACCCGTGAAGGCGCTGGATCACCGCCAGCCGACGGATGCGGTAATCATGAAGCTGATACGCAGCGGCATCTCACTGTACGCCGCGCACACCACGTACGACAAAGCACATGGCGGCATCAACGATGTGCTGGCACAAAAGCTAGGGTTAGCAGATATACGTGTTGCTTCGGGCCCTGACGAGGGGATGATGCGCGTGGGCGAGCTGGCGCAGCCGCTGGATAGGAACGCTTTTCTGGAGCGTGTGAAACGCGCGCTGGGAGAGAACGCGGTGCGGGCATCCGGCTGGGCAGGCAGGCAGGTGCGAACCGTTGCGGTGCTGGGCGGAAGCGGCGGCGATTTCGCAGCGGCGGCTAAGCTGGCAGGCGCTGATGCACTGGTGACAGGCGAAGCCAAGCACCATCAATTCCTCGAAGCAGCGGCGCTTGGATTGCTGTTGGTAGAGGCTGGACACTACGCCACCGAACATGGTTTCGTAGATGGCATATTTATGAGTTTACAATCAAGGCTGAATGAGGTACAATTACTGTTAGACCTCAAAATGGCAGATTATGAAACAGTGCCATATGAGATAGTATAGATTGAGCAGAGAGGATTGTTATTTTTGGATAAACTGGCGTTGCTTTATGAGTTCCAGCAGGCAGACATGCAGCTGGAGGCTTATGAGACAGAATTGAAAAACACGCCCACGCGCAAACAGCTCATTAAGCTGCAGAACTATTTAAAGAAGCAGCAGGCTGTGCTGAGGGAAATGGAGAACCGGACGCTCGTTGAACAGAACGCGCTTCTGGAAATTGATGCGCAGTACGACAGAATGATGGAGCTTTTGAACAAGAAGCATAAGGATATCAGCCAGTACGAAGAGCTGGGTCTTGATGAGATGGACTATAACGTCGTGAAGGACCTCGTGCATGAGTACGAGACGACGTATGAGAACATTGTGAAACAAAAGCGCCGTGCTGTTGTAGTACAGTCCAAGGCAGAGGAATCGGCCGCGCGCTTGAAGACAATACTGACGCATGTCAGCAAGGCTCAGCAGGATTTCGCCGAGCTGAAAAAGCAGCATGAGGATGAGCTTCGGGCAGGCGCGGAAGAGCTGGACCGTTTGCGCAAGGCTGCCGAGACAGCGGCCGCAAAGGTGGAACCGGCGCTGCTTGAGCGTTATAGCCGCATCAAGCAAAATCGGCCGATGCCCGTCACAATGTTGCGAGACGGACGCTGCATGGGCTGCAACATGGAATTGCCCTCGCGCGACCTTGCTAAATTGAAAAAATCCGACGTTATCGTGGAATGCGAGAATTGCGGACGTATATTGTATCTGATATAATAGTTTTTGAGCAAGCTGAACGGCCGCCCGGGTAACACTGGGAGGAAAGTCCGAGCTCCGCAGGGCAGGACGCCGGGTAACTCCCGGTGGAGGCGACTCTAAGGATAGTGCAACAGAGATATACCGCCCGGCATTTTTGCCGAGCAAGGGTGGAAAGGTGAGGTAAGAGCTCACCAGAGCCATGGCGACTTGGCTGCTATGTAAACCCCGTCCGGTGCAAGATTGATAGTGGGCATCATGCGGTTGCCCGCCGCGCCCCATGTAATCGCTGGAGCCTGCTGGCAACTGCAGGCGTAGATAGATGGCCGTTCACGACAGAACTCGGCTTACAGGCTTGTCTCAAAACTTTAAAACTTACGGAAGCTTCTGATTTAGTCAGAGGCTTCTTTTTTGTATTGATATTTCCGGTGCGGCGAATAATAGTGTTATCAATTTCTATGCGACGGAGGGGTTAATGCAAACAAAAAACGGCATCACCGTACCGGACGACCTGACGCTTTCGTGGCAGGAGCTATTGGAATACGCCCGGCAGCTGTCGCTTTCAGGCAAGGTCGCCGTTAAAAAAACGGACAGCCGTCACTTTGGGCTGGCAGAAGAACGCCGCCGTGTTGAGGGCGCCTATTTGGCAGCAAGAGAGCGCAAGCACGCGGGCGACGAGCTGCCGCCGCTGGCCGAATGGTTCTACGATAACCGTTTTTTGTTCATCGAGCAGATCAGACAGATCGAGCTGGATCGCAAAAACTATCGTCTGCCGCATATGCTGAACGGTCGCTTCGCGCACCAGCCGCGATGCCTGATGCTGGCGACGGTGCTGCTGCGGCACAGCGCCTATCGCGTGTCGCCCGAACATATACAGGAATTTCTCGAAGCGTTTCAGCAGGAGATGGGGCTGGACTCGGGCGAGCTGTGGGCTTTTGTGGATATGCTTAAAATCGCGCTGCTGCGGGCGGTGTCCTCGCTGGCACGGCAGTGCACGACGATACTGAAGCTGTGCCACCTAGCGGAAAAATTCTGTGAGCGGGCAGGTCAGGACACAGCTGATTTGGACACGCTGCTGACGGAGTACAAAAGCTATCTGACCAACGCCGTGTTTGTGGAACGGGTGATGGTGCTGCTGCGGGAAAGCCCGCAATATGCCGCCGTCACAGAGCGGCTTAATCTGCGGCTGTCGGTGCGCGACCTTACGGTGGAACGTCTGGTAAAGCAGGCGCATACCGTGCAAGCCAAAAGCATACTGAACATCTCCAACGCCATTGCCTCGCTCCGCACGTTGGCGAAGGTCAATTTCGAACCGATATTTGAAAGCGTATCGCTGGTGCACCGGCATCTGTGCGCCGACGCAGACTATGCCGGTATGGACTACGACTCACGTGAATACTATCGCCGAGGCATCACCAGAATCGCGCAATGGATGCAGGCCTCCGAACCCGCCGTTGCGCGGGCGGCGGTAGAGCTGGCATCCCAAAGTGGCGTACATGTCGGCGAATTTATTGTGGGGGACAGAAAAGACGCGCTGATGCACGCGCTGGGGCGCATACCCGTGAACGCGCGGTTCGCCGATTTTGTGCGGCGGCACATGATGCTGCTGTATGTGGGCGGTGCGATCGTATCAACGGTGGTCAGCGCGGTGCTGCTGAACCTGCCGCTGTTTTTGAACCACCCGCCCGTATACGGCATATTGGGCTTTTTCATCTGCCTGATACCGGTGTATACCGTGGCGATCACGGTCAGCAACCGGCTGATGACGCTGGTGACAGACCCAGCCTTTCTGCCCAAGATGGCGCTCAAAGACGGGCTGACAGAGGAACGCGCCACGATGGTGGTGATACCCGCGCTGATCACCAGCCTGGAGGACGGCGAGGAGCTGATGGAGAAGATGGAGGTTTATTTCGCGGCTAACCAGCAGCCCAACCTTTATATGACGCTGCTGTCCGACTTCAAGGAGGATAAGAACGAGATAGCGGCAGGCGATGAGGATATCATCGTAAAAATGGAGCAAAGGGCGGCGGCGCTCAACCAAAAATACGGGCGGCAGATATTTTTTTATGCACAGCGAAAGCGCACCCTCATTGCGGAGAACGGGCGGTATGGCGGCTACGAGCGCAAACGCGGCGCGCTGATGGACTTCTGTTCGCTGCTGACAGAGGGCTCTGATGCGTTTACGCACGTCACACACGGGCTGCCCACAGATATAAAGTACGTCATCACGCTGGATGCGGATACGGCTCTCTCGCGGGATGCCGTCATCAAGATGGTGGGCACGATGGAGCACCCGATGCACCGCCCCATCGTAGACGAGAGGACGAACACGGTGCGCCGCGGCTACGGCATCATGCAGCCGCGTATCGGCGTGGATGTGGTCAACTCGGCCAAATCGCGGCTGTCGCTGGTGTTCTCCGGCAAGGGCGGGCTGGATACCTACGCCAGCGCCGCGTCGGATGTCTATCAGGATAACTTCGGCACGGGCATATTCACCGGCAAGGGCATATTCAACCTGTCAGTATATATGCAGGTGTTGACGGGAGCGTTGCCCGACAACCGCATACTCAGCCACGATCTGCTGGAGGGCAGCTATCTGCGATGTGCGCTGCTGTCTGATGTGGTGCTGATGGACGGCTGCCCGGCGCGGTATATCGCGTGGGAGGAGCGCCAGCACCGTTGGACACGCGGCGACTGGCAGCTGCTGCCGTGGCTGTGCAGGCGGGTGCACACAAAGGAAGGGCGCGTGAAGAACCCGCTGTCCGGGCTCGCCAAATACCAGATATTCGACAACCTGCGCCGCAGCCTGACGGTGCCGTTGTCTTTCATCGTCATTTTGCTGTCGCAAACGGCTTTCTACAGCTCCGCCTTCTTCTGGTTCGTTTCCGGCATACTGCCGCTGTTTATCGACGCGATACTGGATTTTGTGTTTCGCATGCTGGCATTGGTGCGAAACACCGGCAAGGGAACCACGTTCAAGGACATCTGGTATGAAACGAGGACGCTGTTTGAGCTGTCGTTCTATCGGTTTGCGTTTCTGCCGTATGAAACCTTCCGCATGCTGGATGCCATCGTGCGGACGCTGGTACGGGTGTGCATCACGCACAAAAGGCTGCTTCAATGGGTGACGGCAGCGGAGGGAGAGCGTAAAGCCCGCGACGGCGTGGGACATTACTGGCGCAGGATGGCCGCCGCACCCGTGCTGGCAGTTGGGCTGTATGTGTTGTCGGTGCTTGCCATCCATTCGTTTTCGATTCTCGCTTTTATCGTGTTTGCCGTATGGTTTTTCGCGCCCGTTATCGCGCATGCCATCAGCCGCCCGCGGCGCGTGAAGCACCATGAGCTGGACAGCACGGAGCGGCGCTATCTAGAGGATATCGCGCTGAAAACATGGCGCTTCTTCGAGCATTTTTCGGAGGAAGCCGAATATTACTGGACGCCGGACAACTTTCAGCAGAGCCCGCATAAGGGAGTGGCAAAGCGCACGTCGCCCACCAACGTCGCTTATTCGATGGCGGCAACCGTGTGCGCGTTCGAGCTGGGCTTCCTCTCGTCGGCAGCGGCGGTCAAACGGCTAAGTCGCTGCATTGAAGGCATCGAGAAGGCGGAGAAGTGGAAGGGACATCTGTACAACTGGTACGACATCACCAATCTGGAGCCGCTGGAGCCGCGCTATGTGTCGTCGGTGGACAGCGGCAACCTCGCCTGCTACCTGATACTTGTGGACGAGGCGCTGACCGACATGCTAAGCAGTCCGCTGGCGGCAGGCATCGCACAGGGGCTAACCGTGATCGCGCGGGAGGAGAAGCAGGAAACCTCGTTTGTCATCAACGATGATGTGTTTAACGCTATCAGCTCTCTGGCGATGCTGGACGAGACCTCCGGAAGCGCGCTTGCCATATATAAGGAGCAGACCAAAGCGTTTCTTGAGCGGCATGCCGTGTGGGCGCGTGCGCTGTCCGCGTTTCCGTCCGGTCAGCTGGCGCTGTATGCCGACGAAACCAAGGCGCTGAGGGAGAAGCTGCGGCACATCAGCGTGCGCGAATACGCAAACGCGTTTCACGGGCTGCTGGATATACTGTCCGTTGTGATGGAGAAGGCATCGGTGCGTAAGGATGGGGAGGTGCTGGGCTGGGTGCAGCGCATGGAGACAGCGCTGGGCGAAAGCTATGTGGCTTGCCGCCGCCTCACGCTGCGGGCAGACAGGCTGCGCCGGCGTATTGCCGCTTTGCTGGAGGCGATGGATTTTACCGAGCTGTACGATGCGGGCTCGGGGCTGTTCTCCATTGGCTATTCCATCCGCCAGCAGGAGCTGAGCAACTCGCATTACGATCTGCTGGCATCCGAAGCGCGGCAGACCAGCTTCATCGCCATCGCCAAGGGGGATGTGCCGGAGAAGCATTGGTTTCGGCTGGGCAGACCGTTGGCTGTGGCGGGGGAAAGCCGCGTGCTGCTCTCATGGGGCGGTACGATGTTCGAATACCTGATGCCGCTGCTGATCATGAAGAGCTACGACTATACGCTGCTGAGTGAGACGTACCGCTCGGTGGTGGAGCTGCAAACCACCTATGGCGAACAGCGGCGCATGCCGTGGGGCATATCTGAGTCCGGCTATTACGCCTTCGATTTGCAGATGAACTATCAGTACAAGGCGTTCGGCGTGCCGGGGCTGGGCATGAAATCCGGACTGGTGCGCGAGACGGTGATTGCGCCGTACGCATCAGTACTTGCGCTGCAGGTGAAGCCGCGAGCCGCCATCGCGAACATGCTCCGGCTGGAAAAGCTGGGCGCGGCGGGGCGGTATGGCTTCTTTGAAGCGATTGACTACACGCACGAGCGCCTGCACAACGGCAAGAAAAAGCGCATCGTCAAAAGTTATATGGCGCATCATCAGGGGATGATACTGGCGTCTGTGCTCAACGCACTCACAGACGGACGGCTGCAAGAGCTGTTTCACCGCAACACCAGTGTGAAGGCGACGGAGCTGCTGCTCAAGGAGAAGGTGCCGCCGCGCAGTGTGACGATGGACTTCGCCGAAAAGCCGCCGGAGAAGCAGGCGTTTGTGGAGGAGATACGCGCCTCGCGGACGTATACAACGCTGACGCAGTATCCCGAGGCACATTTTCTGTCCAACAACAGCTACACCGTGATGCTGACGCAGTACGGAACGGGCTATTCAGCCTTCCACGGCAACATGATCAGCCGCTGGGAAAGCGATGTGCTGCGCCGCGCCCCCGGCATTCATATCTACCTCAAGGATACGGATACAGGTGCGGTGTGGTCGACGGCGTTTCTGCCCACCTGCCTGCTGGCCGACGGCGAACGTGTCCACTTCGAGCCGCATAAGGCCACGTTTGTACGCGAGGTAAACGGCATCGAAACGACGCTGGAGGTGTGCGTCTCGCCCGAATGCAACATGGAGGTGAGGAGCCTTAGCATCCGCAACAACAGCGGCAAGGCGGCAAGGCTGGCAGTCACCTGTGCCTTTTCGCCCGCGCTGTGCACCGAGCGCGATTTTGTCGCGCACCCGGCGTTTGCCGAGCTGTTTGTGGAGACGCACGCGCACCCGGATAAAGCCATGGTGACCGCTGTCCGCCGGGGCAAAACGCTGTGCTGCGCCATCAAGGCGTTGTCGGAGGGAACTGTTGAGCTGATGACGGATCGTGCCTACATATTCGGGCGGCGCAGCGTGTTCGGTCCGCCCGCGTGTCTGTCGTCGCCGGAGTCTGAGCGGGATGTGGCGCGCGCTGCGGGCATACGGTGCGGCGTCACGGTACAGCAGGGGCATAGCACGGAGGTGTCCTTCCTCATTGCGGCGGGAGACAGGCTGGACGCGGTGGAGGGCTGTCTGTCCGGCGTGTCGGGCACGGAGGATGTGCGCCGCGTGTTCCATCTGGCGTGGACGCACGCGCAGGTGGAGCTGCGCTATCTCAAGCTGGAGGGCACGCAGATGGGTCTGTTCCAGCGCATCGCATCTCGCACCGTCATCCGCATTCCCACCGTCTGCGGTGCGGCGGGAGAGCCCAAGGGGCGCGAGACGCTGTGGAAGTTCGGGCTGTCGGGCGACTTGCCCATCATATATATGCGCGCTCAGGGAGAGGACAGCATGGCGGGTGTAAAGACCATTGCCAAAGCGCAGGAGTTTTTAAGCCTGAAGGGCTTGCCTGCCGACCTTGTGATCGTCTACGAGGGCGGCGACGCGTATCTGTGCCCGTTGCGGGACAAGCTGAACGAGCTGGCACAGTCGGCATCGGGGCGTCCGTACAATCGGATAACGGCGCTGTCTGCCGAACACATCAGCGAGGACGACAACGCCACGCTGATGGCTGCCGCCTGTCTGGTGCTGGACGGCGGTGCAGCGCTGGAGCCTCAGCTTAAAGTGCCGGCGGTGCAGCGCGCCTACGCCGTATTTGAGCGCAGCACAGCGCTTGAGCGCACCCACGTGCCAAGGCAGCTCAAGGCTTTCGACAATGGGCAGGGCGGTTATGTGAGCAAGGGCATGGAATATTGCATCGATGTGGCCAACCGTGCGCCCCTGCCATGGAGCAATCTGCTGGTGGGCGAGAAGCTGGGCTGTCTGGTCAGCGCGGGCGGCGGCGGCTATACGTGGGCGGATAACGCCCGAATGACGCGCCTGACGCCCTTCCGCAACGATGCGCTGACGGATGTACCGGGTGAAGGGGTGCTGATTCGCTGCGATAAGACAGGCCTAGCGTTCAGCGCCGCGCCCGACCAGTACGCCAAGGGGCGTTATCGCGTCATCCACGCCTTTGGATATACCACGTATGAGCGCTACGGCGGCGTGGACACGCAGCTGACATATTTTGTCGAACCGCGGCTGCCGCTGAAAACGGGGCTTCTGCGGCTGACCAACAACACGGACAGCGAGCAGACGCTGTCGGTTTACTACTACGCCGAGCCGGTGCTGGCGGCGACGGCGGCCAGCGGCATACGCACACGGATGGAGGACGGGAGGCTGATGGCGGCGTCGCCGTTCGGTGAAGCGGGCAAGGCGATGTTCATCGCGATGCCCAACGCCCAGACACGGCATACCGTATCCGCGTACGAGTTCTTCGGTGTGCCGGGGTATAACATCTATCCCGAGGCGCTCAAGGTGGCAGAGTTGTCAGACAGCGACGGCTGCGGCTCCACGCTGCTGGCCTTGCAGACGCACGTCACCCTTCAGCCGGGAGAGCAAAAGGCGGTGCAGCTGCTGATGGGCTACGGCGACGTGTCTGACACAGCAGCGATGATGACGCATGCGGGCGATGCGGACGGCGCGGCGGCTAGGCTCAAGGCGGTTCAGGCACACTGGCAGCGGCTGGTGGGCGGCATTCGGATATCCACTTCGGCCAAAGCCTTCGATACGCTGGTAAACGGCTGGCTGCTGTACCAGACTTACACGGCACGGCTGATGGGGCGCACGGGCTACTACCAATCGGGCGGCGCGTTTGGTTTTCGCGACCAGCTTCAGGATGTGCTAGCACTGGCGTATACCAATCCGGCTGTGACGCGGGCGCACATATTGAAATGCGCGGAGCGGCAGTTCATCGAAGGGGATGTGCTGCACTGGTGGCACGAACCGACCAGCGGCGTGAGAACGCGCATTACGGACGATAAGCTTTTCCTGCCGTATGTGGCGTGTGAGTACGAGCGCATCACAGGCGATATGGACGTGTTCGACGCGGAGGCCGCCTATCTGGAAAGCAAGCCGATACCTGAGGGAAAGCACGATTTGTACGAGACATTTGCCATCAGCAGCGTGCGGGAGACGCTGTTCATGCACTGCGTGCGTGTGATAGACTCGGTGGCTTACGGCGAGCGGGGTCTGCCTTTGATGGGCACGGGCGACTGGAACGACGGCATGGATGCCGTGGGCGAGGGCGGCAAGGGCGAAAGCGTGTGGCTGGCATTCTTCCTTGCCGAGGTGCTGCGGCTGTTTATCGACCTGTGCCGGTTGCGCGGCGAGAATGGCTGGGCGGAGAAATACAGGCAGCAGCGGGATGTACTGCGGCGCAGCATTGAGGACAACGCGTGGGACGGAGAATGGTACACGCGGGCGTTCTTTGACGACGGCACGCCGCTGGGCAGCCGCACATCGCCGGAATGCCGTATCGATCTGGTGTCGCAGGCATGGGCGGTATTGTCCGGCGCAGAGCGCGCCCGCCGGGCTTACGATGCCGCTGCGGACGAGCTGGTGATGCGCGACGAGGGCATCATCCGTCTGCTGGCGCCGCCCTTTGACAAGTGGGACAAAAACCCCGGCTACATCAAAAACTACCTGCCCGGTGTGCGCGAAAACGGCGGTCAATACAGCCACGCGGCGGCATGGTTTGTGATCGCGGCGGCGAAGCTGCGGCTCAAGCAGGACGCGCTCTCGCTGTTCCAGCTGATGAACCCCATCAATCATACGCGTACGCCCGCCGGTGTGGAGAAATATAAGGGGGAGCCATATGTAATGGCGGCGGATGTCTATTACACGGAGGAGCACAAGGGACGCGCAGGCTGGACATGGTATACGGGGACGGCGGGCTGGATGTATCAGGCGGCGATCGTGCATCTGCTGGGCATGCGCATCGAACGCGGCGCGCTGTCGGTGTGCCCCTGCCTGCCCGACGATTTTGGCACATACACGGTAGAATATGAGCGCAACGGCGCAAAGTATATCATTGAGGTGGAGCTTGCGCCGGGCTATGAAGGGGACGCGTGGCTGAGCTTTGAGAGCGAAGAGAGCGCAAAAAAGCTGCTTTTGGATAAATCGGAGGGCATTCATAGAATATTCGCTTGTTGGCAAGCGTAGACAGATGATATACTCTCCTCATGAATAATGAATTTATGCCGATGACGCGCGAGGAGCTGGACGCGCGCCATATCGGTCAGCTGGATTTTATAGTGGTAACGCCCGATGCGTATGTGGATCATCCGTCCTTTGCGGCGGCCATCATCGGGCGTTTTGTGGAGAGCCTTGGCTTTAGCGTGGGTGTGATATCTCAGCCGGATTGGGAATCTGCAGACGACTTTATGCGTCTGGGATCGCCGCGCTATGCCTTTTTGCTGAGCGGCGGCAACATCGACGGCATGGTCAACATGTATACCGTTGCCAAACGCAAGCGCAGCGAAGATGCCTATTCGCCGGGCGGCAAGGCCGGGCGTCGTCCGCCGCGGCCCACCATTGCGTATACCGCAAGGCTCAAGCAGGCATATCGGGACATCCCAGTTATTATCGGCGGCGTGGAGCCCTCTAACCGCCGCTTTGCCCATTACGATTATTATGAGGATAAGGTGCGGCGTTCGTACCTGATCGACTCTAAGGCAGACCTTTTGGTGTATGGCATGGGCGAGAAGCCGCTTGCCGAAATTTGTGCGCGCCTCAAGGCGGGTGAAGCTATCCGCGATATCACGGGCGTGCGCGGCACCTGCTGTGTCAGCGCGTCGGTGCCCGAGGGAGCAACGCTGCTGCCCTCGTTTGAGCATGTCGCCGAAAACAAAAAGGAATTCGCGGACGCATTTCGTCTCATTCACCTCAATACTATACCTCGCGGCAAGGTGCTGGCGCAAAAGCACGGAGAACGCTATGTCGTGCAGTATCCGCCGCAGCCGCCGTTGTCCACGCCTGATATGGACACGATATACGGGCTGCCGTTCACACGGCTCGCACATCCGTCATATACCGAACCCGTTCCGGCGCTGTCCGAGGTGCAGTTCGGGCTGATTACGGTGCGGGGCTGCCCCGGGCAGTGCGCGTTCTGCTCCATATCAGCGCATCAGGGCAAGCGCATACAGAAGCGCTCCAAACGCTCCATCGTCGAGGAAACAAAGCGCATGGCGCAGATGTCCGAATTCAAGGGCATCATTTCGGACGTGGGCGGACCTACCGCCAACTTTTATGATGCTGTGTGCACCGCGAAGAATGCCGAAGCGTGTACGCGCAGCTGCCTCACGCCTCAGATTTGCCCCAACCTCAAGGTGAGCCATAAGGGGCTGTGCGAGGTGCTGGACGCAGTGGAGCGTGTGGAGGGGGTGCGGCGCGTGTTCATACGCTCCGGTCTGCGGTTCGACTACATCATGGCAGACAGGGACAACCACTTCTTTGAGCGGCTGGTCAAGAAGCATGTGAGCGGGCAGCTGAAGGTGGCTCCCGAGCATGTGAGCGACGAGGTGCTGCGGCTGATGAACAAGCCGTCGTATTCCGTGTACGAGCGGTTTGCGAAGCGCTTCGCCGGGGCGACACAGCGGGCGGAAAAACAGCAGTATCTGCTGCCATATTACATTTCGTCGCATCCGGGCAGCACGCTGAACCACGCCATAGAGCTGGCTTTGTCGATGAAGCGTCAGGGGTTTGTGCCGGAGCAGGTGCAGGATTTCTATCCCACACCGGGCACCATTTCCACCTGCATGTATTATACCGAGCGTGATCCGATGACGGGAAACCCTGTGTATGTCGCCAAAACACCCAAGGAGAAGGCGATGCAGCGAGCGCTGCTGCAATTCAGCCAGCGCAAGAACTGGCCGCTGATACGCGAGGCACTTAAAGCCGCCGAACGGGAAGAGCTGATAGGCCCCGGAAAGGAATGCTTGGTGCCGGGAGACAGCGGTCTGCGGGACGGCAAGCCGAAAGGCAGCAGCCAGCCCAAGGGGCAGCCGCGTGAGCGCGCCGCGGATGGCAAATCGGCGCGGTCAGCGGACAAGCCGGTGAGATCGGCGGGTGATCGGGCGAAGGGCAAGCCGTCTGCAAAGGGCAAGAGTGCGCCTGCAAGGGGAGAGGCAGCGGCACAGAGCGGTTCTTTCCCGAAGGGCGGCGCAGCTGTGAAGGGCAAGGCGACGGTTAAGGCTGCACCAGCTAAGAACAATCCGTCTGGAAAGAGTGCTGCACCTGTTAAGAACAATTCAGCTGGAAAGAGCGGCACCTTCGGAAAGAACGGATACTTCAAGCCGGAGGGCAAAGGAAGCACCGGCCTGCGCGGCAGAAAGGGAGCGGGAAGATGAAAAAGGCGTTGCTGCTGATCGACTATATTCACGACTTCGTTGACGACGACGGTGCGCTCACGGTGGGCAAGCCTGCGCAGGATATCCGTCAAAACATCGAACGTGCCATCGCGAAGCTGGACGAGGGCGATCTGCTGATATCCGCGAACGATTGCCATAACTGGGATGAGCCGCATCCCGAAAAGAAGCTGTTTCCACCGCATGCGCTGGCGGGCACAACAGGGAGTGAATCGGTACTGAAGGCTGTTATCGCGCAAGCACAGACGCCCTCGGTGACGCTCAAGAAGACGCGTTACAGCGCGTTTTACCGCACGGGGCTTGCGGATATGCTGCGCGCGTCGGGTGTGGAGAGGCTGTATCTGGCGGGCGTATGCACCGATATCTGTGTGCTGCACAGCGCCGTTGCCGCCTACAACGAAGGCTTTGACACCGTGATACTGAGCGACTGCGTTGCTTCGTTTAACGCCAAGGGGCATGAATTTGCACTGGCGCACTTTAAAAATGTGCTGGGGTTTAAGCTTTGTGACAGCTGCAGCTTATAGAGCGAAATGGCAGTGAAACTGTCTGTAATAACTTTCATTTTATTAATTTGTATATTGTGGTATAATAGCTGACATAATGGACAAGGAGTATGGGCTAATGAAGAGAATTCTGATCGTCGATGATGAACCCAGTCTGATCAAGGGGCTTCGCTTCAATCTGGAACAGCAAGATGGCTATACAGTGGACGAAGCACTGGACGGAGAACAGGCGCTGGATATGTTTTCTGCCGGAAAGTATGACCTGATATTGCTGGATCTCATGCTGCCCAAGATAGACGGTATGGAGGTTTGCCAGCGCATCCGCAGCGTCTCCAATGTGCCCATCATCATGCTGACCGCCAAGGATGACGACATGGACAAGATCATGGGGCTGGAGTTTGGCGCGGACGATTATATGACCAAGCCGTTTAATATGCTGGAGCTTAAAGCGCGCATCAAAACGATATTCCGCCGTATGGAGGGCACAGAGAAGACACGTGAGCCTCAGGTGCTGCGCGCCCGCAACATGACAGTGAACCTCGAAAACAGGAGCGTGGAAATAGACGGCAACGATGTGGGTCTCACAGCCAAGGAGTTTGACCTGCTGCAGCTGTTCATCACCAATCGGGGCAAGGTTTATGACCGTGAGAAGCTGCTGGAGCTGATCTGGAAATACGAATATCTGGGCGACCTGCGCACGGTGGACGTGCATATTCGCCGTCTGCGGGAAAAGATTGAGCATAATCCGGCAAAGCCTGAGTTCATCATGACGAAATGGGGAGTGGGCTACTATTTCTCGGATAAATAACATCTTCTATTCGATCCGGTGGCGGTTTGTGCTGATCAACCTTGCGGTGGCTGCCGTGGCATTCGCGGCGGTGACGCTTGTCATTGCTTACCTTGCGGAAGACTATCTGGTCAACATCCGGGTGAGGGAGCAGCTCAAGAATACCAACAACGTCGCGGTCAATGTCGCGCCGTATCTGCACAACTCCAATGCTTCCAGAATGTATGAGCTGGCGGAAGAGAGCTCGAAAAGCTTCGGCGGCAGGTTTTTGATACTCAACGAATCCGGCATCGTCCAAATTGACAGCTTTTCCGTATTCAACGGGCAAAAGCTGGACCACAAGGAGATTTCCGACGTATTGCTGGGGCCAAGGGACACCAGCTACGGCTTTCACTACATTGACGACGGGACGGGCGAACCGTTCTACGCCGTTTACTACGCGGCTGCGGTGGTCTACGAATCGGAGACGATCGGGGCTGTGCTTTTCTCTGACGACATTCAGGACATCGCGAATATCACGCAGGATTTCATACGGATAATCATACTGGTTTCCATTGCCGCCTCAGTGGTGTTTGCTGTTGTCAGCATCATCATTTCCGGCTACATTACTAGACCCATTAACGATCTGAAGGCGGTTGCGCTGTCCATATCGCGCGGCAATCTGCACCAGCGTATCAATGTATCGGGCAAAAACGAGATGGCGGCGCTGGCGGGAACGTTCAACACGATGAGCGAGAAGCTGGAGAATATGGATCAGAAGCGCAGCGAGTTTGTGTCCAACGCCTCCCACGAGCTCAAAACGCCGCTCAGCTCTATGAAGATACTGATCGAATCCTTACTGTATCAGGACGGCGTGGACGAGAAGATATACAAGGAATTTTTAAGCGATATCAACAACGAGATAGACCGGCTGACACAGGTTATTTCCGGTTTGCTGACGCTTGCCAAAACGGACAGTGAAACACAGGCGCTCAATATGGATAAAATATTGCTGAGCGAGCTGGTGTTCAAATCCGTCACGGCGCTTAAACCCATTGCCAACGAAAAGAACATTGCGCTCAGCTATACGGTGAGCAACGATCTGGAAGTGGAGTGCGATGCGCCCAAGGTGATGCAGGCCGTGATGAATCTGGTGGAAAATGCCATCAAATATTCCGATCCGGGCGGCAGCGTGCAGGTGACGCTGCAAAAGTCCGGCACGAAGGCAGCCATTGCCATCAAGGATAACGGCTGCGGCATTTCAGAGAAGGACGTCCCTTATCTGTTCGATCGTTTCTACCGCGTGGACAAGGCGCGTGCGCGCGGCACGGGCGGCAGCGGGCTGGGTCTGCACATCGCGCAGAAGATCGCGCTGCTGCATGGCGGCAGCATCGACGTACAGAGCGAGGAGGGCAAGGGCAGCGTCTTCACGCTGTATCTGCCCATCAAGTCATTGGGGTGACAAGTATGGTGATTAAAAGAACGGTGGTGTTCCTGATGATCGCGGTGGTGCTGCTGTCGGCCGGTTGTGCCGGCGTCCGCACCCAAAGCACCAGCAGCAACCTGCCTGATATCAATCCCAACGCGGAATCCGCCAGCAAGGATTCGCAGAATGTGACGCTGTATTTTTCATACCGCGGAGAGGAGCTGCTGGCGGGAGAGACGGTGACGCTCAACGTGCCGGTGAACGAGTCGCTGGAATACGCGGTGGTGCGCGCGCTGATAAACGGGCCCACCGTGAACCGCTCAGAGTTGTCCGGGCTTTTTTGGGAGGGTGTCAAGCTGGTGCGCGTGAACAGCAGCGCGGATATACTGTTCATCACGCTGAATGAGGCGTTTGTTTCCAGCGAGCCTGAGAAGGTGGTGCTGGAGGATGGGACGGTTGCAGATCAGAAGAAGCTGGCAATCTGCTCCATCGTCAATACAATTGTCGAGATGGGCAAATATTCCTCTGTGCAGATATACGTGGATAAGCAGCAGGGTGTGGGGCAGGGCATCACGCGGGGAGAGGCTGGCTGGGAAACCGATGTCACAAAAAGGCTTGAGCCGCTGGGGCGCATGAAGGACATGATACTGACACCGCAGAATACGCTGGGACAGGCGCTGGATTCCTTTATGAAGCAGGACTGGACGCGCCTGTATAACTTCACGGCCTATAACAATCCTGATGGCTCGGTGAAGCCGGAAATCAAAGCTTTCTCAGATGCGCTGTCGGACAAGGGCAACGCGCTGGAGAGCTTTAATGTGGTGGATAACAATGTTTCGGGCGACGGGCAAAAGGCCATCGTCATGCTGGATTATACCATGAAAACGCGCGAGGGAGACTCCATTGAGCGCCCTAATGTGCCCGTGGTGCTGGTGCGTGAAGAGGGTATATGGAAGCTGACATATCCGTCGCTGGTGGATGTGCTGATCAATGCGGGTTAAAGTGAAAACGATGAAGAAGCTGATATGTCTGGTGATGGCGGTGGCTTTACTGAGCGGCTGCGGCGTTATTCGCGACAGGCGCGAAGCGGGAGAGCAGGTGCCCGTCAGCCAGCTTGACATGAGCAATATGGACAATTACGGACGGGTGATGAAAACAGCCGTCTATTTTCTAAACGAAACAAGCAGCACGCTCATGGCCGAGCAAAGAACGCTGGTGGTAGAGCAGGACACGAACCCGGCGGCAGCGGCCATCAGAGAGCTGCTCAAGGGCACCGCCAACGAAAGCCTGACAAGTGTGGCACCGCCGAATATGACGCTTGACTTTATCGAATATTCCAAGGATGTCGTGAACGTTTATCTTGAGTATTCCGGCGAGCATATGCAAGCTGAGTCTGCCTACATCTTGGAGCAGGCGATTGCCAATACCGTTACGGATATTTTGGGATCGGTTTCCGTCTGTGTATTTTATAACGGCGTCAGGGAAGGATTGGCGGGGTTTCCGTCTGCACCTCTCAAGAAACAGACGGGCAGCATCAAGGATGCATGGGTGAGTGCGAAATCGAAGTTTGCGCCGGAAAACCAGCTGGTGTCTGCCGACGAAAATGCAGCGCAGACCAGTAAGCCAATAGCCAGCGAAGATGAAACAGCGCCTGAAACAAAAACCTCCGAGATATCAACGGTGCTGTATTTTAACGCCGCCAGCGGAAATTATATTCTGCCTGAAGTCCGCACGGTCAAATATACTGATGAACAGTATGTTAAAGGGCTCATACAAGAGCTGATGAAGGGCCCGCAGAATACCAACGCAATGAGAAGCCCTCTTGTTGCCGATGCGGAATTGGAATCGGAGCCAGTGTTCAACGAAACTGCGGGCGGAAAATATATTCTGGAGCTGCATTTTAAGAGAAATCCTGTGCCCTCTGGCTATACGGCCGCATCCGCTTCTTTGCTGTCTTACGCAGCCCTGATATACACAATAACCGGCTTTGTGCCCAACATACAGTCGGTCGATATCTTCGTCGCCGGAAACCGCATGGTGTCGGTGGATGATAACAATTGGTTTTTCAACGGCATGAAAAGAAATGATTATATCGGTTTCATCGGCAGCAGTGCCCCCATCTATTTCGGCGACAAAAACTCAGACCTGCTGGTGCAGGTGCAGCGCAGTATGGAGCAGGGTAAGATATGGAGCCCCAAGGAGCGTGTCCTCGAGGTGTTTAAGGGGCCGCTCAAAGAGGATGGAGACAACGTCTGGACGGTAACGCGCTCCGGCATGACAGCGGACGACATACTGTCCGTGGATGTTCACAACGATATTGCCTATGTGGATCTGTCGGCGCATTTTAAAGAGGTTTGTCAGGGCATGCCGCAGAAAAGCGAGATGCTGCTGGTTTACTCCATTGTCAACACCATCACCGCGATGGATGGCATCAGCCGTGTTCAGTTTACCGTGGAGGGGGAGCAGACAGACAAGCTCGCGGGATATCTTTGCCTGTCTGACCCGTTCTTGCGGAATTACGGCATAGTTAAAAACAGCTAGATATTGATGCTGACGTGATATTCCTCCAGCCACATATTAAGCTGCAGTAGGAAGGCGAACAGCTGCGGACCAGTCATCAGCTGCCCGAACCAGGGCGTCACAATGCTCAAGCTGTCCAGCATCTCTTCCACCAACTTTTTGTCTACCAGCGCGTGAATGGGCGCAGAGGGATTGGCCAGCGTATCCTTGAGCGCAGCGGAAACCAGCCTCGTATACTCAGGATTATGCGTCTTGGGATACGGGCTTTTCTTTCTGTTATAGATGGCCTCAGGCAGCAGATCCTTGAGGGCGAGGCGCAGTATGCCCTTTTCCATCCCGCCCAGATTCTTAACGTCCCATGGTATGTTCCACGCATATTCGGCAAGGCGGTGGTCGCAGTAGGGTACACGCACCTCAAGACCGCAGGCCATGCTCATCCTGTCTTTGCGCTCCAGCAGGTTCGCCATAAACCATTTGATGTTGAGATAGAACATTTGGCGGCGGCGGCGTTCCAGCGGTTTTTCACCGTCCAGCGCCGGCGTTTCGTCCACGGTGTCAAAATACCGGCTTTTGGCGTAGTCTTCAATCTTCAGCCGCGTCAGTGCCTTTGACATCACGCTGCGGCGCAGCTCCAGCGAGTTTGCCCACGGAAACATATCGACGTTGAGCAGATCCTCTCGGTAGAACCACGGATAACCGCCAAAAATTTCATCGGCGCATTCACCTGATAAGGCGACCGTCGCATAGCCCTTGATCTGTCTGCAAAACAGCAGCAGGCTGGCATCCACGTCTGCCATGCCGGGCAGATCCCGCGCGATCATCGCGTCGCGCAGTGCGGCAACCAACTCCGGTGTATCCAGTGTTACCGTGATATGATCGCTGCCGATGTGACGGCGCATGATATCGATGTAGTCACTGTCCGGGCTGGGCTGAAACACGCTGCGGGTAAAATACTTATCGTTGTCGGCATAGTCGATGGAGAAGGTGCGCAGTATGCCGTCCTTTTCCCCCGCAGACTGCGCTGCGATAGCCGATAGCGCACTGGAATCCAAGCCGCCTGAGAGGAAGGTGCAGACGGGCACATCGGACACGAGCTGCCGCTTGGCAGAGTCGGTCACCAGAAAGCGCAGCTTCTCGGTGGTATCGTGCAGACTGTCCGTGTGCTCTGCGCTCTTGAACTGCCAGTAGCGGTGCACGTAGGTACCCAGCGGAGAATGAACCATGCATTCGCCGGGTCGCAGTTCTTCGATACCCGAAAACAGCGTCTTGCCCGCTGTGCGTGCGGGTGCCAGCGCAAAAAGCTCCAGCAGACCGCCCTCATCCAGCACGGGATGCACCTGCGGGTGAGCCAGCAGCGCCTTGATCTCGGAAGCGAACAGCAGCGCGTGTCCGGCACGGGTGATAAACAGCGGCTTCACGCCCATGCGATCCCGCGCGAGGAATATGCGCTGTTTCTTTTCGTCCCATATCGCGAAGGCGAATATGCCGTTGAGCTGCTCCACGCAGGAGGGGCCCCATTCAATATACGACAGCAAAAGCGCTTCGGTATCGGAATGCGAAAAGAAGGTGTGACCCCTTTGAATCAGGCTTTCCCGCAGCTCCGGTGTGTTGTACAGCTCGCCGTTGTAGACGATGGTGTATGTATTGCTGCCGATGCTGCGCGTCATCGGCTGGCTGCCGCCCGCAGGATCAACGACTGTCAGCCGTCTGTGCCCCAGCGCCGCCTGATGCGTCAGGAAGGTGCCTGCCGAATCAGGCCCCCGATGGGAAATGGCATCCATCATAGCCGCCAGCGTTTTACACTCCTCCAGCATGTTCTTTTCAAAGTTCACGATCCCCGCGATACCGCACATATAATAGCCCCCGTCAGATAGAAATGATACTACAGTATATGAAGAGGGGAGGCATGCGTGATTGCATGCGAATTTGGATTGCGTCATTACCAGAAATCTATTACAATGGGAAAAAGCAATAAAAGAGGAGACGAAAATTGGAAACCAGGAATCATACTAAAACGCTGGCCATCACAAGCATGCTGGCTTCACTCATTTTTGTATTAACCTATTTGATTAAGATCCCGATCAATGCTAACGGAGCCTATATGAACATCGGCGATTCCGTCATTTACTGCTCAGGGCTGCTGGTCGGCGCGCCGTGGGCGGCGGCAGCGGCTGGTATTGGCAGTGCACTGGCTGACCTGATGCTGGGCTTTCCGGTCTACGCTCCCGCAACACTTGTTATTAAAGGCTTAATGGGACTGGTCTGCGCACTGTTGATGCGAAAAGGCAGATTCGGATGGTTCGTGGTGTCGTCCGTGCTGGGAGGTGCGATCATGGTGGCCGGTTACGGGCTGTTTGAATGGATTGTATTTGGCTGGACATATGCTGCAGGCACCATCGTTTTTAACCTGATACAGTGGGCGGCAGGCGTTGCTGGTGCACTGGCATTGTATTACTTTGTCAAACGGATTTCAGCAACCACAACGCTTAACAACAGGTAAGTACAGGAGTGATTTGATATGAAGCTGACTTGCATCGGAAAGTATGGCCCCTATCCCAAGGCGGGCGGAAGCTGCTCGTGTTATCTGTTGTCGCATAACGGCAAAAACATCGTGATTGATATGGGCTGCGGCTCGCTGTCCCGGCTGCAGCAGATACTGCCGATATGGCAGATAGACGCCCTGATACTGTCGCACCTGCATGCCGACCATATGTCGGACGCGCTGGCACTGCGCTATGCGCTGGATGCAGGCAAGAAAATGGGGCATCTCACAGAGCCGCTGCCTGTTTATCTGCCTGCCGAGCCGATGGCGGAGGCGGGACTGCTGGCGACGCACGGTATGATGGCGGCACACTTTATCGCAAACGGTATGCGCTTACGGCTTTTTGATCTGGAGGTGGTGTTTGCGCTGATGCCGCATCCGGTGCCCAGCTACGCGATGTCATTTGAGGCGGACGGCAAGAAGTTTGTATACTCGGGCGACACCAAGGATAGCACACATTTGGTCACATTGGCATCAGGGGCGGATCTGATGGTCATGGAGGCGGCGCTGCTGGCCAAGGATAAAACGCCTGTGTCGCCGCATGTGGACGCGAAGGATGCGGGGCGTATCGCATGCTCGGCAGGGGTGAAGCGGCTGCTGGCAACACATCTGTTCCCCGAATACAGCGAGGAGGATGTGATGCGCGAGGTGCATGAAAGCTATCCCGCTGCCGAGATGATCGAGGAATTCAAGGTCTACGAGGTTTAGCCCGTGGACAGCGCTGGCGCGTCAAAACGGCTTGTGAATAAACGCCCGCTGGTGCTGGCTGCCGTGCTGTTTGCGGCTGGCGTGGTGCTGGGGCGATATATACCTGCAGTTGTCGTATACGGAGTGGCCGCAGCGGTTTTTATCGCGGCGGCTTTTTGCTTGCGCTTTTTTACAAAAAAGGAGCGCGGTGCGAAACAGTATGCCGTTTGGCTGGCGGGTGCGGCCTGTGCGATGCTGGCGGCATTTTTCACCTCCAACGCCATGGCGGTCACGCCGGTATCCGTCGGCGAAGGTCTGACCGTGACGGGCCATGTATACAGCGATCCCTATCAGAACGATTACGGCAGCTATGTTTATCTGCTGGATGGCGTGACGGTGGAAGGGGAGTCCGGCGGCAATGTGAAGCTATATGTTCCTGTGGAGCTGAACGTGGATATCGCCTGCGGTGATGTGGTGGAAACAGTGGCAGAGGTGGAATACCCGAGCGGTGTACGCAACCCCGGCGGCTTCGACGACCGGCTGTATCTGCTGTCGCAGGGGGTGGAACTCAAGGCATACGCACAGTCCGCCAAGATTACGGGGTTTCAGTCGTCTCCCGCGGTCGCGATGGTGCAAACGCGGCAGTACGTCGGCGGGGTGATGGATCGCGTGTTTGAGGCGGATGTCGCGCCTGTTGCCAAGGGGCTGCTCATCGGCGATACGCGCGGAATAGACGATGAGGCCGCGCAGGATTTTCGGGATACAGGCATGACGCACGTGCTTTCCGTTTCGGGCTTGCACGCGGCGATTCTGATCGCGGCGGTATACGCCTTCTTCCGCATTATCAGGCTGGGGCGCACACCACGGCTGGTTGGCGCGCTGGTGTTTATCGCGGGATATACGTTTGTCGCGGGTATGCCGCCGTCCATGGTGCGTGCCGCGATCATGGCATCGGTGGTGCTGCTGCACCGGCATTTCGGCCGGCAAAGCGACACGCTGAACGGCCTCGCACTGGCGTTTATCGCATCTCTGCTGATCAGCCCGCTGGAGCTGTTTTCAGCCGGGTTTCAGCTCTCCTTCGGTGCCGTCTTTGGCATGCTGACGTTGGGCTGGCAGATGGCGCGGTGGCTGCGAAAAAAGCTGCCGACAAAGCTGGACAAGCTGGGCGAGGCGGTGTCCACGTCCGCAGGAGCAACGGCAGGAACGCTGCCCGTGCTGGCCTCTGCCTTTAACCGCGTATCCGTGTTCAGCCTGCTGCTGAATCTGGTATTGATACCGCTGTCATCGGCGATCATCGTGCTCGTATTCATCTGTACGTTGGCAGGCATTGTGTACGCACCCGCAGCGGCCATATTGGCGTATATGCCCACGGTGCTGATCCGCTTTATGATGTCGGCCATCCACTGGGCAGCGGACATTCCCTACATGGCGGTCAATGTGGCATCGCCGCCGTGGTACGCTGTGCTGGCGTGCTTCTCGCTGCTGTTTATCGCGTCAAAGTACCTGCTGGTGCGTGTGCGGCTTAAAACCGCGCTGAACGCTGGCGTTGCTGTGCTGGCGCTGGGTATGCTGCTGCTGTCGCGCCCCGCCGGAATGTACCTCGTGTTTTTGGATGTGGGGCAGGCGGACGCGGCATTTATGCGCACGGCGCAGGGCGGCGAATACTTCATCGACGGCGGACGTCCGCAGAGCGCCGAGGAGGTGGTGGATTTCACCATTCGCAGCGGCATCAGCCCGGAGGCGGCGTTTGTGTCGCATACTGACGACGATCACTTCGCAGGGGTGGCCGCGCTTTACGAAGCGGGCTTGCTGCGCAAGGTATACTGCTCCTATCAGGAGGAGGGTGCGGTGCGTGAAGCGCTGCCCGATGCCGAGGTGGTTCCGCTGAGCGCGGGGGATGTGGTGCTGCTGGACGATGTGACGCGCGCCGTGGTATTATATCCGTATAAGGACACCGTAGAGGAGAGCACCAACGAGTCTTCCTTGGTGGTGAGGGTGGAGTACAACGGGCATTCCGCGCTGTTCGCCGGAGACATCAACGGCAGAACGGAGACGGCCATACTGACAGCTGCGGGATCGGTTGATATCTACAAAGCGGCACATCATGGCTCTAAATTCTCCTCCTATCAACTGCCGCTTTGCGCACTTGCCCCAACGTACAGCGTGGTGAGCGTGGGTACAAACCGCTATGGGCATCCTCACGAATGGGCAATGAACAACCTCGAGGAGTATTCCGGCGCGGTTTATTTAACGCAGGAAGACAATGCGGTGGAGTTTTTTATAGCGAACGATATTAAAGTGAATACATATGGTGATAAAAAGCATGTCAAATAAGAATTTATACATATTTTCCGGCGAGAGCTATATGGTGCGCGGCAGTCTCAACAAGCTGAAGGCTTCGCTGAACATTCAGATGGAGGAGCTCAACGTCACGATATATAACGAAATGCCGGACGTACAGCAGCTGATTGAGGCTTGCGCCGCGGTGCCGTTTCTCGCTGACAACCGGCTGGTGGTGGTGCGGGATTGCGCCTTGCTCACATCGGCGACGGGGGGCAAGGACGATGCCAAGCGGCTGGCGGATTATATTGAGCGGCTGCCCGATACAACGGTGCTTGTGCTGTGCACGCCGGATGCGCCCGATAAGCGCAAGACGCTGTATAAGCGCGCCTGTGAAATTGGTGTCGTCAAAGACTTTGAAGCACCCAACCCGTCGGCATGTGCGGCGTTTGCGGCAGAGCAGGCTAAAGCGCACGGCGCAAAAATGAACGCAGCGGCAGCGCAGCAGCTGGTGGCGCTTGCGGGGTGCGATTATTACGCGCTGGAAAACGAAGTGAGCAAGCTGGCGGTATACGCCGGCTTTGGTGAAATAACGGCGGCACACGTGAACGCCTGCGTATCAAAGTCGCTGGAATACAACGTGTTTGAGATTCACAAGTATTTTGTAAACAGGCAGGCTTCACAAGCCCGGGATATGCTGGAAGCGCTGCTGGAAGAGGAACGCCCTGAAATGCTGCTGGGGCTGTTTGCGCGCAAGCTGAGGGATATGTACAAGGTGAAAACCATGCTGGACGTGGGGTATGGACAGGGGAAGATTGCCTCGCTTTTGGGCATGAAGCCGTATCCGGTGCAAATGCTGGCAAAGGAGTGCGCGCGTTTTTCGCAAGGGGAGCTAAGGTGGTCGCTGAACTTGCTGGCAGAGCTGGATTTTGGCATCAAAAGCGGGCGCTGCGACGCCGCGCTGGCAATGGCGGATACGCTCGCCCGTGCCTATAAGCTCTAGACAACGTAAACAACAGCAGTTCGGCATAACACAAAAAAGCCCGCAGCTTGGCGGGCCTGATAGACCGGTCAAACTGGAGGCTTGTTTATAAAGCCGACTTAAAGATTACGCGGAAAGACCAGCGAAAGCTTTAGAAATCTGCGCCTTTTTGCGGTCAACGTTATTTTTGTGAAGCACACCCTTGAGCGCTGCTTTATCAAGAGCACCAGTGTATTCCTTGTAAAGGGCAGTTGCGGCTTCCTTATCGCTCGAATCAATCGCAGCTTTGAATTTTTTCGCCACTGTCTTGAGCTCGGATTTCACCATGCGGTTTCTCAGGTTTGCTTTGGCTTCCACGCGCATACGCCGTTCGGCGGACTTAATATTTGGCAAGTTGTACAACCTCCATATTTGCATTCTCGTTTCAATAACGAAGGATATTCTAACACAGCCTTATGCGTTTTGCAACATAATAATTATGATAATTGCCTCATTTGGGGCATGTTTGCTCATCTTCTTTTTTAGCTGGACAACTAGGCGCGTTGTGATAAAATACTATTACTAATTGAGGAGGAATATTTATGTATTGCAAGAAATGTGGAAAAGGCTACCCGAAAGCTAAAAAGGTTTGTTCAGACTGCGGCATAGCACTCGTCTCGGGAAAATCGCCAGCCGGTCGTAAACCCAAAACAAACAAGGTCATCTTTTTCGTATTTGGTGCGATCGTTGTTGCGCTGGTTGCGGTATTCCTGATATTGGGGCTGTAAGCCGATTTGTATGCAGCATGTGAACTGACATGCTAATTAATAGTTGTATATGCCCACCGGCATGACATAATCAAATTGATGCGGCGGAGGATGATAAACCATGTTTTGTACAAAGTGCGGAAAGCCCGTTGCCCAAGATTCGGCGTTTTGCTCGTATTGCGGTAATGCGGTATTGCCATATGGCGCAGCACCGCCGCCGCCGTACACCGCTGCGCCCAATTGGCAGCCGCCTGCTTATCCGGAGCAGCCGTCTGTTCCGCCTTCGGATTTTTACGCTTCGTCGGCGTATTCGCAAGACGCTGCAAAAAAGAAGAAAGTGGCCCTGACGATAGGCTTGGCTGCACTCGGTGCTGTGCTGCTTATAGTGCTGGCGCTATTTGTGTGGCCGGGGGTTCTCAAAGCCGCAACGGTGGCAGGGGTTTGGTACAGCGATACGCGGGGCGAGGCCATCGTGTTTGGTGAGGGTCAAAGCTTCGATGCTCACACATATTACGGCGAGTTTACCGGTGACTACGAATTCGATAAGAATACCGCCAAGGGGCATATTGAAATGAGTGATGACCGCCAGTTCGATTTTGAGGTAAAGGGTGACTCTCTGTATGTAGAGAACATGGGTGTTTTTGTGAAAGCATCCGGCGGGTTTGATATTGATGAGTTTATAGAAGAGGCGTCAAAATAGCTTTCTGACGGCAGATGCAGCATTGTGAACAGGCTCGTTTGTTTGACTGTTCAAGTCAAAGCACCCCGCATAAAAACCCGCTTTTTGTCGGGTTTTTTAAGTTTTATGAGCAAAATTGTATGAATACCACAAATTTACTATTTTTTTAACAGAATATGAAAGAGGTTGTTTTTGTAAGGGAAGCGTGGTAAAATCAGTGGCAGTGATTTTACGCGGTTTTTACAAATGAAAGCAGGGAGCTTGCGTTGAGAGCGTTTAAATATATCGTATCTATTATAGTGGCTATGGCGCTGATTGCCGGTGTGGTGATATATGCGATGGGCGAACTAAAGCAGGGGACGGGCGCTCCCAATGCATCAGGGTCTCCGGTGTCCTCATCCGTCATCATCAACGAATTTATGGCGTCGAACAGCAGCTATTTGCCCGACGATAAGGGTAACTACAGCGATTGGATTGAGATATATAACCCCACCGACAGTGCTGTCAGCCTGTCTGGGTTGGGGCTGTCAGACGACAAGGCTCAGATGGCATGGGGGTTCCCCGACATCTCCTTGGCGGCGGGCAGCTTCCTTGTCGTATTTGCATCGGGCGAGGATATCAAGGATCAGGAGGGTGCGCTGCATGCCAGCTTTAAGCTAAGCGCGTCGGGCGGCGGTGTCTATCTGATGTCATCGTCGGGTCAGGTGCTGGACGCGGCAGAGTATCAGAATCAATCCGGCAATATCTCGACCGGTCGGGACGCGCAGGATATGACATGGAAGACGTTCGATAAGCCAACACCGGGTTTTGCTAACGATGAAGCGGGCTTTGCAGCCTTTACGGAAAGCCGGAAGGCGCAGGGGTCGCCGCTTCTTATTACGGAAGTGATGCCGTCTAACAAAAACACCATTGCCGACAACACAGGCGCTTTCAACGACTATATTGAAATATACAATGCGGGCAGCGAAGCGGTGAGCCTTGCGGGCTATGGTCTTTCGGACGATCCGGCGAATGTGATGGCTTGGCGGTTTCCGGATGTGACCTTGCAGCCCGGTGCATACCTCTATGTATTCGCGTCGGGGTTGGATTTAAAAGGCACCGAAATGGATAAGGGCGTTATCCATACGAATTTTCGGATATCGTCCTATCGGGAAACCATCGTACTCTCCAATCCGGCGGGGCTGCTGATCGATCAGGTGGCTGTGGCTGAGGTTGGCGCGGACAAGGCTTATATGCGCATTGCCGACGAGAGCGGTGTATACGGCAGCGAGTGGCAGGTGAGCAGCCAGCCATCGCCCGGTTTTGCCAATACCGATGAGGGGCACACGCAGTTTGCGGAGTAGGCTCCTTTGTTTTGAAAACTAAGCGACTATCACAGCTGAGTGTATAGATATTGCGATATACGGTGATATTTGTTGTATACTATGGATTGAGGAATGTATGGCTAAAAAAGAGGATGAATTTTTCAGGAAGCTGGACAAGCAAAAGCCGATTGTGAAACGCAAGGAGCTGCAGCCGCTCTCGTCGAATGATTTTTCGCCCAGACGGGACACGGCAGCCAGAAAACCTGCGCCCCGCAACCCGGCGGCACGAGGGGCTGAGCTGACTGGGCGATACAATCAAAGACAGGCTCCGTCAGTTCCCGCACAGGGGCTGACGATGTTTGGCGAAGAGGATAGCGTGAGGCGCGACAGACAGCCTTCCGCAAGACCGACCGCAAAGGTGCAGCCGGGTACTGCTGCCAGAAATGTACGCGCAGCCGTACCGCGCAAGGAGCAGGCGGCAGAGCTGGAGGTTTTCTCAAGCAACGGCGTTCCGGCACGCAATAGGCCGTATAGCGGTTCGTCCCCGCGCAGATCGGAGACGATACGCACCGAGACCGCACTTGAGCCTGCAGCAAAAGGGTTGTCCTTTCGGCATGAGCTGAAGTATTATATCAACTACCGCGATTATGTGCTGCTGAAAAGCACGCTCAAGCCGCTGCTGTCGCTGGACAGCAACGCGGGCGAGGATGGGGACTATCATATCCGCAGCTTGTATTTCGACGATGCGTATGAAACAGCGTTGTTGGAAAAGATGAACGGCAGCGATGTGCGCAGCAAGTTTCGTATCCGCATATACGACTTCTCGGACAACATCATCAAATTCGAGAAGAAGTTCAAGCGTGGGCAGTACATTGGCAAAACCAGCTTCACGATCACGCGGGACGAATGCGAGGCGCTGATCGCGGGGGACTGCACCTGTCTTGAGGGGCGTACCGAGCCGCTGGCAGAGGAAATATTCCTCCAGATGAAGAACAACCTGCTGCGCCCGCGCGTTATTGTGGACTATCATCGGGAAGCGTACGTATCACCCTTCGAGAACGTGCGCGTTACGTTTGATAAAGATATAAAGGCCGGGCTTCGGCTGGCGGATATATTCGACCCCCACGCGCCCACCATGTCGGTGCTGGAGCCGGGCACCATGGTGCTGGAGGTCAAGTTCAACAGGTATCTGCCGGTGTTTATCCAAGCGGTGCTGAACAACGTGAACGCGGCGCAGAGAAGTGCTGTATCAAAATATGTATTATGCAGGAAGCATGAGTAGGAGGAATTATTATGGGCGGAGCAAGTGATGTAATTAAAAAGAATGTACTGGATAACTTTTCAATGCCGGAAAATTTAGGCTTGGGTACTGTGTTGATTACCCTAGTCTGTGCAGTTGCGCTTGGCTTTTTCATTTATCTGATATATAAGCTGACGTTTAACGGAGTGATATTTGCGAAAAGCTTTGGTACAGCGCTGATTATGCTGCCAATGGTGACGGCAATGATTATCATGCCGATCACGCTGAATCTGGGTCTTGCGCTTGGTATGGTGGGTGCGTTGTCCATCGTCCGCTTCCGTACAGCGGTTAAAGATCCGCTCGATACGATATTCATGTTCTGGGCGATCGCAGTTGGTATCGTTCTTGGCGCACGTCAGTTTCCTTTGGCGGGTGTGGCTTCTGCCTTCATTGGCGTTGCGTTGCTGATCTGGAACCTTTTTAAGTCCAAGAAGAACCTGCCGTTCATGATGGTGCTGCGTTTTGACGAAGGCTGCAAAAAGGAAGTGCAGGCATTGCTGCGTAAAATGCCTCCCGGCCGTCTGAAATCCAAGATTGTGTCCGAGGGCACCATCGAGCTGACGATTGAGATGAACATTCGTGAAAACGAAGCCGGTATGATCGATTCCTTCTCGACGATTCCAGGCGTGCTGAGTGCGTCGCTCATCAGCTATAAGGGAGACGTTATCGCGTAACGCCTCTTCGCTTACCTACAACAATAAAAAAGGCGGGCTGCCACAGGTATCTGAGGCAATCCGCCTTTTATGTTGATGGCTATTCGCTGACCAGCTGTGTAATGCTGTAGCTTGTTTCACCCGTTTGACGGATAATCAATCGCATTTGTGATGTGCTGCTGCCGCCTTTGCGGGCAGTAACCGTCAGCGTACACTGGGCAACAAGCGTCTTGTCCGCGCTGTAGGGCGACCAGTACACTGTCTCATCCGTTTGGGCGGCATACTCTTGCCCCTTACTGTCGGCAACGTAGTCGGGCGCGCCCCATGTGAACAGCGATCCCGCGTCCACTGAGAGCAGTATATCATCCGTGCCGACGCAGCTGACACGCAGCGGGAAGCCGGGGACACTGCTGTCAGAAGCGAGATATTCGTTCAGCGCTGTCTCCACGCCCGATTTTAGTGTGTTCTCTGCCCAGTCGTTGGAGAACACCGTCAGCGACAGCTCCGGTGTGGACAGCGACGGCATCAGAAAAGCGGATGCAAGCCCCAACGCCAGTATGACGACAGATGCACTGATGCCGATAATCAACCGCGCATTGCGGCTGAGCGTTTTTTTTCCGTCCGGCGCATCCGGCACCGTGCCGCTGTTCTCCTCCAAATAGTCGTTGCTTTGCATCATCCGTTATCCTCCGCAGCTCTGTATTGATATCCTTCTTCTGTTTAGTTATACCACAAAAGCGGCGAAGTCAGCCACAGTTTTTACCTTATGCATAAACAAACGTATATTCGTGCAAATATACATTCTCTACCATATATTGTGTGGCGAATTATAGTGGACACAATTTTATTTTTTTTGTTTTGAGAGGCCGTTTTTTTTAGAAGGATTTCACTAAAACGTATCGAATAAGTGTTGACAGGTGGGGAGAAATGGGTAACAATGGTGAGGAACGGAGCCAAGTGGTGACGTAGTGGGCACGTAGCAAACGAAAAATCTGGCGGCGGATGCATCACCGCATCAGGAGCAGACAGTGACAGGGTCGTTAATCGGAACATACTTTCATAGCGTGGATGAGAAGGGCAGGATGGCCGTACCCTCTAAAATGAGGGTGGAACTGGGCGATCCCTTTTACATTACGCATCTGAATGGCGACTGTCTGAGCGTATACTCCGAGGAAGAATGGCAAAAGTTCGCGGACAAGCTGAACGCGATTCCGCAGACGGATGCACGGGCACAGCGCTACGTTCGCATGATATTCTCCAGCGCCTGCAAGTGCGAGCCCGATAAACAGGGGCGCGTGCTGCTGCCTCAGCACCTGCGCGACAGAGTGGGTATCGACAAGGAAGCTGTGATGATTGGCGCGTCGTATCGCGCAGAGATATGGGCGAAGGAAAAATGGCAGGTGTTTATCGACGCCGAGCCGGATGATGGCGACGCAATGGCGACACTGTCGTCGTATGGGGTATAGGGTATGTCTTCGCACACAACGGTGCTGCTCCGCGAGACGGTGGAGTCGCTGAGGCTCAAGCCCGGCATGACGGTGGTGGACGGTACTCTCGGCGGCGGCGGACACTCCGAACTGGTGTTGGAACAGATTTCACCGGGCGGACGGTTGATCGGCATCGACAAGGACGAATACGCGCTGGGGCGGGCCGGTGAACGGCTTAAGGCATACGAAGCGCAGACCACGTTCGTCCACGATGATTTTCGGAACATCAGGTCCATACTAAGCGGGCTTGAGATAGAGGGAATAGACGGAGCGTTGCTTGACTTGGGGGTCTCTTCGTTCCATCTGGACCAATGTAACAGGGGGTTTTCATACAACCTAGAGTCAAGGCTTGATATGCGCATGAACATAAAAGATAAAACATGCGCGGCAGACGTGGTAAACAGATACCCGCAGCAAGACCTTGAACGAATTCTACGGGAATATGGTGAGGAGAGGTGGGCCGCGCGTATCGCTGAGTTCATTGTGAGGGAACGCGGCGAGCGGCCCATAGAAACTACCAGCCAGCTCGTGGAGGTCATCAAAAAGGCGGTACCGCGAGGCGCGCGTCAAGACGGCCCGCATCCCGCACGGCGAAGCTTTCAAGCGCTTCGCATCGAAGTCAACGGCGAACTGGATGCTGTCAGAACGGCTGTGGCAGACTTTGCCTCAGTGCTGAACAAGGGCGCTCGGTTGGCCGTTATCTCATTTCATTCGCTGGAAGACCGCATCGTGAAGCAGGAGTTCAGACGACTGGAGAATCCATGCGAATGTCCGACGGAATTTCCGGTTTGCATATGCGGCAAAAAGCCGCAGGGCAAGGTGGTTACACGAAAGCCGGTGCTCCCCTCCGACGAGGAGGTTGCGGAAAACAACCGGTCGAGGAGCGCGAAGCTCCGTGTATTTGAAGCTTATTAACAGGGGTTAAACGGATGCAGACAGCACTCAAAAAAACAAATGAATTTGTCGTCAGCAGACCATCCGATAAACGAACTGTCAAGATGGACGGCAACGTCGCATATATTAGTAGCAATAATGTGAGGAAAAACAAGCCTGTCGCGGACGCACAGCCAGCGCCCAAAGCGGCGGCGAAGACGGTTGCCAAGCCAGTGGCCAGAGCGGCGGTAAAGCCCGCTGCGAAGACGGCCGTAAAAACTCAGACGGGTATTGTGTCCACTCTCGTCGTGCTGCTCGTTGCGTTTATCGCATTGTCCGCGCTGGTTTCCCGATATGCTGTCGCAAGCTCCATCGGTGCGCAGAACAACGCGATCAAAAGCGATATTAAAACAGCTCAGGCGCGGGTAGACGAATTGCAGCTTCAGATCGAAATGGGCGACGACCTGCAATATGTGCAGGATACAGCCTTGAATGAGCTGAAAATGACGTATCCGACACCGGAACAGAAGATTCGGGTCGAGCTGAGCAACTGATGGCAGTCAAGCAACCGGTTAAGGGGGTTCGGAAGGAGCGTGGCGGAGTGCCATTGCCTACCCTCAAAGCGAAAAAGAGACTGCTGGCTCTGATGACAGCAGTTATTGTGCTTTTTCTGGCAATTGCGGTGAAGATGGGTATCATCGTCTTCGCGCAGGGAGATATGCTGCAGCAAAAGGCGCTGATTCAGCAGACGCGTGACCTCGTGGTTTCCGCGAAGCGCGGCAACATCGTGGATCGCAACGGCAATGTGCTGGCGCAGAGCGCCAACGCCGACACCGTGGTGCTGCGTCCCTCCGAGGTGAAGAAGGGCAACGTAGACGCCATCGTGGGGGTGCTGTCTCAAACGCTGGGCATCGACGAAGCAACGGTGCGTGCCAAGGCCACAGACTCCAAGAAATCTGAGGTGTGGCTGGCGCGGCAGGTAGACGACGAAGTGGCAGACAAGCTGCGAGAGCTCAATCTGCCGGGCGTTTACTTCACGGTAGACATCAAGCGGTATTACACAAACGGTGCTTTCCTGACGCAGACGCTGGGCTTCACCTCGGTGGACGGCGCGGGTCAGGAGGGTCTCGAAGCGTATTACGATAAATACCTGTCCGGGCAGAGCGGCAAAATTGTGTCGGAGGCGGACAGAGACGGACGGGGCATCCCGCTGGGCGAAAAGCAGTATATCGCCCCGGTGGACGGCTACAATCTGGTGCTGACGGTGGACGAGGTGATCCAGAGCTTTCTTGAGAAGGAGCTGGAGTCGGCTTATGTCCAGCAGAACGCTATCGGTGTATCGGCCATCGCGATGGACCCCCGAAACGGCAACATACTCGCGCTGGGCAGCTATCCGGATTATGACCTGAACAGCCCACCGCGTGACGACATTCCGCTGCTGACGGAGCTGACACGCAACAAGGTGATCACCGACGTATACGAACCGGGTTCCACCTTCAAGGCTGTCACCTGCGCGTCCGCGCTGGACTGCAACGCGATATCCGCCAGCACCACGTTCGATTGCTCCGGCACGCTGACGGTAGACGGCAGCACCATCAAATGCTGGCGCTTCCCGCGCTCGCACGGGCACCAGACGCTGGAAGAAGCGGTGCAGAACTCATGCAATGTGGCGTTCATGGAAATGGGGCTCGCGATGGGCACCGAAAAGTTCTACGATTATATCTATAAGTTTGGCTTCGGTCAGCAGACCAATATCGACTTCCCCTCCGACCAAGGCGGTATCGTCATGGGGGAGAAGTACGTAAGAAACAGTGACCTCGCCCGCATTGCGTTCGGGCAATCTATAGCCGTAACACCACTGCAGCTGATCTCCTCATTCAGCGCAGTGGTGAACGGCGGTTTTTTATATCAGCCATCGCTGGTCAAGGGTATGACGGACGGCGACGGTAACTATATAGAACAATTCGAACCCAAGGTGGTCTCTCAGCCTATCAGTGCGGAAACCTCTGCGGCGATGCGCGGCATACTGGAAAGCGTTGTTGCCAAGGGCAGCGGCAAAAACTGCTACATCCCCGGCTACCGTATCGGCGGCAAAACAGGCACAGCTCAGAAATATGATAAAAACCATCAGGTGATGACGGGTAAGCACATCGCCTCCTTTATTGCGTTCGCGCCCGCGGACGATCCGCAGATCGCGGTGCTGTTCATTGTGGATGAACCCAATGTGGCGGTGGACTTCGGCAGCGTGGTTGCCGCGCCATACGTGAAAAACATTTTGCAGGAGTCGCTGCAATACATGGGCATCGCGCCCAACTACGACGAAGCACAGGCTCCCGAACAAGCCACAGTGCCGGATGTATCGAATATGACTGACGCAGATGCCGTCGCCGCGCTGGCTGCGGTGGGCTTGAATTACCTCGCCGACGGCACGGGTAATGTGCAGAGCCAGATGCCCGCGCCCGGTGTGCAGCTGGTTAAGGGCGAATCGGTGTTGCTTTATATGTCAACAAAGAATACACACGACGATACCGCCGATATGTTGAGCGTGCCTGATCTGACGGGCAAGACCACAGCAGAGGCAAAGCTGGCGCTGGATGCGCTTGGGCTGGTGCTGAGCATACAGGGCGATGCAGAGGGTAAGGCGTCTTATCAAAGCCCCGCAGCAAACACGCTGGTGGGTAAGGGTACGACGGTGATGGTGGAATTCTCCAAGACGGGCGGTTAGCGCAGAATTGAATCCATTTTCCGCGTTACATTTTTTACGAGTTGTGATATAATCCACGAAGAATTGCTTGGTCTGGAGGTATACGATTGAAAATAGCGGACTTGTGCAGCGAAGGCATGCAAGTCTTTGGCGATGATCGGACAGAGATTACGAGCGTGACAAACGATTCGAGACAGGTGTGCCCCGGCGCGCTCTTTTTCTGCATCAGCGGCTTTAAGACGGACGGTCACAAATATGCGCCCATGGCGGTGGAAAAGGGCGCTGCGGCGCTGGTGGTAACGCGCCGGCTCGACATCGACATCACACAGATACTGGTGGAGGACGACCGCCGGGCGATGGCACTCATTTCCCGGGCATTTTACGGCAAGCCGGATGAATCACTTCAAATGATCGGCATTACAGGAACCAACGGCAAAACCACAACAACATACATGATAAAATCGGTGCTGGAGAACGCGGGAAGAAAGACGGGGCTCATCGGCACCATCGTCAACATGATCGGCTCTGCGACACTGCCCACCGAGCGCACCACGCCAGAATCGCCCGATCTGTTTGCGCTGCTGCGGCGGATGGCGGACGAGGGCTGCGACAGCGTGGTGATGGAGGTATCGTCCCACTCGCTGGAGCTGGGGCGTGTGACGGGCATACTGTTTGACGTTGCGGTGTTCACCAACCTCACGCAGGATCATCTGGACTTCCATCTGACGCTGGATAACTATCTCGCGGCAAAGAAGAAGCTGTTCCTGTCTACCAAAACTGCCGCCATGAATTTGGACGACCCGTCTGCCAAACGCATGATGGAAGGCATCGACACCGAATGGCGCACATACGGCATAAAGGAGAATACGGACGTATACGCCCGTAACATCGAAATCACGCCGCGCGGGGTCACGTACGACCTATGTACGCGTCAGGGCATGCTGCCCCTCAGCCTCAAGATACCCGGTATATTCAGCGTATACAATTCGCTGTCTGCCGCGACGGCCTGTCTGCTGCTGGGCATCGGTCTGGAGAGCATCAAAATGGGGCTGGAGGCTATGCCGAGCGTGGCAGGCCGCTTTGAGGTGATGGACACCGGCAGCCGCCCGTTCACGATGATACTCGATTACGCGCACACGCCGGACAGCCTGGAGAACACGCTGCTGACAGTGCGGGAGTTCGCGCGCGGGCGTATCATCACGGTGTTCGGCTGCGGCGGCGACCGTGACAGGACGAAGCGTCCCATCATGGGCGAGATTGCCGGACGGCTTTCCACCTATGTGGTCATCACGTCGGACAACCCGCGTACCGAGCAACCGTTGGCGATCATCGCTGAAATTGAAGGCGGTATAAAGAAGACGGACTGCGCTTACCGCTGCATAGAAAGCCGCCGCGATGCTATCCGTTACGCGATTCACAGCGCACAGCCGGAGGATATCATTGTGCTGGCGGGCAAGGGCCACGAGACGTATCAGGAAATAAACGGTGTCAAGCATCCCTTCGACGAGAAGATCGTCGTCGCAGAGCTGCTGGCTGAGGATAATTGATTTACGACGGATAACAAATGATGCATATGGGAGAAAACACAGCGATGGATATTATTATCTATGCAGTGCTTGCGGCGTTCTTTATCGCGCTGGCGGTGGGATACGTCGGAGTGCCGCTCTTAAAGCGGCTGAAGTTTGGGCAGCAGGTGCGCGATGACGGGCCGCAGACCCACCTTTCCAAGACGGGTACCCCCACAATGGGCGGCATCATCATACTGATTGCCCTCGCCGCCTCCACCATACTGTTCGCCCGCGGCAGCTATGAATACGTCTGGTTTTCGCTGGGCGTGACGCTGGGCTACGGGCTGATCGGCCTGATGGACGACCTTATCATTATTATTAAGAAGCGCTCGCTGGGGCTCAAGGCTTATCAGAAGATCATCGGTCAGCTGGGTATTGCCATCATCGTGGCGTTCTTCGCCTATAACGATCCGGTGATCGGCTCTAAGATTATCGTGCCGTTCACCGGCGGCATGGAGTGGGATTTGGGGGCTTGGTATGTTCCCTTTACGGCGTTTGTGATGGTGGCGATGGTGAACAGCACCAACCTCATTGACGGACTGGACGGTCTGGCATCCAGCGTCACGATGATCAACACAGCCACATACACGGTGATTCTGCTGGGTATGTACTCGCTTTATGTGTCCACCGGGCAGGATCTGGCGGCTTCCGGCATCAGCAACATGATGGTGTTCGCGGCGGCGATGACAGGCGCATGCCTTGGTTTTTTGCGCTTCAATACATACCCTGCCAAGGTGTTCATGGGGGATACCGGCTCTCTGGCGCTGGGCGCGGCGATCACGGTGATTGCGATTGTATCGCGTTTACAGCTGCTGCTTATCATCACCGGGCTGCTGTTCGTGCTCACCTCGGTGTCCGTTATATTGCAGGTGGGGTCCTTCAAGCTGCGCGGCGGCAAGCGCATATTCAAGATGGCGCCGGTGCATCACCACTTCGAATTGAAGGGCGTTCCGGAGACCAAGATTGTCGCGTTCTATATGATGATTACCGTACTGCTGTGTCTGGTTGCGATATTGTCTGTCAACTGATGGGGGAGCTATGAAATTTCTGGGCAAAAAAGTGATGGTTGTCGGAATGGCAAAGAGCGGCTTCGCAAGCGCGCGGCTGCTTATCGACAAAGGCGCACGGGTGGTGCTGTACGACGCCAAAACGGCGGATAAGTTTCCGGCAGGCGTATTCGATGAATTTGCGGGCAGGGCCGAGCTGGCACTGGGTGCGGATGCGGACGCTGTGGCGGAAGCCGCCGATGCGCTGGTATTAAGCCCCGGCGTTCCCACAAACCTCGGCTTCATCGTCAAGGCGCAGAACGATGGCAAGCCGGTGATCGGTGAGATTGAGCTGGGCTTTCTGTATTCAGAAGCCGAGTTTGTCGCCATCACGGGTACCAACGGCAAGACGACCACAACCGCGCTGACGGGTGAGATATTCAAGAACGCAGGCTTTACCACCTTTGTTCTGGGCAATATCGGCGTTCCCATTGCGGCAGAGGCGGATAAAACAAGAAAGGGCGATATCATCGTTGCTGAGACGGCGGCGCTGCAGCTGGAGACCATCGATAAGTTTGTGCCGCATGCCTGCGCTGTGCTCAACATCACGGAGGATCACCTGAACCGCTATGGTACGATGGAGAACTATACGGCGGCGAAGGAGCGGATATTCGAGAACCAAACCTCGAATGATTTCTGTGTGCTCAATTACGACAACGCCATTACCCGAAAAATGGAGGGTAAACAAAAATCAAAGATTATTTGGTTTTCGCGGCAAGTTACGCTGGTGGACGGCGTATTTATAGATGAAGGGGACATTGTGAGCGCCGAGGACGACGGAGATCATGTGATCTGCCGGGCGGACGAGGTTAGAATACCCGGTGCACATAATCTGGAGAACGCGCTGGCGGCGACGGCTCTGGCGCGCTGTTACAACATCCCCGAGAGCGTGATACGCCACACGCTGATGACGTTTTCCGGTGTGGAGCACCGCATCGAGTTCGTACGCGAGTTGGATGGCGTGCGCTACATCAACGACTCTAAGGGCACCAATCCCGACGCGACGGAAAAAGCCGCCGCCGCAATGACCCGTCCCACTGTGTTGATACTGGGCGGCTACGACAAAAACAGCAGCTTCGAGTCTCTGATAGCGGGCTTTGGCAAGCAGATCAAAGCCATCGTCGCCATCGGCGCAACGCAGCAGAAGATTTTGAGCGATGCCAAGAAGGTGGGCTATACCAACATATACACGGCAGACGGCTTCAAGAACGCGGTGTGCATGTGCCGCGCGCTTTCGCAGGACGGCTGGAACGTGCTGCTCTCACCGGCCTGTGCCAGCTACGATATGTTTGACGATTTTGAGCAGAGAGGGCGGGTGTTCAAGGATATCGTCAACTCATTCTAAGGGGGGTTAACATGGTCAAACGCTCCTTTGACTACACGCTTCTTGTTCTTGCAATCGTGCTGGTGCTTTTTGGCATCGTAATGGTTTTCAGCGCCAGCTTTTATGCCGCCGAAAATGGTGCCAACACCAACCACGATGGCTATTTTTATTTTTGGAAGCAGGTAAGCGGCGCGGCCATCGGTCTGGTGGCGATGATCGCGGCGATGTTTTTTGACTACAATCGGTTCATGAAGCTCCGGTTCATCATACTGGGCATCGGCATATTGCTGATGCTGCTGGTGTTTGTGCCCGGTGTCGGTATATCTGTGAACGGCTCGCGGCGCTGGGTCAACCTGTATTTCCTCGACCTGCAGTCCGTTGAGGTATTAAAGTTTTCGATCATCGTGTTTATGGCGGCAGGCATCTCCATCAATCAGGAGAAGATGCGCCTGTTCAAATACGGTATGCTGCCCTATCTTATATTGCTGATGATTGCGGCTGTGCTGCTCTATTTCCAGCCAAACTTCAGCGCGGTGGTGACGCTGGCACTGCTGGTATTCTCGATGATGCTGGTGGGCGGAGCAAATCTGCTGCATTTTGGCATCATGGGCGGTTTGGGCATTGCGGGCGGCGCGGTGGCGATGGTGGCCACAAAATACCGCATGGACAGAATCTTTGCGTATATGGACCCTTGGAAGTATTCGGCGGACGAGAGCTATCAGCTTATTCAGTCGTTGTATTCCATCGGCTCCGGCGGACTGTTCGGCTTGGGGCTGGGCAACTCGCGGCAGAAGTTTTTGTTCCTGCCCTACAGTGAGTCCGACTGCATTTTTGCCATCATCGTTGAGGAACTGGGGTATATCGGCGGTTTGCTGGTGCTGATCGTGTTTGGCCTGCTGATATGGCGCGGCGTCAGAATCGCGCTGCGCGCACCCAACACCTTTGGCATGATGATGGCGACCGGCATTACAGCGCTGATCGCGATACAGGTGTTCATCAACATCGGTGTGGTGACGGGGCTGGTGCCGCCCACTGGCGTGGTGCTGCCATTTATCAGCGCGGGGCGTACATCGCTCATCATGTTTATGGGGTGCATCGGCGTACTGCTCAACATATCGAGGCAAACCCGCGCAGCCTGAGTACACAACTTGGATGAACTCGCATAAAATATCATATGTGTTGATATGCGGGGGTCCAATATGACGAAATTAATTATTAACGGTGGAGCGCGGCTGGAGGGCGAGCTGGTGATTCAGGGCGCGAAGAACGCGGCTCTACCGGTGTTTGCAGCTGCATTGCTGACAGAGGAGCCTGTTATCATCTATAACTGGCCGGCGATTTCGGATGTTTACAACATGCTCTCGATACTGGAGTATATCGGCGCGCATGTGGAGTACGAGAAAGACAGGCTGGTTATTGATACGCGGCGGGCACAGCGCTGGGAAATGCCCGACAGGCTGGCAAAGGAAATACGTTCTTCTATATTTATGATGGGACCCATACTGGCACGGTTTCGCATGGCGCGCTTTGTGTATCCGGGCGGGTGTGAGATCGGAAGCCGCCCCATTGATCTGCACCTGCGCGGCTTGAAAAGCCTGGGCGTCAACGTGACGGAGGCGGGTGGGCACATCATGTGCGAAGGCCGCCGTTTAAAGGGCGGAGATGTGCATCTGGATTACCCCAGTGTGGGCGCAACGGAGAACCTGATGATGGCGGCGTCGCTGGCGCCCGGCAGAACGGTGATACACAATGCCGCGCGAGAGCCGGAGATCGTCGAGCTGCAAAGCGTCATTAACCAGATGGGCGGCGAAATATCCGGTGCGGGCTCCAGCACCATACTGATAGAAGGCAAGGAGAAGCTGAACGGCTTCACATACAGGTGTATCCCGGACCGTATTGTGGCGGGAACATATATGGTGGCCGCTGTGGTAACAAATGGAGACATAACGCTGAGAAACGTGGTGCCTGAGCACCTGTTCGCAACCGCGGCCAAGCTGCGCGAGGCGGGCGCGATTATCAAGATATACGACGACGCGCTGACTGTGCAGGCACAGGGGCGTCCCAAGGAGATGCATCTGATCGAGACAGGACCGTACCCCAGCTTTCCGACGGATATGCAGGCGCAGATGTGCACCGCTGCCAGCATTGCCAGAGGCACCAGCATCATTGTAGAGAGCGTGTTCGATAACCGCTTTAAGCACGTGGGAGAGCTGCTTCGGATGGGTGCTAACATTGTGACCAAAAACAACGTAGCCGTGATAAAGGGCGTTGAGCGTTTGCACGGTGCGGAGGTCAAATCGATGGATCTGCGGGGCGGGGCGGCGCTGGTGCTGGCCGGGCTTTGTGCAGATGGCACGACCATCGTAGATCAGGCGCGCATCATCGACAGGGGTTATGAAACCTTTGAGTCCGATTTAAAAGCACTGGGAGCCGATATCAGGAGGGAGGACTAAGCCGCTTGAACAAAAGCAGACGAACGCTGCTCATCATATCCGCTATGCTGCTGCTGACGGCGCTTATCTTCGTGGCGTATATGGTGTTCCGCGTTCGGGAGGTGGCAGTTTTGGGCTGTGAAACGCTGCTGCCTGCCGACGTCGCAAAGGCGACGGGGCTGGAATACGGACAGAATGTATTCCTGATGGACAAGCAGGCGGTGATGGACAAGCTGTCTGCCGATCCCAGAATTAAGCCTGTCAGCGTGAATATAGATTATCCGGACAGGGTGGTCGTCACGATAGAGGAAAGACAGCCTGTGGGCTATATCGAGAAGAACGGTTCGCTGATCGTGATTGGCGGCGATGGCTATATCATGGAGGTGCGGCCGCAGCCTGCGGGCAATGAACGCCCGATGATATACGGGCTTCAGGCAGACGCCTTTGAAGTGGGGCAGCTGCTCAGCTCAGGCGATGCTTTTCGCGTGGATGTGATGAAGCGGACGCTGACCGCCGCGGAAACAGCGGGCATCAGCCTTGCCAGCCTGAATGTGACGCTTCCGGCTGATATCATAATGACGACCACGGCGGGGCTGACTGTGGAGCTGGGCGACGATACGAGGCTGGAGGATAAGATGGCTCTTGTTACTGCATCTGTCAAAGAAATTGAGACATTGGGGAAAGAATGTGGATTACTTGACGTTTCTGCGGCGGATCAGGCATATTTTCGCGAGAAATCTCAGTAAAGGTATTTGTTATTATTGACAGACGTGTTATTATAGCATTGGCGCTGTATATACATTTTTAGAGAATTATATTGTGTTAGAGGGGACATCCGTCGCGAATGAAGAATGTAACGGCTGCAATCGAATTTGGCACGTCGAAGGTCATGTGTGTGATCGGGCGTGAAAAGTCGATTGGTCGCTTTGAGGTGTTGGGCGCCGGAGAAGCTCGATATGAGGGGATAAAAAACGGACGCTGGCGAAAGCCCTCCCATGTGGATGAGGCTGTGGCCAAGGCGCTGTCGCTTGCTGAACACAAAGCTAAGAAGCGCGTCAAAGAGGTATACGTTGGTGTGCCGGGCAGCTTCTGCAAGGTGTTCTGCTGCGAAGGGTATACTGAGGTGACTGACGGAGTGGTTTCCGTCAAGGATATTGAGAGCTTAATCGATGACGCGGAAAGCAGGCTGGACGATATCCGCTATACCGTTGTATCCAGCACCCCCGTATACTTTGTGCTGGACGACGGCAACCATTATATCGACGTGGTGGGAAGCAAAGCCCGTGAGCTGCGGGGGCTGATCAGCTTCGTATACGCAAGTAACGATTTTATCAGTCAGGTAACGGACGTGATGGAAGGGCTGAACGTGAAGCTGCGTGCGTTTATACCCGAGGTGCTGGCGGAAAGCCTTTTTCTGGTTCCCACAGAAGAGAGGGATTGCAGCGCTGTACTGCTTAATGTTGGATATTATGATACGAACGTAACGGTTGTGTACGGTGATGCGATTGTATATAATAAGACGGTGCATGCAGGCGGTATGCACATTGCCAGCGATTTATCCATTGTGATGAACATGGAAGTGGAAGCTGCCGAGCAGATAAAAAAACGTTTTTCTTTTGGTCTTGAAAATAATGGCACAAAGCTATATGATTATGCTAAATTAAAAAATGGCAGGCTGGAAAAATACAGCCATGCCACGATATCAGAAGTGGTGGATGCACGGGTGGAGCAAATATGTCAGCTGGTATATGACGCGCTGCAAAACAGCCCGCTCAACATTGCCCGGCGGACGAGGATCTATCTGTCGGGCGGCGGGCTGGCCATGATGAGGGGATCGCGCGATGCGCTGCAAAATTACCTCAAACGGCAGGTGCGTGTGTCAATGGTGGAAGCACCGCAGCTGGCGACGCCGAACTATTACGTGGCTCTGGCGCTTCTGGATTATGTATTTGAGACCGATTATTTAGGTGAGGGACGCAACAAAAAGTCGTTATTTGGACGATTATCAGACAAGATGTTTGACTGACGTTCATATTTAAGGGGGTTTATATGCCATTAGAAATTGATGTCGCACAGGACAGCATTGCAAAAATCAAAGTGATCGGCGTCGGCGGGGCGGGCAACAATGCCATCAACCGCATGATTGAGCATGGTCTGACCGGGGCGGAATTCTACGCCATTAATACGGACAAGCAGGCACTGCTGCTGTCTAAGTGCAAGAATAAAATACAGATCGGCGAAAAGCTGACAAGCGGCCTCGGTGTGGGGGGAGACCCCTCCATTGGCAGACGTGCCGCTGAGGAAAGCATCGACGAGCTGGCCGAAATCGTGGAGGGCGCGAATCTCGTCTACATCGCGGCGGGTCTGGGCGGAGGCACCGGCACAGGCGCGGCGCCTGTCGTTGCGGAGCTGGCGCGTCAGCGGAACATTCTGACCGTTGCTGTGGTGACGATGCCGTTTATGTTTGAAGGCGGTCAGCGTATCACACGTGCTAAAGACGGTCACGCGGTGCTGACTGAGGTGGTGGATACCATCGTGACGATACCGAACGACAAGCTGCTTCAGGTGATCGGCAAGGGAACCTCGATGCTGGAAGCCTTCCGCGTGGCAGACGACGTGCTGCGTCAGGGCATTCAGGGCATCACAGACTTGATCGTGAAGCCGGCACTCGTCAATCTGGACTTCGCAGATGTGAGAACAGTGATGATGGAACGCGGTGTGGCGCATATGGGCATCGGCGTGGGCTACGGCGATAACAAGACGATGGATGCCGCCAAGCAGGCGATACAAAGCCCGCTGCTGGAGACAAGCATTGAAGGCGCGCGCGGCATACTGTATAACGTAACGGGCGACCCGACGATGAGCCTGCTTGAGATTGAAGAAGCGGCGAACCTGATTCGTCAGGCTGCAGACCCTGAGGCCAACATATTCTTCGGTGCGGATACAGACGACAGCCTGGAGGACGAGGTGCGCATCACCGTGATCGCTACCGGCTTCGACGGCGCCGTCCGCAGACCCAAGCCGGTGGTGCGGGAAGAGATACGCATGCCGGAAAGCCCGGAGGAAGACAGCTTCGTCCCTGTGAGGCCCGAAAGAAAGGCACCGACGATTGGCAGCTTTGCCGATTCGGGCAACGAACTGGATATTCCGCCGTTCCTCAGACGCAAGAAGACCAAAAAGGATTACTAAAAACGATGATGATAGGACCCGCTGTCACCGGCGGGTCTTTATTTTGGGAATGGATTCGCAGCCCAAAAGCGGCTGCCCGACGGACGCTGCCGAGTTGGCAACAAGGTGCCGTTGTCAATTGACGGGACTATTCGCATATATTATAATGAGCCGATAGATTAATACGGTCCAAGGAGAAAGACTTTGAAGCTTTTTAATACGATGACACGCCGGAAGGAAGAGTTTGTGCCGGTGGAGCCGGGCAAGGCGAAGATTTACGCTTGCGGTCCCACGGTGTACAACTTTTTTCATATAGGCAACGCGCGTCCGTTCATTATCTTTGACACGCTCCGCCGCTATCTGGAGTATACCGGTCTTGATGTTACCTTCGTGCAGAACTTTACCGATGTGGACGACAAAATGATCGCCCGCGCCTGCGAAGAGCACACCACGCTCAAGGAGCTGGGTGAGCGGTTTATTTCGGAATACTATAAGGACGCCAATGCGCTGGGCATTCGCCCCGCCTCTGTGCATCCCAAAGCAACGGAGCACATTGACGATATTATCAATCTGGTCAGCAGCCTAATTGAAAAGGGGCACGCCTATGAAACGGGCGGCGATGTGTACTTTGATGTCAACAGCTTTCCGGGCTATGGCAAGCTTTCCGGTCAGTCGCTGGACGACCTGCAGGCAGGCGCGCGCATCGATGTGACGGAGATAAAACGCAACCCGGAGGATTTCGCGCTCTGGAAGGCAGCCAAGCCGGGAGAAGACAGCTGGACTTCGCCGTGGGGCGAGGGAAGACCCGGCTGGCATATTGAATGCAGCGCCATGAGCATGCGCTACCTTGGCGAGACCATCGACATTCACGGCGGCGGGCAGGATCTGATATTCCCGCACCATGAAAACGAGATCGCGCAGTCGGAGGCAGCCACGGGCAAGCCGTTCGCGCGTTACTGGATGCACAATGGCTACATCAACGTGGACAACGAGAAGATGTCCAAATCCAAGGGCAACTTTTTCACCGTTCGGGACATCGCACAGAAGTATGATCTTAAGGTTGTGCGTCTGTTCATGCTGTCCGCTCATTATCGCAACCCGGTCAACTTCTCGGAGGAGTTGATTATGCAGGCGGCTTCTGCGATGGCGCGCATAAAGAACTGCCGTGACAACTTGAAGCACATCGCGCAGACGGGTACGGTTGCCGGAGTGGACGTGGAAAAGGACATCTGCGCCCTTGAGGAGCGTTTCCGTCAGGCGATGGACGACGATCTGAACACAGCGGAAGCCATCGGTGTCATCTTTGAGTACATCCGCGACATCAACCTTGCGTTTGAGCACGGCGGAGATAAAAAGAGTGCCGAAGACGCACTGACAGCGCTGGATAAGGTGCTTGATGTGCTGGGGCTGGTGCCGGAGGAAGAAACGATACCCGACGAAGTTACAGAGCTTGTCCGGCAGCGGCAGGAAGCGCGTAAGGCACGGGATTTTGCCGCTGCGGATGCGATTCGCGCCAAAATTACGGAGCTGGGCTACGTGGTTAAAGACACGCCGGAAGGCGCTAAAATCAACAAAAGATAAAGGAAGCGGGAGATAATATGGATCAAATGAATGGCATGATGTCGGTGTTCACTGTGCTGATCGGCTTGTTAGCGTTCTATGCAGCGTTTACAGGTAAGGGGCCGGTGTTCAAAAACGAATATCCAAAAGCGATGAAGGCAGACGCCGATGCGATGCTGCGCAAGTTCTGCTGGTACATAGGACCGGTTGCCACCATCACGGGCGGTCTGGACTATTTCTGGGCCAGCATAATCGGTGCGGAGGCGATTAAAAGCGCACCGTTTATTTGGTCAGCCTTTCCCTTCCTGCTGGGTGTTGTATTGATCATCCCCGCTATTGTGTTGTATGTGATACAGTTCAGAAAGCGGTTTAAGCAGTACCTAAGCAAGCTGTAAACAGACAAGTTTTTCACGCATACGATATAATATGCTGTCGGTTACAGGGAGCATGGGGGAGGATGATGCGTGAGCGGACTGTTTTTTACCAAAAGGCACGAGTGGGTGTTGCTGGACGAGAGCACTGCCGCCATCGGTCTGACGGGTGCTGGCTTAACAGGAGATGTGGTATTCATTGAGTTGCCGGATATCGGTCGTCGCGTTGAGACGGGCGAGGCATGCGCCTTGGTGGAGACGACCAAAACGGTGAGCGAGGTGCATGCGCCTGTCGCCGGAACGGTAGCAGAGGTTAACGATTCTGTGTTTGATGACCCCGATATGATCAGTCGGGAGCCGATGAACACTTGGCTGTTCAGACTGCACGCAATCGGCAATGCCGATATAGAGGAGCTCCTCACTGAGCAGGATTATGCCGGTTGGAAACAGGGTTAATAGCAAGCGATGAGGCTGTTCCGGCAAGGGCAGCCTCGTATTTCTTTACAAACGCCGGAGCTGTAGTCCGGCTTTACAAAGGAGAAGAAGATGGGGAACAGAAAACGTTTCTGGATGGTGTTGTGCACAGTGCTGGGCAGTCTGCTGCTTATTGTGGGGCTGCTGATCGCGAGTGTCGAGATGTTTGCGGTGAATCCTGCCTTTTTCCGCAGCGAATACAGCAAGCTGAATACGGCGCAAAGCATCGGCATCAGCGAAGAGGGCTTGACCGAGGTGACGCAGAAGCTGCTGGCTTATACCACGGGTGCGGATGATAACCTTGACATTCAAGCTGAGATAAAGGGTGAGATGCAGGAGGTGTTCGGCGAGCGCGAGAAGGATCACATGGTGGATGTGAAGCTGCTCTATCTGGGGGCGCGCAATGTGCGGACAATCACTTTGGTGGCCGCTGTGGTGCTGATTGCTGCCGCTTTCCTCATCGGGCGCAGAGAAACATTGAAAACGCTTTGTAAGTCGTTCCTACGGGTTTCTGCCGGTTTTCTCATTTTCGTCGGAGCTATCGCCATATACGCCGCGCTGGATTTTACATCGTTCTGGACAAATTTCCATCACGTATTTTTCACCAACGATCTGTGGATACTTGATCCCAGAACGGATGTGCTGATACAGATGGTGCCTGAGCAGTTCTTCTCGGATCTGGTTGCGCGCATCATCATCCGCTTTGTGTCCATATTTGTTACGCTGAACGCCGCATCAATGGTGGGGATTGCGATACTCAAAAAGCGGGAGAGCGCCGTTGCCAAAGGATAAGCACATGGACAAACTGATACTGGCGATTGAGACCTCGTGCGATGAGACCGCCGCGGCAGTGACACGCGGACGGCAGGTGGTGGGCAGCGCGGTATATACCCAGCCGGAGCATGAAAAATACGGTGGTGTAGTGCCGGAAATCGCATCGCGCAATCACATTATGAAGCTGCCGTACATCGTGGACGAAGCGCTGCATGCGGCGGGTGTTGGCTTTGCCGACCTCGAAGCGGTGGCGGTGACGGATGGACCGGGGCTGGTGGGTGCGCTGCTCGTCGGCGTATCGTATGCCAAAGCGGTGGCGTATTACCTTGGCGTTCCGCTCATTCCCGTGCACCATATACAGGGGCACATCTGCTCTCTGTATCTGTCGCATCAGGAGCTGGAACCTCCGTTCTTGTGTCTGGTGGTTTCCGGTGGACATTCGCACATCGCAGTGGTGGAAGACTACGGCAAATACCGTCTGGTCGGCAAAACACGTGATGATGCGGTGGGTGAGGCGTTCGACAAGACGGCGCGCGCTCTGGAGCTGGGCTACCCCGGCGGACCCAAGCTGGAGCAGCTGGCGCGTGAGGGGCAGCCTGTCTACCGTTACCCGCGCGGCTTTAAGGGTGAGACGCATCTGGACTTCACGTTCAGTGGTCTCAAAACAGCGGTGGTCAACCACATGCACAACATGAATCAAAAGGGTGAGGCATACAGAAAGGCAGATATCGCAGCCAGCTTTCAGACGGAGGCGGTGGCATTCCTTGCGGACAATACGTTTGAAGCAGCGGCGCGCGAGGGCATCAGCCGAATCGGTGTGGCGGGCGGCGTGTCGGCCAACGGTGCACTGCGGCGGGAGTTTGAGATGCGGGCAAAAAAATCCGGCATGACGCTTTTTCTGCCGGAGCTGAAGTATTGCACGGATAACGCCGCAATGATCGGCTGTGCCGCCGCGTTTGAGCTGCCCTGTCCGGAGCCGCTGCGGCTGAACGCTGATCCTTCCAAGCAGCTTTTTTAACGATAAGAAACGAATAGACCTCAAAACAGTTTAATATAGATGATATAACGCGGAGGATGTGGTATGAAGCACGCTTTACGTTTTATCGTCTGTTTTTTTGTAATCGCAATACTGGGAACCCTGCTGTTTATTTTGTTGCCGAACGATATATCGGCGATGAGCAGCGCAAAATACACCGTGGTGATTGATGCGGGGCATGGCGGCTTCGACGGCGGCGCCGTGGGCAGGCTCACGGGAGTGAAGGAGGATGGTATTAACCTTATCGTCGCCACCAAGCTGAAAAGCCTGTTCGAAAAGAATGGCATTACCGTGGTGATGACGCGGCCCGATGAAAACGCGCTGGGGCGCACCAAAAAAGAAGATATGGCAAAGCGGCGCAGCGTTATCGAAAACGCGGGTGCGGATATCGTCATCTCTATTCACATGAACAAATTTAAGGATAATCAATGCTCCGGACCTGTGACGTTCTATCACGAGGAATCCGCCGAGGGCAAGGCGCTGGCTGAATTGATTCAGACGGAGATGAACGCGCGGCTTGCTCCGCCGCACCCGCGCGAGCAAAAGCCGGAGACATATTACATACTGCGTTCGGGGGATTGTCCCTGCGTGCTGGTGGAATGCGGCTTTTTGTCCAATGAAAGCGAGGAGAAGCTGCTGCAAACGGAGGATTATCAGAATGAATGCGCCAAAGCCATCTATACCGGCGCAAAGCTGTACCTTGAGCAAAGCGCAGCTTCCGGCTCGGGCGAGTCAATAGAACAGTGATGGGATGAGCAATTGTTTTGCAAGCCGGATTGTAACGCCGGCTTTTTGTTTACAATCAGAAAAATTTTACTCATTGCTTTTTTACTGAAATGGTGTATAATATTTTTAAAGGTCAAAGATAGTCAAAGGGGAGAAGCGCCATGTCAGTATTAAGCGATACCATTGAGCAGTTTATCAAGGAATTGATGAGCGAATATGAGGGAAAGATTGAGCTGCAGCGCAACGAGCTGGCGCAGCACTTTAATTGCGCACCGTCGCAGATTAACTATGTGTTGGCCACGCGTTTTACGCCCGATAAAGGATATATTATTGAAAGCCGTCGCGGTGGCGGCGGTTACATCCGTGTGCTTCGGCTCAGCGTCGATACGTCGGATCATATGTTTTGGCTGGTGACAACACGCATCGGCGAGCAGATTTCCGAGCGCGACGCGCAGGATGTGATCAGCTGGCTGGTGGAAAACAAGACGGTAACCGGACGGGAAGGGGAATTGATGCGCGCAGCCGTATCGGACAAGTCGCTGAATATTCCCGCCATGCTCAAGGACAGGATAAGGGCAGCGCTGCTCAAGCAGATGCTGCTGGTGCTGCTCAGAAAGGAGGCGGAATGAAATGCTGTGTGATAACTGTTTAAAAAATCAGGCGACTGTCCACATGACGACATTCTCAAACGGACAGGTGAAGACGGTGCATCTTTGCGGACAATGCGCCGGCAAGAAAAAGGGTGCCGTTGTGATTCCATGGTTTTCGTTCAACGATTTTCTGACAGCCTTCTACGACGAAGAGGAAGGCGCGGATGTGGTCTGCGAGGGCTGCGGCACCACGCTGGCCAGCTTTAAGAAGGAAGGGCGTTTGGGGTGTGCGCACTGCTACGAGACATTTGAATCCAGCATTACGCCGATACTCAAGAGCGTCCATATGAATGCACAGCACACCGGTAAGCGTCCGGGCGAGCGCGTGATCGTGCAGCCGGGTAAGGAAGCGGCGGTAAGCGAGGCGGAACTGCGTAAGGAGCAGCTTAAGCGCGAACTGCGCGAAGCGGTGGCAATAGAGAATTTTGAGGAAGCGGCGCGCCTTAGGGACGAAATCGCGCTGATGGAAAAGGAGGGGGATTGATATGCTGGCATGGCTGGAGGATAATGCGCCGGAGAGCGACGTGGTGGTATCCACACGCATTCGGCTGGCACGTAATTTAGCTGACATCCCTTTTCCGGCGAAGATATCTCAGCCGGACGATGTGGAGGCGGTACACAGCCGCGCAATGCAAAGTTTGCTGAAAGCCCCCGCGTTTATGTATGAGCGTATCTCAGAGCTGCCGGAGCTGAAGAAACGGGCGTTGATCGAAGGCCATGTGATCAGCAGCGATCTCGCGCGCAGCAAATACGGCGGGCTTATCACCAGCCGGGATGAAGCGCTGAGTGTGATGATCATGGAGGAAGACCACTATCGGCTGCAGGGTTTTGGAGCGGGTCTGTCGCTGTTTAAAACCTACGACGCGGTGGACAGGCTGGACAAGATGCTGGCGGACGAGGTGGACTATGCTTTTGATGAGAACCTTGGCTTTCTCACCAGCTGCCCCACCAATGTGGGCACGGGTTTGCGTGCGTCGCTGATGCTGCACCTGCCGGCACTTTCGGCTGCTAAGGGTATATCGAGCATTTCGTCGATGATCGGCAAGGTAGGCATGACGGTACGCGGCGCGTTGGGAGAAGGAAGCTCAGCGTCCGGCGCGTTTTACCAGATATCCAATCAGGTGACGCTGGGTGTCTCCGAGAAGGAGATACTGGTACGCCTTCTGTCCATTGCCCGCAAGGTGATTGACTTTGAGCGCAACACGCGAAAAGAGCTGTTTAGCAGCATGGGTCCGGCATTGGAAGATAAGATATGGCGTGCCGTCGGCGTGCTCAAGTATGCACGGCGCATGAGCGATGCCGAGGCTCAAAAGCTGATATCCGATGTGGCGTTCGGCGTGTCGCTCGGCATCGTGCCCGACGTGACCAGCAGTTCGCTGTATAAAATTATGATGAATACGCGCCCGGCGCTCATCGCGCAGGAAAGCGGCGTTGTGCAGTCTCAGGATCGCGATGCCGCACGGGCAGATATGTTAAGACAGGTTTTCAGATAGACCGGGAGGGAGACGAGATATGGATTTTTTTGCGAAGTTTACGGAAGGGGCGAAGAACGCCCTTAAACATGCTGAGAAAAAAGCACGGGAGCTAGGGCACAATTATGTGGGCACCGAGCATCTGCTGTTGGGGCTTATCAGCGAAAAGGAAGGGGCGGCGGCTAACCTGCTGAACCTGTCCGGTGTGTCTGAGGAGTCGGTAACGCAAAATGTGCTGAGCCTTATCGGCAAGGGTGATTTTGTATTCACGCAAAGCTTTGGCTATACGCCCCGCTCAAAGAAGATACTGGAGCTGGCGGTCACGTTCTCCAAGCAACTGGGGCAGAGCTATGTGGGCACCGAGCATATATTGATGGCGCTGCTGCGAGAGAAGGAAGGCGTGGCGTTCAAGATATTGAATGATCTTGGCACCGATCTTTCGGAGCTGGAAAACGGCATACAGAATGTGACGGGAGATACCCTGAGTGCTGACGAGACTGGGAAGAAAAAGGAGACACAAACGCCCAAGCTGGATAAGTTCGGGCGAGATCTGACGCAGGCGGCGAAGGACGGCGAGCTGGATCCGGTGATCGGGCGCGCGCAGGAGATTGAGCGCATCACGCAGATATTGTCCCGCCGCACCAAGAACAATCCGGTGCTGGTGGGCGAACCCGGCGTAGGCAAGTCTGCCATCGCCGAGGGGTTGGCGCAGCGCATTGCGGACGGCAACGTGCCGGAGCTGCTGCGCGGCAAGCGCGTGATTTCGCTGGATCTTGCGGGCATGATTGCGGGAACCAAATATCGCGGCGAATTTGAAGACAGACTCAAGGATGCGCTCAAGGAGCTGAAGAGCTCTGGCAAGGTGATACTATTCATCGATGAGATACACACCATTGTGGGCGCAGGCGCGGCGGAGGGTGCGATGGACGCGGCCAGCATATTAAAGCCTGCTCTCGCACGCAGCGAGATACAGGTGGTGGGCGCAACAACCTTCGACGAGTATCGCAAGCACATCGAGAAGGATGCGGCGCTGGAGCGGCGTTTTCAGCCGGTGACGGTGGGTGAGCCGACCAAGGAAGAGGCGGTTGCCATACTGATGGGCTTGCGCGACCGCTACGAGGCGCATCACAAGGTGCGCATCACCGACGAGGCGCTCAAGGCTGCGGTGGAGCTGTCCGACCGTTATCTGATGGATCGCTTCCTGCCCGATAAGGCCATCGATCTGATGGACGAAGCGGCCTCCAAGGTGCGGCTCAGCCTGTATACCGCGCCGCCCGACATCAAGGAGCTGGAGGAGAAACAGGGGCAGCTGCGCAAGGAGAAGGATCAGGCGATCACACACCAGAACTTCGAGAAGGCGGCGGAGCTGCGCGACGAAGAGAAACACGTGGAGAAGCAGATTGCCGGGCTGAAAAGCCAGTGGGAGAAGGACACCAGCACCCGAGAGGGCAAGGTGACCGAAACGGAGATCGCGCAGATCGTGTCCACCTGGACCAACATACCTGTCGTGAAGCTGACGGAGGATGAGGCGCGGCGGCTGCTGGAGCTGGAAAAAGCGTTGCACCAGCGCGTGATCGGTCAGGATGAGGCTTGTGTGGCGGTGTCCAAGGCGATTCGGCGTTCGCGCGCAGGCTTGAAAGATCCCAAACGCCCCGTGGGCTCGTTCATATTCTTAGGACCCACCGGCGTGGGCAAGACGGAGCTGACAAAGGCGCTGGCCGAGTCGCTGTTTGGTGACGAGGACGCGATGATACGGCTCGATATGTCGGAGTATATGGAGAAGCACGCGGTGTCCAAACTGATCGGTTCGCCGCCCGGCTACGTGGGCTTCGACGAGGGCGGTCAGCTGACGGAGAAGATACGCCGCCATCCGTATGCGGTGCTGCTGCTGGACGAGATTGAAAAGGCGCACCCGGATGTGTTCAACATACTGCTGCAGATACTGGAGGACGGTCGGTTAACGGATTCCAAAGGACGCGTGGTGGATTTCAAGAATTGCGTCATCATCATGACGTCCAACCTCGGAGCGACCAACATCGACGTCAAACGGATCGGCTTTGGCGCGTCGGGCGGAGACCGCGGCTATGAGCGCATGAAGGAGGGCATCATGGAGGAGCTGAAAAGAGCCTTTAGGCCCGAGTTCATTAATCGCTTGGACGATATCATCGTGTTCCACAAGCTCAGCGAAGAGCACACGCGTGAGATCGTAAAGCTGATGCTGAACAGCGTCATCAAGCGGCTGGAGGAGCGCGGCATTTACCTTGACTACGAGGACGACACCGTGGATTACCTCGCCAAAGAGGGCTTCGACGAAAACTACGGTGCGCGACCCTTGCGGCGCATGGTGCAGCAGGTGGTGGAGGATAAGCTTTCCGAGGAGATACTGGAGGGCAAGATCAGCATTGGCGACAGCGTGCGCATGTTCATGCGGGACGGCAAACCGGAGTACGAGAAGAAAGCTTGACTTTAAATATTAAGCGCGGCGAAAAGCCGTAATGATATTTATTAATGAGGGCAGCGCCTTCGAGAAGGCGTTTGTCAAACGAGATTCTCAAGGGATGAGTCCCTCGCGTGCCCCGGAGGGGTATGAGCGGTAGTTTGGAGGCAGCGCCTCCAAGTTCTTAGAACTTCAGACGGCGGTGGTAAAACCGCCGTTTTGCTTTGCACCCTGAAAACGCCATTGAACGGTGCGCGCTGTTGATATACAATACATGCAGAATATTTGTATAAGGGGCAGATAAAGTGCAGATTTTTGACATACTGGAGCTGGTAGGCGTATCCGCATTTGCGGTGTCGGGCGCGAACACAGCCATTCAGAAGAAGATGGACATATTCGGCGTGGTATTCCTCGCGATGATTACAGCCATCGGCGGCGGTGTTATTCGTGATGTGGTAATGGATGTGGGCATTCCGGTGTTCTTTCGGCATTATGAATACACACTGGTGATACTCGCCACTGCGATACTGGTGATGCTGCTCAAAGGACGCATCAAATGGATAAACATTGTGGTGTTTTTCGACGCGGTGGGTTTGGGCGTGTTCTCAGTTTTTGCCGGTGTGAAGGCGCTGGATATGGACTACAACTTCCTTAGCCTGCTGTTTGTATGCCTGATAACCGGCATCGGCGGCAGCATATTGCGCGATATCATCGCTTGCGAGATACCCATGGTGCTGCGTAAGGAGATATACGCGACGGCTGCGCTGCTGGGCGGATTAGTGCTGTGGTTCTTAACGCCGCTGCTCGGCCGTGACTGGAGCATATATATCGCGCTTGGGGTCACAATACTGACGCGCCTTGTCAGCTACTTTATGAAGCTGCACCTGCCTTATAAGCCGCAGACAGACCAGAGTAAAGACCTCCCGCAGTAGGCTGCGGCAGGATTTGTTGACACTCAGGTATGCATATGATAGTATACTCTGTATAATTATACAGAAGGTGACACCATGAAGCATTGGGGAAATTTAGATATCAGCGAGCAGGGACATCTTAGGCTGGGCGGATGCGACGCGCTGGAGCTGGCGAAGGAATTCGCAACACCGCTCTACGTGATGGAGGAGGATGTTATCCGCAGCGTTTGCCGCGGCTATACCAAGGCACTGGCATCATATAAAGGCGGCGGGCTTGTGCTGTTCGCGGGCAAGGCGTTTCTGACGACGGCAATGTGCAAGCTAGTGGAGAGCGAAGGGCTGGGGCTGGATGTGGTGTCGGGCGGCGAACTGTACGTTGCGATGAACGCAGGCTTCAACCTCAGCAAGGTGTATTTGCATGGCAACAACAAAACGCCGGACGATCTGCGTATGGCGGTGGAGGCGGGCGTGGGGCGTGTGGTGATAGACAGCGGCAGTGAGATAGAGCTGCTGGCGGGAATCACAGCGCAGCTGGGCAAGGTGCAGCCGGTATCCGTGCGCATCAAACCGGGCATCGAGGCGCACACCCACGACTATATCAAAACGGGTCAGGAGGATTCCAAGTTCGGCTTCGGCATCGGCGACGGACAGGGAATGCAGGCTGTTCGCGATATACTCAAGCAGCCCAGCCTGAAGCTGGTGGGGCTGCACTGTCACATCGGCTCGCAGATATTTGAGCTGACACCCTTCCGCGAAACGGTGGATGTGATGTTCGATTTCATGCAGGACGTGAAAGCACAGACGGGTTTCGCACTCAAGGAGATCAACTTCGGCGGCGGTTACGGCATACATTATACCGCGGGCGATAAGCCGCTGCAGCCATATGAATATGTGCAGGCCATGCTGGACGAGATGGCGCTGTTGTGTGAAGAACGGGAAATGGAACCGCCCGCGTTTGTCATTGAGCCGGGGCGTTCCATCGTGGGCGAGGCAGGCACAACGCTGTACACCATCGGCGATATCAAGAAGATACCGGGCGTGCGCACCTACGTGAGCGTGGACGGCGGCATGTCGGACAACCCCCGCCCGGCGCTGTATCAGGCAAAGTATACCTGTGCGCTGGCGGGCCGCATGAACGAGCCGGATACAACGGTCGTGACCATCGCGGGGCGCACCTGCGAAAGCGGCGATATGCTGCTCTGGAACGCGGAGCTGCCCGAGGCAAAGACGGGGGATGTGCTGGCAATGTTCTCGACCGGCGCTTATCACTACTCAATGGCGAGCAACTACAACAAGCTGCCGCATCCGGCAGTGGTGCTGGTGAAGGACGGCAAAGCGGGGCTTATGGTGGCACGTCAGTCTTACGAAGACCTCGTGCGCAACGACAGGGTGCCGGAGTGGCTGGAATGATACGCAAGGGGATGCGGACAACGCCTTCTCTTTTTATTTTCTGATAATACAGCGGGGCGGAATTCGGCACTTGGTAGATAAAACTAAAATTGACCTGTAATTTGCTACGGCCAGTATGCCCATTTTTCTTTCGACAATTTTAATGTTTTTCGTCATATTTCGCGTTTACCCGCTGGACAAGCACAAACGCTTGTGATATCTTATTGAAAGCAGAAAACCCTTTAAACCCGGTCCAGAGAGTCCGGCAAGGTGCATCTTATTTGTGTGCAAACGCCTTGCCGAGCAGCAAGGTTTTTTTTATGCCTGCGCAAGCCTTTCTGCGACAGTGAACGGGGGAGTGGAATGGCGATGCAGCCTGCCTGCGGGAGGGGAAATACACTGTATCATTGTATCAAGGAGGATAAATATGGACAACACAAAGCAATCATCAATCGGTTACCTTCCTGACGAGCGGCCCCCATTTTGGAAACTGCTGCTTTACGCTCTCCAACAGATCGTGGTCATGTTCCCTGCCACCATACTAGTGGCACTCATCACGGGGTTCCACCTTTCCACCACGATCTTTGCCAGCGGTCTGGCAACACTGTGCTTTATTCTGATCACAGGTAAAAAGATTCCTCTGTACTTCGGTTCCAGCTTTTCTTACCTCTCGGCCATCATCGGCTTAACCGGCGGTGTCGAGTTCGGACAGATATTGCCGGACAGCATGATCTCTACGGTACAGTTTGGCATCATAGCATCCGGCTTGGTATCCATCGCGGCCGGCTTCATCGTCAAAGCGTTTGGACGCAAGGCGATTGAGAAGGTGCTGCCGCCCACGGTGACGGGCCCCATCGCCATGATCATCGGTCTGTCGCTGGCGGCTACTGCGCTGGGCGACGCGGCTCCGGTGCAGGGCGGAACGGGCATCACCGCTTCCGACTGGGTATGGCTGGTATCGCTGGTGACGCTGGTTGCCACAATACTTTTCTCCGTATATCTCAAGGGCGTTTGGGGGCAGCTGCCGCTGCTGCTGGGTCCTATCGTTGGCTGCGCTGTGGCGGCTATATTGCTGGCAACCACGGGAGACTCTCTGTTCAGAACGCTGCCTGACGCTGCGGGCACGGGCTTAAGCGTGATACCCGGCGTGCTGACACTGCCGCACATCACACTGCCTGTTCCGTCTTGGGCGGCGGTTGCGGCCATCATGCCCATCGCCATCGCGACAATACCCGAATCCACCGCGCACGTGTTCCAGCTCGATATATATGTCAACAATCTGGCACGCAGAAAAGGCAAAAAGGATTATGACATCGGCAACAGACTGGGGCAGAACCTGATCGGCGATGGTATCGGCGATATGGTAGCCGGTCTTGTCGGCGGACCCGCCGGCACGAACTACGGCGAAAACATCAGCGCTATGGCGATCACACGCGTGTTCTCTATCCCTGTGCTGATCGCGGCGGCCATCATTGCGATGATAATATCCTGCTTCACGCCGCTCGTCAACGCGATTTACGCCATTCCGCAGGCGGTCATCGGCGGCATTGAGATCTATCTGTTCGGCGCCATCGCCGCACAGGGCATAGCCATCATGATCGAGCGCAAGGCAGACATGTTCAGCGCGAAGAACATCGCGGTCATCGCGGTTATTATGATCATCGGCGTCGGCGGACAGTTTAAGTTTGACGGTATGATCCCCTTCCTTGGCATGAAAGTGCCCTGCATCGCGGCCGCGGCCATCGTGGGCATATTCTTAAACCTGCTGCTCAGCATCGGCGAGAAGAAGAGACTTGCGGCAGAGGCTGCCAAAGCAGAAGCTGAAAAAGCTGAGTAAAAGCAGCACTTCAACAGACCATCAGCAAGACCGGATTAACCTCCGGTCTTGTTTTAATATACGGACTTATCAGCGCATAAGCTTTTTATAGAAGCGGTTGAAATTTTGGTATGAGAGTGGACTTGTGTTCATATATATCTAGTGTTAAACGCTAAAATTAACGGAGGGTGCGCCATGCAAAGCTATAATCTATACAAAGATATTTCCGAAAGAACGGGAGGGGATATATACATCGGCGTCGTAGGACCGGTCAGAACGGGAAAATCGACGTTCATCAAGCGGTTTATGGATATGCTGGTGCTCCCGAACCTGGACGATACCCACGAAAAGGAACGCGTGGTGGATGAGCTGCCCCAGAGCAGCGCGGGCAAAACCATCATGACCACGCAGCCCAAGTTTGTGCCCAACGAGGCGGTCAGAATTAAGATCAATAACGAGGCCGAAATGAAGGTGCGGATGGTGGATTCCGTCGGCTACATGGTGGACGGCGCGATGGGCTATATGGAGAATAACGTGCCGCGAATGGTATCCACGCCGTGGTTCGACTACGACATACCGTTCGAGGAAGCGGCGGAAACGGGCACACGCAAGGTGATCACCGATCACAGCACCATCGGCATTGTGATGACGACGGACGGCAGCATCACAGAGATACCGCGCTCCAGCTATGTGCAGGCTGAGGAGCGTGTGGTGCGCGAGCTGTGGGAGCTGGGCAAACCCTTCATCGTGATACTCAACTCGGCAACGCCCGGCAGCGAGGATACCATTCGTCTGCGCAACGCGATGGAGGATAAATATCAAGTGCCGGTGCTGCTGATGGATATCATGCGGTTGGCGGAGAATGACATCAGCGCGATGCTGGAAAACCTGCTGTATGAGTTCCCGCTCAAGGAGATCAACATCGACATGCCGGGGTGGGCGCGGGCGCTCTCGCCGGATCACTGGCTGATGAACGAAGTGATCACCGGTATATCCGCGTCTCTGGACAATCTGGAAAAGGTGCGCGACTACGGCTCGCTGCTGGGCGCAATGAATAATCTGGATGATGTCAGCGGCGCGTCGGTGAACAGGGTAGAGCTGGGGGAGGGCAGCGTGCAGATGCATGTGGATTTCCCGCAGGAGCTGTTCTACAGGATACTGGGCGACGAATGCGGCTATCCCATAGACAACGACTACCATCTCGTGTCCATTGTAAAGGATCTGGTAACCGCCAAGAAGCAGTACGACCGTATGGCGGATGCGCTCCAGAGCGTGAAGGAAACGGGCTACGGGCTGGTGCCGCCGTCGGTGGACGACATGTCGCTGGAGGAGCCGGAGCTGGTGCGGCAGGGAGGCCGCTTCGGCGTGCGGCTCAAGGCCAGCGCTCCGTCGCTGCACCTGATACGTGTGGACATCGAAACCGAGGTGTCACCCATCGTGGGCAGTGAGAAGCAGTCTGAGGAGCTCATCAAATATATGCTCACCGAATTTGAGAACGATCCGTCGAAGCTGTGGAACACGGACATATTCGGCAAATCCCTGCACGATCTAGTTAAGGAAGGCTTGTCAGGCAAGTTGACTCATATGCCGGATGATGCGCGCATGAAGATACAGGAGACGCTGCAGCGCATCATCAACGAAGGCAGCGGCGGGCTGATCTGTATATTGCTGTAGGTGACATTTAGCCTCGGAAGCTTAACTAGGGTTTCCGAGGCCTTTTTTATTTGGAGGGGATTATCCACTTTCAAAAATTTGCCCTTTATTAAGGTGTATTAAAATTATTGTTCTAATGGTATAAATATACTACAATAAAAATATACTGTTGATCCTTAAACTAATGTATTAGAGTATTGGTGAGGAATTATGTATAGAGTAAAATATTTTTCTGAGTATGACATAACATATCCAATGGGTTTAACGAGGATTATTGAAATAATAACTGATTATGACGATTTCCTAGAAGTGGATATAGATAACTTTTTTGAATTTTATAATATTATTAAATTTATTCAGATTGAAAGATTTAAGATACACATTGAAAATGAACTTCAGGTAGATCTTAAAAACTTTATTAAGCAAATTGAATCTAAGTTAGGCATTTTTATAGCACAAAGAAGGGACAAATATCTTGGCTTTTACGAATCGGTCGATTTTCTTTACCATAAAGATTTCTTTGAAGTGTTGGATAAGTATAAAGTATATAAGAATATTAGTGGTGATGACCTGCGAGAATTTATGACAAAATACAGGACAACCCTATATTATATTCTTGAAAATAAGAATATTGTTTTATATCATGATGAAGTAATAAAGACTACCTTCCTAGATAACCCCAACAATGCTGAAATAGTGTTAGATAAGTATTTGTCGGAGACGAAATAGAATGTTTAATTGATGACTATCTGGAGTTAGAGCATTTAAACATAAACCACTTGAGAAAAATTATATATTTTCCCTTAGACGCAGGTCTCCAAATCAATGATAAGTTGAAGTTGAAAGCAAAGCGTAGATTAAAGCAAGAAGAGGAAAGAATTACAGAAGGTAGAATTGGGTTTAAATTGGGAGCCGAAATATCTTACTCTGAAGATCAAGAGGAGGTCGTCCAACAAAGAATGGACGGTACAATAGTCAAATATAGCATTCAGAAGCGATGGATAACTGATAATTTAGATTTCAATACGCTTTGGAACAATTTTATCTACGTTTTTCATTTTTTTGATGAACAAATGAGGTTAAACTTGGTTTCAAAAATAAATGAGGCTGGGGTATTAGAAAGAGTCCTTCTTTGGAATAATGGAAAGCATATTTATAAAGCACACGCTGCATTTATGATCAATGAAATGTGCTCAACTGTTCAATTGATTAGTTATTCAGAATTGTTAAATCTAAACGGCATCAGAATAGAAGACATGATTGAATGGTTCTTTAATGAATACATCAAAGATGAGTTCGGTATTATTGGATTTATCGTAAAAATGCCATCTGAATATTTAACTTATTTTGAAAAATGCAGAACCATAGTCCCTGAAATTGATAGGATTCTAAAGCAGTACAATACATACATTGAGAATGGCGAAATTGATCACGAATTACTCCAGATGTCATCAAAACCCATGATTTTTGGTGAATATCTTTCAAATATAAAAAGCAAATATATATATCCTGATCCTGATAGCGTATTTTATTATAATGCTGTTAATCGTTTATTTTCTGACCAAAGCGGCCTGACCTACGTGCCTAAACTTGATGTAACTTACAAAAATCTATGTGAGCTTCTTGTAAAAGAAAAAGTATGAATGAATGATTTTGAAGAGTATCAGAAAGATGAGATTAAGTGGTTATTTGATAATGACTTACTAGAAGTTGATGAAAATGAATACATAACTATTAAAGACATTTCAGGATTTACAG